>NZ_JASHKA010000020.1 GCF_030732845.1 Roseibium sp. MMSF_3544
CCTGCCTATGGCGCTGACGGAGCCGGGTCTGTGAGCTACGCGCTGTCAGTTCCTGTTGTTGCGACGGGTCTTTACCTGACGGGTTCGACGACAGAGATCGAGCTTGTGAAGGTTGACGACCAGACGTTCGAGGGCCGCGAGGGCGGAGCAGGCGGTACGCTGGCATTCACGGTGTCGATCAACAATGACGACACGAGTTCTGAGTTTGGTGAGGTCACGGTAACGCTTGAGAGCGGAGTGTCCCTGACGCATCCGGTTGGGGGTGATCTTGCCGCGGGCGGCACGCATCCCGGGTCTGATCACGACGACAGTGTCGATCTTGAGGGTCTTGTCTTTGTTGTCCAGACGGTGACGGATGGCGACAACGACACGTCGAGTGCGACGAGCGCCAATGCGCTGAGCATCGAGTTCCAGGATGATGGTCCTGTCGTAACGGAAGTCTCAATCACCTCAGACACCGCCACTCTCGACGAATCCGTTGGCACCGACGGATCGCAGAGAGATGAGGATGGAGACGCGATTCCCAATGACGAAAGCCTTGCACCTGCTCTCTTCTTGGGCAGGGACTACGGCCAGATAATCGGGTATGCCACGCTGGCGGCGGCGTTGACGTATTCATTCAGTGCCGGTGCCGATGGGCTAAGCAGTGAACTTGTCAGTCTGACTGACAGCGGTGGCAATACCCACAACGAAACGGAAACCAACTTGTCGCTCAGCTCGACAGGCCAGTCGATCTTCCTGTTTACGGACCAGGGGATTGTTGTTGGCCGTGCAGGCGACAATGCCGGCGATGCTGCAAATGGGCCGGTGGCCTTTGCGATCGGAATCGACGGCTCCGACGTGGTCATTGCCCAGTATGCGGCACTTTCGCATAGCGATATCGGTTCTCATGACGAACCGGTCGGGCTTGGCGACTTCGTCTATGTCACGGTTACGGTAACGGATGGCGACGGCGACACCGCTGCGCTGACGTCGAACGAAGCGCTCAGTATCTCGTTTGAGGATGATGGGCCGGATGCAATTGATGACAGCGCGCAGCTTGCTCTGGGGCAGACGGACTTCAACGTCCTCTTCGTGCTTGATTTCAGTGGCAGTGTTGATAGCAACGAACTGGCGACAATGCTGGACGCCGTTGAAGCTGCCGGACAGGCGTTCTTCAATGGGGCAGGCGATGTGCAGATCCAGCTGGTCGCATTCGGCGCAAACGCCGCGTCGGCAGGACCGTTTACCGATTTTACCAGCTTTGTAAACCAGTTGGATGCCTGGGAAAGCAATCGTCCTGTGGACACTTTCGCGACTGACTATACAGACGCTATCAATGAGGCGATCAGCATTTTCAATGCAACGCAAACGCCAGCGAATGCCGACTACAACAACCAGGTTTTCTTCCTGAGTGACGGCAATCCAAATCAGAACACGCGGCCTGGACATTCGCTTCAGTTGTCGACGCAGACGAACTGGAACAATCTGGTCACGGATAATGATGTCACCGTTCAGACGATCGGTATCGGTAACAACCTGGATCCGTCGAATCTTCAGGATGTCGACGAAGTTGATGGAGACAACACCGTCATAACGGTCAATACATTTGACCAATTGATCCAAACGTTGCTCGATCTTGTAAGTGCCGAAATGGTTTCAGGCAACGTGCTCCTCGGCGATGACGGTGTTGTCGGCGGCGGGGACGACGATTCCTTTGGGGAGGACGGCGGCAGGATCCTGTCTATCCAGGTCGGAACCGTGCTCTATACCTATGATGCCACGGCGGACGAAATCACCAACAACGGAGGCGACCCGACAGAACAAGGTTCGGAACTGACCGTCACCACGCCTGCGAGCGGGACGCTTGAGTTCAACTTCGTAACAGGTGCCTGGACGTATAGCGCTACCGGTTCAACAAGTACCGGCGTCGAAGCGTTTGAGTATACCCTTGTCGACAATGACGGGGACACGAGTTCAGCAACGCTTTCTGTGGATGTCGTTCCAGCGCCCAAGGCGGCGGGCGATTTCGTTCTCACAAACATCACGGATTTCTCACCGATCGATATTCCCAACGACGCTTTGTTGAACAACGATACCGATGGCAGCGGAAATGGGCTTAATGTGACTTCAGTGAGCGACCCGACCGGTGGCACTGTTTCGGCAGGCGTTCAGTTTGATCCAGCTCCGCAGGAAATCACAAGGCTCTATGATTTTGCTGGCGTTACGCGCGGCACAAACGATCATTTCGCCTATGAGTTCGAGTTTGATCCTGATGGCTCTCAATACAATGGCCTGTTTGAGTTGACTGAGGCAGTCGGTATTGGTGGTCCGGGAGCTCCATCCGCCAGCGAGGCGACCAATGACGATTATGAAGATATCGCCGAAGATGGAAACGGTGACTGGGATGTGCCGGACCCTGGAAACGACGATCATGCCGTTTTCTGGGCTCAATTCTCAATCGGCGAAGCTGCCGCTTCCATATCTGAAATCGAAGTTACCATTGACGCGAATTCGACCGACAACAGAAGTGACTTGGGCATCTGGAATTACACCACGTCGCAATGGGTGCAACTCGATGGCTTCTCCAATAGCGGCTTTTGGAGTGGAAGCATCACCAGCAATTTCAACGATTACCTAAATGCGTCAAACCAGTTGACTGTCGCATTTGTCAATTGGGACGACGACGATGCATTTGGCGTTGACTACATAAGTGTTGAAGTCTCTGCAGATGAAGCAGCCTTCTCCAGCGGCTCCTTCGATTACGAAATTACTGACGGCAACGGTTTCACTGACACGGCCAATGTCAGCGTCACAGGGGTGGACAGCACTACTGTGACCGGCACCGACGAGGACGAAATCCTTATCGGAAACGACAATGGGTCGACGTTGGATGGTGCCGGTGGGAACGACTATATTGTCGGCGGCGACAGCGCAGACACCCTTATCGGCGGCGACGGTGAGGATGTTCTTGCCGGTGGTCTCGGCGTGGATCTGCTCTGGGGCGGTTCACTGAACGGTGGTGGTGACGGCGATATCGACACGTTCGTGATCGACGATGCGACGGCTGTCGATATCATCGGCGATTTCGAGGCGGGCGTTGACGAGATCGACCTGACCGCACTGATCAACGGACTGTCGTCCGGCGAAGATCCGGAAGCCGCAGGTTACGTCCAGGTGGTCCAAAATGGCAGCAACGCCGATGTTCAGGTGGATACCGATGGAGGAGGCAACGGCTACCAAACGGTCGTGACGCTTCAGAACTTCAACGTGACGGACGAAACCGTTCGCATCCTCTACAACGACGCCGATGGCGACAAGGGGACGAATGTCTAGAACCTGAGCGGGCATTTAAACTTCGGCCGGCGCTGGTGGCGTTTTCACCGGTGCCGGTTGTGTCCGCAAACAGCCCTTAAGACGCCAAAAGGGTTGTGCCAATGTCACACTTTCCAACTTTCTGCACTCCGCAGGTGCTTCGAACACTTTGTTAAGTTGACCATTTTGCTGACTTAAGCATAAATCTTTGAATACCTTATCCGTGAGGGAAACTGATGAAGAAACTCTTGTTCGCCATTGCGCTTGTCCCGCTGACGTTTCAGGCCGGTCATGCCGCGGATCTTGGCGGGGGATATTGCCAGCTCGTTCAGCCTTCACAGCTCATGACGATCGAAAGCAATTCCCAGTTGAGTGACGAGGTTGTGCGGCTGATGACGGAAGCCGTAAACGTGGCTGATGACGATCGCTGGATCGACAGCACCAGCCCGGCTTTCACCTGGGCCTCCGAAGCCAAGGTTGCGTGCGGTAAGGCCTATGGCTATTTGCGCACCAACACCCGCGATGCGGAAAACATCAACAAGTGCGAGTGCTTCCACCAGAGAATGGTCAGCTACATGTATTGACCGGCGGAGCTTCCTCCGGTGGACGCGAGCTCTGTCCGATGTTCTTAAACCGTAGCATGTCGTTGAAGGGTCTCCGTGAGGCGGCTCGATTACTTTGATTGACCAGCTGCGCAAAACAAATCCGCTAGTCGAAGCAGTCGGTTCGGAAAAAGACCATTTTTGAGCAAGATTATGGTGGGCAAAACTTAAATAGGGTCGCCAATCTTGGTGATGATTGCAACAGTTGAACGGGATGGTTTCAGCAATCTGTACCCTGGATGATGATTTGAAATAACAGTCGGAAAGTGTGGGCAATAACAACACGCCGTCACGGCAAGACGGCCCTGATAACACTTCGGCGGGATCATGCCGGGGAGCCATGCGGACGCACGCAAATCATGATCACAATCCTCAGAAGATCTTGTTTCTTTTTGGCGTTGATTGCGCTCAGCGCCTGTCAATATGCCGGCGAAACAACCCTGGATCAGGTCGAAGATGTCGGGCCGCCGCTGAATGCCGAGGTCATCGGCTCCGGCGATGCCACACTGGCATTGGTGTTGCCGTTCGAAGGATCGAACGCCGCGACGGCAAAGCAGATTCGCAATGGGGCGGTTCTGGCTCATGAACACCTGTCGGCCGACAAGTTGAAGCTGGCGATCGTCAATGCCGGCAGCCCCGACTACAGCGACCTCAAAAACACGTCCCTCGTTGCGCTTTATGCGCCGGACAACAAGGTGCACTCGTCCCCTCCCGGCCGCGCCGTCAATGTGTCTCTGGGAGACAAGCCGCTGACAAAGGACGGATTGTCGATGGTCGCCAGCGACATGGACAGTCTTGTCGCGGGACTTCGGTTTGCCTCACCTTCCGGCGCCCCGGTCGTGGTTCTTGCACCTGAAACTCAGTCGGACGCAGATCTGGAAGCTTTGGCGAAAAAGGTCGGCGGAACCGTTGAAATCATCAAATACGCGAAGAATGCGAAGGGAACAGCCCTTGCCAAGTCGATTGAGTCGGTTGGCGACATAACTGCTGTCGGCTTCGTTGAGAGCAATTCCAAGGTCGTTGAAATTGCCGCGGCACTCAAACGTCTGAAGTCCAAGCCGGTGATTATCGGACATACGGGCTGGGGACAAAGCCTGGTCGGAAATCCGAAGATGCGCGATGCTATTGTAGCCCGGCCGGACAGTTCCAGCTGGGGTTTCGTCACGGAGCGCTATCAGAAGAAGTTTGGAGAAAATCCGACGGAAATGAGCCTTTACGGCTTTGACATTGTGGCTGTTGCGGCCGGTCTGGTGCGCCAGCACGGTTCCAGGGCCATCACCCGCAAACGCCTCGGCGACAGCAAGGGGTTCAAAGGCGCAGCAGGTGCATTCCGTTTCACCAAGGACGGGACGGTGGAGCGTCTTTACGAGATCACGAAGATTGATGGCGGCAAACTGACCGTTATCAAGCGTGCTCCGGCCGGATTTTGAGGCCCACAGGGCGGGCAGTTGAAAACTGCGAACAGACTTGACCAATGTGGCTGGAAGGATTTGAATCTGCGCAAGAATTCAGTCTGCGCAAATTTGCCTCCTTGAACCTGGCCGGAAGGGTTAAGCCGTGAAGTTTCAGCAGTTGCGCTATTTCGTTGCCGTTTATGAGGAAAAATCGTTTTCGGCGGCCGCAAACCGGGTGAATGCCACGCAGTCCGGGCTTTCGATGCATGTGCGCAAACTGGAAAGCCGGTATGGCGTCAGTCTGTTTGAACGGAGCTGGGCGGGAGTTGAGCCGACCGAGGCCGGTCACATCTTCTACAAACGGGCAGTCGAGGTTCTGAGCGCGACGGCGAAGGCTGAGGAAAGTCTGCGTGAGCTGTCCGGCGCGATCTCCGATCATATTCGCATCGGCCTGATGCCCAGCTTCACCGGGACAATTCTCAGCTTCACGATGATGCGCTTTACCAGCGAGTTTCCAAGCGTGCGCGTCACGATCGAAGAAGCCTATTCGGCAACGCTTTCAAATCTCGTGTCGGAAGGGGCTCTCGATTTCGCGATCGTTCCGGCAGTGGATTCCGATCTGGGTCTTGAATCCACATTGATGGCGGTCGACCGGGAGTGCCTGGTGTGCGCGGGAAACAGTAAGATCGCGGACCTCAAGCAAGTGCGTCTGGCTGATATGTCGCCGTTGAAACTGATTGTCCCGACAGCAGTCAACGTCAGAAGGGGCAGGATAGAACACTATCTCGCGGTCAACGGCATCGAGGTCGCCGAGCTCATGGAGCTCGACGCGATGATGGGGACGCTCGACCTGGTCGCCAATTCGGACTGGTTGTCCATTTTGCCGTCCGTGCTGAGCCGGCCGGACCGGGACGGCTGCAAGCGGCGCTTTATCCCCTTGATCGATCCGTCGATGAGCGTTGAATACATGCGGATTTCAAACAAGGCGCAGCCCATGGGCCGCGCCGCGCAGGCGTTTTCCGATGTCCTGCAGGAAGAGCTGAATACGGCCCTGGAATTCGAGACCTGACCCTCAACAGGCCCTCGCCCTAGAAGACAGTCTGCGGCAGCCAGCTGGCAAGGCCGGGGAAAACAATCACCAGAACTGCGACGGCCAGGATCATGATCCAATAGGGGATGGACCCTTTGAAGATCATGCCGAGGGACACCGTTCGATCCGGTACGGCTGCCTTGACCGTAAAGATTAGCAATCCGAAGGGGGGTGTGAGCAATCCCGCCTCGATCACCAGGATGCCGAAGATCGCGAAGGCAAGTTCGTTGATCTGCATGGTCGCTGCGATGGGCGCGAAGATCGGCACCGTCAGTAGAATGATCGAGGTGGAATCGATGAACATCCCGAGGATCAGCCAAACCGTGAAAATCATCAGCATGATGATGATCGGGTTGTCGCTGATCGAAAGCATGGTGGAGTTGATGACATTGACCGCGCCTCCCATTGCCAGGAAACGCGAATACATGGACGCCAGGATCAACAGGATGAGCAACGGTGCCGTTGTGCGCCCCGCACGGTAAACGGCATCGAGCAGCTCCTGCCGTCTCATTCCCTTGAGCAGCCCGACGAGAAGCGCTCCGATGGCGCCAAAACCGGCAGCCTCCGTGGGTGTCAGAAAGCCGCCCCAGATCCCGCCGATCACAAGAGCGATCAGTCCTGTGATTGCCAGGGCGCTGATCAGCTCGGAGCGCTTTTGCGCCACGGGCACGTGGTTGAATGCGTCTGGTGCGCTGGCTGGAGCGGTTTCTGGATCGAGCTTCGCAACAATCACGCAATAGGCAAAGAAGAACGCCGTGAGAAGAAGTCCCGGAACAAGACCGGCGATGAACAGGGCGCCGATAGAGATTTCCGTCAGAAGCGCCCAGATGATCATCAGGATCGAGGGCGGGATGAGCATGCCGAGACAGGCGCTGCCGGCGACAACTCCGAGCGCATAGGGGCGCTTGTAACCAAGAGCCACCATTTCCGGATAGGCAAGGCGCGAAAATGTTGCAGCCGACGCGATCGAGACACCGGTTATGGCCGCGAAGATGGAGTTACCAGAAACTGTCGCGACGGCGAGGCATCCCGGCAAACGTAAAAAGACCCGATTGCAGATGTTGAAGATATCCTTCGCCGCCCCGGAGCGGGAAATAAACTCGCCCATCAGAACAAACAGGGGAATGACAATGAAGATGTCCTTGCGAAGCGCCTCATAGGCGGTTCCCGACAAAAGCGAGAAGGCGATGTCGACGCTCCCCAGCATCCAGATGATGCCGAAGAAGCTTGCGACACCAAGTGCGACGGCCACGTGCACACCCAGGAAGACCAGGGTCATCATGATGCCGAGGAAAACGAAAATGGTGGTGGTCATGACGGCGCGCTTCCTACCGGTCGGTCAGAGAATCTGAGGGACCAAGCGCACCGGTCCAGTCCGCGATGATCAGTGAAACATAGGCGAATGCCGCAAACGCAGCGGTCACGACGATCAGGAACCGGATCGGCCAGGTGTAGATCCGCAAGGAGCCTTCACCCTCGTATTCTCCAAGCCGCAGCGCATCGAGCGCCTCCGGAACGGTTGCGTAGCTGATGGCCGCAAAGAGGCCTGCGCCGAGTATGAAACACAGGCTGCGCAGCAACCTTTTGACGACTGGAGGCATGGCATCGATCACCAGTGTCGTGCGCAGCATCGACCCGGAAAAAATAGCCAGCGGCAACTGCAGAAACGTGATCATGATGACCGAATTCTGGAGAATTTCTTTCGTCCCCGGCAAAGGCGAGAGGAAAAGAATGCGCCCGAAAACGTCCGTCAAAATCACGAGCGCCAGGACGAAAACCCAGAGCGACGACAGGATGTGAATTGCGCGGGCAACTCTCACAACATGCTGAAATCTCATGCGCTCCTCCACTTTTCGTCTGTTTTTTTTAAGTCGTAATGGTTCTTGCGACGTCACGCAATTGTTTATTTATCACTTGATAAAAAAGTGAAACAGTGGAAGCATTGGTCTGGTTGTTCCGCTTGGGAGACGCGGAAGTAGCTGGAAAGACACGGGGGCTTGGCCCCAGGGAGGACTTCATGAAAAAGCAGTTACGTCGCTTGGCATTTTCGGCCGTTATCGGCGCGGCAATGGCCGCAACACCGGCACTTGCCGATTCGTTTTCATTGCGTATTGGCTCCGGTCATCCGAAAGGCCCGACGCCGTACGTCAACACGATGTCGGAGTTCTTTGCGGCCGAAGTGACGCGGCGGGTTGCGGAAGAAACCGATCACGAGGTCACCTTCATCGAAGCTTATGGCGGCGCGATCGCAGGCGTCGCCGAGACACTGGAATCAGTTCAGCAGGGTATCCTGGATGTTGGCGCATTCTGCATCTGCTTTGAGCCGTCCAAGATGTTCCTGCACAATTTCCCTTACTACCTGGCGTTCGGACCGGAAAAATCCTCAGATGCGATTGCCGCTGCCCGAAAGGTCTATGAGTCCAATCCCTGGCTCAAGGACGTGATGCTTGACGAATACGGCCAGCGCTTCCTCGGCCTTGGCGTGTGGGACAATTACCACCTCGGCACCAAGGAAGAGTGGGAAACGATCGAAGACCTCAAGGGAGTCAAGGTCGGTGGCGCAGGTCCCAACCTTCCGTGGCTCGATTACATTGAAGCGATCCCGGTCCAGTCCACGTTGCCGGAGGGGTACCTTGCTCTGAAAACAGGCGTCTATAACGGCTGGCTAATGGTCCCGTCGGCCTATAACGGGTTCAAGTTCTACGAACCGGCACCCTACTACACGTTGATCGGGTTCGGGGCGATGCCCGTGATCATGATGACGATGAACGAGAAGAAGTTCGCCAGCCTGCCGGAGGATGTTCAGAAAATCATCCTGGAAGTCGGCGCAGAATGGGAAGAGCGCAACGGTGCGGCGATGGATGCGGTCCAGACATCCGGTCTGGCGGCTCTGTCCGAAAACGGCGCGATCATAAAGGAGTTGCCGGAAGACGTACGCGTGGCGTGGGCCCAGAGCCTGGCAGAGTTCCCGAAAAAGCAGGCGGCGGAAGCCGAGGGCCGCGGACTGCCGGCGCTGGACGTGATGCAGGCCTACATCGAAGCGGCCAAGGAAGTCGGCCACGATTGGCCTGTGGAATATCAGCTCCAGTAGGGATAACGCCAGGCTTGGTCACCCGAATCTGAAGTTCGTCTCATTGTTCAACTCACTTCGAACGGACTTCAGATTCATCACACTAGCAGGAAATGTAATAGACTCGATTAGCTAATATTGCTTTTCCTGCAGGCCAGATTGCTCCTACGAATTGATACGGAGCCGTTGTGATGGGCTCCGTGTCACAGTGGGAGAGCAAAATGCGCCTTGCATGGATGCGGTCGTCGAACACTTTGGTACCGCGCTTGTCAGCAAGCGAACTGCGAAGAGAAGTCAGTCACAGTGACGAATTGGGTCTTCGCCAGTATCACCTTTCCGGAAGAGGCCTTGACGTTCTGGAGGCCTTGCCGCCAATGCACCGGCTTCGAATTGGAGTTGATTTACCGGCCCCGGGTTCTGAGTCGCTTCACAGTTTGCGCAGGACGGTGAGATCTGCACGGGATGGCCTGGAGGGGCGTCTGGTTCTCGGTCTTGATACGGACAGGCTGGCAGGGTTCGGGACAGGCGACAATGCGATGGAATTCGCCTTGTCCGAAACCACACAGCCTTGCGCTTCAGGGCGCAGGGAGATGGCGGCGTCGCTTCCCGAGGTGCTTGTGTTGCCGAAGCCGGGCCGGGTTCCGGATGTTGCGAGGGCCGCAGCACATGGGTTCCATGTCTATTCGCCCGCCTGGCAATCACGCCGGGACGTGTCCAGGCATTGGCCGGCGATTGTTGCAGGCGCCACGCATGCGCTTAAACGCGTTCGTCCGTGCCAATGGCATATCGCCCGATTTGTCTTTGTCAGCGATGACCGCGCTCTGGTGGATGACTATCTGAACGGTCCCGCGCTTCGCTACTTGAACTGGGCGGTGTCGAGGACGATGAGGGAACAAAACGCAGGAGACTTTCTGATCGCCGGATCCAGTGAGGAGGTCGCAGAACGTTTGGTCCGATTGCGCAGGCTGGTAGGGCCGTTCGGCACCTTGCACTGCGTCGATCTGGGTCTGGACCATGCCGAAGCGTGCCGGCAACGCGAACGCCTTGTGAAGGAAGTTTTGCCGTTGATGGCAAGTGTGACGGCTTCTGGACGGGAATTCGATCTGGTTTAGATGCCAGGAACTGTCTTCGCGGACCCGCGCGGGAGGAAGGCGCCAAGATGATTGGCGCCGAGGAAGGTCCGAATGGATCTTGATGCCGTAGACTGTAAGGAAATCTGTTGGGCAGCAGGGTTCCTTGAACCTTTTGCCCGATGAAATTGCAGCTGTTTTCAGTTATGTGATTTGATATACAACCAGCAATTCGAACCTGACAGGTATGCGACGTGCCCAAGACACTAGATCAAGCCCTGCCGGAAAAGGGCGCTGACACTGTGTTGGAGGCTCCGCAGACCCGTCGGCGCAAGTCTTCCGACGAACGCATGCGCGAGATTGTGGAGGCGGCGGTCGAGCATTTCGCCGATGTCGGATTTGGCGGCGGAACGCGGGATATCGCAAAGAGGGTCGGCGTAACCCAGCCGCTGCTTTACCGATACTTCCCCGACAAGGACAGCCTGATCGAGGCGGTCTACCGGTCTGTTTACCTGGAGAGCTGGGACCCGGAATGGGACAACGGTCTGCAGGACCGATCACTGTCGGTGCGGGAGCGGTTTCTTGCGTTCTACCGAGCCTATACCGAGGCGAACTTTACGCCACAATGGCTGCGCATCGCCTATTTTGCAGGCCTTCGGGACGCTAAAATCAACCAATGGTACAACCATCTGGTGGAAGAACTCATCCTGAAGCAGCTGGTCCGCGAGCACAGGGTGGAACTCGGTCTGCCGGATGACGCCTATGTGGCAACCGAGGAAATGGAAGCGGCCTGGCAGATGCATGGCGGCTTGCTGCATTACGGCTGGCGCCGGCACGTTCTCAATCTACCGGTCCCGTTGGATATGGACCGTGTGATCTCCGATGCACTGGACATGTATTTCGCCGTCGCGGCCGATGTCTATGCGCGTGCGGTTGGCAACAATGTTGATATAGACCATTAAGGAATGTGATTACGGGTCGCGCTGCCGTCCGCGCTAGTCTTTGGTCAAGGTCAACGCTTTGAAGGACTAGGTATGAGCTCGAAACTCACACCCGACACTCAGGTTCCCGAATTGGTCGTGCCGCTCCTGGGTGGCGGCACGTTTGATTTGGCATCAGAAAATCCTGAAAATTTCACAATGGTCCTCTTCTACCGCGGATACCATTGTCCCATCTGCAAGGGCTACGTGGGCGGCCTTGCCCAAATTCTCGACGAGTACGAAGCTGCGGGCTTCAGCGTTGTCGCTGTATCGATGAACGACGAAGCCGTTGCCGCCAAATCGGCAGAGGACTGGAACCTAGGCAAGCTGCGTGTTGCACACTCGCTAACGGTGGAGCAGGCCAGGGAATGGGGTCTTTGGATTTCCCAAGCGTTCAAGGACGTTGAAGCCGACGTCTTTACCGAACCGGGCCTCTTCTGGGTCCGTCCCGATGGCAAGCTCTACCTCGCCGACATCTCGAACATGCCCTGGTCGCGCCCGGACCTGAAAATGCTCCTGTCCAAGGTCGGCTATGCGCTGGAGAACAGTTATCCGGCACGAGGTACGTTCTCCGCCTGACTTTTCCCTCCTGAGGCACTTGAAGGGCGGGCCCGCCCTGCGCGTTTGTCCGGCCCCCTTCTCCAATCTTTTGAAGTTCGGCCGATGCCCGGCATATGTCTGCGTTTCACGACGCACGTCGGCGCGGGTGTCCTCTCGTGGGCCTCGATATTCCTGAATTGGCTAAAGGCGGCACGGTTTGTTGATAGACGCCAACATGTCTTGTAATGGGGCGAATTGGCGCATGCAGTGCATAATTTTCAAGCGCGCGAGAAAGAAAACACCTGGTCCAGATCTAGGGATTTCACCGTGAGTTTGGGAGGATACAAATGCTCGGCAAGATTCTGACTGCTGCTGCTACCGCTTTTGCTTTAACAACACCCGCTGTTGCGCAGCAAGAACTCAAGGCCGCAATCGTTGCTGCCATGGGAGAAGCGATTGAAGACCCGCGTTACGTTGACGTATTGGCGAAATACGGACTCGAACTGCCAGACCTCAATGATAAGACCTTAGTCAACTCCAAGGACTATCCGTATCCTGAAGTCAGTGAGGGAACCCTCCTCGACAAGGTCATCGACGACAAGACCCTGCGGCTTGGCTGGATCGCTGTCGGCGCGCCGTGGTCTGTTCCCGGACCCGACAAGACGCAACCTGTTGGCCTCTCGATCGACTACTGGGAGATCGTTCAGGAAAAGCTGAGCAATCACTATGGAACCGACATTGCGCTTGACTGGGTGGAGTTTACCGAGGAGACCGGCAACAACAACATGTACCGCTGGCTCTCGACGACAAACGATCCGGATTGTACGGCGGTAGGCCGCAACAGCGCCGGATGCTACGACGTCATCGGCGGCGCCTACGCGATCAACGCCCGCCGCAAGGGAATCTCGGACATCACCCCGGCATACTTCCCACTGAACATGTCGGTCGTGCGCACCAATGTACCCTTGCCCGACGGCGTCGGACCGCTGGAAAACGCAGACCAGATCCGCGAGGCCATGGCCGATCCCAACGTGAATCTGGTGCTGGCGGGCCTGCCGGATACCGGTGAGGACTCGATCCTGACGAACTTCAAGAAGCAGATGGGCGACACATTCACCCATGCTGACCGGACGCCGGGTTCCAATGTTCTTCAGTTCGCACAGGATTCGACTGACGCGCATTTTGTTCTCGGAACCAACGTGCGGCTGTCGTCAACACGGTTCAAGAACCCGGAATACTGCGCCGACTGTGCTTTCATCCCGAACTTGCTTGTGTTCGGCGGTGTCGGCTTCGCAACCGCGCTGCCTCAATAAACCTGGAGTGGCCAGGTTGCGCCAATCGAAATGCGGTGCAGCCTGGTCATACCCGAGCGTCGGGGAAAAACCGGACAAAACACGAGAGACTGAGGAGGCAGGACCCGCCTCCTTTGCGCGGGGGAGAAATCCTCTCCCGACCGACCTTTACGGAACATCTCAACTGCAAAGATGCCTGGAATTCAGATGTCCGGTCGCGTGGACACCTGAAGCCAGATCCCCCTTACCTGCCAAAAATCTTGGAGACTAGAATGAGCGAGAACCAGATATCGGCTGACTTTCCTTTTGAAATGAAGCGAATGAAAACGCTCGACAGCGAAATGGCCTATGTCGATGTCGGTGAGGGAGACCCGGTGGTTTTTCTGCACGGCAACCCGACATCGTCCTACATGTGGCGCAACGTCATTCCCTACGCACAAGAAAACAATCGATGCCTGGCGCCGGACCTGATCGGCATGGGGCAATCCGGAAAGTCTCTGCGTTACGGCTACAAGTTCATGGATCATGTGAAATACATGGACGCCTGGTTCGAGCAGCTCGCGCTGAAGAACATCATCCTGGTCGTGCATGATTGGGGCGCTGCTCTCGGCTTTTATCGCGCCTGCCGCTATCCGGAAATGTTCGCAGGAATTGTCTACATGGAGGCCATGGTGCGGCCGCGTTACTGGAGCGATCTGCCGGAAGGCCGGGAGCCGATGTTCCGGAAGCTGCGCGGACCCGAAGGCGAGCAGATGGTTCTTCGAGACAATTTCTTCGTTGAAAAGATGCTGTTCGAATTCGGTACGCTCCGGGACTTTTCCGAAGAAGAAAAGGCCGTCTATCGCGCACCTTATGCCGATAACGAGACATCTCGGGTGCCGACTCTCCTTTGGCCGCGCGAGATCGTTTTTGACGGTGACCCCGATGAAAACCATGCACCGATCAAGCAATACAGTGATTGGCTGGCGAACAGCACCGATATGCCCAAACTGTTCGTGAATGCGGATCAGGGGCACGGGACCGCCGGTGCCGCCCGCGAGTTCTGCCGCCAATGGCCGAACCAGCGCGAGGTCACGCTTCACTCCAAGCATTACGTGGCAGAGGACGCCCCCCACGAGCTTGGCAAGGCGCTTGCTGAATTTATCTCGGAAGTGCGGTCTTAGGCGCAACCAGAACCACAAATCTGCGAACCGAAACACCCCTTTCGGGTGGCGGCCAAACCTTGTCAGCGTCCGGCCGCCGCTTGATCACCGACTGCATAAACAATGGAGATGTTCTGATGCCTGCATACTGGATGGCGCGATCAAAGATCAACGACCCGGTGGAGTACAAGAAGTATACTGATCTTCTTCCCCCCATTATTGCCAAATACGAGGGCAAGATCCTCGCTCGCGGCGGCAACTATGAGCTGATGGAAGGCCCGAGTTATTTCGAGCGCTTTGTAATCATCGAATTCCCTTCTCTGGAAGCTGGAACTTCCTGCTTCAAGTCGCCGGAATACGATGCGGCGGCAAAGTTCCGGCGCAGCGGTGCAGGTGAAGTTGAAACGGTGGTTGTCGAAGGCGTCTAGGAACGTTGTTTTGGTTCGAGAGAGATGTGCAACTGTGCATTATATTGTACCTGACGCCGGAACGGGTTTTACTTCCGCCTGACACCGATCACAAAAAAAGCGCCGACCCCTTACGGGGTGCCGGCGCTTTCCTTTTCACGGAGCGATTTTCCATGCCTCCCCGCGCAGATGCATTGACCTTAACGGGGCCTTGAAGACTGTGGAGAGCTTTATGGATTGACCGCACGCTTGGAGCAAAAAGTCGACACGCCGCAGGCCCACCAAGCTTGGTAACACATTGACACACAAAAGAATAAGCTGCGTGAAAATAACTTAGCCGCAACACTAAATTGAATTCCGGACGCGTATTTCTGCTCTGACCCTTCATGCTTCATTAACCATAAGTTGCAATTGATCAATGCATCTTTAGCGCGAATCGTGCGTGCAAATTCTATCGGGTGCAGGGGTTATGGCCAGTCGTTTTTTGCTCTTTTTTTCGGTGTTGTTCTTTTCGCTTCCAACCCACGCAGCGGACTATGGCGCACCCGAAACAGTGCAGTACCAAAGTTCCGCATTGCGGGGCAGCATCGGACTTCGTTACTGGTACAGCCAGTCCCACTCGGATCTCGACACTGGTGACTTCCACTGGAACAGTGTGGACGGAGTTTCCTCGCACACCGCGGAGCTGGTTGGTGAGTTGGAGGACACACAGTCCACTGCTTTCGCGCGAGCTTATTTGGGTCTGGGCAAGAATGTCGATGGAGAAGGTAACTTTCGCAGCTATCCCAGTGGCCCGCTTGAGGAAACCACACTTGCCTACGTTGTTGTTGATGGGGGCTGGCGGTTAGCTCAATTTGCAAATGACCGCGTACGCTTAAAGGGATTCGTCGGCTACCAGTTTCTGAATGACGGTGTGAAGGCGGAGGAAAGTTCCTCAATCCTCGAACAGACAAGGCATTGGCACGCGATTCGTTTAGGAATGACAGTCGATGCAGACATAACTGAGCGCATTGGTGTGTCGTTCGATGCTGCGGCGGTTCCATGGAGCTACAACAGGGTCGACACGCCCTGGAGCGCTACCCGGGACGAGAGCTGGAGAAGTGCCTGGACTTATGGTTTTGAGGCGGACGCGATGCTAAATGTCGATTTGACACAAAACTGGCAAGTTGGTGTTGGTGGGCGGTACTGGTGGCTGCAATCGAATTTTGATCGACGGTACATTTCCAGCGGCGACAAGCTTGTGTACGAACAGAACTACCAGCGCTACGGCTTGCTGCTGGAAAGCAGGTACCAGTTCTGAGACCGTGTCGCGACACTTGACTCGCTATGGCCTCAGGCGTCCGCTTGAGGCTCCGTCAGGCAGGCGACCAGCGCTTTCCTGACATCGTCCGGCCAGGGGATGGACGTATGTTTGTCCAGGTCACTGGCCGCAAGCACCTGCGTGCTCGACCACCGCTTTTGCCCCTTGCAGCTGATCTCGTGATGAACGGTTACGGAGGAGCGGCCAACCCGTTGGACCGTGACCTCAAACTCCAGTTCCTCGCCGAAGAAGGACGGGCTGGAGAAGTCACTGGAAATGTGAACGGTCGGCGTTCCCCAGCGCTCTTCCCAGATGATCTTGTGCCACGGAAAACCGAGTTTCAGCCAGAATTCCTCGTTTACGCCATTCAGGATGTTCAGATAGGACGGGAAATAGGCCGTTCCGGAGATGTCGCAGTCGCCAAAATTCAGCATGCGTTTGGTTCTGAAGGGTATTTCCAAGTTTGCCTCCCGTATTGCGCATCGAGCTCGCCACCCAACCGTTCGAAGGGCAGGCTCGAGCTTATGTGATTTTTTGCGTCGGTGTCATGCGTTTCGGTCACGTCCTGCCGACCGGTCAAAGGAGATCAATCGTGCCCGAGGCTTTGCGAGCATCGTCTGAGCGCCGACTTCAACAATCCGGTCGCAGAGTTGTCGGAGACGCCCACGCGGGTCAGAAGCCCCACGGGACGCGCAACCACCGGGTTGGAGAGGTTTTGGAATTTGAGATGTCGGCCTGAAACAGAACCGACCGCGGATCGCGGCAACAGCGCGACACCAAGACCGTCATTGACGAGTTCCATTGCCGTTGTCGACCGCCCGACCTCGTAGGTCCATTGTGCCGACAGCCTGCTCCGGGCCAGGGCATCGTCAATCAGCAACCGGTTCCCCGTTCCGCGCGCCGGCAGGATGAGCGGCTCCTGTCTCAGATCGGACCAGGAGACCTGCTGCTTTTGCGCAAGACCATGTTTGTTCGGCAGGGCCAGCACAATCTGATCATCGAAAAGCGGTTCAAAAACCGTGTTTGGTTCCAGGGAACCGATCGAGCAGATACCGAAGTCCGCTTCGCCGCCGGAAACCGCTTCGGCGACTTCGTTGGCAGCATGATCCAGTAAACGGACCCTGATGCCATCCTGTTGATCCTTTAGGCTCCTGATTGCCGGGATGAGCAGCGAGCTTATCACGGTCGGGATCGTCGCGATGGTCACCACAAGACCGCGCTGGTGGGCAAAGGCAACACTTTCGTCCCGCATGGAAAGTGTTGTTTCACGCGCGCTTTCCAACATGGCTTCGGCCCGTGCCTGAAGCCGCTTCGCCGCCAGTGTCGGCTTGACTGCCCGCGTCGTGCGTTCGAACAGCGCGGACCCGAGCGTCTCCTCCAGTTTCTGGATTCTGCGCGTGATTGCTGACTGCGACAGGTTCAGCCGCTCCGCAGCATGATGAAACGAACTCGTTTCCATGACTGCAAGAAAGGCGTCCAGATCGTTGAAATCGAAATTGATGCGCATCACGCAATAATCGATAAAAAACCAACAATAGTCAAAATAATAGTGCGGTTGGTATGACGTTCCTGAGAGGAAGCAAACCATGACCAGCCAATACGATATTGCCGTTATCGGTGGAGGCAACGCCGCCCTCTGCGCGGCGATGACCGCAGCGGAAAAGGGCGCGAAGGTCATCATTCTGGAGACCGCGCCGAAAGCCTATCGTGGTGGCAATTCACGCCATACCCGGAATTTCAGGTGCATGCACTCCGGTCCGCTGGGCCCACTCATAGAAGACTACAGCGAGGACGAGTATTTCGAGGATCTTCTGAAGGTCACGGGTGGCAAGACCGACGAGAAGCTCGCGCGCCTCGCCATTCGCACCTCGGAAGAATGCCTGCCCTGGATGGAAGAGCACGGCGTCCGTTTCCAGCCGTCTTTGTCCGGCACCTTGTCGCTGGCGCGAACCAACGCGTTTTTCATGGGCGGCGGCAAATCGCTGGTCAACGCCTATTACCGGACGGCCGACAAACTCGGGGTGAAGGTTCTTTATGAGGCCAATGTCACCCATCTGGAACTTGACGGTGACCGGATCACGCGGGTCGATTATACGCATGAAGGTAAATCCGGGCAGCTGACTCCCAAGGCAGTGATTGTTGCATCCGGCGGCTTTCAGGCCGACACCGACTGGCTCACCCGCGCCTGGGGACCTCCGGCCAAAAACTTCCTGATCCGCGGCACGCCCTATAACCGTGGCGTCGTGCTGGCAGACCTGCTTGATCAGGGCGTCAACTCGGTTGGTGATCCGACCCAGTGCCATGCTGTGGCGATTGACGGCCGTGCGCCGAAATTTGACGGCGGTATCGTCACCCGCCTTGATTGCGTCCCGTTTTCCATCGTGGTCAACAAGGATGCGGAACGTTTTTACGACGAGGGTGAGGACGTCTGGCCGAAGCGTTACGCGATTTGGGGCCGTCTTGTTGCCAACCAGCCCGACCAGGTGGGCTACGTCATCATTGATGCCAAGTCCCTGGATCTGTTCATGCCGTCGGTTTTTCCGCCGATCAAGGCGGACACGCTGGAAGAACTTGCCGAAAAAATGGAGCTTCCCGCCGATCGGCTAAGGGAAACAGTCGAAACCTTCAACGCGGCTTGCGGAGACACGTCCAACTTTCACCCGACCGAACTGGACGGGGTCAAGACGACCGGCATCAACCTGCCGAAAACCAACTGGGCACGACCCATCGATACACCGCCGTTTTACGGTTACAGCCTGCGCACAGGTGTCACATTCACCTATCTCGGTTTCAAGGTCGACGAAAACGCTCAATGCAGCACGGATACGGGACCGATCAGGAACCTCTGGGCGGCCGGCGAGACCATGGCCGGATCGATCCTCGGACAAGGCTATCTCGCTGGTTTCGGCATGACCATCGGAACCGTTTTCGGACGGATCGCGGGCCGGGAGGCCGCCAATTATGCAAACTGATCTTCTGCAGGAAGCGCGCCGTCAGGCCGAAATCTGCAATGCCTGCCGCTATTGCGAAGGCTATTGCTCAGTCTTTCCGGCCCTGCACCAGGAACGCTTCTTTTCCGACGCCAACCTGACCCAGCTGGCCAATCTCTGCCACAACTGCCGGGGGTGCTACTATGCCTGCCAGTACACGGCGCCGCATGAGTTCGATCTGAACCTGCCGAAAGCCCTTGCGGAAGTTCGTCAGGACAGTTGGGAGAGCTTCGCCTGGCCAGCGCCGCTGGCGCGCAGTTTTCAAAAGAGCGGCGTGATGATTGCGATCGCAACGATCCTTGGCTTTGCGGTTCTGTTTCTGGCGTTCCGGGCACTCGGATCTGCCGGCGGCGAAGGGTTTTACGCCGTTCTTTCCCACTCGGCCATGGTGGCGATTTTCCTGCCCGCCTTCCTGTTCCCGCTGGCCAGCATTGCCGTCAGCCTCCGGCGCTATTGGAAGGAGACCGGCGGCACCAGCGTGACGCTCGAACAGATTGTCGGCGCTTTCGGGTCGGCGGCTAAGATGAAGAACCTTGCCGGAGGCCATGGCGACGGCTGCAATTTCGAGGACGAGGACCGGTTCAGCCAGTCCCGGCGCCTTGCGCACCAGGCGGTCATGTACGGCTTCCTGCTCTGCTTTGCGTCCACATCCGCCGGAACGATCCTGCATTATGTCTTCGACATGCCGGCACCCTACTCGTTCTGGTCGCTGCCAAAACTGCTCGGCGTTCCGGGCGGCATCCTGATGGTTCTCGGCACGGTCGAACTGGCCCGCTTGAAGCTCAAAGCCGACAGGAGCCTCGGCGCTCCCTCTGCCTGGGGCGGGGAAATGGGCTTCATCCTGCTGCTGTTCCTGGTGGCACTTTCCGGTTTGGCGCTTTATGCGCTCGGCAGCACCGCAGCGATGCCGGCCCTTCTGGCGATCCACCTTGGCTCTGTGCTCAGCTTCTTCCTGCTGACGCCCTACACCAAGATGGCCCACGGCTTCTACCGCCTTGCAGCACTGGTCAGGGACGAGCAGCGCAAGGCGGCGGGGTAAATGGCGAAACAAGTTGGCAGAAACGCTGCCATGGAAGTTTTCGCAAGTTCTTCAGCTTTTCCAGCTCTCAATTGTCTCGACGGCGACCTTGGCCATGGGGGCTGCAGCCGTGGTCGATCCCATCAAGCGAACCTGGCTCAAAGCGCCCCAGAGCAGGCCGAGCAGAAATTCAGCGCGCGAATCCGGATCGCTCACACCGTCGGCGACGGAAGCCGCATGGAAGGCTTCGCGCCACATGGCACGATAATCCTCCACCGCTTCCCGGACTTTGGGGCTCGCGCGGCCAAGTTCAAAGACCGTGTTGACCATCAGACAGCCGCAATTGGTCACATCTTCCGGATCGTCCGTCGCCTGCGCTAGTCCCTGGAACATCATTTGCGCAGCTTCAAGACGGGGCGGGTCGAAGACCTGATTGATGACGCCCCGGGCCATTTCGGTGTAAACGGCAAGAACCTTCAGGAAAATTTCCTCTTTGTCTCCGAAAGCGTTGGCAATCCCGCGCACGCCTATGCCTGTGGCTTCCTCCAGCATCCGCGTTGTCGTGGCGTCGAAGCCGTTGCGCCAGAAGACCATCACCATTTTTTGGAGCGCTTCTGTCTCGTCGAACTTGCGGGGTCTGGGCATGCGCAGCCTATTTTACATCATTTGTTGCAAAATACGTTTCCTCATGTAATATACATCACGCGATGCATAATTCAATGTGCCGCTCAACAAGATGGAGAAAGCCATGCCAACCATTCGTGTAACCGTTCCAAAGGCTGCCTGGTCGAAGGACGAAAAAGCCAAAATTGTCACCAAGCTCACAGACGGTTTGAACTCTGTCGCTGGTGAAAGCGGTAAGGGGGACATCAAGCAATTCATCAACGTCCATATCGAAGAGACAGCGGAAGGCGGCTACGCGATGGGCGGGAACGTCGTTGCCTGAGCGGAGACCGCTAACCGCGTATCGACCCGTTTTCATCACATCCGGAGACAGATCATGAAAATCAAACGAACCCTGGTTATCAATGCGTCACCCGAGCATGTCTGGGAGATACTGGGCGCAAACTACACTCGGGCAGGAGACTGGGCATCGAGCGTCTATTTTTCGAGCGCGCGCGCCGGTACGCCGGCTATCGACGGTGCACCTGTCGCGGGTCGTGTCTGTCAGACGTCGTTAGGGCCGTTTACCGAAACGATCGAATCCTATGACGAACACCGTCGGCACCTTGCCTATTCCGCCACTGGCGACAAGATGCCCGGCTTCGTGAAGCGCCTGGTGAACTCCTGGACTGTCTACCCAATGGCGGACAAAAGCAGGGTTGAGATGGAGCTGAGCGCCGACATCTCATTCCCCTTCAATTTTCTCATGGGGCCGATGATGAAGATGCAGTTCGGCAAGGTTCTCCGTGAGGCGACGGAAGAGCTGAAGCATTTTGCCGAAACCGGCAAAGCGCATCCCCGGAAAGTCAAGTCCGACGCATCAAGAAAAGCCGTTGCGGCCCGCGCCGCTTTCGCCTGATTTGACAATCAAGTGATGTGAAAGCGCACAATTGCTGTCGTTGGCGGTACCAGCCATCGACAGCAATGTCCCATAGCCTGTGCAACTGGTGACTGGATTTCGTACAGACTTTTGTTGCCAGTCAGGCGGCACCAACCTATCTGCTATCCGGTCTTATCGGTCACCGTGAACTGTCCCATCATGCCCTGATCTTCATGTTCCAGGATGTGGCAGTGATACATGTAGGGATAGTCTTCGCTGGCGAGATAATCGAACCGGACGACGATTTCAGACCAGTCATCGTCATCCAGCACCACGGTGTCTTTCCAGCCCCGTTGGTCCGCTGTCGCGTTTGCGCCTTCCATTTGTTCAATCAGGAACGAACATCCATGGACATGGAACGGGTGCGCCCCTTGATCTGAACGAATACGCCAGCGTTCCCAGACGCCGCGCTCGACACGCTCGTTGATGACACTCATGTCCATCACCGCGCCGTTGATCGTCATGTTCATGTTCCCATGACCTGCGTGGGCGGCGTGATCTCCTCCGTGACCGGTATGGCTGCCGTCGCCCTCACCGTGATCCATTTCGAGCACGAACTCCCGCACTTGTTTGATCTCGCTTTCACTCGGTCTGATGATCGTCGCCAACTGCTCCGGAACAGGAGCGGTATGTGCAACCAGGCTTCGGTCGACTTTCAGGAGCAGCGAGGCGGGAGCAGCAGGTTGAGCTGGCCCATCCAGCAGACCCGTCAAACCTGAAAGGATGCCTTCTTCTTCAGCGTCAATGTCGTCTTCAAAAAAGGTCAACAACTCCGCTGACGTGTCTTCGGACAAATCGACGATGATTTCGCACCGCTCGCCGGGAGACATTTCCATGAGCTTCATTGGCACGGGCGCTTCAAGCAAACCGCCATCACTGGCGATCTTGTAGAAGGTCCGGTTGTCGGCGAACGCGAGAATGTAGAAGCGTGCATTGGCGCCGTTGAGGAGTCGGAGACGAACCTTGCCGGCAGGCACGTCGGCAACAGGAGACATGGCGCCGTTGATGACGACCGTGTCGCCAAACCATCCATCTTCGCCGGCATCTTTGAGCGAATAAACCAGCCTTCCCGCCGCATCGAAGGTTCTGTCCTGAATGATCACCGGAAGATCGTCGAGACCGTAGCGGTTCGGGAGTTCTTTCGAGACAGCGTCATCATCATCATCGATGATCATCATGCCGGCGAGGCCCCGATAGGTCTGGGTTCCGGTTTTTCCGTGCGTATGGGAATGGTACCAGCACGTCGCTGCCGGCTGAACGATCGACAGGGTTGGCTGCCAGCGCTCGCCTGGAGGCATTTCCAGCTGCGGACCTCCATCCACGTTGCCCGGTACATGAAGACCGTGGCCGTGGACGGAGACACCTTCCGTCAATGTGTTGTGGTAGTTGAGGTTGAGCTCCGTGTTCCGCCGTGTGCGAATGGTCGGACCCAGATAGTCCTGATTGATGCCGAGCGTCGGTGTCATGACACCCGGTTTGAAAGACCACAGGCCGGTGCGAATGGTCAGATCCACCGGCTCGCCGTTGGTGCCGTCGGCAAGGGGTGGTATTGGCAGGGCCGGCCGCGCGGTGTTCGACCATGACGGTCCTGCAAGGCAGACACCCGTGAGTGAAAGGCCGCCTGCGAGGAATCGGCGCCGGGACAACGTGAGCGACATTTCTGATCTCCAAATCAACAGATACAGTGAAGGGGCGCTCCCTGCCGGTAGCGGCGAGACAACGCGCAAAAACTCGATGTAAAAGTGAATGGGAAACGCGTGCTTATGCGTCCATCGGACAAATGCCGGATCGACCGTCCCGGCTATGGGACATAAGGTCAATTCAGGTGGCTCAACCCGGGGGCTAGGGTGCCAAAGACACGCAAGACAGGGAACGATTTCATGCTCGAGACGAACGGACCGTTGTGGAATTGGCGCACCTTTTTTGCCGTGTTCGTTCTCATTGTGTTTGCCACAAGCGTCGTTGAAGTATTCAACGAATTTCGCGGCGGTGAAACGCTCGCGTCCATGGGGGATGATCTTGCCAGACTTGTGATCAGCGCATTGGTCCTGGCCGCCTTTCTGTACGATCGCCGCGTCCATCAAAAAACGCTCAGGGAACTGAGTGGACAGCTTGAGAAGGCGCGTGGCCAACTGGCACGGCTCGACTCCCGTTCTGTTGAGCTTGCCGGACAATACCGTGCCGTCATGCAAAAGCAGTTCGACGCCTGGAACCTGACAGCCAGTGAGCAGGATGTCGTGATCGGAATGCTGAAAGGGCTTTCATTCCGGGAAATCGCAGGGCTCAGGGAAACGCGCGAGAAAACGGTCCGCCAACAGGCCTCCACCGTCTATCGGAAAGCCGGTGTTTCCAGCCGGAACGAACTGACCGCCTGGTTCTTCGAGGACATGCTCGATCCTTTACCAGCCCAGGGCGCGTGAACAATCGACGCATCGCGACCTGAAAACGTCGCGTCCCGGCCTTGTCAGGCTCCGGAAGCGAGATATAACCCCCGAACGCTTGGACACGAGACCGGCGATGCGGCGCGCGAACCTGCCGTTTCGCAGTGCCGGGATCGTAAACAGAACAAACAGATATCCGGGTGCAGTGGTGGAAACGCAAAAGATAACAATTCTCGACGGCGGCATGGGCCAGGAGCTTGTGCGCCTGAGCGGGCTGGAACCCACAGGGCTCTGGTCGACACGGATCATGATGGAACGGCCGGACCTGGTCGGCGAGATCCACGATTCCTATTTCGCCGCCGGCGCACATGTGGCAACGGCAAACACCTATGCGATCCATCGTGACCGCCTGCGCCCGAACGGGATTGAAGACCAGTTCGAAAAGCTGCAGCAACAGGCCTGTGAAATCGCCTGCCGCTCGCGCGATGCACACGGGTCCGGTTCGGTGGTCGGATCCGTCGGTCCGCTCGGTTGGTCCTACAGCCATGACGGCGCACCGCCGGAAGATGAATCCACCGAGCTTTACGCGGAAATTTGCCGTATCCAGTCTGACTTCGTGGATTCCTACCTGATCGAGACGATCGCTTCGATCGAACAGGCAAGGGCCGCCGTCAAGGGCGCTCTTGGTCACGGAAAACCGGTTTGGATCGGCCTGACGGTCGACGATGCCGACGGCACCAAACTGCGCTCGGGAGAAAGCCTTTCAGATGCCGTGCGCGAAGTTGCGGCGCTGTCCCCGCAGGCCATCCTCCTGAACTGCTCCATACCGGAAGCGGTGGCCGCCGGGTTGAACGCCATCCCGGAGACGGATCTGCCGACTGGTGGCTATGCCAACGGGTTCACCGGGATCAGCAAGGAATTCCTGTCCGCCGGCAGCGCGGTAACGAAACTGACCTCGCGCGTCGACCTCACCCCGGACGCCTATGCTGATCATGTCGGCGGATGGGTGAAACACGGAGCGACCATTGTCGGGGGGTGCTGCGAGGTCGGGCCAGAGCACATAAGGGAGCTTTCCCGGCGCTTCAGCTAATGGCTTGAATTGGTATGGGACCTTAGCACGGGTGACGCGTTCCGGTTGCAATGCTACTTTCCTGAAGCAAGGGAGGAAACCATGCGGAAACTGGCGTTGCTTTCGGTCATAGTGTTGGCGGGTGCTGCGCACGCGCAGTCGCCGGAAACCGTCGAGGACGAACTCGGTATCCTCAATCCTCAGGACACCGGCGTCGAAATGCTCAAGCGCAAGATCGAAATGGGCGTCATAGACTCCGTCACCTGTTCCCTCGGGATCAACGCGACAAAGAACGACAACCACGAGCTTGCCAGGAAACTGACGCGGCGCTGCGCCGAGGCCGGCTACACCAAGGCCATGACCTGGATGAGCCAGCTCGAGAATAACGGCACGGGCGGCGACTACAATCCCGATGCATCGGCCGAATGGGACCGCCGTGCGGCGGAAGCCGGCGATCCGGTCGGACAGTTCAACTACGGCCTCGACCTCATGCGCGGTCACGGTGTCGCCAAGGACGAGTTGCTTGGCCGCCGTTACATCGATCAGGCCGCCGAGGATGGGCTGGCGATTGCAAAGCGTCTGCAGGGTGCGGGCTACGATCTGGATGAAGTCACGCCGGATGCAGACAACTGGAAATATGCGCCGCTCTTCTAGGATGTAGCTGGAACGCCGGCATCCCCGGTGAGCAGGGCCCTGTTCTCGTTGATGACGTCTTCGGCAAACTTCATGAATGCGCGGATGCGCGTGGTGCGCCGCAGATCGGAATGGGTGAGGATCCAGATATCCCTGAACGGAACGGGCGGGTCGTCGGTCACCCTGACGAGGCCCGGATCGCGGTCGCCGATGAAACAGGGCAGCATCGCAATTCCGGCACCGGCGCGCACCATGGCAGCTTGCATGTCGAGCGCTGGAAAGTTTCCGTGAACCGGGACGCGCGAGAACCTGGTTTCGGCGGTCCACCACGGAAATGTTTCGAACGACCCGTCCCAACCGATCCAGCGGGCCTTTTCCGGTGCGCCATAAAGATCATGCCTGGCAAGGTAATCCGGGCTGGCGTAGATCGCGTTGCAATACGGGAACAGTCGCTTTCCGAATAGGTTCTCGGGCGGGTTGTTGTTCATCCTGATGGCCACATCGGCTTTGCGCCGTGACAGATCAACCATGCTCGTGGTCGCCTTGATTTCCACCTCGAGCTTGGGATAGCGCTCGAAAAACTCCGGCATCCTTGGCGCAAATGCATGGACGGCGACTGGCTCGGCCATCGTGACCTTCACACGGCCAGCCATCTCGCGGTCTCCGCCGGAAATAAGGCGCTGGGCGCGAACGACCTCGCTGTCCATGACCTCTGCGGACTTTACGAGGTGTTCACCGGCCTCCGTCAACGCGTAGCCTTCCGGCAGGCGGTCGAACAACCGCGCACCGACGGCGTTCTCCAGCTCTTCGACACGGCGGCTGACGGTGGTGTGGTGGATCTTCAGAACCTTGGCCGTAGCGCGCACGGTTCCATGTTTGGCAAGCAGCCCAAGAACCTTGATGTCATCCCAGTTCACGATGTCTCCAGTGGTGCATTTTTGCGCCATCTAGTTGCGTTTTTTCCAATCGAATTAGCGAATTTTCACCACTATGTTCTCGAAAGTCAAACAAGCAAGTGCTGGTCGGGTGTCTTGGACAACGCGGGTGAAAGGCAGATTTCATGGAAGCAACGATAAACGCACCAATTTACGCCGCTCTCCTCGGGGGTGCGATGCTCGTCCTCCAGAACGCGCTGATGCTGAATGTCGGATTGTATCGTACCGGTCTCAAGAAAGGGGTCGGTGTCGATGGGGATGTCAAACTGGAACGCCTCGTCCGGCGGCATGGCAATCTGGCAGAGAATGCGGCGATTTTCGTTTTGGCTCTCGCTCTTTACGAGCTGCTCTTTGGGCAGACCGGCCTCGTATTCTGGACGGCAATTGTCTTTGCGATTGCGCGTTCCCTGCATGTTCTGGGTTTTTCCAGTTTGGCCGGATCTCACCTGATTGGAGCCGAGGGCGGCGGCAAGCTTTTCCTGCTGATGCGCGCCAGCGGGGCAACGCTGTCAGCAGCGACGTCGGTCGTTCTCGGCCTGTCCCTTGTTTACGCCGTCGTCTCGGCAAGCTGACTCTGAAATTATCCGGAGGAACTCATGCGAGCGATGGTCATCAACCGCTTCGGTGGCGCGGATGTCTTTGAAGCAGCGACCGTACCCAAACCGACAGCCGGTGCCGGTGAAGTCGTCATCAAGGTCGAAGCCAGCAGCGTCAACCCTGTCGATTACAAGATCCGGGCCGGGCGCATTCCTTTCCTGGTTCCCTCGTACCCGGCGATCCTGCATGCCGACGCTGCCGGCACGATAGACGAGGTCGGCTCGGGTGTGTCCGGGTTCGAGGTGGGAGACCGGGTGATGTCGTTTGCCACTGGAATGGTCGGCAAGCCGGGGGCGCTGGCTGAATACATGGCGGCAGATGCCCGCATGATCGCAAAGATCCCACGAAGTCTGAGCTTCGAAGAAGCCGCTGCATTGCCTCTCGTCGGTGTCACCAGTTGGTACGACATTGTTGAAGCAGGCGGCGCTTCGCCTGACAAATCCATCCTGATCATGGGGGGAACCGGCGGCGTCGGACACATTGCGCTTCAGCTTGCCAAATGGAAAGGGGCGTTTGTGGCTGCCGCCTGCGGGACAGATGAAAAATGCGATCTGGCAACAAAGCTCGGCGCCGATGCTGTCATCAACTACCGGATGGCCGAAAGGGAAGACTACGAGAAGCTTGCGCCGGGAGGGCGTGGTTTCGATGTTGTCTTCAATACGCCAGGTCGTCCTTCGGTCAACGAGGCTGTTGCCGCTGCCGCGTTTGAGGGCATGATCATCGACATTCTCGGCGAGTTTCCAACCGAGCCCGGATTTCAGATGAAGTGGCTTTCCTTCAAAAGCACATTCGCGGGTCATGAAATTCTGTTTGGGACCAACCCGGCACGCATTGGCGAGATTTTGAGTGAGCTGGCGAAACTGGCCGGCACAGGCTCGTTGACGCCTATATTGGACCCAAACCGCTTTCCCTTCAGCGAAGTCGGTGCTGCCCATCATTTCGCTGAACACGGCAACCCGGTCGGCAAGGTCGTTCTTTTTCAGGACTTGTCTGGCTGAGGAACCGGGCCCAAGTGTCAGGATGTCAGCGGATCCAGCAAAACCGATGCATCAGATAAGTCTCCAAGCTGCCGCACCGACTGGAGAAACCGGTCGCGGTCAGCCTCACCGATCAGGGCCTTGGCACAGTCTTCGAACTTCTCACCGAGTTCATCCCACGTCAGTGGGTTTTTCGGGCCGCCCCGGTAATGCTCTTCGGACCTTTGTTGGAAGTGCTTTCCCTCTGTGGTGGTCAACTCCACCTCAAAAACAACCTTGTCCTTGCCAAGTGCCGCGATGTCCGGGTCGATTTCTGCTCTGACCTTGCGCTGCAGTGCCTGACACTCTTCCGATTGAACGAAGGTATCGGAAAACTCGTCCAGCCCCGCCTTGCGGCGCAAGACCATCGCGGCCATCTGGAAAGCTACGCAGAATTTCGCTTCGAGTGCGTTGGTCGCGTGGAGGATGCGCAGCGGACCAGGCGCGATCACGTTGGGTCCCGTCTTGACCTGAATGCTCTCGACCATGGCGGCATCGATATCATTGTCGATGACCAGCTTTTTCATCGCGTCCATTCCCGGGTGCCCGACAACGCCGGACGGATAGGGTTTGATCGACGTTCCAGGTGTCAAAATGGCGAAAGGCGCACCGAAGCGGCCGGAAAGGCGTTCGGCCAGAAAACCGCCGCCAAATGCCTCGAAAAAGCCTCTGCCGCCTTCCAGCGAGTAGGTCGGTCCATCAAAGCCGAGACTGGCAAGGCGCGCGGCGGTGATACCGCTTTCTGCAGCGCGCCCCATATTGAGCGGTTTGGACATGGTTCCGTGATTGACACCGAGCCCGGCTGACATCGTTGCGGCGATTGCAAGCGCATTGAGCGTTTGCGCCTCTGAAAGGCGCATCAGTTTTGCCGCTGCAACAGTGGAGCCGAAGATGCCGATCGTCCCGCTCGTGTGAAACCCCCGCCCGCCCGCAAAATGTTCCGGGTTTATGGCTTCGGCGATTTTCACTTCAACTTCGAAACCGAGAATGAAAGCTGTCAGGAACTCCTGCCCCGTCGGCTTGAGGTCGTCAGAAAGCGCGTAGCAGGCGCAGAGCGGCGGCATGGTCGGATGGATCAGGACCGAACGGTCCTTTTTAAGTGAAAGTGCCGTGTCGTCCCAGTCCAGTGCGTGCCCCGCGACGCCATTTGCAAGGGCCGCAAGCTGCGGCGGTGCCTTGAGCGAGCCTTTTCCAACTGTGCGCGCTTCCGGTGCACCCTGTACCTGGACCACATAGGCCCGGGCGATTTCAGCGCAGGGTTCGCTGGACCCTGCGATCATGACCGCCGTGCCGTCGACGACGCAGCGCTTTGCGATCTCGACAGCCTCTGCCGGAAGGTTCTCGAAGTCCGTTGCGGTGACAAAGCCCGCGATCTGCCGGGTAACACCGGTTGCGGTCTGAACGTTCATGTCTGCCTCCCGAAGAGCGCGGATACTAATTGGGGACTCATCAACCCGGATCCCTGACCTGGCAGGCGCTGGCGAGATCGCTGATCTTGAAGTCCTGCTCAAGGCAGGTCGAAATCAGTCTCTGCCCCTGATCGGCCTGCAATGGCGCCAGGATGTCGGCCGCTTTGGCGGCCACATCGCTTGGGGACATGGGATCGTCCGGTGTGCCGCGAACGACCTTTGTGTGATGACGCCTGGTCTCCCCGCCGGTCAGTCGAACCGTGACAATGGATTGGCGTTCCGGGCGCGCGTGGGTCAGATCGTCGTCTGCGACCAGAGAGATTTTTCGCCGCAATGCGAGCACGGCCTCGTCGCCCATGCGCGCCTCATCGTGAGAGCTCCGGAACGACACCCGGCCGTCAAGCAGCGCAAGCGCCACGAGATGCTGGCAGCAGATTGCAGGCATGTGCCGATCGTCGACCACATGGATGCGGTTGGACGGCAGGCGCACTTCGATTGCGTCAATCGTCGCCGGATCGACGGGCGCCCCGGCGAACAGAACTTCAATTGCATCCAGAACCGACTGGACGGGAGAGCCCACCGACCATTTCTTGATGCTGGCGCTAAGGATTTCAAAGCGGTCGCCGAGTTCATCGGCAAGGGCATCGGCGTCCGGGTTTTCAGCATAGGCTGCAAGATAACTGTTTGTCCCTGTCAGCGGCCGGTCCGGTGCCGTCATGCCAGCCTTGGCAAGGAGCGCGGCAAAGACGCCGTTTCGCGCTGCCTTTGCACCGAAATCGAAGGATTTTTCGACGTGATCAGGATCGCGATTCCAATAGGAAAGACCCGAGGCCTGTTGCACCGTGAAAGACAGCAACGCTTCCGCCTGCCGCGGATCAAGCCCTATCAGCGTGCCTGCAGCGGCGGACGCGCCAAAGAGGGCGCCGAAGGAGTGGGTTGAAAACACGGTGGTCTTTGGACTTGTAAAGCCCAGGGCAAGCGTTGCCCGCGCGCCGATATCGTATCCGAGCGCAATGGCTTTCAGGATGGCTCCAGCGCTGCTGCCCTCGCGTTCTGCGACTGCAAGTGCTGCCGGAACGATGGCGCAGCCGGGGTGGAAACGCCCCGCGATATGGCTGTCGTCGGTTTCATCGGCGTGTGCTGCCATGGCGTTGGCAAAGGCAGCGTATTCGAGGCTGGCAGTGCGGTTTGATCCGAGGAGCGTTGCCTCTCCTGGGGACCCGGCCGCTTCCGCGAAGCGGTAGCCGAATTCGCCTGCCGGAAGAAACCGGCCGGACAGAACGGCAGCGAGCGTGTCCAGCAGATGGCAGCGGGCGCGGGTCAGCACATCTGCCGGAACATCGGCTTCGGCGGCACCGGCAATGTAGGAGGCGATCTTCTTTTCGATCGGACCGTTGTCTATGGCAAGCATCCGGGTTTTCTCCTATTGCAGCGGCCAGGGCAGGCTGATCCAGGTCTGCAGAAGCCCAGTCGGATAGCGCAGCGTCAGTTGGTCGGACAGGATGCCGAGGAACAGGATGAAGCCGGCGGCACCGAGCGCGGACTTCCACCACACGACCTGTGCCCGTATGAGCAGGAACAGGAAGATGAAGATGGCGATCCCGAGAACGAAGCCGACGAGCGCTGCGATCGCGAGCATTCCCGCCAGCAACAGCAGAAAGAATTCCGCAGATGGCCGGTTGTCGTCCGTGCCGCGTTCGGCATCGAAGAACAGCGGCGACGGGTTTTTCTTGAGCAGCATGGAAATCGCCAGCGGTACGATGAAAACCAGCGTGCTGATTGAGGCGACCATCGGGAAGAGCCCGGTCAGCTGGTTGAATCCGAGGCCGTCCTGCAGGATGAAGAACGCGGCGCCGGCAAGCAGCGCGAGAAAGATCCATTGCGGACCGGTGCGCTCGTTGGTGAACGGCCCGTCTTTGGTGAGCGGCCCTGCCGGCGCCTGCTTGAAGAAGACGGCTGCAGTGACGGAAAGCAGCGTCAGCACTAAAAGTGCGATGACAATGGGGCGCTCCAGGAACGAGATGCCGTATAGCGCGACGGTCTGATAGACGGACGTTTCCACGCGAACCGACAGAACGAAGCCGATTAGCAGCGCGGGACGCGACCAGCCGAAGCGCTTCATGTAGACGCCGAGCGCGCTCAGGATGAACAGGGCGACGAGATCGCCCCAGCTCCGTGTGGCCTGGAAAGCGGCAAAGAAAATGATGCCGAACATGAAGGGCGCGAGAAGGGCGTAGCGGATCGTGGTCAGCTTCGCGATCTGCGGCGACAGCATGAAGCAGATACCGGCGCCGACGATGTTTGCGGCAGCGATCGACCAGATGATCAGGTAGACCAGGTCCATCTGGTCTGTGATCAGTTCCGTACCCGGTTCAACACCGATCAGAACCAGCCCGCCGAGCAGAATGGCCATCGAGCCGGACCCCGGGATACCGAGCAGAATTGTCGGAACGAGCGCGCCGCCTTCCTTGGCGTTGTTCGCCGATTCAGGAGCGATCACACCCCGCACATCGCCCTTGCCGTAGTTTTCGCGATTTTTTGTCGTCTGCAGCGCATGGCCATAGGCGATCCAGTCGACCACGCTGCCGCCGAGACCGGGCAGAGCACCGATAATGCAGCCGATAACGGCGCAGCGCAGCGACAGCCACCAGTTGCTGAGCCAGTCCCGGAAGCCCAGGAACCAGCCCGAGCCGAGTTTACCCGTTTCCGAAATCGTCGACTGGCGGCGCAGAAGGTCGATGATCTCAGGCGTCGCGAACATGGCAAGGCCGACAATTACCAGGGGCAGCGGATCCAACAGATAGTCGGTACTGAGCGTTGCGCGCTGTACGCCAGAAAGGGGAGCCGCTCCGAGAGCGCCCAGCATGAGGCCCATGCAGCAGGCGGCAAGGCCTTTCCAGATGTTCGAACCTGTCAGGATGCCGACCATGGACAGGGCCAGCACGACCAGCATGAACTGCTCCCCGAAGCCGATTTTCAGAATAATCGGTTTGGCGAAGAACACGGCGAAAGACAGGATGAAAGCGCCGAAAATGCCGCCGAACATGGACGAGATGAATGCCGCCGACAGGGCGCGGGTGCCTTCGCCGCGCTTTGACATCGGAAACCCGTCCAAGACCGTTGCCTGGGAGCCCGACGTCCCGGGTATTCCCATGAGGACGGACGGAAAGGTATCGGAAGTCGTCGTCACGGCCGTCAGGCCGATCATCATGGCAAGTGCGGTGTTCGGCTCCATGCCGAAGACAAACGGCAACAGCAGTGCCAGGCCTGCGGTCCCGCCAAGGCCCGGCAATACACCGACAACCAGGCCGATCACGACACCGGCGACCAGCGCGAGAAACGTTTCGGGCGATGTCAATTGCGCAAGGGCTGATACGGCGGCATCTAACATTTGGGCACCACAAGTTTGTCCGCTGTCGCAGACGAAAGCATGTTTTTTTCTGGAACGAGTTTAGTCGCCAACACACTTGAAAAAAGACCGGCGCCGAGGGAGCGCCGGCAAGTGGGCTTGCTGCTTAGTTGAGCTTGGCGTCGTAGTTAGTCTGCAGGAATTCGTTGGCCCAGTCGCGGACCGCTGGATCCATGGCCGTGCCGAGCTCAATCGCACGCTGCGTGGCTTCGCCGTAGTTGACCGGCATCGAGCCGATTTCGCGCGGCAGTTTTTCAGCCACTTCCGGATCTGCGACGACGGCCTTCAGTGCATCGATATAGACCTGCTGGATGTTCTCCGGCGTGCCTTTGGGAAGCATGACCGCCTTGGAGATCATCACTTTGGCGTTCATCAGGTTCTGCTGCAATTCATATCCGAGACCACCCGGAGCGGTGCCCGTGGCCGCTTCGAAGAATTCCGGGAAAGTCGGCACATCCGGCAGGTCCGGATCGCGCAGGAGTTTCCCGCTTTCGTCGATCACACCGTAGGTCCAGACCGGCACCACCTTCGCATCGTCACCGAAGTCCTTCAGGTAGGACCGTGTGTTGTCGGTGTTCATGTTCATCTCACCGCGCTGGAAGGCGGCTTCGGCGTCCTTTGAACTCAGCCCGAAAATCACACGGGCATCGATGCCCAGAAGGTTCATGGCAACAAGATCCAGCATTTCAGCGGAGATCGGCGTTTCCAGGCCGAACCGGATGCTGGCCTTCTGCATGCCTTCGTAGTCGGTTTTCGCGTCCGCTCCGTCACCTTTGGCACCAATCTGATCCGCGATGCCGAACATGGTCGCGCCGCGTGCAAAACCGGCGACGGCTTCCCAGTCGTTCGGATTGTATTTTGCGACGGACGCGCCAAGCAGAACCGGCAGAAATGTCGATGTCGAGGCCATAATCAGCGTGGTGCCGTCGGCAGGTGCATTGGCCTGGAAGTCATTGGCAGCGGTAACAGAGCCGCCGCCCGGCTTGTTCAGAACAAGGACGTCGGGATTGCCTGGCAGGTGCTCGCTGAGTTTGGACTGCAGGAGCCGGGTCAGGCGGTCGGTGCCGCCACCTTCCTTGAAGCCGACAACCCAGGTGACGGTCTTGCCTTCAAGGCTGAAGTCGTCTGCGGAAGCGATAGCCGGAGACAGCATTGTTGCTGCCATCAGCCCCAAGACCGCGCGTTTGGTAAGTTTCATCATCTTGCTTTTCCTCCTAAGCGACCGCCCGGCATCCGTGGTTTTGTGCTGCCTTGGCGGAATTCCTCCATGGCTCAGGCTGACATCAATCGATAGCTGATACAAACTCAAAGAAATCATTGATTAATGAGATTTTTTGCATAATCATTTTCCGGATCAATTTCGAAAGAAACCATAAGCCATGCGCGTCAAGCTCGATGATCTTCAAGCCTTTATCAGCGTTGCGGAATTCGGCAGTTTCGCACGGGCTGCCGAGGAACTGAACATCACGCAATCTGCACTTTCCAGGCGGATCAAGAAACTGGAAGAAGACCTGGGCACCCGGCTCCTCGACAGGACCACGCGGCGTGTTTCGGTTTCCCTGGTGGGGGAGGAGTTCCTGCCCGAGGCAGTTCGAATTGTTGATGAATTCAACCAGTCGCTGACCGATATCCGGGATCTTGTTCAGATCCGGACCGGAACCGTCGCAATTTCCACCAACATGACACTTGCCGACACATTGCTTCCTGAAATTATCGCTGAATTTAAATCGGAAAATCCCCGCGTCCGTGTCCGGTTGACGGAAAGTTCGAGCCCGGCGGCTCTTGACCGTGTTCTGCAACGAAAATCTGAAATGGCACTCGCACAATTTGGCGAAGGACACCCTGAACTGGCGTTTGAACCCCTGTTTGAGGACAAATTCGTCCTGATCTGTCACCGCGACCATCCCCTCGCCGCGCGGAGCGATCTGACCTGGAAAGACCTTGCAACGCATAATTTCATCCGAATGCGCGCCGGCAGCGGAACCACCAACCTTCTGGAACGTTCTCTGGGCGACAATATCCGCTACCTGTCAGGGGATTTGGAGGTTGGTCACTTCAACGCATTGCTGGCCTTTGTCGGGCAGAACCTGGGTGTGTCGGCGGTGCCCACGCTCGTGCGCCTGAAACGGACGGATCTGAACCTGGTTGCCCGGCCGATAGGCGATCCGGATGTCAGCCGGAGCCTTGGTATCATCACCTATCGGGGGCGGTCCCTGTCCCCCGCTGGCGAAGCGCTTCGCCACACGTGCCGCCAGGTTCTGAAACGATCGGCCATGAGCGTGTTGCGCGAATTGCAGAGCGGGATCTGAGGGGACGCCTTGATGCTGCCTGCCTGGCTTGACCTCTGGAATATTGCGATCATTGTCGGAGCGGCCTTCCTGTCTGCTTTTGTAAGTGGGGTTGGCGGCTTTGGTGGTTCGTTCATCCTGGCAATCGTTTTGACCCCCCTGATTGGGCCAAAAGCAGTCGTGCCGTTGATTGCCGTATATGCGCTGTGCGCAAACATCGGCAGGCTTTACTTTTACCGCAGAACCATCAACTGGCGGTTCGTGGTTCAGTTCATTCTGGCCTCGATCCCGGGCCTGGCAATCGGCGCGGCCTTCCTGAAGCTTGTTCCGGAGGCGGTTTTGCTCGCTGTCTTCGGAGCGGTGCTTCTGTCCGCCATCCCGATCCGCCGCTACCTGAAACGGGTCGATTTCAGTCCGACCTGGCCGACCATCGCCGTCATTGGATTTGTTTTCGGAGCCGTGAGCGGTACCGCCGTCGGATCGGGCATGTTCGTGATCGCTGCGCTCAACACGTTCGGACTGCACGGCGTCGTCCTGATGGGGACGGATGCGGCAATCGGGATCACCAATGCGCTGATGCGGGTCGTGACCTTCTGGTCGATCGGGCTCCTGAACTATCAGATGATGCTGGCCGGTTTGTTGATGGGACTGGTATCGTTGCCGGCCTCCTGGCTTGCGAGCCTGCTGGTCACCCGGATGGGACAGAAGCGCCACAGCCAGCTCATTGAAATCATTATCGCCTTCGCCGGTGCCTGTTTTGTCGTGATGGCATTCCTGCCTGCGCAAGGCACCTAGCGGGCGATACTGAAGCGTGCCTCCAGACCCGGCTCTGCGCCTGTCAGTTTCAACCCGCCGCCATGCCTCTCGGCAACGCGTTCAACAATGGGAAGTCCTAGGCCGCTGCCTTCGCTGCTTTCTGACACTTGACCGAAACGTTGAAGCGCGGTGTGGATCTGCGCGTCGCTGAGGCCTATTCCATTGTCCTTGACGACAACCGTGATTTCCCCGGGCGACGGCTCCAGGTGGGTTTGGATCTCGGAAAGGCCCGGGCCGCCATGCTTCAGCGCGTTATCGATCAGGTTGGAAACCGCCTCGCGGATCATTGTCCGGTCGCCGGTGACTTCAATTTCTTCAGAAGAGGGTTCTAACAGTATCTCGACGCCGTGGAGGTCGGTGTTGCGGTATTCCTTCGTGACCCCGGTCAGCACATCGTTGATCGAAAATGTTTCTTTTGCGGAGGCAGGGCTGATCGATTTGGTGCGCTCATAGGTCAGAAGTTTCTGCGCGAGCTGACTGGTTTCCTTCGCAGCGCTGACAAGATCATCGGCGCGCTCGCGCATTGCGGTATCGTTTGGAGCTGAGCGAACAGATTCAGACAGCGCCAGCACCCCGGCAATCGGATTGCGCAGCTGGTGGGCGGCATTTGAAATGAACTCACCTTGTGTTGCCATCGCCTCCGAGACCTGGCCAAGCAACCTGTTGAGCGTTCGCACGATGCCCTCGACTTCAACCGGCACGGGCCGCTGGATGGGCTTGAGGACCTCGCCGGAACGCTGGTCGATCGCTTGCTGAAGGTCGTTCAACGGATGGAGGCCGATGCGAATGCCGAACCAGACGATCAGGGCCAGCGATGTGATGATCGAGGAAATCGTGACCAGCGAGCGCAGCATCAGGTCCTCAACGAAAGCTTCGCGGATGGTGACGTCCTGCCAGACCGTGGTCGTGAAGATGCCGTTGAAATCGTCGACCTGCATGCGCGACCGCATCCTGAAACCGCGCACGTCGCGCCCCAGATACTCCGCGTTGAAATAGATCGGACTGAGGTCACCGTCCTCAGAACTCGGTATTCCGACCGGCGGCGTTGCATAGCCGGTGACGCCCACACCGTCCGGTGCGTAGACATGATAGAAGACCGGTCCTCCCGAGGTGTCGGACAGAATGTTCCGCGTTTCGATCGCGAGCGCATCGCCGCCGGACAGGGCGACGTCGTTGGTCACGGCGAGAGCCGCCGACTGCAGGCTGCGGTCGAAGACCTCGCCAGCGGTAACACGTGCATTGTTCAGCTGCCACAGACCGGTTGCCCCCGCGACGAACAGCAGCGGAACCAGGATGATCAGTGTGAGGCGCAGGCGAAGAGAGTAGGTTCTCTTCATGGGGCCGCCTTGCCGAGGGAATACCCGATGCCGCGGTGAACCTGGATGTTCACGCCGTAGGGCGAAAGCCGCTTTCTCAGCCGGGATACATAGACTTCGATTACCTTTTCATCGGTCTCGCTGCCTGCGCCGTAGAGCTGGTCCAGCAGGCCGGCCTTGGAAACGGTCCGCCCGTTGGCCTGCGCCAAAGCTGCCAGCAGCGCGAGTTCGCGCCGCGGAAACTCCAGAGCATCTGACCCGTCCAGCAGTTGCAGCGCTCCGGCGTCCAGCTTGAGCGGGCCAATGTCGATCAGTTGCCGAGGCGCAACGCCCTTGCGCCTCCCGAGTGCCCGGATGCGCGCCGCAAGTTCTTCCATCTCGAAGGGTTTGACCAGGTAGTCGTCCGCGCCCGCGTCCAGTCCATTTACCCGGTCCTCGGTTTCAGAACGGGCCGTCAGAAGGATGACAGGCCGGGGATCTTCGCGTTCTCTCAGATCCGCCAGAAGATCAAGCCCGCTTTTTCCCGGCAGGTTGATGTCGAGAATGACAAGGTCACCGCTTTCCTGCTTCAGGAACACGTCGGCGTCGTCGCCATTATGGAGGATGTCAACAGAGTGCCCGGCATCGCGCAACTGATAGGCAATGCCTTTTGCCAGACTCACATTATCTTCAACCAGAGCTATCCGCATTTCTTATTCTTTTGTCGATGAAAGCTTGGTGCAAGCTTCGCAGGGAACACTCTTAGCATCAAGCCGCTTTTGAGCGTGCTTAGAGTGAGGCGGCCGGGAGGGTTGCCCACGCCAACGGGAGGAAATTATGGTTGTGAAAAAGCTTGCGCGCCAGCTGGCGCTGAGTGTGACGTTTGTTGCCGGTGCGATGGTATCGGGTCAGGCCCTTGCCGCCGAACTCGACCTTTCCGGCAAGACGGTCGAATGGGTCATTCCCTTCTCCGAAACAGGTGGTTCCGCCAAATGGGCGAACTTCTATGCGCCCTTGCTGAGCGAGGCGTTGCCGGGTCAGCCGACCGTGGTGGTCAAGTTCATGCCGGGTGCCGGCTCCACCAAGGGCGCCAACTGGTTCCAGCAGCAGCAATATGACAAGAGTGAAGGCACGCTGATCTTCGGCTCTTCCGGATCGACGCAGTTCCCCTATCTGCTCGGTGATCCGCGCGTTCGCTACGAATACAAGGACTGGAACGTCGTTCTGGCTTCGGGCACGGGCGGGGTCGCCTATCTGCCGCCGGATCTTGCCGAAAAGATGAACGGCAACGACGCCAGCGCGTTGAAAGAGACCGACTTCATCTACGGCTCCCAGGGCGCAACCCGTCTTGACCTGGTGCCGCTCCTTGCCTGGGAAATGCTCGGCCTGAACGTTGAGCCGGTCTTCGGCATCAAGGGTCGTGGCGACGGTCGCCTGATGTTCGAGCGTGGCGAAGCCAATATCGACTATCAGACATCCTCATCCTACCTGAAAGGCGTTACGCCCTTGGTGGAAGCAGGGACCGCCGTTCCGATGATGAGCTGGGGTGCACTTGATGCGGACGGCAACATCGTTCGCGATCCGACATTCCCGGACATGCCGACATTCAAGGAAGTCTGCGAGGCGACTGAAGGCTGCCAGACGTCAGGCGAGCAGTGGGAAGCCTGGAAAGCCTTCTTCATCGCCGGTTTCCCGGCACAGAAGATGGTGTTCCTGCCGAACGGCGCAACCCAGGATGCCATCGACACCTACTCCGCTGCCTTTGAAGCTGTGAAGGCACGCCCGGACTTTGCGGAAATCTCCGCAGGCCGTCTCGGAAAATATCCGCAGATGACCGGGGCGGAAGCCGACGCTGCGCTGAAAAGCGCCACCGAAGTGCCTGCAGCTGCGAAGGAGTTCGTGGTCAGCTGGCTCAAGGAGCGTTACGGCGTTTCGCTGAAGTAACGGTATCCCGCCCGCCCGGACAACCGGGCGGGCACACCTTTCTCAAAATTTAAATCCGGGGCGATCCAGTGGACATTCTTGGCACCGCTTTACCTGCGCTCGCCGATGCGTCGGCGATGATCTTTCAGCCTGCCGTCATCGGTTACCTGATCCTTGGCGTCGTCATGGGCCTTTGCATTGGCGTTTTTCCGGGACTTGGCGGCATCGCCGGGCTCTCGCTGCTCCTGCCGTTCATGTTCGGCATGGATCCGGTGCTCGGGCTCGCGCTGATGATCGGCATGGTCGCTGTCGTGCCGACCTCCGATACGTTCGCTTCGGTTCTCATGGGCATCCCCGGATCGTCAGCCTCGCAGGCGACCGTCCTCGACGGCTTTCCGCTGGCAAAGAAAGGCGAAGCCGCCCGCGCCCTGTCCGCCGCATTCTCCTCATCGCTGTTCGGCGGTCTGGTCGGTGCCGCTTTCCTCACGCTGTTCATTCTCGTGGCCCGTCCGATTGTTCTGGAGTTCCGCACGCCGGAACTGCTGATGATCACGTTGTTCGGCCTCTCCATGGTCGGCATTCTGGCCGGACAGGTCGCGATCAAGGGTATCGTTGCCGCCGGTCTCGGCCTGATGGTCGGCACCATTGGCGAGGGCGACAGCGCCGGCGCGCTGCGCATGGCAACCTATGACATGCCCTATCTCACCGACGGGCTGAAGCTGGTCATCGTCGGCCTCGGGATTTTCGCGATTCCTGAAATTGTTGCGCTGCTGCGCCAGGACCGGGCAATCTCCGAGCGCTCCATGCTCGGGGGCGGATGGCTGCATGGTGTGCGCGACTGGTTTTCCAACATCTGGCTCAGCATCCGCTGTTCACTGATCGGCGTCACCGTCGGTGTTATCCCGGGCCTCGGCGGCTCTGTCGTCGACTGGATCGCCTATGGCCATTCGGTGCAGACCTCAAAAGACAAATCCAAGTTCGGCAGCGGCGATATCCGCGGCGTGATCGGGCCGGAAAGCTCCAACAACGCCAAGGAAGGCGGCGGTCTTGTGCCGACGCTGCTCTTCGGCATTCCGGGGTCCGGCTCCATGGCCGTCTTCATCGGTGCGGTCGCCTTGCTTGGCTCGGGCCAGATCGAAGTCGGTCCGTCGATGCTGAAGAACAATCTCGACGTCACCTATGCCATCGTCTGGCTATTGGCGCTTGCCAATGTCGTCGGCACGATAATCTGCATTCTTGGCTCGAGCGGCATCGCGCGCCTGACGACGATTCCATTCGCTCTGCTCGCTCCGTTCCTGTTCATGATCATCTCGTTCGCCGCCTTCCAGTCCGGCCAGAACCTGATGGATCTGGTGGCCCTGTTCGCAATCGGTCTGCTCGGCATTCTGATGCGCCGGTTCGACTGGTCGCGGCCCGCTTTCCTGATCGGCTTTGTTCTGTCCAATCCGGCAGAAACCTACACCAACCAAGCCGTCCAGATTGCAAGCTCGCGGTTCCGCAAAGGCTTTGCGGAAGGCATGGAGTACATCTTCTCGCCGATCGTCATCGTGCTGATCATCATCACGATTGTTTCGGTCGTCGTCGGTCTCCGCCAGTCCAAGAACATCCGCGCCGAAGGGGAGGTTCCGACCGGCACCAAACGCGCACCGCTGATTTTCCTGATCGCGATCCTGGGCTACCTGACCTTCGCCTTTGTCAATGCGTCGCTCATTCCGGACTATGCCTATGCCGACCGGGTGTTCCCGCAATTTGTCGGACTGGTGTCGATCATCGGCTGCCTGTTCCTTCTGTTCCGGATGCGCACCAGCTCTGAGACCAGCCCGCTCTTCTGCGACAGCGAAGCAGGCAATTCGGAGGGCAATCAGCATGGGCTCTGGGCAACGCTTGCCTGGTTTGCAGGCCTGCTGATCCTGACGTCGCTGATCGGCTTTATCCTGGCGCTCGCAGCCTTCCTGGTCGCCTTCATTCACTATCGCGCGCGGCGCAATCTGCCCTACGCGCTCTTGTACGGGGCCTGCGGCATCGCCTTCATGTGCGCCATGGCGTGGTTGCTCAACAGGGACTTCCCGCCCGGTCTGCTGCAATCTTATGTCGAACTGCCCTGGCCGCTGACATGAGGCACGGCCGATGACGCTCTCGCTGCTCTGTCTTGCCGGGGACGGCATCGGCCCCGAGATCATGGCAGCCACGAAAGAAGTGGTTGAGGCTGCCTGCGCAAAAAGCGGCGACAGCGTCATACTGACGGACAAGGACATCGGGTTTGCGGCCCTGAACGCCGGGTACTCGACGATACCGGAGAGTGTGATCGAAGCCGCCCATGCCGTGGACGGCGTCATCCTCGGTCCGGTGTCCCACAACGCGTATCCGCCGAAAGAAGAGGGGGGGCTCAACCCTTCCGGCGTACTGCGCAAGGAGCTTGATCTTTACGCCAATATCCGGCCCGCAAAGAGCTTTGACGGGCTACCGACACCAACCGGTGCACCGGTCGATCTGGTGATTTTCCGCGAGAACCTGGAAGGGTTCTACGCCGACAGGAACCTTTATGCCGGAACGGGAGAGTTCATGCCGGTTCCGGGCGTGGCTATGTCCATGCGGCTGATTACCGAACGCGGCAGTGAGCGTATCGCACGTGCCGCCTTTGACTTCGCAGGAGGCAACGGCCGGAAGAAAGTGACCGCGGTTCACAAGGCCAATGTGATGCGCACCAGTGACGGCCTGTTTCTGGAAGTCGTCCGCCGCATCGCGGCAGAGCACCCTGACATCCAGTACGATGAAGTTCTTGTCGATGCCGCCGCGGCGCTTCTTGTTCGCGATCCGGATCGGTTCGATGTGATCGTCACGACCAACATGTTCGGCGACATCCTCTCTGATCTGTCCACGGAACTTGCAGGCGGGCTGGGGCTTGCCGCGTCGCTCAACCTCGGGTCGGAAAACGTGGCTGCCCAGGCCCAGCATGGATCCGCACCTGACATTGCCGGTCAGGACCGGGCGAACCCGACCTCGCTGGTCGGTTCGGCCGCCATGCTCCTCGGCCACCTGGGACTGGGCCGTGCCGAAACCCTCATTGAACAGGCATTGAAAACGGCAATTGCCAATCCTTTGACGCGAACAGCCGATCTGGGCGGGCCGCTTGGAACCAGGGCTTTCGCCTCTGTTCTGGTCGATTTCATCCAAAAGGCAGACGCATGATACAGACCTCCATACCTTTCCTTTTCATGCGCGGTGGATCTTCGCGCGGACCCTACATGAGGCGCAGTGACCTTCCAGAGGATCTTGAGGCCTTGTCCAAAGTCCTCGTGTCGATCATCGGTGCGGGCCATCCTTACAACATTGACGGGATAGGCGGTGGCACTGCCGTGGCAACCAAGGTTGCCATGCTGTCAAAATCCGACGACGACTGGGCGGACGTGGACTATTTCTTCGCGCAGGTCAGCGTGGAAGAGAAGCTCGTCGATTACAAACCGTCCTGTGGCAACATCCTCGTCGGCGTTGGCCCGGCAGCGATCGAAATGGGGCTGGTCGAACCTGTCGGAAACGTCACCGAAGTCAGGGTCAGGGCCGTCAACACCGGGACACTCGTGTCCGAGATCGTTGAAACGCCAGGCGGCAAGGTCCGGTATGACGGCGAGGCCGCGATTGACGGCGTGCCGGGTACCGCAGCACCCATTCAACTGCAGTTCATGGAAGTGGAAGGCAGTATTACGAGCGGGATTTTCCCGACCGGAAAATCGAAAGAGGACATCGACGGTTTCGAGGTCTCCTGCATGGACGTCGCCATGCCCATGGTGATCGGCCGCGCAGCCGATTTCGGGGTGACCGGCTACGAAAGCGCTGCGGATCTCGACGCCAACAAGGCGCTTTTTGAAAAAATGGAAGCGGTCAGGTTGATCGCGGGCGAACGCATGGGTCTTGGTGATGTCACCAAGTCTGTCACGCCCAAATTCGGGCTGCTCGCAAGCGCACGCGACGGCGGTTCCGCCTGCATTCGCTACTTCATGCCCTGGAACTGCCACCCAACGCTCGCCGTGACCGGATCGCAATGCCTCGCCTCCTGTCTTCTTGCACCTGGAACCGTGGGCGAAGGTTTCCTTGCAAAACCGCATGCCTCTCCTGCAAGGCTGCAGTTGGAACATCCGATGGGCAAGATGGAAGTCGTGATAGACTACGAACTCCCAAATGGTGGTTTCCATGTGAAATCAGCCGGTCTTTTGCGCACCGCGCGGAAACTGGCTGCCGGTGAGGTCTTTGTGCCCGGCGAGATCTGGCACCGGAATTGAAGTCGGAGGTGAGGATGCACTACGAGGACAATATTGACGCTGCCGTTCTGGCGCTGGAAACGGCGCGACAGCTGATTGCGGACGAAATCAGGGCCTATCCGACCCCGGTGTCGGGCTGCGACGCCCAATACAATCACCTTCTGTCCAAAAGGGCCCAGATCACCAAGGCGCTGACTATGCTGCAAAACGACGTCTTTGTGCCGACGCCCCGGACCCTTGTTGAAGGCAGCGGTGTGGAGAGCAGATGAAGGTTCATATTCTTGATGACTGGTTCGACACGCTGCGCAGCCTTCCTTGCTACGCCAAGCTGAAAGACCATGACGTAACGGTCTGGAGAGATCACGTCGAGGACGCGGGCGAATTGGCAAGGCGGCTCGAAGAGGCGGAAGCCGTGGTTCTTTTCCGCGAAAGAACAAAGATCACCGCGGACTTGCTGGATCGGCTTCCCAACCTGAAACTGATCTCCCAACGCAGCGTCTACCCGCATATCGATGTCGACGCCTGCACAAGAAACGGTGTTCTCCTGTGCTCAAACATGCATGCGGGCACGCCGTCCTACGCAGCGGCTGAGCTGACGCTCGCACTCATTCTGGCGAGCTACCGGCAGATCCCTGAACAGGTCGCATCCATCCGCAGTGGCAATTGGCAGATGGGCGTCGGCCGCAGCTTGCGCGGCAGGACGCTCGGACTGTATGGCTACGGCCGCATCGCCAAGGCCGTTGCAGGTTACGCCGAGGCGATCGGAATGCAGATCCAGTGGTGGTCGTCGGACGCAGGCCGGGAGCGCGCAAAGGCGGACGGCGTCCACGTCGCGGAATGCCGAGAAGCGTTTTTCGGAACCTCTGACATCGTTAGTCTGCACGTGCGCCTGAAACCGGACACCAGGGGCATCATCACCGCCGAAGACCTGGCGGCGATGCAACCGCGCGCGCTGCTGGTCAATACATCGCGCTCTGGCCTGATCGCGCCGGGCGTTCTCGAAGCGGAGGTCGAACGGGGCAGGATCTTTGCCGCTGTTGATGTCTTCGACACCGAGCCATTGACGGACGTTGCAAATCCGCTGCTGGTTCACCCGAATGTCCTGCCGACACCTCATATCGGCTACGTCACCGAAGATGAATTCGACCTGCAGTTTTCGGATATCTTCGATCAGGTAAATGCCTATGCGCTGGGCGAGCCGATCCACATGATCAATGCAGAGGTCTGGAACCCGACCGGTAGTTAATCGGTCGGACGCTCAGCTGACTGTGTCAGTGAGCAGCGTCCACTTCCACCATCTCAACCTTGTAGCCCCAGAGCCGTTCGACGTATTTGAGGGTCGCCTCTTTGCTGGCCGTGTCGAGGGGCACGGAATTGCGCCGCACGGCCCGCAAATGCAGGCAGCGATCTCCAAGCAAGTCCGCATCGGCGATCTGAATGTCCGGCTCCAGCGCGGAGAGGTCGTGATCGTGCGCTAAAACGTCCCGCAAGTGTCTGTAGCCGTGGGTATTGTGAATGCCGGTAACGGTGCAGTAGCGGGAGTCCGACTTGTCGGAAATGGCGAACATCCGGAAACGGCGCATGACTGCAGGCGACAGGAATTGCTGGATGAAGCTCTCGTCCCGATAATTCTTCCAGGCATGTTTGAGAACATTGCGCCAGTCACCATTGCCCGCAATATCGGGAAACCACTCACGGTCCTCGTCGGTCGGGTCGACGCAAACCCGCTTTATGTCCTGCATCATCGCAAATCCGAGAGCATATGGATTGATGCCGGAAAAGCGGGGATCGTCGAAGCCGGGTTGGGTCAGGACGTTGGTATGGCTGTGCAGGATCTCCAGCATGGCCCCGTCGGAAAGACGGCCCTCGGAGTGCAGCTTGTTCAGGATGTAATAGTGAACGAAGCAGGCACATCCCTCGTTCATGACCTTGGTCTGTTTCTGCGGATAAAAATACTGGCTGATGTTTCGCACGATCCTGAGAATCTCGCGTTGCCAGGATTTCAGGATCGGACTGTAGTGTTCCAGGAAATAAAGCAGGTTTTCTTCCGGAAGCTGCATCTCCCGTTTGCGTTCGAGCAGATCTGCGTCCTGCACCTGCGAACCGTCCGGCTTCGCCGGGATCGTGTTCCAGAGATAGTAGACATTCTGCTCAGCGGCCGCGAGGCGGGCCTGCCGCTGCTCCTCGGCTTCGCGCAGCGAAAGTTGCCGTGGACGGCGGTGCCTGAAGACGCCATGCGGCATCAGCGCGTGAGCCGCATCGAGCGTCGCTTCGACCTCACCCAGACCGTGCTTTTCTTCGCATGAGGCAAGAAAGCGCCGCGCATACTCAAGGTAGTCGAGAATGCCCTCGGCGTCGGTCCATTGTTCGAAAAGATGGTTGGACTTGAAGAAGTGATTGTGCCCAAAGGCCGCGTGCGCCATCACCAGCGCCTGGAGCGGCATCGTGTTTTCTTCCAGGCAGTAACTGATGCACGGGTTGGAATTGATCACGATCTCGTAGGCGAGCCCGCGCGCGCCCTTGCGGTAAAGCCGATCGTGACCGAGGAAGTGTTTGCCGAACGACCAGTGATGATACATCAGCGGCATGCCGATGGAGGAATAGGCGTCGAGCATCTGTTCGGAGGAAATGATCTCGATCTGGTTCGGATAAAAATCCAGATCCAGATCCTCCCGTGCCACCTGTTCGATCGCGTCGAACGTGCGCCGCAGCGTGTCAAAGTCCCAGTCGGTCTGGTCGAACAGCAGCTCGGGCTTGGCTTTTGTTGCGCGTTTAGCCATTGCCCTGCCCCGACGGTTCGCGTGCGAACAGTTCCCGGAATACGGGATAGATGTCCGCGGCGGTGGAGACGCGTTTGCGCGCGAAATTCGGCCAGATTTCGGCGACCCGGCCATAGGATTCCCAAAGTTCCATGCCGGTCGCCTCGCTGTTGATCAGCTGGGCTTCGTCTTCTCCGACGATTTCGACATAAGCGAAATACTGGCTGATTTGCATCAGCTCCTCTGTCAGCAGCGCAACGCATTTTTGGGAATCGCCGCTGAAATTCTCACCATCGGACGCTTGCGCGGCGTAGATGTTCCATTCAGATGGCGGATAGCGTTCCTCAATGACCTCCTTCATCACCACGAGTGCGGTGCTGACCACGGTGCCGCCTGTTTGCGGCGAATAGAAAAATGTCTCCTCGTCAACCTCGGACGCATCATGTGTGTGCCGGATGAAGACGATGTCCGTTTTCTCGTAGCGGCGGTCAAGGAACAGATGCAGCAGCATGAAGAAACGCTTTGCCAGGTCCTTTTCCCGTTCGCCCATGGAGGCGGACACATCCATCAGGCAGAACATCACTGCATTTGCATTAGGCTCCGGCCGCTGCTCGAAATAATTGTAACGAACGTCCAGAGGGTCGATATAGGCGACAACTTTGCGGCGCCGGACGAAGTCTTCGTATTGTGCGCGTAGCGCTGCGAGTTCCTCGCGTTGCTTCTTTGTCGGCGCGGCCACTTTCTCCAATTTGAGTATGCGTTTCAGGAGTTCCTGGGCTTCCTTGTCCTTGGGCCGCTTCAGACCGATCCGCCGGCCAAGCGCATTGCGCATTGTGCGGGCGATGTTGATGTTCGCCGGTGCCCCGGACGTGGAGTAGCCCGCCCGGTGCGGATGGGTCTTGGTGATTTCCTTCAGGCTCTGCTTGACCAGGTCAGGCAGTTCAAGATCGTCGAAGAAGAAGTCCAGAAATTCCTCCCGCGAGAGGGCAAACAGGAAATCGTCCTCGCCTTCGCCGTCAGGTGAGCCCTGCCGCCCGGCGCCGGACCCGCCGCCCCGCGGCGGCTTTTCGATCCGGTCGCCGGTCTGGAACGTCTTGTTTCCCGTAAACACGCGCTCGCGCCGCCCGCCTTCGGACGATTTGCGGAACGACGGCTCGGCGACGCCTTCGGTTGGAACGGACACGTTCTTGGCCCGGTCGACATCGGCGATGCCGCGTTCACGGACAGCATCCTCGACCGCTTTCTTGATCTGGGACCGGACCCGTTTCAGAAAGCGGCGCCTGTTGCTAAGGCTCTTGTCTTTCGGGTTCAGTCGGCGGTCGATGAAATGCGCCATCTTTCATTCGGCCTCCAAGGTTACCCGGCCTTGTTGACGCGCATGTACCACTCGACGAGCCGCCTTACCTGTCGTTTCGTATACCCGTGTCCGGTCATGCGCTCGACAAATTCATGATGCTTTTCGTCGGTCTTCTTGTCCCGCTTGGCGCCGAAACTGATGACGGGCAGTAGCTCTTCCACCTTGCCGAACATGCGCTTCTCGATGACCTGGCGAAGTTTCTCGTACCGGCGCCAGTCCGGGTTCTGGCCCTGGTTCTCCGCCCGGGCACGCAACACGAATTTCACGACCTCGTTGCGGAAGTCCTTCGGATTGGCGACGCCCGCGGGCTGCTCGATCTTCTCCAACTCTTTTTCCAGAACCTCGCGATCGAAAATCTGGCCCGTGTCCGGATCCTTGTAGTCCTGCTCTTCGATCCAGGCATCCGCGTAGGCTATGTACCGGTCGAACAGGTTCTGGCCGTAGTCAGTGTAAGATTCCAGATAGGCCTTCTGGATCTCGTTGCCGATGAATTCGGCATAGTGAGGTGCGAGCTCGGTCTTGAGGAAATCCAGATACTTGCTCTCGGTCTCCTGGTCGAACTGCTCACGCCTGACGGCCTGTTCCAGCACATACATCAGGTGAACGGGATCAGCCGAAATCTCTTCCGTGTCGTGATTGAAGGTTTCGGAAAGCACCTTGAATGCGAACCGCGTGGAAATACCGTTCATGCCTTCATCGACACCGGCGGAATCCCGGTATTCCTGTAACGACTTCGCTTTGGGATCGGAGTCCTTCAGCATCTCGCCGTCATAGACGCGGAGCTTCGAGTAAAGCGTCGAATTCTCATGTTCGTGCAGCCGGGTCAGCACACTGAAGCGCGCGAGCAGCGGCAACGTCTCCGGCGCGCAGGGTGCCTCGGCCAGCGCACTCTGGCTGAGCAGTTTGTCGTAGATGTCAGCTTCTGAGGTCGCTCTCAGGCAGTAAGGAACCTTGACCACACTGATGCGGTCAAGAAAGGCCTCGTTGTTCTTGTTGCTTTTGAACTGGCTCCATTCGGATTCGTTCGAATGCGCAAGGATGAGGCCCTGATAGGGCAAGGCGCCGATGTTTTCCGTACCGACATAGGACCCTTCCTGTGTCGCTGTCAGCAGCGGGTGCAGCACCTTGATCGGTGCCTTGAACATTTCGACGAATTCCATCAGGCCCTGCGTCGTGCGGTTCAAGGCCCCCGAATAGCTGTAGGCGTCCGGGTCGTCCTGGCTGAATTCCTCCAGCTTGCGAATGTCGAGCTTGCCGACAAGAGCCGATACGTCCTGGTTGTTTTCGTCTCCCGGCTCGGTCTTTGTCACGCCGATCTGGCGCAGCCGCGAGGGATAGAGTTTGACGATGGAGAATTTCGAGATGTCGCCTTCGAACTCGTCAAGCCGTTTGGTTGCCCATGGCGAGATGAGACCCGTGAGTAGGCGGCGGGGGATGTGGTATTTGTCCTCCAGCAGATCGCCGACACGGTTGGCGCTGAACAGGCCGAGCGGGGACTCGTAGACCGGGCTGATCTGGTCGCCGGCCTTGAGCACGTAAATCGGCTCCTGTTCCATCAGTTTCTTCAGGATTTCGGCGATGCTGGACTTGCCGCCGCCAACAGGACCAAGCAGGTAGAGGATCTGCTTGCGTTCCTCCAGTCCCTGACTGGCGTGGCGGAAGAACCCGACGATACGTTCGATCGTGGTTTCCATTCCGAAGAGGTTTTTGAAAGGTGCGTAACGCTTGATCGTCCGGTTCATGAAAATCCGGCCGAGCCTCTGGTCCTGGCTCGTATCAATGACCTCTGGTTCTCCAATCGCTGCCATCATCCGCTCGGCGGAGGTCGCGCGCATCAAGGGGTCATCTCTGCATCCAAGCAAGTAGTCCTGGATTGTAATTTCTTCCAGGTTTCTATTTTTGTATTCCTCGGCGAACCGTGTGTATATCTCCATCTTCCGTCTTCCAGCTAGGCGATCCCAACCACCTGCCCCTCTTAGATTAGATGGGACTTTCACCCGGTGTGGCAACTTAAACTTTAGGCTTTCGCAAAAATTTCGATTTCAAAAAAAATTGCGGACGATTTTGATCCACATGGCCATGCTGGAGCCAGAATCGTGACGGGCAATTTTTGGAAACAATCGGCTGGAATTCTTGCCCGTCGAAGAAGGGGTTTACCCGTCTTTACATCTGCTCACCAAAGAGAATGGCGGCGCAACTCATTGAAAAAAAGAATGTTTTCCAGAGATTGCAACAGCGGGCCTCTTGCCGCCACTTGAATTTTTCACGCACGATATCAACTTGGTTTGTCGGCACGGTGACCGGACAGCCTGGTCAGCAACACGGTGACGTTTTTTACTTTGAATTTCTTCAAAAGCCGGGCCCGGACGTCTTCGACGGTGCGAGGGGATAGCCCGAGGACACGCGCCATCTCTTTGCTGGTCTGACCCTTTGACAGCAGCAGCAGAACGTCCCGTTCCCGCGGCGTAAGTCGTGGTCCACCCAGACTATCTTCGATTAGGGCAAAACTCAGAACCGTACGCGCGAGCGGTTTTTCCGGTGTCAGCGTCCTTGCCCGGAACCGGCACCAGATCCGCGAGCCGTCCGATCGCCGCATGAGGCGTTCGTCCGTATAAGGAAGCGACTCGCTCAAGGGTTTCAGACCAATATCCCGAACGTGATGAAATTCTTCCTCGGATCCGTACAGAAGGCGGAAGCTGCGCCCGATCAGCTCTGTTTTTTCGTATCCAAACATGTCCGCAAACGTCTGATTGCAGGTCCGGATGACGCGATGTTCGGTCAGCGCCAGGCCCATGGGGGCGAAGTCATAGGCAAGTGCATCAAATTCATGCATGTGTCACCGTGGTCATACGGTATTGGCACCGTAGATGAATGGTAGCATAGTTCTAGGTATATTTGCCAGATACGGACCGAACACCATGACGTTGACCGATCGACTGATTCGGGAAATCGATGAAAGGCGCGACGATCTCATTGCGCTGACACAGGATCTGTTGCGCATTCCGACGCTCAATCCTCCGGGCGAAAACTACCGGGAAATCTGCGATTATCTTGACAGGCGGTTTCAAGGCGCCGGTTTCGAAACAGAACTGGTCCGGGCGTTTGGAACGCCGGGCGACAGCGACAAGTATCCGCGCTGGAATCTCATCGCGCGGCGTGAAGGCTCTCGTTCGGGCGAATGCATGCATTTCAACAGTCATGTCGACGTTGTCGATGTTGGGCAGGGCTGGACCAGGGATCCTTTCGGCGGTGAACTTGTCGACGGCAAGATTTACGGGCGTGGCAGCTGTGACATGAAAGGCGGCCTGGCCGCCAGCATCGTCGCTGCGGAAGCGTTTCTGGCGGTCTGTCCGGAGTTTTCCGGGGCGGTCGAGATCAGCGCAACGGCAGATGAGGAATCAGGCGGATATGGCGGCGTCGCCTATCTGGCTGAGAAAGGTTATTTCGATCCTGAGCGCGTCCAGCACGTCATTATTCCGGAACCGTTCAACAAAAACCGCATTTGCCTTGGCCACCGGGGCGTCTGGTGGGCCGAAGTGGAAACGTTCGGTGAGATCGCCCACGGCTCCATGCCGTTCCTTGGAGATTGCGCGATCCGACATATGGGCGCGGTGCTGGAAGAAATGGAAAAGAGCCTTTTTCCGGCGCTGGCACAAAAACAGACCGAGATGCCAGTCATTCCGGAAGGCGCGCGGCAATCGACATTGAACATCAACTCCATTCACGGCGGCCAGGTTGAGGGCGACGCCAGTTTCACTGGCCTTCCGAGCCCCTGCGTACCCGACACTTGCCGCATGATCATCGACCGCCGCTTCCTGCTGGAAGAGGACATAGAAGACGTTCAGGCAGAAATCAGACAGATCTTTGAGACTGTCAAAAGCCGTCGGAATTCCTTTCAGTATGAGATCAGGGAGCTGCACCGCGTTCTGCCCACGATGACCGAAAGGGATGCGCCGGTGGTTAGAACGGTTGCGCGGGCAATTGAAGAAACATTCGGCCAAAAAGCGGAATATGTCGTAAGCCCAGGGACTTACGATCAAAAACATGTCGACCGAATCGGAAAACTCAAAAACTGTATCGCTTATGGTCCGGGAATTCTGGATCTGGCGCACAAACCGGATGAATATGTTGGCGTGGAAGATATGCTCGATTGTGCGAAGGTCATGGGCCGGTCACTGATCGAACTGTTGGCAAAGCCGTAACGCCGCGGCATCGACAGATGGGGAGAACAATGCGTTTGAAACTGTTTGGAAACGGGCTGATCAGCGCCCTTGCACTAGCCGCAAGCATCGGCATCGCCGAGGCCAAAACCGACATTATCGTCGCGATGCAGCTCGAACCGCCGCATCTGGATCCGACCAGCGCGGCCGCCGGAGCAATCGACTCCGTGCTCTATTCCAATGTGTTCGAAGGCCTGACCCGCTTTGGCCCGGACGGGTCCGTCAATCCGGGCCTGGCAAAAAGCTGGACGATTTCCGAAGACGGCAAAACCTACACCTTCAATCTCCACGATGGCGTCAAGTTCCATGATGGAACGGACATGACCGCCGAAGATGTCAAATTCAGCCTCGACCGGGCGCGTGGAGACGACAGCGCGAATGCCCAAAAAGCGCTTTTCGCCGGCATTGAAAGTGTGGAGGTGATAGATCCTGTCACCGTCAAGGTCACGCTCAGCGAGGCCAACAGCAATTTCCTGTTCAACATGGCCTGGGGCGATGCGGTGATCGTCGCGCCGGAAACAATCGCAGATATCAAGACCAATCCGGTTGGCACCGGTGCTTTCAAATTCTCCGACTGGGTGCAAGGGGACAAGATCGACCTTGAGAAGAACCCTGACTACTGGGGTACGCCCGCCCAGCTCGACAACGTCACCTTCAAGTTCATCTCAGACCCGACGGCGGCCTTTGCCGCGGTCATGGCGGAGGACGTCAACGCTTTTGTCGGTTTCCCTGCGCCGGAAAACCTACCGCAATTCGAGGCGGATCCAAGGTTCCAGGTGCTTGTCGGCTCGACCGAGGGCGAGACGATTCTGGCGATGAACAACAAGCTGGAGCCGTTCGACAACATCAAAGTGCGTGAAGCAGTGGCCCATGCCATCGATCGTCAGGCGATCATCGATGGCGCCATGTTCGGATACGGCACGCCGATCGGAACGCATTTCGCACCTCATAACCCGGACTATGTCGATCTCACCGGCCTGAGCCAATACGATCCCGAGCGCTCCAAGGCACTGTTGGCTGAAGCAGGGTTCCCGGACGGATTTGAAACCACCCTGAAACTGCCGCCTCCGTCCTACGCCCGCCGCGGCGGCGAAATCATCGCGTCGCAGCTCCGCGCTGTCGGCATCGAGACAGAGATCACCAATCTGGAATGGGCACAGTGGCTAGAGCAGGTTTTCCGCGGCAAGGACTATGGCTTGACCATTGTCAGCCACACCGAGCCGATGGACATCGGGATTTACGCGCGTCCGGATTATTACTTCCAGTACGACAATCCGGCGTTTCAAGAACTGTTTGCGGCCATCACCAGCGAAAACGACCCTGAAAAAAGATCGGAACTTCTGAAGCAGGCCGAGGAGATGATCGCAAAGGACTACGTGAATGCGTACCTCTTCCAGCTCGCCTTTCCCACGGTCGCCGATGCCAGGATCAAGGGGCTCTGGAAAAACCAGCCAACCCAGGCGACAGATCTGACCGCCGTCGTTTGGGAAGACTGAGATCAAACAAGATGGGCGTCTGCCACCGGTGGGCGCCCTTCCCACCCCACTTCAATGTTCCGGAGACAGTATGCCGATAGGCGCGTGACCGGCTGATGCTGCAATACTTCCTGAAACGCCTTCTGTCTCTTGGGCTAAGCCTTGTCGCTGCGTCGGTGGTGATCTTCCTGGCGCTCGAAGTCGTGCCGGGCGACCCGGCGGCCTACATGCTGGGGGTCAACGCTCAGGAAGACACGCTGAACGCCTTGCGGGAGCAATTGGGGCTGAACGGCACGATCCTGCAGCGGTATCTTTCCTGGGCAGGAGGGCTTCTCGTCGGAGACTTCGGCACGTCCTATACCTATAGAACGCCGGTATCGGAGCTGATCGGAGAGCGCTTGTGGGTCTCGTTACCGCTAGCGCTTTACGCTCTGACACTCAGTACGCTGATCGCGTTTCCTGCCGGGATCTGGGCTGCTTCCAGGCGCGGTTCATATGCGGATGCCGGGGTTATGGGCGTGACCCAGCTTGGTGTTGCCATCCCGAACTTCTGGTTTGCGATGTTGATGGTGCTGGTTTTCGCCATCAATCTGCGCTGGTTTTCCGCAGGTGGCTTTCCGGGGTGGGAAGACGGTTTTTTTGCCGGGATGAAGGCGCTGACACTGCCGGCCATTGCCCTGGCTCTGCCCCAGGCGAGCATTCTGACGCGCGTCATGCGCTCCAGTCTTCTTGACACACTCGGCGAGGATTTCATTCGCTCTGCCCGTGCAAAAGGTCTGACCAGAGGCCAGGCAATGTGGCGCCATGCCTTGCGCAATGCGCTCATCCCGGTGCTCACGATCATGGGGCTTCAGTTCTCGTTCTTGCTGGCCGGTGCGATCATCATCGAGAATGTCTTTTTCCTTCCCGGCCTCGGGCGCCTGGTCTTTCAGGCAATCAGTTCCCGCGATCTGATTGTCGTTGAAAGCGTTGTAATGCTTCTGGTCTTCGCCGTCATCGTAGTGAACTTCGCCGTCGACCTTGCCTACGCGCTTGTCGATCCGCGCTTGCGGAGGCGGCGATGAAGATATTCCTGCACAACCGGTCCATGCTGCCGGGCCTGGTCCTGACGTTGATCTTTACCGGCGCCGCGATCGTCAGCCTGGTCTGGGTGCCCTACGACACGACGGTCCTGAACATTGCCGAGCGCATGAAATCGCCCAGCCTTCAGCATCCGTTCGGAACGGACCAGTTCGGCCGGGACATCCTGAGCATGATCATGGTCGGGGCACGCACCTCGATCGCTGTCGCTCTGGTCGCCGTTGGGATAGGAATGCTGGCCGGCGTGCCGCTTGGCCTTGCCGCGGCCGCGCGAAAGGGCAGCCTTCTGGACGAGGTCATCATGCGCATGAATGATCTGGTCTTTGCTTTTCCGAGCCTTCTGATCGCCGTGATGATCACCGCTGTCTTTGGCGCGTCTGCGCTGAATGCGATCATCGCAATCGGCATTTTCAATATTCCCGTCTTTGCCCGCCTCACACGGGGTGCGGCGCTGACGCTCTGGAGCCGCGAATACATCATGGCGGCAAGGGTCGCCGGCAAGGGGCCGGCGCGGATTTCCGTAGAACACATTCTACCGAACGTGACCAACCTGCTGATCGTTCAGGGAACGATCCAGTTCTCACTGGGTATTCTGGCCGAGGCGGGTCTCAGCTACGTCGGGCTTGGCGCGCAACCTCCGACGGCGAGTTGGGGGCGCATGCTGGCCGACAGTCAGACGATGATTTCGCTCGCGCCGCACCTGGCACTCTTTCCGGGACTGGCGATCCTGCTGACAGTGCTTGGCCTGAACCTGATGGGCGACGGATTGCGCGATGTGCTCGATCCGAAACTGCGGAGGTCACGCTCGTGAGCCTCCTGCACATCAACAGGCTGTCACTTTCGATCCATGGATCCACGATCCTCAAGGATGTCTCGTTGAAGGTCGGTGCGGGCCGCATCCTGGGCGTCATCGGCGAGAGCGGATCGGGCAAGTCGATGACGGCTTTCAGCGTGCTCCAGCTGTTGCCGAACGGGTCCGCGTGCAGCGGTGACATATCCTTGTCGGACAAGGACATTCTGGCGTGCAGCGAGGAAGAACTGTGCAGCCTGCGCGGGAAAGAGGTCGGCATGGTGTTTCAGGAACCCATGACCGCCCTGAATCCCCTTCAGACAATCGGCGCCCAGGTTGCCGAGACCATACTCATCCATGAAAATGTGCCGAAGGCGGAGGCGTTGGCGAGAGCCGCCGAAGCATTACGGCGGGCCGAGTTGCCGCAGGACCGGTTCCCCCTGTCGCGATATCCGCACGAACTGTCCGGTGGCCAACGGCAGCGCGTGGTCATTGCCATGGCAATCGCGCTGAGACCGAAACTTCTGATCGCGGATGAACCGACCACGGCACTGGACGTGACAACCCAGGCGCAGATTCTTGATCTCCTGAAGCGCCTGGTGGCCGAAGACGGCATGGGATTGATGCTGATCAGCCATGATCTGGCTGTCGTCGCCGATCTGGCGGACGATCTCGTGATCATGCGTCGGGGCGAAGTGGTTGAAAGCGGCCCGGCTGCGCACCTCTTCCGCAACATGCAGCATCCTTATTCGCGGGCCCTTCTGGAGGCATCGGGTCACGTCCCGGTAAAGTCGGCAAGGACAACGTCTGCGCCACTTCTTCAGGTGCGAAATGTTGTGCGCGAATATGCCAGCCACAGCCATGGCTGGTGGGGACAGACAACCAGGTTCCGCGCCGTCGACGATGTCAGTTTCGAAATCCGAAAAGGCGAAAGCCTCGGTCTTGTTGGAGAATCCGGCTGCGGAAAGTCCACTCTGACACGCGCGATTCTCGGCCTTGAGGAAACCCAGGGCGGTGACATCCTGTTCGATGGCGAGCCGGTCGTCGTGCATCATCATGCCAATCGCGAAGTGCGCCGGCGCATGCAAGTGGTTTTCCAGGATCCCTATGGCAGTTTCAATCCGCGCTGGCGCGTCGACAGGCTGATTACCGAGCCCTACCACCTGCTGGACAGCCCGCCGCAGGGATCAGAACGCAGGGAAGCGATCGCGGAAGCGTTGGAAAGTGTCGGGCTGACTGCGGATGACGCCGGCAAATACATCCACGAATTCAGCGGCGGACAGCGCCAGCGGATCGCAATCGCGCGCGCCTTGATCATCAAGCCGGATCTGATTGTTCTGGACGAGGCCGTCTCCGCGCTCGACGTGTCGGTGCGCGCCCAGGTGCTGGATCTGTTGGCCGATCTCGGCGGCAGGTTCGGGCTCACTTATCTTTTCATTTCCCATGACCTCAGCGTCGTGCGCTCCATAACCGAACGCGTGCTGGTCATGAAATCCGGAAAAATCGTTGAGGAGGGTCCGACGGAGGCCGTCTTCGACAATCCGAAAGACGCTTATACAAAGCAACTTGTCGACGCCGCACCGGTTCTGCCGGCCGATGTTGCCTGAAGGAGATGCCATGACTGACGAACTGGACCTGTGGTTCGATCCGGCCAAGTGCCTGATCGGCGGCAAATGGGTTGCTCCGGCCGGAGGTCAGGAGCTGCCGTTGCAAAATCCATCGACTGGAGAGCGCATCGGTTCAATCGCGCGGGGTACTGCTGATGATGTCGATGCGGCGGTCTTGGCCGCCCGCGATGCCTGGCAGGGCACGTGGGGCCGGACAACGGCAGCCGAACGCGGGCGGTTTCTTTTCCGTCTGCGCGAACTGGTTCTGGAAAAAGTGGAGCACCTTGCGCGTATCGAGGCGCTGGATGTTGGCAAACCACTGAAGCAGGCGCGCGCGGACGCGGTTGCGCTTGCGCGTTACCTGGAATTTTATGGCGGCGCCGCCGACAAACTACATGGCGAGACAATTCCCTATCTCGACGGCTATACGGTTTACACGTTGCGGGAGCCGCACGGCGTCACCGGCCATATTGTGCCGTGGAACTATCCGATGCAGATCATCGGCCGCTCGGTGGGCGCAGCCCTTGCAACCGGAAACGCCTGCGTTCTGAAACCCGCTGAGGACGCCTGCCTGACGGCTCTCGCTTTTGCCGATCTTGCCGTAAAGGCCGGTCTGCCCGATGGTGCGCTGAACGTTGTTCCGGGCCTTGGTTCGGAGGCAGGAGCTGCCCTTTCGGCTCATCCGGGCGTGCACCACGTCAGCTTCACCGGATCGGTTGCGACGGGCGCAAGGGTGCAGGCGGCAGCCGCTGCAAACGTCGTTCCGGTGACGCTGGAGCTCGGGGGCAAGTCGCCCCAGATCGTTTTCGAGGATGCCGATCTTGAGGCCGCTCTGCCGTTTCTGGTCAATGCCGGCATTCAGAACGCCGGTCAGACCTGTTCGGCGTCCTCGCGCATTCTGGTTCACCGGTCGATAGCGGATCAGCTTGTCGGGCGTATGGCTGAAAGATATGCGGCGCTGAAGGTAGGTCCTGCTCTGGCGGACCTTGATGTCGGTCCGCTGATCTCGGCCAAGCAAAAGGGCATCGTCACCAGTTTCCTGGATCGCGGCGACGATCTGGAAAAGGCTGCAGAGGGAGACTTCCAGGATACACCGGAAGGCGGCAACTATGTCAGGCCGACACTTTTTACCGGGGTTTCCCCGACACATACGCTGGCACGGGATGAGATTTTCGGGCCGGTACAGGTTGTTATTCCGTTTGACGATGAGGATGAAGCGGTCGCGATCGCAAACGGCACGGATTATGGCCTTGTTGCCAGCATCTGGTCCCGGGACGGAGCACGGCAGATGCGGCTTGCGAAAAAGATCCGCACCGGTCAGGTCTTCGTCAACAATTATGGTGCCGGTGGCGGTGTCGAACTGCCGTTTGGTGGCGTTGGCAAATCAGGTCATGGCCGCGAAAAAGGCTTCGAAGCGCTTTATGGCTTCACCACGCTGAAGACGGTGGCGGCTTACCACGGGTGAGGCGCCAATTGGGTCCGCACCCTAAGAGCGCTCGCAAAGTCTGTCCCGTTTCGTGCGCCGTCCCGGTTTTGAACCCGGGTCCGAGCGGTGAAATGGGGAACGTTCCGGATCAGGCCGGGACAGCGACACAATGAGAAAGGAAGTCCAGATGAGACTGGAGGGAAAATCAGCGATCGTGACCGGCGGCGCATCGGGATTTGGTGCCGGAATCGTGCGCAAGTTTGCCGCCGAAGGTGCAAAGGTTCTGATTGCCGATCTCAACAAGGACCTTGCAGAGGACATCGCACGCCAGGTCGGTGGTGTGGCACTGAAGGTCGATGTGTCCAGCAGAGAAAGTGTCCAGTCCCTTGCAGAAACTGCATCCGGTGTTCTCGGACAGGTTGATATTCTCGTTAACAACGCGGGCGTTACCCATCTGCCCATGCCGCTTCAGGACGTCAGCGAAGAGGACTTCGACAAGGTCTTTTCGGTCAACTGCAAGTCCGTCTACCTGACGTCTCGGTATTTCGTTCCTGCAATGGCCGACGCGGGCAAAGGAGCGATCTTGAATGTGGCTTCCACCGCCGGACTCAGTCCGCGCCCGAGACTGAACTGGTACAATGCATCCAAGGGCTGGATGATCACGGCGACCAAGACCATGGCGGTGGAACTGGCACCCTCCGGCGTTCGCGTCAACGCCATCTGCCCGGTTGCCGGAGAAACGCCGCTTCTGAAGAGCTTCATGGGTGAGGATACGCCCGAGATCCGGGCGAAGTTTCTGTCCACCATTCCGATTGGCCGCTTTTCGACTCCTGAGGACATGGGCAATGCCGCCTGCTTCCTGTGCTCGGACGAGGCAAGCATGATCACTGGTGCCGCACTTGAGGTCGATGGCGGCCGTTGCGTTTGACGTTAATCCTGAAGGGATCCGTATCCTCGGCAATCAGTTCGGGCTTTCGGATCACATAATTTTCGCCAACGGGGCTTTGTCGGTTGCTCCGTACAGGTCAAAATCCGGATCGCCGCTCGCGATGCGGCAACGTTTTTACAGGGATATTGAGAAAATGATCACAATTCACGGCCGTATTTCGTCGTCCAATGTTCAACCGGTGATCTGGTGTCTTGAAGAGCTTGGCCTTGAGTACGAGCGTCTCGATGTAAGTGGACCCTTCGGTGGCAACGACACACCGGAGTTCCTGGCCATGAACCCGCTCGGACTGGTTCCCGTTTTGGAGCAGGACGGGCAGGCGATCTCCGAGGTGGTCACCATCCTGCGCTACCTGATGCGCCGCTACGGTGGACACCCGGCCGACCCGATGGCTGCCGCGCGGATCGAGCGTTGGGCCGATATGTCCAGGCAGCATGTCTATGTGCCTCTGATCCCGATGATTTTCTGGCAGCTCATCCGCACCCCGGCAAGCGAGAGGAACGAGGCGGGCGTGGCGAATGCGATCGCCTCGCTCAAGCAATCCATGTCGATTGTAGAAGGCCTTATTGAAGGCCCGTTCATTGGTGGCAATTCCCTCAATCTGGTCGACTACCAGATCGGCAGCCTGCTCTACCGTTACTACGAAATGGATTTCGAAAAGGCCGACCTTCCGGGACTGCGCGCCTATTACGACCGCCTGTGCGAGCGGCCGGCCTATCGCGACTTCGTCATGGTTGATTTCATGAGCATGAAAGTCCCGGGCGCCTGAGCTCACGAAAAGAAGCCGCCCCGTGGGGAGGGCGGCTCGAAGTTTGAATGCGGGTAGAGGGGAATAGTCGAGGACCGGCCCCGCATCGCGGTCCAGAGGAGCCCTTCCGTCAGGCGGTTGCCTGCGCTGCCACATCGGCAGTCAGGAAATCCATAACCGCCGCGTTGAAAGCTTCCGGTGCATTGATGTTGGCCACATGGGCCGCGTTCGGAATTTCGACAAAGCTTGCGCCGGGTGTCGCATCGGCCATGGCCTGCATGACTGCAGGGGCCGCACCCTTGTCGTGACTGCCGCCTACATAGAGAACCGGGATCCCGATCTTGTCGAGCCGGCGGAAATAGTCGAGGCCCTGGAGTGCACGGCAGTTGGCGATGTAGCCGGCCGGATCATGCGACAGGATCATCCGGCGAACGCCCTCGGCGGTCTCCGGATTGGCGTCTAGCCAGTCCGGTGTGAACCAGCTCGCCATCGTGCCATCGACAATCCCGGCCATACCATTCGCTTCGACATTGCCGATCCGGTCGTCCCACATGGACTTGAACGGTGGCGGTGCATCCGAACGCCCGTCTGCGCAAACGACACGCTCGATCCGGTCGGGATGCGCGAGCGCAAGTCCGAGGCCGGTCATGGCGCCCTTGGAAAGACCCATGAACCGGGCTGTCTCAATGTCCAGCCTGTCCATCAGGCTGATCACATCGCCGACAAGATGGTCAAACGTATAGGGGCCGCTCGGAACATCGGATTTGCCGTGACCGCGGGTGTCATACCGCAGCACACGGAAATGCTCGCTGAGCGCGGGGATCTGCGGATCCCACATTTCAGCGCTCGCACCGAGGGAATTCGACAGGATCAGCCATGGCGCACCTTCAGGCCCATCGATATAGGTCTGAAGGCTATGGCTGCCGAGGTCTACGCGGCCGGTCATTGTGCGGCCTGCGTTTCTGAGGAAACGGCGGCATTGAACGCCGGCTTGACCTTTTCGGCCAAAAGGATCATCGAGCGCCGGCCGAGATCCGGATCGGCCCAATCCTTGCCGGCATAAAGCAGTGTGCCGAAGTCACCGACGGTTTCGCGATAGGCAAGCAAATCCTCGGTCACCTTGTCCGGAGTTCCCCAGGTAACAAGGTTCTCCAGAACACCCTCCAGCGTCACTTCCTCATCGGGTTGGTCCCGATGTGTCTTGAACAGGCCGAGGCGATTGTTCTTGCGCATCTTGGTAAGGATCTGCTCGTAGTAGAAGCGGTAGGGACTGTCCGGCCCCAGCGCATATTCGCGGGCCGTATCGAGATCGTCGGCAACGAAAACGGAACGTGCGACGCGCCAGTTTTCGGTCAACGCGGGCCGGCCGACGCGTTCGCAGCCTTCCACGTATTTTGGCCAATGGCTGGCAACCCACTGGGGCATCAGGAAGTTGGCGCTGATCGGATCCCAACCGCGGGCCGCAGCTTCCGTAACGCCTTTGGAAAACGGCGCGACGGCGGTGACAACGATCGGCGGATGCGGCCGCTGCAGGGGTTTCGGCATGATGCCCTGGCCGATTTCAGCCATGCTCGTGCGCTCGGTCGTGATCTTCCAGTACTTGCCTTCAATGTTGTAGGGAGGCTCGCTTTCCCAGATTTTCAGTACCGTATTGATGCCCTCGAGGAACATTTCATTCCGGTCTGCGTCCAGGTTGCCGAAAACCTCTGCGTCCGACAGGAGACCGCCAGGCGAAATGCCGAAATTGAAGCGCCCGTCGAGCATGTGATCGAGCATGGCCACCTGTGCGGCAACCGCTGCGGGATGCGCATTCGGCATGTTCACCGTGCCGGTTCCCAGACGCATGTTCTTGACGGCAGACGCCAGTGAGGCAACGAACATCGCGCAGGACGTGATGTTTTCGGCCTGGTCGGTGACGTGTTCACCACAATAGGCTTCCGTGAAGCCAAGTTCATCCGCGAGCAGGAACGCTTCGCGGTCTTCTTTCAGCGTCAGCCGCCAGTCCTTGTCCAGCGGGTGGATCGGCATGGTGAAGAAACCGAGTTCCATGGGCCTGCTCCTCTCAAGCACGAGTCATTGATCTGGATCAAACCTTACTGCCGGGGTTGGTGTTTGGGAAAATTATAAGTACTAAATTGGGCTATCAAGAATTCTAATGAGGTTCTGATGATATCACTGCGTCAGATGCGTTCTGTGGTTGCGGTCGCGGAGGAAGGGTCCTTCACCCGTGCTGCCGCGCGCGAAAACGCAACCCAGTCCGGTATTTCGCAGCATGTTGCAGCAGTCGAGGATGTCCTTGGGATCCGGCTTTTTGAGCGCACCAGCGACGGCGTGCTGCTGACGCCGGCGGGAAACAGGTATTATCAGCGGGTCCTGGAAGTCTTGCGCGGCGCCGAAGAGGCGATCATTGATGCCCAGAGCCGCCAGGACACGCTCTCCGGCACCGTGCGCGCGGGGATCATGCCCGTTCTGGCCCGCGCCGCATTGGCTCCTGCGCTTGAGACGATGGCCCGGCAGCATCCCGATGTCTCGATCCAGATCATGGAGGGTTACAGCGGTGCTTTGACGGATAGTGTCAAGGCGGAGGAGTTTGATTTCGCTGTTGTTCCGGCGTTCGGAGGGGCTGTCGGACTGAATGTGCATCACCTTGCGCGGGACCGCGAGATGCTTGTCGGAGGACCAAAGAGCGATGTTGTTCACGGCAAGCCGGTGCGATTGCGTGATTTGCCGCCTCTGAAGCTGGTGACCCCGTCGCCCACCAATATCAGGTCAGCGCGGATCGAAGACTATCTCACCACCCACGCAATCCGTGTCGAGCGGACAATGGAAATGGATGCCATGCTCGGGACACTCGATTTCGTCGCGCGGACGGACTGGGTGACGATCCTTCCCGGGCTGATTTGCGCGCCGGACAGTGAGGGATCCGTCCGGCGCATCGCCCCGATCGAAGATCCGCCGCTTTATCTTGATCTGGTGCAGATCGAGCCCGCGCGCCGGCCCTTGTCTGCACAGGCGCGCGTGTTTCTGGATGAACTCAAGAAGGAAGTCGCAGGGCTGGTCGCGGCGTAAATCTGCAAGTCCATTGAACCTGTCAGGTGTCGTCCCGGTTTGCCGCGTCAGCGGCAGGACCGGGATCCAGCATTCCAAGGGGGCTGCAATTGAAAAAGGTGCTCAGGCAAGAACTGACTGGAGCCCGGCCGTCCGTTTCGCTTCAGGCGGTCCGACGAACTTGAAAGCAGGCGATTATCCCAGGGAAAAGGCGCCAAGCTGTCCCTTGCCGAAAGCAAGCGGCGTTCTTTCGCTGCTTGTGTGGGCGAGCACCCGTCCAATGAAGATCTCGTGGTCGCCGCCTTCGTGAACCGCGTGCGTTTCGCACTCGAGCGCGGCAGCGCACCCGGCAATGCACGGCACACCATGTGCACCTTGGAACCACTCAAGCCCAGTGAAACGGTCTCTCTCCGGGCTGGCAAAGAGTTTGCAAAGATGTGCCTGGTCAGCCGAAAGAATGTTGATGGCGAAACCGGGATGTGCCCTGTACTCGGGAAGGCTGCCAGCCTTACGCGCGAGGCTCCACAGGACCAGAGGCGGGTCCATCGAAACCGAATTGAACGAGCTGATGGTGACACCAATCGGGTCGCCCGAACGCGACAGCGTCGTTGCTATCGCGACGCCGGTCGGAAAGCAGGACAATGTCTGCCGCAGTGCCTTCGGGTCGATGTCGAACTCTTTGGTATCAGTCATTGCGTTCATGATCCCCTCCTTCGGTTGCTTCTGAAGATAGCGGGGTGCGACATTATGACAAATTATAAGGTATTATCGACGTAATCAGGTTTTCTGATGCAATTGAAATTGCTCATGTCCCGGGCAGCAGTCCTGTGAGATGCCACCAGAAAATCGTCACCGGAAGACCGATCACAAGAACAGCTGCGAACAATGCGAGGCAGACCCTGGTCAATATTGCAGTTGAAATATCCGCAAGTGACATGGCAACGATCAGCGGAGGCGCCTGGTAAGGCAGTAGTGGACTGGCAATACCGATCATTTGCGTCATGGCAACGGTTTCGATCGGAAGGCCGGAGGCCGTTGCGAGCGGTTCGGCAAATGGCACAAGCACCAGCGGGGCGGCTGGCGCCGTCGTCAAGTGAGACAGAAGCACGGAAAAGCCGAAGATTGCATAAATGTTCCAGACCGGATTGCCGGGAACGAGGGCCATTTTCTCAATCAATGTGTTGGCGAGCGCAACATCCAGACCGACGTGACGGGCAAGCGCGCTGACGCAGAAAATGGCGCCGAACAGCAGTGCAGGCGTCAAGTCGATCTTTTCTTTCATTGCCGAGCCGGGCAGCAAGCCCGTTTTCGGCCAGAGCGCGATCGTGGCGACTGCGAGTGCGATCCATGCCGGTTGGATACCGTGCAGGAAATCCGTCGCCCAGAGCGCAATGGCGATGAGCAACAGGCCGAGCAGTCGGGCTTGCGGCCCGGTCAGGCTTCCCGTCGAGTGCCGGTCCGGGTCCTGCGGTTCCAGCGGCTCGCTGCTGAACCGCCACAGAACCAGCAGCAGAACCGCGAAGCGCAGAAGATTGACCGGGAACTGGGCCAGAAAGTACCCGGAATAGGTTGTTTTCAATCCGAAGAGGCTGTCCAGAGCACCGAACTGCACAATTGTCGGCAGGTTGGCCGTGTAGATGGCGTAGGTTGGCAGGAGTGTTCCGGCGGCGGCGGTGGCACAAAGGCCCATCGACCCGCGGCTACCCGGTTTGAGGCCAAGCGAAGCTGCCAGCGAAACGGCAACCGGGATCAGGATCAGCACGCGGGGGATGGTTGAGGGAATGAGAATGCCGAGCAGAAACCCGGCCGTTGCCACCACCAGCACCGCTTTGGGGTAGGAAACGCCGGAGAGCGTGAGCATCCGGTTCGAAATCTGGGTTCCGAGACCTGTCGTGATGACCGCCACGCCCAGGATGATCCCGCCAACCAGAAGCCAGAAGCCGCCGGACTCAAGTCCGGAAAAAACAACCGAAGCCGGTGCGATCGAGACCGACAGGCTCAGCAGGAACACGAAAAAAGCTGCGACGATGTCCGGAAACACCCTTGTGGCAAAGAGCGCGATCGAAAAGACACCGACGCCGCTGGCCAGCAGCATACCCTGGTCCTGGCCTTCCGACCGGATGCCGAGCGCAATCAGCACCGCCGCGGCAAGGGCCGCGGCGATCAGCGTCGTGATAGGTAGCGTGAGTCTCATCCCCGTGCCTTACGGGAGAATGAGGGACGACCCGGTGGTTGTTCCCGATTCAAGCGCCCGGTGCGCTTCCACCACATCTGAAAGCGGCCATTTCTGATTGATGTTCACCGACAGATGCCCGCCCAGGATCATGTCGAAAACCCGCTTGGCGGAATGCTCAAGATCTTCGCGGGGCCCGACGTAGTTCGCGAGCGTCGGACGCGTGAAATAGAGCGATCCGGCCTTCTGGAGAAGACTTGGCGGGACGGGCGGTGCCTCGCCGGTGGTTGCACCAAAGGAAACGAACATGCCGTATGTGGCAAGCGACTCGATGGAGGTCTCGAATGTCGCCTTGCCGATGCTGTCATAGACCACCGGCACGCCTTTGCCGCCGGTCAGCTCCTTGACGCGTTCAGCAATATTCTCCGACGTCCGGTCGATCGCTTCTGCGTATCCAAGCGATTTGATCAACGCGCAGCTTTCGGCACCTGACGTGACGCCGATCATGCGTGCACCGAGATAGTTGCCCCACTGCCCCGCCAACTGGCCAACACCACCCGAGGCGGCAAAGAAAAGAACATCCTGTCCCGGCTGGACCTTGAAGCAGCGTTCCAGAAGATATTCTGCAGTCATGCCCTTCATCAGGACTGCCGCGGCGACCTCGTCCGTGACGCCGTCCGGGATCTTGAGGACGCGCGCGGCTGGAGCGTTTCGAACCGTCGCATAAGCCCCGAGCACGCCGCCATAAACGACCCGGTCACCGAGGCTCAATCCCTCGACCTCTGGGCCGATTGCGGTGATGCGGCCCGCTGCTTCCAGTCCGAGCGGGCTCGGGATGGCAAGCGGATAGTGGCCTGACCGCTGGTAGACGTCCATGTAGTTCAAGCCGACGGCCGTCTGCTCGATCTGAACCTCCCCCGCGCCCGGCGGCGGAACCTCGTAAGGCTCCAGTTTCATGACCTCAGGCGCTCCTTGCCCGGTCAACATGATGCGTTGCGCCTGCATGCGCGGTCTCCCTTGCGTTTGGATGGATCAGACGGTCGCGTCGCCGGACTCCACGACAACGGTTTGCACTTCACCGGCGCCGTTGGCCCGGCGATAGGCGGCCGCCTGCTCATATTCTTCCGACTTGAAGCAATTGACGCCCGCTTCCAGGCTCGGAAACTCGATAACCACGAACCGGTGAAAATGCTCGGGTCCTTCCATGATCTCGTAATCGCCGCCACGGGCAAGCACCTTGCCGCCATGCTTCTCGATGATGCCGGGGACAAGGTCCGTGTATTTCTTGTATTCGACCGGGTCGTTGATTTTCGCGCGCGCGATCCAGTAGGCGGGCATGCTTTCCTCCGGAAGTTACATGAGGGTTTCTGGAAGCCAGTTTGCGATCTGGGGGAAGACGATCAGCAAAACGGCGGCAAACAGCATGATCCCCCAATAGGGAATCGAACTGAGAAAGATCTCCTGAACGCCAACCTTCGGGTCCTCGATCGCGGCCTTGACCGTGTAGACAAGTAGTCCAAAGGGCGGCGTCAGCAAGCCCGCCTCGATCGCAAGAATTCCGATGATCGCAAAACTGAGCCGGTCGAAACCGAATGCGACTGCGATGGGTTCGACGATGGGAACGGTCAGAAGCATGATCGAGATGCTGTCGATGACCATGCCCAGAATGAACCAGATCAGAAGAATGACGGCGAGCACCTGCCAGGCTTCCAGTCCCGAAGCGAGGAAATACTCGCGAATGGCGGTGGTCACCCCGGTCATGGCGAGCGTTCTGGAATAGAGCGCAGCACAAAACAACAGGATCAGGATCGGTGCGGCGGTCTTGCCGACCGCATAGACCGCCTGCATGAATTGCGGCCAGGTAAGTCCCTTCGTCAGCGCGAAGAGGAGCGCGAGCGCGGCACCGGCACCGGCACCTTCGGTCGGTGTGAAGATCCCGAACCAGATACCACCGAGCACGGCCAGAATGATGCCGAAGACACCGACCATGCTGGAAAGCAACTGGCCGAAACTCATCTCCATGCGGTCGGCTGCCGTCTCCCGCGGTTGGGCTTCGGGACGGTTCTCGCCGACGACTTCAGGGTTCAGGATTGCCGAAACGATGATGTACCCGAGAAACAGGCTTGCCAGAAGAATGCCCGGCATGACACCTGCAAGAAACAGGCGGCCGATGGATTGCTCGGTCAGGATGCCCCAGACGATCATCAGGACCGAGGGTGGAATGAGCATGCCAAGGCAGCTGGAGCCGGCAATCGCACCAAGCGCGAAGCCGCGGCGGTAATTGAACGCCTTCATTTCCGGATAGGCGATCCGCGAAAAGGCGGCTGCAGATGCTATCGACACGCCAGTGACGAAGGAAAAGACAGTGTTTCCTAGCACCGTCGCAATCGCCAGCCGGCCCGGTAGCCGTTTGATGCCGCGATTGATGCCGTTATAGATGTCGGTAATTGCACCGGACCGGCCGATGAATTCACCCATCAGCATGAAGAGCGGAATGACGGCAAAGGTGAAATCGCGCAGGGCCTCTGCGGCGGTCGACGCGACAGTCGCCTCCACGATCCGCATCTTGCCGGTGACGAGGTAGATGCCGAGCGCGCTGGAAAGACCGAGTGCGACGGCGACATGGACGCCGAGCAGGACCAGCCCGAGCAGGCCGCCGACGACAAGAAATGCAGTGCCGAAATCAAACAAGGAAACGCACCCTCACCGGAATTTCAGCCGGTCGGACAAGCCAAAGGCTTCAATGACGGCCAGCAGGAGATAGTTGAAGGCAGCGAGGCCGCTGCCGAAGATGATCGTGAATCGCGCCGGCCAGACAGGGACGCGCAGGGCTCCTTCGCCGTCGAATTCGCCATTGGCGAAAGATCGGAGCGCGGGCTTTATCCCCGCCTTCATCAAGAAGAGAAAGAAGGCAGCGCCCAGAAGAAGTCCGACGATGACGATGATTTTGCGGATTGTCGGGTTGAACGCGTCGATCAGGAAGTCTGCTTGCAGCATCGAGCCGGACCGGACCGCGAAACCCAATTGCAGGAACACGATCATGACCACCGAGTTGGCAACAATCTCCTTGGTGCCTTGCAGTGGCATGTTGAGCGCCCGGAAAATGATGTCGGCCAGAATGAAGAAACAGAGGATGAAGGCCCAGGCGGCGGCCAGGATCATGAGAAGTTTGGTGAGGTGGTCGGTCGCCCGGATCAGGAACATTGGACTTCAGCCGTTTCAGAGATATTTCGCGGAAAGACCGCGGTCTCAAGGGCACAGGCTAGTTTGCAGGTCCATGCCCCTTGTCGGGAAAAGATGCTGCAGCCGATAGGGCTGCAGCACCAGTTGGCTGCGTTTGATTACTTGATCTCGTAGCGTACGGGCCAGGTGTAGCCACGGTCCTCGGCCTTATCGAGCACCAGGTTGAGAACTTGCTTTGCGGGCAGGCCTTGACCTTCCAGCTCGTCAGCCATCTGTTGCGGCCAGTCTTTCAGGCTATCTGCCCAGGCTGCACGGACTGCCGGATCAATTTCGGTCACGGTGATCAGTCCGCGAAGTTCTTCCACCAGCCGGGCGTATTCCTTCTGGTTGACGATACCGGTCTGCTCTTCGTAGTCCGCCGCGACTTCATGAAGGATTTCCTTCACGTCGTCCGGAAGCTCGTTGTAGGTGTCCTGGTTGATGGTCAGGCCATGCCAGGTCATCGAACCGAAGCCGATCAGCGTGTAGTAGGGGCCCGGCTCGTAGAGCTTGAGGTTCACCCAGGCCGACGGGAACATGATCCAGCCTTCATAGACGTTGGTGTTCATTTCCGTGTAGGCCGTTGCCAGGGACGACTGCACCGGAGATACGCCGGCATATTTCAGCCAGTTCAGGTTAAGACCTGCGCCTGCGATTTTCTGATCCTTTAGGTCGGACAGGTTTTCCCACGCGAACGAAGTTCCGAGGTTGTAACCTCCGTCCGCGATGCGCGACAGAAGAACCTGATTGAACTTCTGCGGGAAGACATCGGTCAGATAGGGAACTTCAGCGTAGACGTCCTGAGCGATCTGCAGCGACTGGACCGGATCCATCGTGCCGAATGGCATCATGACCTGGAACGCATGCAGCGGAAGATTGGACGGCTCAAAGCAGTAGCAGAACCCGCCGATATCGATGATACCGTCCTGGACACCTTCCAAAACCTCGGTCACCTTGACGATCGAGCCGGAATAGCCCTCTACGAAATTGATCGTGTGGTCGGTGCGCTCTTCAACGCGTCTTTTCAGCTCAGGCTGAAAATAGTCGATCATCAGGCCTGCATAGACCACGCCCGGCGGGTGTCCCGAGCCGATACGCAATGTGATTTCTTCGGCCATCGCCGACGTGCTTGCCAGGGCAAGCGATGCAGCCAGTGTGGCACTCGCGAGTGTCTTCTTCATGCTTTCCTCCCGTAGTCAAAATTCCATGCACCGATCCATCCGGTGACGCCGGAATCCGGCCTTCTTGAAACGAGCCGGTCTTCCGTTCCTTCATCCGGCGGTCCCGCCGGGTATTTCGCGCCGGGCATGGTCTTCGAACACCTGCCCCGCAGTAGAAGTTATTGCGTTCCTTCAGCTTTATTCCGCAGCGCTGCGGGCAGCCTGAAGTGCGTCTAGATCCGCGCGAAGCCCGGTCTTCTGCTCCTCGCTAAGCGGAACGAGTGGCGGTGCCATGCGCGTCCAGCTGTCGTCACCTGTCCGCCACGCTTCCATTTGTTTCATGCCCGCCATCAGCGGATACTTTGCTGCGGTTGCGCGGGCAGCCTTGACGTTTTCAAGAGCCTGACCGCGCGCAGCTCCCTCAGCATTCAAGGCAGTGCGGACCAGGCCGCCGAAAGCGTTGGTCGAACCGGAGATGATGCCGGCGCACTTCGCCCCCAAAGCGTCAAAGACCATTGCTTCACTGGAAGGGTAAACGTCGAAGTCCTTGTCGACGCCGCCAGTTGCCTCGACAAACGCTGTCGATTGCGAGAAGTCGCCGCTGGAATCCTTCAGGCCGGCGATCACGGGCCCGAAATCAGCTTTCAGGCGCGCGACGAGCGTCGGCGAAAGCGGCGTCATCGACATTTGCGGGAAGTGGTAGAGATAGATCCTGAGTGCGTCCGAGTTTACCTTGTCGATAAGGCGCGCGTAATAAGCGTAGAGACCGTCGTCGCTGGGGTTCTTGTAGTAGAAGGGCGGCAGGACGAGCACGCTTGGAAAGCCTGCTTCAAGCGAGGCCTTTGTATAGGCGACCGCATCGGCAGAGGCGCAGGCGCCGGTTCCGAAAATGACCTGGTCGGCCTCAAATCCTGCGGCTGCAAACGCGGCAGGAAGGGCGAGCCGGTCTGTCGCCGCGACGGAATTTCCTTCTCCGGTTGTTCCGGTGGGCGCGACACCGTCGCAACCGCCCTCACTCACAAGGTGGCGGCAATAGGCAATCAGTTTGGCGGTGTCCACAGCTCCCTGATCGTCAAAGGGAGTAACGGCAGCAGCGTAAATACCGCGGCGGGCTTTTGACATGAAACAGCTCCTTATTCCGCGGCTTCTGCTGCGGCGTGTGTGTCTTTCATGGAGACAACGACCTTGATGGCATCGTCGATGCGCTCACGGGCGTATTTCAGCGCCGTCGGCAGGTCTTCCATGGGAAAGGTGTGTGTGTGGATCTTGGAAGCATCGAAGCGCTTTTCGGCCATGAATGCCATCGCCCTGTGGGTGGCCGATTTTCCTTCGCCGCGGATGCCGTAGAGATAGATGTTGTTGACGGCCAGATAGCCGAGATCGAACTCGACCGGTTTTTTCGGGAAGGCTGCAAGACAGACCCGGCCGCCCCGGTTGGTCATGTGAACCGCCTGGTTGACCGTGGTCTCGCTGCCGGCACAGTCGACGACATAGTCGGCGCCCTTTCCGCCGGTCAGTTCCTTGACCCGGGCGACAACGTCCTCGTTGCGGGCGTCGATCGTCACGTCGGCGCCCAGTTCCAGTCCGATCCTGTTGCGGTTCTCGCGCGTTCCCACCAGAACGACGGGGGAGGCGCCGAGCGATTTGGCAACAGCAACTGCAAGCAGACCGATGGGTCCAGGGCCGATCACCACAACACTTTCGCCCGCCACCAGGCCGCCCAGTTCCGTCAGGCCGTACATCGAGGTGCCTGCCGTCACGACGAGCGTTGCCTCCTCGTCCGGCATGGTGTCCGGCACCTTGATCATGGTGTTGATGTTGTTGATCGCGTACTGGGCAAAACCGCCATCGGTGGTGAAGCCATTGGCCCGATGACCCTTGTTCTGATCGCCGTAGTTTTTGCCGTAGTTGTGGCACGACGTGTACATGCCCATCCGGCAACGCTTGCACTGGCCGCATCCGGCATGGATCTCGACCGTGACCCGGTCGCCGATTTCGAACTCGTCAACACCCGGTCCGAGACCGGCGATGGTTCCCATGTACTCATGGCCGGGCGTGAAGTTCTTGTTGAAGGGTGGCCCGCCCTGGATCAGGGCCGGCGTTCCGTAGGTCATGATCTCCAGATCGGTCGCGCAAATCGCAACCGCATCGATACGGACCAGCGCTTCGGCCTTGCCCGGCACGGGAACGTCTTTTTCTACAAGATGCAGCTCGTCGGGATCTCCAAGAACCCAGGCCTTCATCTTTGACGGAACGGAATTGATTGCCGACGAACTCACGCGGCCCTCCCTGGCTGTCTGGGCAGGTCACCTTGTCTGGTCAAAAGGATCTTCAGGCGGGTGTTTCCGGCCCTTTTCACGAGGGTCCTTGGACTCAGATTGGTTAACCAATTTGGTTCATTTGATTCATAGTTTCACCATAAAACGGCTCCTGTAAAGAAAAAATCGATAAAAAAATCCGTACTTGAGTCTTTTTTACGAGTGTGCCTAAACTGAAATAGCTGAAATTTGACCAAAATAGAAATTGGTGAACCAAATTGGTGTTAGAGCTGCAGGCCCCATCGATACCCGCCCTTGACCTTTTGAGAGGCTGGCTCAATCAATCCGGCTTGCGTCCCGGCGGCCGCCTGCCCCCCGAACGCGAGCTGTGCGACACGCTGGGCGTTTCACGGGGCGTCTTGCGCAAGGCTCTGACTGTTCTTGAAGCCGAGGGGGTCGTTCACCGCAAAGTCGGCAAGGGTACTTTCCTGGGCGATGCCTATGCGATTGCGGGCGCCACCTCGGAAAGCCTCATGTTTCTGGCCGACCGGACGAGCCCGCACGAAGCGATGGTTGCAAGGCTGATTATGGAGCCGGAACTCACCGCCCTGGCGGCGGTCCACGCCACGCCGCGCCATCTTGTCCGTCTGCGTGAGCTCACTCAGGAAATGCGCGCGGCAACGTCCTGGCCGTCTTACGAGGAGCTCGATTTCGCCTTTCACACAGAGATTGCGGAAGCGGCGGGCAATACGCTGCTGAGCGAGCTTCACTGGCTGGTCAACAAGGTCCGCGTTTCGGTCGTCTGGTCGCGCCTTGATGTGCCTGAAGGTGGCCCGCCGGCGGACTATCATTCCTTCACCGAGCACGAGGCCATCGTGGCAGCGCTGGAGCGCCGCGATGTGACCGGCGCCAAGAACGCCATGCGTGCACACCTGAAATCCGTCCGGGCGACCTTTCTGCCCGAAGACTGATGAGACGCCCCCAGAAAGTGGGCTGAAATACTGAAACCGAGAGGCATTTCGCGTGATTGATCTTTATACCTGGACCACTCCCAACGGACGGAAGGTGTCGATCCTTCTTGAAGAACTTGGTGTCGACTACACGACACATGCGATCGACATTTCCAAGGGAGAGCAGCACGAGCCTGACTTTCTGAAGATCGCTCCCAACAACCGTATTCCGGCGATCGTCGATCACGAGACCGGCGTCACCATGATGGAAACGGGCGCGATCATGCTCTATCTCGCCGAAAAGTACGGAAAGTTCCTTCCCGAAGGGGCCGCTCGCTGGCCGGCGATTGAATGGCTGATGTGGCAGATGGGCGGACTTGGGCCGATGCTTGGGCAGGTGCACCACTTCGTCAAATACAACAAGGGCAAGTCCGAATACGGCGAGGAGCGGTACTCCACCGAGGGACGGCGTCTTTACAAGGTTCTCAACACCCGTCTGGAAGGTCGCGATTACATTGCCGGCGATGGCCGCGGCGAATACTCCATCACGGATATGGCGTGCTGGCCTTGGGTATCGCGCTACGACTGGCAGGAAATTGACCTGAACGAGTTTCCCAACGTCAAGGACTGGTATGTGCGGATCGCCGAAAGACCGGCGGTTCAACGCGGCTACCAGGTTCCGAAATACGTGAACGACGTTCCCATTCCCTAGGACGGCAAAATGACCTTTACCGCGTCACAGACTGGAAAAAAGCGCCGGCAGAACCGTGCCGAGCGGAGCGTTCAGGTCTGCGATGCTCAGCCCAAGCAACAAGAGGCCGGGCAAGGCGGCAAAGGTCATCAGTGTCGACGCAACGATCATGCCGGCGACCCTTTCCGGGTCCCGGTCGAAGCGCTCGGCAAAGACATACGTGACGATGGCCGACGGCATCGCGGCCATCAGGAACAGGCTCCCGGCAGCAATTCCGGTGGCGTCCAGAAGTATGACCGTCGTGGTGCCGGCGATCATGCCGATGACAAGTCTCGCCACAGCCAGCACCAGAGCCGTCTTGATGTCGCTGACATGAAGGCGCGCGATTGCGGCACCCAGCAGAATCACCATGACCGGGATCATCATGCCGCCAAGCAGACGGGTCGTCTCGCTGACGACCTCAGGTGGCGTTATGCCTGTCGCTTTGACGATGAGCACGGCGGTCACCGACCAGACCAGGGGTTCTTTCAATGTTCTAGTCAGCGAGAACGAGCCGGCGGTGACAATGGGCATCACCGTGTACTGCAGGATCGCGATCACGAAGAAAAAGGCGACACCGATCGCAAGACCTTCTTCGCCAAAGGCGAGCAGCACGATCGGAAGACCGATATTGCCCGAGTTCGGCATTGTCAGACTTGGCAGGAAACTGCGCAGGTCGAACCTGGACACAAGCAGAAAGGCCGTCGACAGGATCCCGGCAATGATGCTGGCGCAAATTGCGCCGAAGGACATCAGAAGAAGCACCTGTTCGGGAAGTTCGGTGGATGTCAGCGAGGAAAACACCAGCGCCGGCGTGCCCACCATCATGACCAGCATGCTCATGCTTTTGGTTTCGAGGTTCGGCCCGGCCTTCTCGATCCAGTATCCGATCGCCGTCATCAGCAGCAGCGGCGCGATCACGCCAACAAGTTCACCAATCAAGTCAATAGTCCTCGAAAATCCGAAGAGGCCGGCCGGGGCGGGTTTCAGGTGGTCCGCGGAGCCGGATCTGACGGCAGGACAAAGGCTTGCGTCAAGTCTCGATGTCGCTCGCTCGGTTCAGAATTGCCAATACGCGCTATCAGAAAAGCTGATTTAGAAAAGCTCTCGTTATTCGATATTCATGTAGCGACGACTAAAAATTCGATTTTTTCGGGAGGTGTCATTGGCTCACGTAACGCCTGTTGATCTTGAGGCCAGCCGGGAAGCGGCTGAGGAAATCAAGTGGTTGGCCGGTCAGACGGGATTCGTCGCAAATTCGATGCTGACGCTTTCTCATCGTCCGGAAATCGCCAAGGCGGTGCTGAATCTGATTCGGGCGGTCGTCCGGAACCCGAATGCCACGGTCGACCCCGCGCTCTTGTGGATGGTTGCCCATGTCACCAGCCTTTCCAACGGGTGCCAGTATTGCTCCGCGCACACGTTCAAAAACGGTGCCGACAATGGCGTACCGCAGGAAAAACTCGAGGCTCTTTGGGAGTTTGAGACCAATCCGCTGTTTTCGGACGTGGAACGGGCAGCGCTTCGGATCGCGTTGACCGGCGGGCAGTGCCCGGCCTCGGCCGACCCGGCCGACATGGAAATTCTCAGACGCCATTACTCGACGGCGCAGATCGTCGAAATTTGCTCCGTCATTGCGTTGTTCGGTTTCAACAACCGCTGGAACGCGCTGATGGAAACTGAACTGGAGGAGAGTGTCGTCAACTTTGTGAACAGCAGCAATTACCACGGACCTGACGCAAGTGCGTGAGGCCAGACGGGCCGTTTGAGGAGACGGTCCGAAGCAGGAGGAGGAAGAAACGTGACTGAGAAGAAGAGTGGTGCAAACCGCAGAACGTTCCTCGCTGGTGCCGGCGCTGCAGCCGGTATGGCGGGGCTTCAAATTACCATTCCCGGAACGGCTCTGGCAGCCGGGTTCCCGGAACGTCCGATTACCCTGGTCGTGATGTATTCCGCCGGTGGCGGCACGGACACCATCATGCGCAAGATCGCGCAGGAGATGGCAGACGCCCAGGGCTGGAACGTCAATGTCATCAACAAGCCGGGCGCCGTGGGCGGCATCGCCACACAGTTTGTCGGCGGACAGCGCTCCGACGGATACACCGTGCTTGGCGGCGCGAACTACAACCGTTTTGTCCGGGTTCTCGGCCATGCGGACTTTACGCCCTGGGAGGACTGGGTTCCGTTCAAGGCGGCAAACGCGCTGGCGTCCTGGTCGGTCGCGGCCGACAGCCCGTATCAGACGTTGAATGACGTGATCGAGGCGGCCAAGGCCAACCCGGGCAGCGTCACCATCTCCACGTCCGGAACGGGCGGTGTCTGGCACGAACTTGCCATGATCATTGCAAACATGGCCGGCATCGAGCTGAAGTACGTTCCCTACAAGGGCGGCAAGCCGGCAACACTGGCAGGCCTTCAGGGCGAGACCGATATCGCCGGTGGTGGTCTGCATGAGCATATCGACCTGATCCGGGCCGGCAAGCTGCGCAACCTCACCCATACGAGCATCGAGGACATCACCCTTGACGATGGCACGGTGCTGCCGTCGATCGCTTCGATCATTCCCGAATCGAGAGCGTTGTTGCCGGTCGGTGCGACCTACAACTTCATGGTCAAGCGCGACATTCCGCCCGAAGCCATGCAGGCACTCGCGGACGGCTTTGTCGCTGCGGTCAATTCCGACGGTTTCCAGGAGCTCCTGAAGTCCAAGTTCTTCCAGCCCGATGTCAAGATCGGTGAGGAAGCGGACCGTGAAGGCGCGTTGATGGAAGCAGTCACCGTTGAAATCTTCAACAAGTTCAAGGACCAGATCGGTGCCGACGTGAAGACGGCCGAGGAACTTGGCTTGCCGAAACCCGAAGACTTCGACGCCTGGTGGCCGCCTGAAGGCTACACGCCGCCGCCGATCAAATCCGGCGCGTAAGCAAAGTCCGGCCCCGGCTGCATCAGCCGGGGCCAAGCACTGACCAATCAAAAAAATGAATCGAGGGGACGCCAGTGAGCGACCACACCCAGCCTGACGTGAAATTCGAGGGCGAAGAAGCCGGCACCGGCTACGCCTCGCCGGGTCTCGACATGATCGCGGCAATCTTGCTGATCCTGCTCTCGGTTGCCGTCATGATCGGCAGCATGGCGCTGCCCGTGCCCGACGATCTGCTCACAGCCCCCGGATTGCTGCCCTTTATCGTAGCTGCCAGCCTAATGGTGATGGCGCTTGGCCTGGGCGCATCCGCGGTCGGCCGCTGGCGCCAGGGGGTCAGGGTCCCCATCCTCGAAGGCCGGGACATCTCAACGGATGTAAAGTCCCTCATCCTTGCAGCCGCGATCGCCGTCTATATCGCAGGCCTTCAGTTTCTCGCCTTTCGTCATGACGTTGTCATCGGCGATATCCGGCATTCGGTGACTGCGTTCGAACCCGTCACCATTCTCGCACTTGCGGTCATCATGCGCATGTCCTGGAACGGGCCGCTCTGGATCATCTGTGCGGTCTCCGTTCTCTGGACCCTGCTCCTGAGCGCGGTTTTCCAGCATGTCTTCAATATTCCGCTGCCGGGGTCCTTCTGATGATTGACGCGCTACTTGCGGCCATGCAGCCGGGCCTGTTGTTCATGTCGCTTTGCGGCGTGTGCCTCGGCATCATCTGGGGCGCCCTTCCCGGTCTGTCGACGACCATGGCCATGGGCCTGCTGATCGGCCTGTCCGCCGGCATGTCGCAGGAAGTCGCCATCAGCTTCATGCTCGGGGTTTACACAGGCAGTGTCTTCGGCGGCGCCATTTCCGCCGTTCTGATCAATATTCCCGGAACGCCTGACGCCGTACCGACAATGATCGAGGGGCACCAGCTTGCCCAAAGAGGTGAGGGCGGCCAGGCGCTTGGCATGTCGATTGCCGCTTCCTTTGTCGGCGGCATGGTCGGAATCGCGCTTTTGATCATGCTGATCCCGCTCATCCTGGCATTCGCGCTCAATTTCAAATCCTGGGAGATGTTCTGGCTGGCGATTATCGGCATCATGGTGGCCGGGTCGATGGCCGCCGGTTCGGTGCCGCTCAAAGGCTGGATCGCGGGCTGGATCGGTATGCTGATCGCCTTTGTCGGGCTGGATGCGATCCACGCGGTTCCGCGTTTCACCTTCGGGTCCTTCGCCCTTTACGACGGCATATCCTATGTCGCCGTGCTGATTGGTCTGTTCGGTCTCTCGGAGATCCTGCGCACTTTGCCGGCCAAGGACATGCCGACCATCCCCTCCGATGTCGGGCGGATCATTCCGCCGCTCGGAAAACTGGCCAAGTACATTCCGAGCGCGCTTCGCTCCGGCTCCATAGGTGCCTTTATCGGCGCAATCCCGGGGGCCGGCGCAAACGTGGCGTCCTTCCTTGCCTATGATATCGGCCGCCGGTGGGCCCGTCCCGAGGAAAAGGCGAAATGGGGCAAGGGCAGCTACCAGGCCATTGTCTGCGCGGAAACAGCCAACAATGCCAATATCGGCGGGTCGATGCTTCCGACACTTGCGCTTGGTATCCCGGGCAATGCAGCGGCGGCGGCCCTTCTTGCGGCTCTGACGCTGAAGAATGTCGTGGTCGGTCCGACCATCGAGATCGATCATCCGGGTCTGATCTATTTCATTTATGCCTGCCTCATCGTCGCGAACCTGATGATGTACGTCGCCGCCTTCGCCCTGATCGGGCCGTGCGTGAAACTGTTCAGCCTGCCGCGCGGCATTCTGATGCCGATGATCCTGCCGGTCTGCGTGATCGGTGCCTTTGCGGTCAAGCTGACCATGGCCGATGTCTGGATCATGTTTGCTGCCGGCGTCTTCGGCTGGGTCTTCACGATGATGCGGTTTCCAACAGCGCCGGTCGTGCTCGGGGTGATCCTGGCACCGCTTGCCGACGAAAATCTGCGCCGTTCGCTGCTGGTTTTTGAGGACAAGTCCATCGGTTTCATCCTGTCCCAGTGGATCGGCACGGTCCTGATGATCGCTGTGTTCTTTGTCATCATCGAAGGTGTCCTGCGCGCCCTCATGTCGCTGCGCAAGGGATCGGATGACGCGGAACCGACACTCACGTCCCCACCAAACTAAGGAGTTATTTGGTGCCAACGAAGAATAAGGAAATCGGTCTTGCCATTGTCGGCTGCGGCACGATCGGCCGCATCCGGGCCGAAATTGCACGCGCCTATCCCGGTGTCGGCTGGATCGGCCTTTGCGACATCAAGTCGGATATCGGCCAGAAGCTTGCCGACGATGTCCAGGCGGACTTTTTCACGACAGATTTCAGAGAATTGCTTGTCCGGCCGGAAATCACCGCAACGATCATTGCGACGGATGAGAACTTTCATTTCGAACCGACCATGCTGGCCATCCAGCATGGGCATGATCTCTTCATCGAAAAACCGCTGGCAACCGATGCCCGCCAGTCCGCGCAGATCCTGGCGGCGATCGAAGAAGCCGGTGTCGATGCCGTCATCGGCTACACGCAGCGTTTCCGCCGCCGCTTCCTGGCAATCAAGGAGCGCCTGATCACCGGACAGATCGGCGATGTTCATTCGGTCGTCACGCGCGCGTTCATGAACCGCATGGTGCCGATCGCGACCGTGCAGCGGACGCAGGAACGCGCCACCCTCACGCCGATGGTCGTCTCCGGCACACACAGCCTCGACATGTCGCTGTGGCTTCTGGAAGGCAAGAAACCGGTCAGCGTCTACGCCCGCTCGACGGACAAGGTCCTTGGCGCCTGGGGCACGAAAGATTCCACGTTCGGCATCTTTACCATGGATGACGGCACGATCTTTTCCATGAACATCTCCTGGGCGTTGCCGGAAGTCTGGCCGGGTGCCGTTTACGGCATCGAGATCGGTATCGTCGGGTCGGAAGGTGTCATCGATATCGAGGACACGCACCGCGACCTGGTCATGGCAACCAATGTCGCGCAGGGCGCCGGATATGCGCCGGAAGGCTACAAGGCGCCGGACCGGCACGTTGACTTCTTGACCAGCTACCCGCCGGGCGACCTGCATCTCGGCCAGCTGTGGGGACCGATGCGTGAGGAGACCAACGCCTGGTACCAGCGGCTTTACGCCGGCCTCGACACGCCGCACGCAACCGCACAGGACGGTCACCGCAACCTGCTGCTGACCATGGCAATGGATCTTTCCGCCAAGCGAGGCGAAGCAGTGGCGTTGCCACCGGACCCGGCCGAATTGATGGCGGAACTCGCCTGAGGAGAAAGACCATGACCATCACGATCAGGTTCGGCGGGTACCAGGGTGACAAATCCGTCCATACAAGAGGCGGAAGAGCGCTTGTCGAAGCGCTCAAACGCACAAGTGGTGGCGCTGCATCCATCGACTTCGACGAAAACATAGTCATCCGCGGCCACAAGGCCGCGGATCTTTTGTCTATGACCGAAGAAGGAACGCTCGACGGTTGCTACTTCTCTTCGAGTTATCTGGCAAAACGCGTGCCCGAGCTCGGATTGTTCGATCAGCATTTCGTCGTTCCTGACCGCCGCAGGGCCTATGCGGTGCTCGATGGGGCGCTTGGCGAGCGGCTGAAGACAAAGGTCTCGGAGGCGACCGGTTACACAGTGCTTGGGTACTGGGACAACGGTTTGCGCCACATTTCGAGCCGGGCACCGATCCGGGTACCCGGTGACTGCACCGGTCTCAAGCTTAGAACGCTTGCCAACAAGGATCATCAGCGGGTCTTTCGCGCGCTCGGTTTCGATCCAAAGGCCATCGACGTCCGCGACCTGCCGGCGGCAGTAGAAGACGGCACAGTCGACGCGCAGGAAAATCCGCTGACAAACATCTACAATTTCGGTCTGCACAAGACCCACCGCAGCATCACGCTGTCACGCCACCTGCTGGGTGTCGCTCTGGTCCTTTTCCGGACCAAAACGGTGGAAAGCTGGCCGGATGACATCCGCCTTGCGGTGGAAAAAGCCGTTGCCGAAGCAACTCTGGCACAGCGCCGATTTGCCGAGGAAGACGATCAGATCTGCCGCGACGCGCTGGAAGCAGAGGGCGTTGAAATCATCGACCTGAGCGAAGAGGAGCGTGCCAGGTTTGCCTCCACCTGCAGAGGGGAAGTCGATACGACCCGCAGGGCCTTTGATGCCGAGCTAATCTCGTTGTTTGACAAGGAGTTAGATGCAGCATGAGCACTATTCGTGTTCTGCATTCGTCTACTCAAAGTTAGCATTTCGGATCAATTTGGCGGGTCGTTAGTCTGGTGCTTATGGAAGGAAAAAGCACAGATGAATCCTGTTAACAGACGTATCGACCCGGAAGTGATTGTCTCGGCAGTCCTGGGAGTGGCGTCGGCCCTGTCGATCGTCTTTATGTCGGCTCTGGTGGCACCACCGAAGGTACTCTTCGGCCGGTCGCTCACGGCCATCTCGCCGACCTTGTTTCCTTACCTCGTCCTGACTGGGCTGGTCCTTCTCAACCTTCTGTTTCTGTATCGTTGCAAGGTGCGGCCCGAAGGCTTCTGGTCCGAACCTGTCTATGCCGAACAAAGCAGCATCCGGGGCCTGCTGCTTTTCGCGATCATGCTGTTTTATGCGCTCACCATGGCACCGCTTGGATTTTTGATCTCAAGCGTCCTGACCCTCGCCATGATCACGATTCTTGTCGGCAATCGCAGCCCCTGGCAGATCGCGCTCGTTTCGTTCCTCCCTCCGGTCGTGCTCTATCTCGGCGCCACCCGCCTGCTTGCGGTCGCGTTGCCCGAACTGTCGCCGATCGAGTTTTTCTACGCCTACATCCTTGGTGAAAGCGGCGGCAACGGGGGAGCAGCCCAATGATCGAGCAGTTCGCTCAAGGGTTTGAAATGGCCTTCCGGCTGGACACGATTGTGTTCATTTGCCTTGGTCTGTTTGGCGGCATGCTGGTTGGTGCGCTGCCCGGGTTTACCACCCTGATGGCGATGGCCATTCTCCTGCCGATCTCCTTCTTCCTCGATCCGCTGGTGGGCATCCCGTTCCTGCTGGGCATCTATAAGGGCGGCATGTTCGGCGGTAGCGTACCGGCGATCCTGGTATCGATGCCGGGAACTGGTGCGGCGGTCGCAACGACCCTCGACGGCTACCAGCTCACCAAGAAGGGCCAGTCGCGCAAGGCGCTCGATACTGCGCTGGTCTCTTCGGCCTTCGGCGACACGTTCTCCGACATTTTCACGCTTGTGATGATCTTTCCGATCGCGTTGCTCGTCATGCAGTTCGGCCCACCGGAGATCTTCGCGGTACTGCTCATGTCGCTGGTGATCATCGCGGTGACAACCGGCGGAAACGTTCTGAAAAGCCTGATCATGATGCTGCTTGGCATCTGGCTTTCCTTCATCGGCACCGACCCGCTCGGCGGCGTTGAACGCTTTACCTTCGGCCTGTTCGATCTGAAATCGGGGATTCCGCTCCTTCCGATGCTGATCGGCGTTTTCGCCATCCCAGAGATCGTCAATGTGGTGATGCGCTCGACGCAGGGGCAGGCGCTTGCCGCTGTTGTGGGCGACCGCCTGAAATGGTCTGAATTCAAACGGATCTTCCGCACCCTGTGCCGCTCCTGTGTCATTGGAACGAGCATCGGCATCATTCCGGGTCTCGGGCAGGTTGTTGCCGCCATGATGGGCTACACGGCGGCCAAGAACGCGTCAAAGACACCTGAGAATTTCGGCAAGGGTGAGATCGAGGGGGTTGCTGCGGCGGAGTCGGCGAACAACGCCGTCAACGGCCCGACGCTTGTGCCGCTGCTGACACTCGGAATTCCGGGCGACAACGTGACCGCGATCCTGCTCGGCGCCTTTGTTGCACAGGGCCTGCGTCCCGGACCGCAACTCTTCGAGGAACAGGGCGCGACGGTGTTTGCGATCCTGATCGCCATGGTTCTGGCGAACCTCTTGTTCCTGGTCATCGGCTACCTGTCGGTGCCGTTTTTCGCGCGCCTGGTGACCCTGAAAAACTCGATCCTTGTGCCGGTCGTGATCATGTTCGCCTTTGCCGGCGCCTTCGTGTTCCGTTCCGATTCCATCGATCTCCTGATGCTGGTCGGCTTCGGCGCCTTCGGCCTGATCGCACGGGCAGCGCGGTTTGATGTCATGCCGATGGTGATGGGCTTCATTCTGGGGCCGCCGATGGAATACGCCTTCGGCCAGACGGTCGCGATGGCGAACAATGCTCCGTTCGCCTTCCTGTTCACCGAGCGGCAGGGAATGCTTTTCGTTCTGATCCTCATTCCGGTCATTGCCTTCATCCTTTGGAGGAGGATGAAGAGGATGGCCACGGGCTAGCTACCCATTGAGGAACAAGGAGGCCGCGTCTGCATCGTCCGCTGGCTCTCCAACACCTTCAATCGATGCATACGGAGGAGGAAGTAATGTTCAAGAAGCTATGGAAAGGCGCGGTTTTTGCGGCCGCAGCGACCCTTGCGGGCGCAGTCTCGCCGGCTCTGGCAGAATATCCGGAAAAGCCGGTGACGATGGTCATTCCGCTCGGTGCCGGCGGGTCGCATGACCTTAATGCCCGTGTCATCACCTCGACGATCCCGTCGTTCCTGAACCAGGCGATGATCGTTCGCTTGACGCCCGGTGCTGGCGGCCAGAAGGGAACCCAGGAAGTCGCCAATTCCAATTCGGACGGCTATACGCTCCTGTTCAGCCACAACTACATCGACATGCTGCAGCAGCACGTTGAGAACCTGCCCTACAATCCGATGGAAGACTTCGTTCCGGTCGCCCGCATCAACTATGCGCCGATCGCCGTCGTTGTCAGGGCTGACAGCCCCTATCAGACCTTCGAGGAACTGATCACGGCAGCAAAAGAAAAGCCGGGTGAAATCCGCATGGCCCATTCCGGCAACTGGGGCGCGCTGTTCGTTCCCGCTGCGCAGATCATGAAAGCGCGTGACGCTTATTTCAACATGGTTCCCTATCAGGGTGGCGGCCCGGCTATGCAGGCGCTTTTGTCCGGTGACGCGGACCTGACCATGGGCTTCCCGTCGACGCTTTCTTCCCTGCTGGCGTCAGGTGACGTTCGGGTTCTGGCAACCGCCGGTGCAGAGCGGATCTATCCTGACGTTCCGACATTCGGCGAAGTTGGTGTTGAAGGCGATGTCGGCTTCATGCACCGCGTCGTGCTGGCTCCGGCTGGAACGCCGCCGGAAGTTCTGGAAAAGCTGGAAGCCTCTTTCGCGTCTCTTCTGGAGGACAAGACCTACAATCGCATGATGTCCCGCCTTGGCGAGAACGTCGATTACATGTCCGGCGCCGACTACCAGAAAATGCGCGAAGAACAGGCTGAGGCCTACAAGGACCTGGTCGCTTCGATCACGCAGTAAGGTGAGCACCGGCCGGCATCGTGCCGGCCGGTCAAGACCACTGGAACGCATCCATGACCCCCTGTCCGGCGGGGGCAAAGGGATTGGTTTGTCTCGCGCGGAAAGGGATCCGGCATGAGAATTAAGGAAAAACAGATCTGGACCTTCCGGGTCAGCGGACATCAGGAAACAGGGACCAAATCTGTCGTTCGTGCTCGCGACGTCGAAATGGTAATCGACGAGCCGATCGAACGCGGCGGCACCAATCTCGGACCCATGCCGGTCGAGACCATGATTGCCGGTCTGGTTGGCTGTACGCACGTCATTTCAAACAAGCTCGCCAGGGCAAATGATGTCGACATCACCGAGATGGATATCGACGTCGTCACCACGATGGACAGCCGCGGCACACGCCTTGTCGAGCCGATCGACGTGCCGTTTCCGGACGTGAAAATCTCGATCACGGCACAAATGAACGGGACCGATGAGGGCATCGCCGCCGTCGTTGAAAAGCTGCGTCATCATTGTGCGGTTTCGAAGATGCTGCAGATGTCGGGCAGCCGGGTGACCGAGGCATGGACGATAAACGGTCGAAGCTGGGGGGCAGAGGCCGCCTGACCGGTTTCGGCTGAACAGGCCGGTCCGGCAAAGCACCGGGCCGGTCTGGCATCCAAATCGGCATTATCCTGCTTTGCGGTCGACCTTTGGAACTCCAGTCTCGTCGGCCAGACCGTCAAGCACGGCAAGAAGTGCCGGAGGAATTGGGATGCCTTTGGCACTGCGTTCTCGGCGCGTTGCCTCGAGCCGTTCGCCGGGCAGCCGGATGTCGTCAACGCCGGGAAGACGCTCCGACGATTTCATCTCGTCCCAGACCGCGTCAATCGAGGTCTTGAAGGCGGCAGGGTCCATGAAGGCGGCGATATTGAGCATGAGGATGAATTGACCGGTATTGGTTTGCGTTACCGAATCCGCGTTGAAATCAACCACGTTGCGGCCAAAGGCGGCACCGTTGAGAACGCCTGCCAAAATACCGAATACCAGCGAAAGCCCGTACCCCTTTGGCCCGCCAATGGGCAGCAGAAAACCCTCGGCGGATCTCTTCGGATCGAGAAGGGGTTTGCCTTCGCGATCGATCATCCAGCCCTCGGGCATCATCTCGCCCCGTTGTGCGGCTGTCTTAACCTTGCCGTAGGCGGCAACAGTGGTGGCCATGTCGAGAATGATCGGCGGACGCTTCGCTGCCGGGATCGCGACGGCGATCGGGTTGGTGGAAAGCAGCATGTCCGTTCCACCCCAGGGCGGCATGTGGTTGGCACTGCCGACCGCCACATAGAGCCCGATCATGTCTTCGGGAAGCGCCTTCATCGCATAAAGGGAGGCGGGTCCTGCGTGGTTCGAATTCCGCGATCCGACCCAGGCAACGCCGGTCTGCCGCGCCTTGTCGACCGCAAGATCGGCGGCATGGTTCATCACCAGGTGACCCATGGCATTGTCGCCGTCGACAACCGCGCTGGCCGGATAGTCTTCTGCAAGCGAAAAGGCCGGCGATGGATTGATGCCCCCTGCCCGGATGCGCTTCACATATTGCGCAAGCCGAAAAACGCCGTGACCGTCCTGGCCGATAAGATCGGCCGTCGTCATCAGACCTGCAACGATGCCCGCATCTTGGACGGTAAGGCCATTTGCCTCAAGGATGCCGGAAATAAAGCTCTCAAGCGCTGCTCCAGTTACGCGTGTCTCAGACATCCACCTGTTCCACCATTGTTTCCGTTCCAAAAAAGGATGAAGTCGTGTCCACCGTGATCACCTACAAGGATATCAAGCCCTTCCAGCGCGGAGACGGTGTCGAGACCCGGCTCCTGATCGGCAAATCGGTCAGTGACAGCGCACCGTTCACCACCGGAACGACTGTGTTTCCTCCCGGCTGCAGTGCCCCGATGCACTACCACAACTGCGATGAACAGGTCACGATCCTGGAAGGCGAGGCTGAAGCCAGTATCGGAGGCGTCATTCACAATCTGGTGGAAGGTGACACGGCTTTCGCTGAAGCCGAGTCCCCACACTATTTCAAGAACACCGGCGAAGGCCGCCTTGTCATTATGTGGATCTATGGCGCGCGCGACGTGACGCGCACCTTTGTCGAAACCGGAGAAACCGTGGCGCATCTTTCGTCGGGCGACCAAGTCTAAATCAAACCTGCTTTGCCGGCTAAGCCAGCGAGCTCAGCGACACGTTCAGCGTTGTTCTTCGCAAGCGTGCCATCTTTGTTCCAGAGCGAGTTCTCGAACCCGATGCGGGCCTTGCCGCCAAGTTCGAGAGCTCTCAGGAGGCAGTCGGTTTCCTCGCGGCCGAAGGCGCACAGCATCCAGTCGAACGAATGACGCCCGGCAAGGTCCATCATCGGCTCGATGAAGGGTTCAATATCCTCCGGACGGCTGACTTTGCTGCCATCGTAGGAGCCAAGAACCAGTTGCACCTGATGCGACGTCCCTGGAACAATTCCTTCTTCGACAAGGCCGACAAGGCGCTTCAGCTCGTCTTGCGCGTAGCAGATATGCTGGATCGAGACGCCGTTGTCGTGGGCCCAGTGATAGGTTTCCCGGGCAGCCGGGAGCGTTTCCGTATCGGGTAGAAATTCCCTGACGGCGACGGAGACAGACTTGGGTCGCATCGCCCTTATCAGGTCTCTCTGGTCGGCTGCGCTGAAGCGTCCGGCTGTTTCGCTGGTAATCTGAACGAACCAGCCGGGAAGCGCTTCTGTGAGGCGTTCGATGACCTCCGCATATCTCCCGGCATCGAGACTGTGCAGGCCTTCGTCGTCCCGGACGTGGGCGTGGACACCACCCGCGCCTACTGCAGCACACGCAAGGCAGGTCTCAACCAGCTCGTCAATGCTCATTGGCAGGGCAGGATGGGCGGACTTGTCCCGGCGCGCGCCGTTCGGCGCGACGAGAATTTTGGGTAGTTCGGTCATTTATACATTCAGGTGGATGGTTTCGCGGGTCTCGGCAGATTGCGCAATTGCTTCAAGAACTTCAATATTGTGGATCATTTCCTGGTGGGAAAACCGGTAGGGCTGGCGCCCCAGGCATGCATCCTTGAAGGCTTCCAGGTTTTTGACGACCGCGTCGGTCCATTCGTAGACAGTTTCCTTCAGCGGCTCTCCGGTCATCGACTCAACATAGCTCACCTTGCCACCGGGTGTATCGGGATGGGTGTCGTTGCGTGCTTCGATCCACCTGTCCGTTCCGAACACATGCATGCGAATGAAATGCGGCGTGTGCAAAATGGCACTCAACGTTGCCGTCATACCTTCCTTGAAGCCGAGCTGGACGGTCACGAGATCTCCGGTTTCCCAGCCGAGCGACCGGTTTGCCGTCATGGCCTGCACGGTCTTGACCGGCCCGAAAAAGGAAATCAGCAGATCTGTCAGATGAATACCCATCGCGGTCATGCCCGCAGCGGGAGAGACGGCCTTGGATGTGCGCCAGTCGCCCGCAGGTACGTTGATCAATTTGTCGTGGCTGAAGGCGGCTTCCGCATGCATGATCTTGCCGAGAGCGCCTTTGTCGATCGCAGCCTTCAGGGCCTCCATAGCCGGTTCGAAACGGCGTTCGTGGCCGATGCCAAGGGTTACTCCCGCATCCTCGCAGGCTTTCACCGAACGGCGTGCACTTTCGCCTGTCAGGCCAAGCGGTTTTTCGCAAAAGACGTGCTTGCCGGCAGCCGCACACTGGTGCACCTGTTCCTCGTGCAACGGATTGGGCGTGGTCAGGACAACAGCATCCACGTCGGGGCGCTTGAGGACGTCTTCGAAGCTGGCGTAGGGCGTCGGCCCGGCATCCCTGATCTGATCATGGACACTCTCATTCGGTTCGATGACAGCGGGCACGGCAAAGCCGTCCGTGAGCTTCAGGCGGTTGACGATATGACGCCCCCACCAACCAAACCCGGCGACCGCGATACAAAACGTTTTATTCTGTATGTTCATAGCTTTGCCCTGCTGACCGGTCTGGTTTTTTGCATTCTTGCAGCGTTTCCCTCCGATAGTTAGTAGAACTTGCGGCCTTCAACGCAACTCATTATCAATGATATTTGCCAACAGAAAAATTGATGGCTTGGGATGAAGCTACAGCAACTCAGATTCTTTGTCGCGGTCTACGAGGAAGGCTCGTTTTCTGCGGCCGCCAATCGTGTCCACGCGACGCAATCGGGTATTTCCATGCAGGTCCGGGAACTGGAAGACCGCTACGGCGTCCAGTTGCTGATCCGCAAGTCGACCGGCGTTACGCCGACTGAAACGGGGCGCTTGTTCTACAAGAAGGCCATCGACGTTCTGCGCTCGGCTGCAGATGCCGACGAGACGTTGAAGCGGGCGTCAGGCACCATGACGGGCCAGGTTCGCGTCGGGCTGATCCCGACGCTGACCCGGAGCGTTCTGTCCGAGGCAATGCTGCGCTTTACCGAAACCTATCCGATGGTGCGCCTGTCGATGGTGGAGGCCTATTCGTTCCAGCTGATTGAATCGGTCGGCCGCGAAGAGCTTGATTTTGCAATCGTTCCGGCTTTTGAAGGTCATGAGAACATTCGTGCGGAGCCCATGGGTACGGATCATGAGTTCCTGGTCGGCGCTCCGGGCACGACGCATCTTCAGCCGGTCAACCTGATTGAGCACGCGCCTCTGCGTTACGTCTTGCCGAGCCCTGCCAATTCCCGACGGCGCCGGATCGACCGCTATTTTGCCAATCACCACATCCGTGTTGACGATATTCTGGAGCTCGATGCCATGTTCGGAACAATCGATCTGGTTGCGCGCTCCGACTGGCACACGATCCTTCCCGGCATCATGTGTGCGGCCGATCTCGACGGGCAGCGCCGGCGGCTTCACCCGCTCGTCGGCCCCGAGCTTACCGTCAGCTACAGCCGTATCGAGCCGGCCGCAAAACCGCTCAACGACGCTGCCCAGGCCTTTTGCGAAATCCTGCAGGACGAACTCACCCGGACCATTGCCGCGACCCGGGAAGCGGCCCGATGCGGAGTTTGAATAACGCAACGCGGATTCAGAATTTTACCCCGGCCTTCAGCTTGACCAACATGCCCCGAAAGTGAGCAGGAGTCCGTTCCTTACGGCTCTGCAGTCAAGGGAGCCAGGGTATGGAACAGATCGAGCTGGGTGTTATCGGTGCAGGTTGGTGCGGCGGCATCCGCATTGAGGCCGCGTCGCGCAATCCGCAGGTCGCGGCCATTCATATTGCTGAAACGCGCAGCGAGCGCCTTCAGGAAATGAAGGATCTCTACGCCCCTGCGACGGCCACGGACAGTTATGAGCAGATCATCGAAAACGGCAACATCTCATCGGTGATCATTTCGGCGACGCCGGAGGATACGCATTATCCGATGGCGAGGGCGGCTCTGTCCGCCGGCAAGCACGTCTTTCTGGAAAAGCCGATTGCGATCACGCTTGCGGAGGCCGACGAACTGGTGGCTCTGTCGAAACAGAACGGCGTCAAGTTCACGATCGGATATTCGCAGCGCTTCAATTACAAATATGCCTATATCCGGGAGAGCCTCCTGAACGGGACCCTGGGCGAACCGGTCTCGGCGTTGGTGAGCCGGCATATCACGCGTAGCCTCGGCAGCAAGATCTCGGGTCGGACCAAGCTGTCTCCGGCCGCCATGGAAGCAACCCACGATCTCGATTTCGTGCTCTGGTGCCTGGAGCCGGCCAAGCCCGTGAAGGTCTATGCCCAGAACGTCTACCGCTACATGAAGGGCAAGGGTGTTGATGCTCCGGATTGCACCTGGATCATCGTCACCATGGACAACGGCATCGCCTTCACCATCGGTGCCGGCTGGATCCTGCCGCTTGGCTATCCGAACTATTCCAGCACCACGCTTGAAATGGTCGGCACCAAGGGCGCGCTGATGGTGGATGACAGCCATAAGGACGTTGTCCTGAACACGGAAGACAACGGCATCCAGTTCCCGATGTCCTCCATGCCCGGGGAGTTTGTCGGCCACGCCTATGCCGGGCCGATGGCACCGGAGACCCATCACTTCATCGACGCTTGTGCACGGGATAAACCTGTTCTGGTGACGGCTGATCAGGCCCGGCAGGTGATGGAAGTCTATATCGCGGCCGATCTGTCGGCCGAGCGCGGTGAACCCGTCAACCTGCCGCTGAACGACGCCAACATCAGTTCGATCATGGCCTGACAATCATTTTCCGAGATGAAACAGTGCCGTCCCGGACGCAGCGCAGCGGAGATCCGGGACCTGTGCCAAATCGGCTTCACTTCTGCGTCCGTACCCTGGACCTAAGCCGGGAACGCGGCCTTCAAACACGCGACGAGCCGTTCGGTGAGAACGCGTGGCGGGCTGCCTCGGCGCTGGATGATGCCGTAGGAAAGCTGGATCGGCGTTGCCAACGGGCGGATGATCAGCCGGTCCTTGAGCATGTCCGCCACCACCTTGTGAATGATTGCGACACCGGCATTTGCGGCAACAAGATTGGCCACAAGCACGGTTGAATCCGTCTCGCAAACCGAGCTGAGCCGAACGCCCGCGCTGCTGAGTGCTTCCTCGAGCCGGTAGCGCAGGATCGTGTGTGTGGCGATGCTGATGAGGCGCTCGTCAGCCAGATCTTCAAACGTAATCTGCTGCCTGTCTTCCAACCGGTGGCCGGGCGGCAGGACGCACACTGTTTCCTCCTGACAGAGCGGCTCGATATGCAGTCCGTCATCCGAAAGCGGCAGGGTCACAAGGCCAAGATCGCATTTGCCGTTGATAACAAGCGACTGGACCTCCGACCTCGGCTTCAGGTCGACTTTCAGATGAACATTCGGGTTCTCGTCGAGAAATCGGCGCAGCGGTTTCGGCGTCATGCAGGTGCCGATTGCGGGCATGGCCGCGATGCGGACCGTGCGCGTGCTGAGCTGCCGGATGTTGCGCGACATCAGGTTGATACGCTCAATTTCGGCGAGGATACGTTCGGCGATTTCAGAAAAATCCAAACCTTCCGGCGTCAGGGTCAGGCCGGCCCCTTGCCGGTCAAACAGCTGATAACCGATGTCTTCTTCAAGCTGGAGGATGAGGCGGCTGGCGGTCGATTGGGTGACACCGATCCGATCGGCGGCCAGCGTGGTCGAGCCGGTATCGCGCACGGCGCGGAAGGCTTCCAGTTGCCGGAAATTCATGGGTACGCCTTTTTCCGTTGCCGGCAGGCAGATCTGCTGAGCTGTGCCGAATAGGTTTTATTCGGCACAAGCGCTTGAAAATGCAAGGCGAGATTTCGAAACACTCTGTTGCAAATGGCGATCACCCAAGGGGTCTGTTAGCTCGCTGGTGGGGCACCGATGGCGTCGGGATGTGCATCCTGGAAGGCTTTCAGCGCGTTGGCAGCGTCTCTTGCTTCCAGCGTTCGGGTGAAACCGGATATGTCGACGCCCCATCGATCGGCATTATAGAGCTGCGGTATCAGGCAGCAGTCGGCCATGGTCGGTTGACTGCCGAGGCAAAACGGCCCGTCGCTTGCCGCCAGTAACATCTCGAATGCAGACAGACCCTTGGAAATGAAATGCCGCATCCATTCAGCCTTGACCTCGTCGCCGCCACCGGTGAGTTCGACGACATGCTGGGCGACGCCAAGATTGCAGACGGGGTGGATTTCCATGGCAATCGCATCGGAAAGCTGACGCACTTTGAACTGGCCGTCGACACTGTCTGGCAGAAGACCTGAGCCTGGGGTGGTTGCATGCAGATATTCGATAATGGCCAGGGACTGAGTGAGCGTTTTGCCGTCGATCTGGAGCGTCGGCAAAATCCCCTGCGGGTTCTCTACAAGGTAAGCTTCCGAGCGGTGCGCTCCGGTCAGAAGATTGACCGGCCGGTGCTCGGTCGGAATTTGCAAAAGGTTCAGCGCAATCCGCACCCGATAGCTGGCCGAAGACCGCCAGTAGTCGAAAAGTATTGCCGTCCGCTCCATCAGGTCCTCCGGTTGATCCGAACCATCAAGTGATAGACCGTGGAGGAGGCTCCGCGCAATGGCGCACAATCTCAGACAGGTGTCTTGATGGGTGTGGAGCTCACCCAGAGTTCAACGGACTCTTCCTCGCCCAGCACCTTCGAGTAATGCGGCATCACATATTCGGGCGTCCGGCTTTCCATCATCTATTTGAAGGAGAGCCGGCTTGCTCGTGACAAAAGTGGCGTGTCTGATCAATACCAGAAACCCTGGCGGCGCCAGATTGTGAAATGCCCGCGAACAGGCGGCGCAGGTGTGCCACCGTCGATGGTGAATTCCCGTCCGCCGTTGATGCCCTTGCCGTTGGTCTGCCTGAGGGTCACCCATTCATTGCACTGGGGCCCCCCGCTGGAGCTTTGGCAAAAATCGATGCGTGCGCGTTTGTCATCGATCTGCTCCCAGACCCAGTCGACGATCGCCACATGGCCGTTCCAGACCATGAAGTCGAGCGGTTTGACTTCACTGATTTCGTCGATGTTGATCTTGCAGACCCTTTGCGGATATTTCCGCGGCGACACGCCGTAGTACTTGTCCCACTCGCCGACCCAGATGAGAAAATTCGCAACAAAACCAATGCAATCCATGCCAAAAAAGCGATCCTGGACCATCTCCTGAAGAGCAGCCCGGTCAGACATCTTGTCGAAATAGATTTGCTTGATCTTTCCCTTTTGCTCGACGTCCTTTGAGCCATCTTTGTTGGCCCGGCCACAGACCTCGACCTTGTATTTGTCGAGAAGGTCCTTGTGCTTGAGCATGAAATTCCAGATCTCGATGAAGGCCTTGTCGTTTCCCTGGCCCTTCAGGGCGAGATCGATCGCGCGACCCCCAACACTCCGGTTCAAGTTTTCGCCGTACTCATTCTTGATCCAGCGAAAGTTCTTGTAAAAACTGTGCGCACTGTCGTTGCCGCCGTTGCCGCGGTCCTTGCACAGGTACTGGTTGAGCGCGACCGGGCCGGCGCTGGTCGGCAGTCCGGGCTTGGTCAAAAGGTTCACGTATTCAAACGGCAGGTGAAATGCTTCAGCCACGTTCAGTCTCCATGAATCGAATTTGTATTGGCAACCGCTAACGAAGTTGTCCGGATCACTTTGCCTGCAAAAAAGGCTATGAGTGGCGTTGTCTAATGAGGCTCGCAATGCCCTCTTCCAACGCCATTTCTGCAATGGAAAGAAGCTAACACAAATTGCCTGTTACAATGTGTCTGTGGGCGGGCAATTTTGTATCAAGTGTAACAGCCGCCGCGGGTGATGCGGTCTGAAACGGAAAGGTTAAGACAAGCCCCGGCCATGCTCGCGCCGCCGGACGATGCGGGATGTCGCTCGGCTGTCTTCGCAGAAGGACTAGCCGCGTTTGAAGAGGCTCATGACAGTGCCGTCGGCGAGGGCCTCCGACTTCTGCAGTTTAAGCTTCAACGGGCGCGCACCGCTCTCAAAAAGGCGCTTGCCCGACCCAAGGACGACAGGGAACGTCCAGATCCTGAATTCGTCAATAAGGCCTTCGGCGAGTAGAAACTGGATCAACTGCCAGCTTCCATGAACTTGCAGCAGCGGGCCATCCTCGTGCTTCAGTTTCGCAATTTCTCGTGTCAGGTCACCCGAGACAGCCTGCGAGTTGTTCCAGGTCAGACCGGACGTGGACGATGTCACGACATATTTCCTGGCCGCTGTCATCATGTCCGCGATCGGATCGTCATCGGTATCCGGCCAATGCCCGGCGAAGAGATCGTAAGTCTTGCGGCCGAATAGCATATCGTAGGGCATGGCCATGGCTTCCCGCTGAACCTGTTCCATTACGCCTTCCCAGAAGGGAGCGGCCCAGCCTCCCAGGTCGAAGCTGCGCGAGCGGTCTTCATCCGGCATGCTGGGCGCCTGCATCACACCGTCAAGAGTGACGAAGGTCAGAATTGCAAGGTCTCTCATCGATCGAACTCCTTTGCGAGGAAGGCTTCGAATTGGGTCAGGGTTCCCTCCCAGCCATCGGCATGTATCGTGCAGGCAATGTCCGTCGGGATGCCCTCATGGAAAATGACGACTTCGGTGCCGCCTGCCTCCTCCAGAAACCGGAATGTCACTTTCATCGGCACGTTTTCCAGTGGGTCCGGAGCCTGCCAAATCCACGTCATGACGATCAGCCGGGGGCGGTCGATGCGCTCAAAGACGCCTGCGACAACCGGGTGGCGGCCGTCCGGCATGGCGTATCTGAGCTTGAAACAACCGGTCTCGAAGAAATCGTATTCCAGCGCCTCGACGGTTATGTCGGGGTTGGGTGTAAACCAGCTTGTCATAGAGGCCGCACTCGAAAACGCGTCGAAGATCCTGTCCTGCGACGCATTGATCGTGCGGCGAACGACAAGTGGTATCAACGACTGGGTCATTCCCCGTTCTCCTCGACGTCCGATGCACCGACAAAGTCCTCCAATTGCTGAAGTGTGCCTTGCCAGAAGGTGCGGTGTCTGGAAATCCAGTTTTCCGCTTCCTCAAGGGGCGCTGTTTCCAAATGAAAGTTGTGCATGCGCCCGCTGATTTCCCGCCGGACCAATCCGGCTTTTTCAAGCACCTTCAGATGTTTGGAGATCGTCGGTTGCGCCACGTTGAACGGTTTCCTCAGATCATTTGCTGACAGCGCGCCATTTCTGGCCAGCATGGAAATCATCTCACGCCGCGTGCCATCGCCGAGCGCATGGAAGAACCTGTCCATGGGATTTTGATATTGTATAGCCATATGGCTATATAATTTACGTGAGGCTTTCTGTCAATGAATTGCCCGGTCAGGATGTATTGCGCAGCGCTGTAATCTCTGGGGTGTAACCGGACCGGACAAGATCCCTAGGATCGATCCGATGACGGGAAAACGGATTTAACTCTTCGGGTTGCCAACCGGGTCAGCGATTCAGCCGCACAGACCCCAAGGCTCGTACTCTAAAGCTTTCACACAGCCTCGAGATGCTTGAGTAATGATCTCTTCGCACCCTGGATGTGTTCGCGTGTGAGTGTGGCGGCAAGGTCCGCGTCCCCGGCTTCGCAGGCATCCATGATGCCGAAATGTTCGCGGCCCGCGCGTTCCATGCCATTTGACATGACCAGCTGCGCGCGGGTCTGACGTTCCACCCGGTCGATGGCGTTTCGGGCGATTTCCTTGAAGAATTTCAGGTCGCTGGCACTGTAAAGCGTTTCGTGGAAATCCCGGTTGAGATCGCCCCATTCCATGGAGTTTTTCGAGGCGGAGAAGGCAGCGCATTTTTCACGCGCCTGTACCAGCAGCTCCCGCGTCATCAGAGGTACGGCATTCTTGATGATTTCGGGTTCGACCAGGGCCCTCAAGTCGAAGATCTCATTGGTTTCGGTTGGCGACAGGCCGGCGACAACCGCGCCCTTGTAGCGCTGGGTCTTGACCAGCCCCTGTTCTTCCAGGCGCGAGATGGCTTCGCGCACCGGAATGCGGCTGGTGTTGAAAAGGCGGGCGATTTCGTCCTGGCGAAGTGGTTCACCTTCTTCCAGCTGGCCCTGGATAATGGCTTTCCTGAGGGCGTCGAAAACGATCGAGGACGCGGACGCGGTTGCGGATATGTCCATCGAAGTCAGTTTCATGGGCCGTTTCTCCTTGAAGTCGTCTTTTAAGCGAAGCGCCCGGGCCGGGAAAGCTGAAATCCTTTTGAATATTTTATATTGAATATTGGATCCAAATTGGTTTATCAATCTCTGCAATAAGACTTTCCCCGGCGATGCCACGAAGAGCGTCACCTGCGTTTTCTTGATGACGTGTGCCGAGAAGGCGCCCATCTTGGTGACGACGGACCTGCACCCCGACAAGACGCGGTGCAGACACGGCAGGCCTGCATCTGAAGGAGTGAATGATGACAACGAATATCTTTTCCGGCTGCATGCCTGCGTTGATGACGCCTTGCAAGGCTGACCGCACACCGGATCATGATGCGCTCGTCAGAAAGGGGCAGGAGTTGATCGCGGCCGGCATGTCGGCTGTTGTCTATTGCGGGTCCATGGGTGATTGGCCGTTGCTGACCGACGAGGAGCGCATGGAAGGGGTCGCCCGGTTGGCGGGCGCCGGTGTGCCGGTTGTTGTCGGTACCGGTGCCATCAATACCAGATCTGCCGTCGCCCATGCGACGCATGCCGCCAGGGTCGGCGCTCATGGGCTCATGGTCATTCCTCGGGTGCTGTCCCGGGGCAGCTCACCCAATGCGCAGCGACACCATTTCAGCGCAATCCTGTCGGCCGCGCCCAAACTTCCGGCGGTTATCTACAACAGCCCCTATTATGGTTTTGCAACGCGCGCAGATCTGTTCTTCGACCTGCGAAAGGAGTTTGCGAACCTGATTGGCTTCAAGGAATTCGGCGGTTTGGATGACCTGCGTTACGCAGCCGAGAACATCACGTCACATGACGACAAGGTCACGCTCATGGTCGGCGTCGACACCGCTGTTCTGCACGGTTACGTCAATTGCGGTGCGACCGGCGCGATCACCGGGATCGGCAATGCCCTCCCGAAAGAAGTTCTGCATCTGGTCAGGCTCTGTCAAAAGGCGGCTGAAAGCAACGTGGAAGCGCGCCAGAGGGCGCAGGAACTGGAAGTAGCGCTCGGCGTCCTGTCCAGTTTTGATGAAGGTCCGGACCTGGTTCTCTATTACAAGCACCTGATGGTGTTGAACGGCGAGGATGAATATCGTCTCCACTTCAATGAGACAGATGCCCTGACGGATGCGCAGCGCAATTATGTCGAAGCGCAATACCGTCTCTTCAAGACATGGTACGCCGATTGGTCGAGGCAGGGAGGAGTGGTCGCTGAATGCGCGTGATCGACAGTCATACGGCCGGTGAACCGACCCGTGTCGTGGTTGATGGCGGACCGGATCTCGGGTCCGGAACGCTGGCCGAGCGCGCTGCGCGCCTGGAGGCGGAGCATCTGGATTTTTGCACCTCGGTCGTGCTGGAGCCGCGCGGGCATGACGCAATCATCGGCGCGCTCTTGTTGCCGCCCTCGCGAGACGACTGCGTTGCCTCGGTGATCTATTTCAACAACCTGCAGAACCTTGGCATGTGCGGGCACGCGTCTATCGGTCTTGGGGTGACGCTTGCCTACATGGGCCGGATCGAACCGGGCCGTCACAGGCTTGAAACCCCGGTTGGCGTTGTCGAAATCAACCTCCGTGACGAAAACACCGTGTCCGTGACAAATGTCGAAAGCTATCGTCACCTGAAAGACGTCACTGTCGACGTGCGCGGATATGGCAGTTTTACGGGCGACGTTGCATGGGGTGGCAACTGGTTCTTCCTGGTCAAGGACAGTCCGATTGATCTGACGTCTGCGAATATCAGACCGCTCACCGATCTGACCCTGAAAATCCGTGAGGCGCTTGAAGAGAACGGGATTACCGGCGCTGGGAGCGCCTGGATCGATCACATCGAACTCTTCGGACCGCCTCGGTCCGCGTCTGCGAACAGCCGCAACTTTGTTCTTTGCCCTGGCGGAGCATATGACCGTTCCCCCTGTGGCACAGGATGTTCTGCAAAGCTCGCCTGCCTCGCCGAAGACGGGCTTCTTGAACCTGGTCGGGAGTGGCTGCAGGAAAGCGTTATCGGCAGCACATACCGGGCCAGCTATCACCTTGGAGAGAACGGGGCTGTCGTTCCGACGATCACCGGGGAAGCCTTTGTGACGTCGGATGCGACCCTGATTTTCAATCCGGCGGATCCGTATCGGCTCGGCATCCGAAGCGAAGGTTAGCAAGGGTTTGTCTCGGCCATGACGGACAACAACGCCCACGACATTGTGGTGGTTGGCGCCGGGATCATCGGCATCAGCACGGCCTTGGCGTTGCAGGCGCAGGATCGGTCCGTCCTTGTGCTGGACCAGGACGATGGCAAGGCGAAGGCGTCTGAAATGAATGCCGGCGCTTTCGCTTTCACCGACATTGTGCCTCTGGCAACGCCCGGCATCATGCGTAAGGCGCCGAAGTGGCTGCTGGATCCGCTCGGTCCGCTTTCGGTTCCGCCGGCGTATGCCTTCAAAATCGCCCCGTGGATGTTGCGGTTCTGGCGTGCCAGCTGGCCGGACCGGTATCGTCACTCCCTGAGCGCGCAGGCAGCCCTGATGGAGATCACCCGAAATGCGCTTGAAAAGCAAATCGCAGAGACGGGCGCAGATCATCTGTTCCAGCGCGAAGGTCAATTGCAGCTCTATGAGGGCGAACGGGAATTTCGCGCCAGTCTCGACACCTGGGATTTGCGGCGCGACCACGGCATTCCGTTTGAACTACTGGAAACACGGGATGCGATCGCGGCTATCCAGCCAGGCATTGATGCCCGTTTCACCCATGCCGGCTTTACGCCCGACTGGATGAATATCTGCGATCCTGCAAAGTGGTTGAAGCACCTTTCAGAGATCTTTGTGGCGCGCGGCGGGAGGATTGAAAACAGCGAGGTCAGGTCCGTTCGGCCAGGCGAGACCGCAGTCGCCTTGATCACGTCCTCCGGTGAAATCTCATCACGCCAGGTCGTTGTGTGCGCAGGCGCGTGGTCCGACAGGATTGCGCGGACATTCGGAGACCGGTTTCCGCTGGAAACCGAACGCGGTTACAACACGACGCTGGACCCTGGCGCTTTCCATCTGAAAACGCATCTGACCTTCGGCGGTCATGGATTTGTGGTCACGCGCATCAATGACGGCATCCGGGTGGGCGGCGCCGTTGAACTCGGCGGCCTCGTGCTTCCGCCGAACTTCAGGCGCGCAGAAACGCTGCTTAACAAAGCCAAGCGTTTCCTTCCGGATCTGAAAACGGAAAACGGCAAGCAATGGATGGGGTTCCGTCCTTCCATGCCGGACAGCCTTCCGGTCATCGACAGATCGCCGACCGACCGCCGTGTGTTCTATGCCTTCGGGCACGGTCACCTCGGGCTTACCCAGGCGGCTGGAACCGCCGAGCTTGTATCGGCGCTAATCAGTAACAAGACCCCGCCAATCGACGTGAGCGCGTTCTCTGCGCGCAGGTTCTAAGGATACACTCATGAGAATTACGGCCATCAATGTGTTTCAGGTCGGACTGCCGCTGAAAGAAGGCCGCTACAGCTGGTCCAACGGCAACTTCATCGAGGTCTTCGACAGCACCGTCGTCGAGATTGTCACCGACGAGGGTCTGAAGGGCTATGCGGAGTGCTGCCCGCTCGGATCGGCCTATCTGCCGAGCTTTGCACGTGGCGTCCGGGCAGGTCTTGAGGAGTTGGCGCCTCAACTTATCGGTCAAGACCCGCTCAATATCGGTGAGGTCAACCGCGTCATGGACACCGCTCTGCGCGGACATCCCTATGCCAAGGCGCCCATCGACATTGCCTGTTGGGATCTTCTCGGCAAGGCGACGGATCTGCCGGTCTATACGCTGTTGGGCGGCGCGGCGCAGGACGATGTGGTTCTATACCGGGCGATCAGCCAGGAAGCGCCGGATGTCATGGCGAAGAAGATCGAGGGGTATGCAGCCGAGGGTTACACCAAGTTCCAGCTGAAGGTCGGGGGCGACGCCAATGACGATATAGAGCGCATCCATGCAACCCGCACGGTCCTGAAACCTTCAGATCTTCTGGTTGCCGACGCCAATACCGGCTGGACCCGGCACGAAGCTGCCCGGGTCGTCGGTGCGGTGTCCTCGCTCGACGTCTATATCGAGCAACCTTGCCTGACCTATGAGGAGAGCGTTTCGATCCGCCGCAGGACGGGGCTGCCCTTCATTCTGGACGAGGTCATCGATGGTCCGAACATGCTTGTGCGCGGCATTTCGGAAGATGCCATGGACTGCATCAACCTGAAGATCTCAAAGGTTGGCGGTCTGACCAAGGCCAAGCTGATGCGCGATCTGTGCGTGCTGCATGGCCTGCCGATGACAATCGAGGACACCTGGGGCGGTGACATCACCACCGCCGCGATCGCACACCTTGCCCGTTCAACTCCGGCCGAATTCACCTTCTCCGCAACCGATTTCAACAGCTACGGAACCGTTGATATCGCGGAAGGAGCCCCGAAGCGTGTCAATGGCCGCATGACGGCAGCGGACCGGCCGGGCCTTGGCATCACTCCGATATTCGAAGCTCTCGGCGAGCCTGTCGCCATCTATTCTTGAGGTTCAACCATGCGCAGCAGCAAAACCATTCATGTGATCTCCTGCCACGCCGAGGGCGAGGTCGGAGATGTCATCGTGGGCGGCGTCGCGCCTCCGCCGGGAGAGACGATCTGGGACCAGCGCAGCCACATTGCTGAAGACCAGACGCTGCGCAACTTTGTCCTCAATGAGCCGCGAGGAGGGGTTTTCAGGCATGTCAATCTTCTGGTTCCGCCAAAGAATCCGGACGCCGATGCCGCCTTCATCATCATGGAACCGGAAGATACCCCGCCCATGTCCGGTTCCAATTCCATCTGCGTGTCGACGGTTCTCCTGGACGGCGGCATCGTGCCGATGACGGAACCTGTGACTGAACTTCTTCTGGAAGCACCTGGCGGGTTGGTACACGTGAGGGCGGACTGCAGGGAAGGGAAGGCAGAACGGATCTACGTCCAGAATGTTGCAAGTTTCGCAGACAAGCTGGACGCGTCTCTTGAAGTCGAGGGCTTTGGCACACTGACGGTCGATACCGCCTACGGCGGAGACAGTTTTGTTGTCGTCGACGCCGCCGCGCTTGGATTTTCCATTGAGGAAAGCGAGGCGGCCGACATAGCCAGGCTCGGTGTCCGCATCACCAACGCGGCGAACGCGCAGCTCGGGTTCAGCCACCCCGAAAATCCGGACTGGGATCATATATCGTTCTGCGCGTTTTGCGGCCCGTTGACCGCGACTGACAAAGGACTGACAGGCCGTTCGGCGGTCGCAATTCAGCCGGGCAAGGTCGACCGGTCGCCCACGGGGACGGCAGTCTCGGCCCGCATGGCCCTGATGGCGGCTCGCGGCCAGATCTCCGTTGGACAGGAGTTTGAGGCAAAATCAATTATTGGTTCCACCTTCACCGGCAAAATCCTGGGCGAAGCTTCTGTAGGTTCCAGGCCGGGCATCATCCCTCAGATCAGTGGGCGCGGTTGGATCACCGGCATTCACCAGCACATGCTGGATCCAGCCGATCCATGGCCCGGTGGATACAAGTTGAGCGACACATGGGGGGCGTGAGGTCTGCCGGAGGCGCGCCTTTGTGCGGCAAATTTGCCGATTTTTGACGCCGGGCGACGGTAACTTGGTATAGTGCCCTGGTTGGGAGGGCCGGAGCCTGTCGCCCCATCCCGCCCATCTGCAAGGCGACGTTTGAAGGGCAGACCCATTGCCCCGCCGAAGCGGATCAATTACCTAATGCACTGCATTCGGTCGGGCACTGAATGCCCTTCCCGCAGATACCTGAAAGGACTTTTCAAATGTCTCTTCGCATCAATGACACGGTTCCCGATTTTACGGCTGAGACCGACCAGGGACCGATCAGCTTTCACGAATGGATCGGCGACAGCTGGGCCATTCTGTTCAGCCATCCGAAAGACTTCACACCGGTTTGCACAACCGAGTTCGGTGTTGTCGGTCAGCTGAAGGACGAATGGGAAAAGCGCGGGACCAAGGTTATCGGCGTTTCAGTCGACAGCGCGGAAGACCACAAGAAATGGAAGCTCGACATCGAAAAGGTCTCCGGCGCGACGCCCGGTTTCCCGATCATCGCCGATGACGGCCTGAAGGTTTCCAAGCTGTTCGACATGCTACCCGCCGAAGCTTACCTGCCTGATGGCCGCACACCGGCTGACAGCGCCACGGTCCGCTCCGTCTTCATCATCGGTCCGGACAAGCAACTAAAGCTGTCCATGACCTATCCGATGACGGTTGGCCGCAACTTTGGGGAAGTCGTCCGCGCGCTTGATGCCCTGCAGACATCTGCAAAGGGTGTTGCCACACCTGCCAACTGGAACGTGGGTGAAGACGTGATCATCCCGCCGTCCGTCAATGATGACGACGCCAGAGCGAAGTTCGGTGAGTTTGATGCTGTGCTGCCGTATCTGCGCAAGATCAAGGCGCCTGCATAGCGCACTGCGCGGATCGATCTTAAAGTAGGTCCCGGAGGATGGTTTGTGCTGTCACCCCGGACAAGCGAAGCGCTGATCCGGGGCCTACTCAAAGAACCGCTAGCAGCAGCCTAGCGATTCTATCCGATGGACAACTGCTGGTCAGGCAGCTTCTCTGCAAACGAGTGGGCCCCGGCTCTTGCTTTGCGCAGCCGGGGTAACACTGATTTCGCCGTCTTAGCCTCTCGGCGAGCAGATTTGCAGAAGCGCCGCCAGATGGTCGGGCGTCGCCAGGCCGATGCAACAGGCATGCACGGTCAACAGAAATGCAGTCAGGACCGTGCCAGTTGCCAGCGCGAGCATCAGCGAGGGATCCTGACGGATCTCTTCAATCGTTGAAACGGCTGGTCCGGCGTCTTGCGTCTTTTCCATGAGTTCCTCCCCTCGAGAGCGACGCGTCGGGATAAGTGTCAACCCGGACGCGCTGATAATCAAGTCACCGGCTCTTCGGTCGACGCTTCCGTCTTCTTGCCCCCGAAAAGGCCGCCGAGCCAGCCCTTCTTCTGGTCGGGCGCGTCAGCCTCTGCCGTTTCGGCAGCAGCTTCCGCTGGCGCCGTTGGTGCCACCTGCTCGGCAAAGGCGGTAAAGAATTCACCGGCCAGGCGCTTGGCAGTCGAGTCGATCAGCCGCGCGCCGAGTTGGGCAAGCTTGCCGCCAACCTTTGCGTCGACGTCATAGTGCAGGATGGTCGCGTCGGGTCCGTCCTCTTCAAGGCGAACCTTCGCACCGCCCCGCGCAAAACCGGCGACACCGCCGGAACCCTCGCCCTCGATCGTATAGCCGTTCGGCGGATCGAGATCGTTCAGGGTGACCTTGCCGCCGAATGTCGCTTTTACCGGGCCAACCTTGAGCTTCACCTTTGCTTCCAGCTCGGTGTCCGAGTGTTTGATCAGCTCTTCGCAGCCCGGAATCGAAGCCTTGAGCACGTCCGCATCATTCAGTGCTTCCCAGACCTTTTGCCGGGGGGCTTCAATGCGCTGGCTGTCGTTCATTTGCATGTCGCGTGTCTCCAATAGAGATGTCAGATAAATTCAACGTTGGTCTGGCGCTGGTCCTTGCGGCGGATCACCAGTAATTCAGCGAGAATGGACAGCGCGATTTCCTCTGGAGTGATGGCTCCGAGATCGAGACCGGCCGGGCCTTCGATGCGCTCCAGCGCCTCTTCTTTCACGCCCTTTTCGCGCAACTTGTCTTTCAGCGCGGCAATCTTGCGCCGGCTGCCGACGAACCCGATGTGCCGGGCCGAAACAGCCAGGGCGCCTTCGAGAGCCGCGAGATCGCCGCGACCCTGTGTCGACACAAGAATGTAGGTTTCAGCGTTGCCCAACGGATCAAGATCGTAGCCATCGATCCGTTTGGGTGTGCCGGGGAAAGCGGTGAGCTCCTCGGCGGGTGCGCTGACCGTCACGTCGAACCCGATGGTTGGTGCTTGCTTGGACAAGGCGATGGCGACCGGGCTGGCACCGCAGATGACCAGGTTTGGCCGGGGCAGAACTGGCTCGACGAAAATGTCCATGGTGCCCTTGCTCGGACACATGTTCCTCGCGAACTGGACTCCCTCGCGCTCTTCTCCCGCTTCAACGCCGAGGTCAGCCAGAAGATCTTCCGGCTGAATTGAGATCAACCGGGTCTCGCCATCATCAAGCGCAGCCTTTGCTGCCTTGATCACTGCGGCGCGGGCGCATCCGCCGCCGATCCATCCGCCGACAATCGAACCGTCCTTCGCGATAACCGCCTTCGCGCCCGCTTTCGCCGCGGTCACGGAAATCGTCCGGACGACCGTTGCAAGCGCAAAAGGCTCGCTTTCGGTCTGTAGCCGGTTCATGAGCGGTTGCAGGTCGCTTGTCAGCTCGGGCGCGGCGCCGGTTTGCGCGGTCGGTCGGGAAGAGTGCTTCATCGGTTCGTCTCCCATGGCATCACAGCTTGGCCAGGTAAGGTTCGAGTGCGGCGAGGCTGTCGAGATTGTGCGCCGGAGCGAACAGGTCGACATGCGGCAGCGCCGCCTGCATGCCGCCGGCGGTCGGCTCATAGCCTTGCCAGCCGATCAGCGGATTGAGCCAGACGATCCGCTTGCAGCGTCGGCGAAGCCGGGCCATCTCTTCACCCAGGGCATCCGGCGCGCCGGTGTCGTAGCCGTCGGACAGGATCAGGACGCAGGTGCGCGAATGGATGACGCGGGCCGCGTGCCAGCGATTGAATTCGGCAAGCGCCTCGCCGATCTTCGTGCCGCCGCCGATCCCCTGCGCCATCAGGCCCATCCGGTCGAGCGCACGCGCTGCGTCGCGTTCTGAAAGTGCAGATGACACGTGGACCAGCCGCGTGTGAAACAGGAAGGCTTCGGCCTCTCGGAAATTGTCCAGCATGCCATGCACGAACCGGGTGAAGACCGCGGTGTAGTTGTTCATCGAGCCCGAGGCATCGAGCAGGATCACCAATCTCAGCTGCCGGTGGCGCGGACCTTTGCGGATCAGTTCGATCGGCGTGCCGCCATGAGCAATCGAATGTCGGATCGTCCGCCGCAGATCGAGGCGCGGACCCTTGCGTTTTTGCTTGTCACGGCGCGTGAGGCGCACGCGCATCGACCGGGCCAGCCTCTCGGCCAGTTCATGGGCTTTCGCGATCGCTTCGGGATCATGCAAGTTACGGAAATCGATCTGGCCGAGATTGTCCGCAATGCTGGCACCTTCCCGGCGACCGGACGGACTGTCGTCCGTGTCCTCGTCCTCTTCGCCCGGCTGACGTTCGACATCCCCGGCAATCGTCTCCTGCCGGGTGCCTTGCGCATCCATGAGTTCACGGATGGTCTTCATGCTCTTTTTAGAACTGGTGCCAGAGACCTTCACGCCCGACTTCACACCTTTTCCGGACCAATAGGCATCGAAGAGTTCGTCAAACTTCTTCCAGTCCGACAAGCGGCCGCAAAAGAGGGACCTGAATGCGCCCTTGAGACTGTGCGGTTTGCGCATGAACGGGGACTGCAAAAGAGCGAGCGCGTCTCTTGTCTCGGCCAGCCCGACCTTGAAACCGCTGTCCCGGAGCGAACGCACGAAGCCCGCAAGCCGAAGCCTGAGTGCGGCGCCGATCTCATCGCTTGAGTCCATTTGAACGGCAGCCATCACCTCAGGCCACCTTTCCCAAAAGCCGGTCGGTGACTTCCTGGGTTACACGTGCCTGATCCTCGCGAGTCTTCAACACGCAGGCGAGCGTGTCGAACACCAGTTCCCGGTTCTCGTGCAGGTCTTTTGCGCCGAGACCCAGGAGAGCCGCTGCCCAGTCGATTGTCTCGGCAACACCGGGAACTTTCGTCAGGTCTTCCTTGCGGAGCTTGCCCATCAGCTCCGCGATCTGCAAGGCAAGGGCAGCATCAAGTCCATCAACGCGCGCCAGCAAGATACGGGCTTCCCGGTCCGGCGACGGATAATCCACGTAGTGATAAAGACAGCGGCGGCGGAGCGCATCGGACAGTTCCCTTGTGCCGTTCGATGTCAGCACGACGCGCGGAATGCTTGCGGCATGAACCGTTCCGAGCTCGGGGATGGATACCTGGTAGTCCGACAGGATCTCCAACAGAAACGCCTCGAATTCTTCGTCAGCCCGGTCGACTTCGTCGATCAGCAGTACGGGCGGTTTCTCCTGCCGGATCGCCGCCAACAAGGGGCGTTCGAGAAGGTATTTCTCTGAAAACACTGCCTCCTCGACCCGTTCGGCATCTTCGCCGGAGCCTTCACGAGCCTTGATCGCAAGCAGCTGGCGCTGATAATTCCACTCATAGATCGCGTCGGAGCGGTCGAGACCCTCATAACACTGAAGACGAATGAGATCCGTTTCCTCCAGCTTTGCCAGCGCCTTGGCGACCTCGGTCTTGCCCACGCCCGCCTCGCCCTCCAGGAGAAGCGGACGGTTCAGCATCTCCGTCAGCGTCAGCGCGGTCGCGAGGCCGTGGTCTGCCACGTAGCCTGTCTCTGAAAGCGCTTCCGCCAATTGTTCCCTGGTTTTGCTCATCGGGTTCGTCTTGTTCACCTGTTCTCGATCTCGTCGTCATTGCCGGACCTGATCCGGCAATCCATGCCGATGCCTGTCATCCAGGTTCGTGAATGTGAAGCCGGCAACGAAGCGACATGAATTCCATGGTCGAGCCGTGGAAGGACCGAAGAGAGGTCATCGCGGATTGACTGACCGGAGGCCGGCCTTTCCGCGATTACCTGATCGTTCAGCCGTGCGCGCCGAGATCCTTGGCGGCCTGCCAGATGCGCCAGGCGTCATGAGGCATCTGGATATGGGTGTTGCCGAGGAACTGGAACGCGTCGTTGACAGCGTTCGAGAACGCCGGAACGCCGCCCACATTCGGGCTCTCGCCGACACCTTTTGCGCCGATCGGGTGATGCGGGCTCGGGGTCACCGTGTGGTCGGTCTCCCAATGCGGGGTTTCCACGGCGGTCGGGATGAAGAAATCCATGAAGGACGCGCCGAGCACGTTGCCCGTCTCGTCGTAGCGGATCTCCTGACCCATAGCGATCGCGAAGGCTTCGGTAAGGCCGCCATGGACCTGGCCCTCGATGATCATCGGGTTGATGCGTGTGCCGCAATCGTCCAGCGCATAAAAGCGTCGGGTTGTTGCGACACCCGTATCGACGTCGATATCCATCACGCAGAAATAGGCGCCGAACGGATAGGTCATGTTGGGCGGGTCATAATAGCTGACCGCTTCCAGACCCGGCTCCATGTTTGGCGGCGGAGCGTGGTAGGCGGCCCAGGCAATTTCCTTCATCGACTTGCGCGCTTCCGGATTGCCTTTCACCTGGAAACCGTCGACGTCCCACTCTAGGTCGTATTCGGAAACTTCCAGCATATGTGCCGCGATCATTTGCGCCTTGTTGCGGATCTTGCGAGCCGCAAGTGCAATGGCAGCGCCTGCGACCGGCGTTGAACGCGAGCCATAGGTCCCCAGACCGTAAGGCGCCGTATCGGTATTGCCTTCCTCGACCATGATGTCGTCAGCCGGAATGCCGATCTCCGTCGCGATGATCTGCGCCCAGGTGGTCTCGTGGCCCTGCCCCTGGGACTTGGTGCCCATGCGCGAGATAACGGACCCGGTCGGATGAACGCGGATCTCGGCACTGTCGAACATGGCAACACCCAGGATGTCGCAGTTCTTGGACGGGCCTGCGCCGACGATTTCGGTGAAGAAGGAGACGCCGATCCCCATGATCTCGCGGGTCTCGCCACGCTTGAAGGCTTCCTGCTTGGCCTTCTGTTCGGCGCGCAGTTCACGATATCCAATCGTGTCCATCGCCTTCTGCATCGCTGTGTGATAGTCGCCGCTGTCATACTCCCAGCCGAGAGCGGACTGGTACGGGAACTGGTCAGCCTTGACGAAGTTCTTGATGCGAAGGTCCGCCGGGTCCATCTCCAGCTTCTGCGCAAGAATGTCCATCGCACGTTCGATGCAATACGCCGCTTCGGTCACCCGGAAGGAACAACGGTAGGCGACGCCGCCCGGTGCCTTGTTGGTGTAGACGCCATCGACCGAGAGATGCGCCGCCGGGAAGTCATAAGATCCCGTGACGATGTTGAAGAAGCCGGCCGGCCATTTCGACGGGTCAGCGCAGGCATCGAACCCGCCATGATCGGCAAGGACATGCACTTTCAGGCCAGTCACGGTGCCGTCGTTCCTGGCGGCTATTTCCGTGGTCATGTGGTAGTCGCGGGCAAAGGACGTGGTCGAAAGGTTCTCCATCCGGTCCTCGACCCATTTCACCGGCACGCCGGTGACAATGGAGGCGACAATCGAACAGATGTAACCGGGGTAGGCGCCGACCTTGTTGCCGAAGCCGCCACCGATATCCGGCGCGATCACGTGGATCTTGTGCTCCGGGATGGTGGACAGGAGCGAGGCAACGGTGCGGATGACATGGGGTGCCTGGAAGGTCCCCCAAACGGTCAGTTCTCCCTTCACCTTGTCCATCGACGCGACGCACTGGCAGGTTTCCAGCGGCGACGGGTGCGTCCGGTGGTAAGAGATCATCTCGTTGATGGTCACGTCCGCCTCTGCGAAGGCTTTCGCAGTTTCGTCCTTGTCGCCGACTTCCCAGTTGAAGATGTGATTGTGGTGCTTGCGCGGGCCATGCGCACCTTCGGTCTTGCCGTCAAGGTCCGGACGAAGAACCGGAGCGTCCGGATCCATCGACTTGAAGGGATCAACCAGCACCGGGAGTTCTTCATATTCGACGTCAACCAACTGGATGGCGTCGTCTGCGATGTAACGGTCTTCGGCAACGACGAAGGCGACTTCCTGGTTCTGGTAAAGGACCTTGCCGTCCGCGAGCACCATCTGGACGTCGCCCGCGAGCGTTGGCATCCAGGCCAGATTGACGCCTTTCAGATCCTCGGCGGTGAGCACCGCGATCACGCCCGGGATTTTCAGCGCCTCGGTGGCGTCGATCTTGGTGATCTTGGCGTGCGGATAGGGTGACCGCACGAAATCGCCGAACACCATGCCGGGCAGCTTCAGGTCGTCGACATACTGGCCCTTGCCCTGCGTGAACCGGACATCTTCAACGCGCTTGCGCTTGCAGCCCATGCCTTCCAGGGCGGCTTCGCGCTGTTCCCGTGTCGGGGTCATGTCATTCATTCTGCAGCCTCCTGGGTTTCAGGCTGATTGAGTTTTTCGGCGGCATACTGGATGGCCTTGACGATGTTCTGGTATCCGGTGCAGCGGCAAAGGTTCCCGGCAATTCCCATCCGGATTTCTTCTTCGGTCGGGTTGGGATTTTCCTTCAACAGCGTGTGTGCCCGGGTGATCATGCCCGGAGTGCAGAAACCGCACTGAAGGCCGTGCATCTGGCGGAAACCTTCCTGAAGGGCCGACAGCGTGCCGTCCGGATTCGCCATGCCCTCAATTGTGGTGAGCTCAGCACCGTTGGCCTGGGCGGCAAACATTGTGCAAGATTTCACCGACATGCCGTTCATCTCGACGGTGCAAGCGCCACAATGAGACGTCTCGCAGCCGATATGCGGGCCGGTCAGGTTCAGTTCTTCTCGCAGGAAGTGAATCAGAAGCGTGCGCGGTTCGACGAAGCGCTGCACCTTCTTGCCGTTAACGGTCACCGTGACCGGGATTTGTTCGATATCGCTCATGAGTGTTTCCCTCGGTCCGGTGTTATGAACGTGCACGGTCTGCGGCGCGGGCGAGCGCGCGCTGCATCATGATACCTGCCATCTTGGTCCGGTATTCTGCAGGGCCGCGACCGTCGGAAGCCGGGTCGGTGATGGCTTCAGCAGCTGCAACAGCACTTGCCACTGTGGCGTCGTCCAGTGTTGAGCCGGTCAGGATGTTGCTCGCGTCGGCAGCGTAAAGTGGCGTGTCCGCAACGTTTGTCAGGGCGACCGAAGCGCTCGCGACGCTCCCGCCGTTCATGGTCAGCAGAACGGCAGCTGCTGCGGTGGCGTAGTCGCCAACCTTGCGCTTGAGCTTCTCGTAGGCGTAGCCGTGACCTGCCGGAGGTGTCGGAATCTTGACGGCGGTCAGGATTTCTTCAGGTGCGAGCGCGGTGAAATAAGCCGCTTCATAGAAGTCCCGCGCCGCCACTTCGCGGTCTCCGTCCGGACCGGTCAGAACGTAGGACGCGTTCAGGCATTGCATGAGCGCCGGCATATCATTGCCCGGATCACCGTTGGCGACATTGCCGCCGAGAGTGCCAACGTAGCGGATCTGAGGATCTGCGATCAGCAGCGATGTCTCTTTGATGATCGGCAATTTTTCTGCCAGAAGATCCGACCCGATAAGCTCGTGCTGGGTTGTCATTGCACGGATGGTTATCGTGCCGCCGTCTTCGCTGATGCCCTTGAGATCGGCGATACCGCCAAGGTCTACCAGATGTTCCGGCGCCGCCATGCGCAGTTTCATCATGGGGATCAGGCTGTGGCCACCGGACAGCGGCCGGGCTTCATCGCCGTGGCTTACCAGAATGGCAACGGCTTCGGCCACGGATGATGGCCGGTGATAGGTGAATTCACCAGGGATCACGTCTTTCTCCTCCCTCTGACGGCCCGAAATACTTCGGACCGAAAGCCGGACGTCGCTTTCTCTCAATGAGTCGTTCGACCGGCTGAACCGTGCATCGCCGTCGTGAGGCGGCGGAATGTCATATGTCCCCAAGGGTGCGGAGCGGTGCACTGCACACTCAAGGAGCCATGCACCGAATACCTGCCGGAATACATCGGTTGCGGAGTTTGAAGCCACGAAATGCGACAGGAAAACTGACGCATTTCGTGGAATGTGGCTCGCAACTCGTAACGATACGACCAATAAGTTATTGAAAAATATGAATTTAGACCGGAGAGCAGCTTTTGGCCGGGTCTTGCGGCTGCAAAGGGCGCCGTTCGTGCAACTTGCACGAATGACGGGCGTGCAATCGAAATATTGCATTGCACAACCGTGCAGGCGATCAATCAATGTACAGAAACTATTGCGCGGCGGCCGGCTGGTTTGGCTGGTCCGGGCCTTCGCCAAGTGCCGTCAGCCGGTCGCGAATACGGCCCCATCTGGACCGGCTGACCGGAACGGTCTGGCCGTCGTCGCCTTCGAGAACCAGCAAGCCACCGTCGCCTGAGCGTTTGAAACTGGAAACACAGGAGAGATTGACGATGTGACTGCGGTGAACCCGCTTGAAGACCTTCGGATCGAGCTGCTGCTCAGCTTCGCTGATCGAGAGCGGACAGAAATACTCCCGCTGCCCGTCATAGAGCTTGGTGTAATGGGCATCGGCATGGACGGCTGCGATGTCCGAAACGCTGATCTGCGCTTTTTGACCATCGCGCTCAATCGGCAGGGTCCGCCTTGAACCTGTCGTCGATTTTCGCGGCGTGGCTGCTGCAGCCTGGAGACCGGCGGCAGCACGCTTTGAAGCCTCTTCAGCGGGCTTTTGCTCGACCGGCTCTTCAACAACTTGGGCTTCTGGTGCCACGTCCGCGGCAAGGCCTGGTTCTTCAGTCTTTGTAGTTTCGGCGTTTTCGGCCGGCACAAGGGCCAGAAGAAACAGCCCGGACACGAGAAAGGCCACGCAGGATACGAAAATCGCCAGGGTGCCGGGGCCGAGCGACGGCGCGGACAGGTCACCGGCTGCCTGCGTCAACTCGTATGTCATGCCGGACATGGCGGTGTAGTGCATGGCGGAGATGGCAAGTGCCATGACCGCGGCTGAAACAACAATGGGGGGACGCTTGCCGAGGCCGAACAGCAACCACAGCGCCAGACCGGCTGCATTGAAAGCTATCAGGAAGCTCGCCAGAACATAGGTCGGGCTGTGGGCCATCTGAAGCGAAGTGTGCAGGGAATACATGCCGAGATAGTGCATCGTGCAGATGCCCGTTCCCATCACGAAAGCTGCCAATCCAAGCCTGAACGAGGTCAGGCGGCGATTGCTGGCCGTGAACACGGCGACACCGACAACGAGGACGCAAACAAGAAAGGAAAGCAGCGTCGGCAGGACCAGGAAATCGACACCAAGCGGAAATCTGACCGCGAGCATACCAACGAAATGCATGGACCAGATAGCAAGGGCAAGCGTCAGCGCGGCCCCGACCAGAAGCAAACGCCGCCGGGGGTCAACTGCATTGCGAACCTGAACTGCCAGACTTAAACCAACAAAGCTTCCCTGAAAGGCCATAACCAGGGAAAGCGCAACGAGCCAGGGCTCGTGCGTCACTGTCATGCCGAGGCTCTCCTCCCTCTTTGCCCGTTTCTGCCTCACGAACAGGCACTCGATTACCCATGATAGGGTAAAGGGTCAGGGGCAGCAATCATGTCTTCCGGTGCATCGGTTGCAAAGACCCGGGCCAATGATCTGCAGTTACTGCAGGAACCAGTCCCGTGCATTTTCGTGGCAAATGCGCCGGATCAGTCCGTCCGTCAGATCCGGCGAATCGGGAACGCTGCCGTCCTCGATCCAACGGCCCACCATCCGGCAGACAAGGCGCCGGTAGTATTCGTGCCGCGGGAAGGACAGGAAGGACCGGGAATCGGTCAACATGCCGATAAATCGCGACAAGAGCCCCATTTGCGCAACCTGTTCCAGGTGACGCTCCATGCCATCGAGCTGATCATTGAACCACCAGGCCGGGCCGGACTGGATCTTGCCGGGCTCCGACCCGTCCTGGAAATTGCCCGCAGTCGTCACCAGCACCTCGTTGAACGCCGGGTTCAGGCAATAAAGGATCGTCCGCGGGAGTCCGCTGCGCCGGTCGATCTGATCGAGCAGAGCGTTCAGGGCTCCACCGACTGCCTCGTCCGAGATGGAATCGCCGCCCATGTCCGGTCCGAGAGTGTCGAACAGTCTGCTGCTCCGGTTCCGGAAGGCGCCGATGTGAAACTGCATCACAATGTTGCGGCCCCGATAGGCCTGTCCGAGTTCGATCAGGACAGCCGCCTTGAAATCTGCTTCATCCTGCGCCGTGACAGGCTCACCGTTTCGGCCGCGCACAAGAATGGCATCAAGCTCATGTCTCGCGCGCTTCACGAAAGGTCTGATGTCACTCAGGCCGTGATCGCTTGCCTTGCAACCGAGCGTCACGAAATGATCAAGACGTTTGAACAGGGCGTCAATGAGGTTTTCAAAACGCTCGATCACAGTGCCCGAAACCGTCTGGAGCTCTTCACAGTAATTTGCGAAATGCGCGCCGCCCGGCGTTAGGATTTTGTCCGGACGAAAACTGGGCGCCACCTGGAATGGGAGCGCGGCGTCAGCTTGAACCCTGGAATGAAAAGCCAGGTCGTCGCAAGGGTCGTCTGTTGTGCCGACGTAGTCGACATGCATCTGTTTCAAAAGACCACGCGCACCGAAGCCAGGCTGAGCAAGTTTTTCGTTTGCCATCTCCCAGACTTCGTCTGCGGTCTCCGGTCCGAGAACACCGTCCCAGCCGAAATAGCGGCGCAGTTCGAGATGGGTCCAGTGGTAAAGGGGGTTTCCAAGGCAGTGAGGGATGGTTTCGGCGAAGGCGTTGAATTTCGCGCGATAATCTGCCGGCCCGGTGACCAGGTCTTCCCCAATGCCATTCCAGCGCATGGCGCGCCACTTGTAGTGATCACCTTCCAGCCAGATTTCACCGATGGAGCTCCAGTGCCGGTCGTCTGCGATGGCTGCAGGATCGAGGTGATTGTGAAAGTCGATCAGCGGCAGCGGCGCGGCGATCTCGTGAAAGAGACGCCGGCTGGCGGGTGTGTCGAGCAGGAAATCCGGTCCGAGAAAGGGTGCGGTCATGGAAGATGTCCTGCTATTGGAGGGCAGCGGCGATTGACTTTGCGGCACCGTTCACACCAAGCGCTTCATACGCGGTTTGGATCCGGCTCACAAAATCCCGAGACGCCGGCAGGTCGGTACCGAAAACCACCGCAAGCGACAGCAAGTTGTTTACATAATCCGCCCCGTCCGATCGGGTTGCGAACGCCTCGAACTTGCCGGAAAGCGGATCGTTGATGGGTAGGTGGCCGCCGATTTCGGACCGGCCGCGGCAATACCGCATCCAGCCCGCAACGGCCAGAGCGGCAAGCGGCCACTCGGTGCCACTTTGCAAATGCTGTCGGATCGGGGCAAGTAACCTTTGCGGCAGTTTCTGGCTGCCGTCACTGGCAATCTGCGTCGTTTTGTGGCGAAGCGCCGTGTTTGAAAATCGCTCGATCAGCGCGTCGGAATATCGCGAAACATCAATCCCGTCCGGAAGATCGAGCGTTGGTGCCTGTTCGTCCAACATCAGTCTTTTGGCGGCGGTCAGAAAGACGGGGTCGGCCATGCAGTCCGAAATCGTTTCCTTTCCGGCGAGCGCGCCGAGATAAGCCAGGAAGGAATGTGATCCGTTCAAAAGACGCAGTTTCATGTCCTCAAATGGGGCGACGTCGGCGACAAACTGAGCGCCGGCAAGGTCCCAGGCCGGTCGGTCGCCGGCAAAACTGTCCTCAATCACCCATTGGCGAAACGGTTCACACAGGACGCCGTTCGGATCGGGATGGCCAAGTGCGGCTTCAAGCTTTTGCTGCGATGCTTCCGTCATGGCTGGCGTGATCCGGTCGACCATGGAACAGGGGAAGCGGCATTCCGCCTCGATCCACCTGCTCAAGTCCGGGTCGAGCTGTTCTGCAAATTCAAGCACCGCCTGGCGGCAAAGCGTTCCGTTGGCCGGAAGATTGTCGCAGGACAGGATTGTTATTCCGCCAAGGCCGGCCACCTGCCTTAAGCGCAGGCCTTTCGCAAGGATTCCGATGGCAGTTTCTGCATCGTCTGCTTCGCGAAGGTCCCGCACGACAGCCGGGTTGTTCATGTCGAGGTGGCCGCCGGACAGGCAGTACCCCTTTTCCGTAATTGTCAGCGTGATGACAGAAAGATCTGGATCAGCGATCTGCGCGAGCAGCGCTGAAAAGCCATCCCGCTTCGGATGCAGCGTTTTGACGACTGCCCCGATCTCGCGAAGCATGAGGTCATCATTCGACATTTCACCAACCGTGAACAGATGATCCGCCTGGTCGAGCAGGGTGAGTTCGCCTTCGCCAGAATGGAGCCGCGTCACGACGGCGCCCCAGTCGCTGCTTTCGTTGCGGAGCAGCTCGTCGTGAAACACCATGACATGCGCTTTTGCAAATGCGCCGAAACCGACATGCAGCACTCGGGGACGCAGCCCGGATCGGTCGTAGGTTACGTGCAATTGGGTTGAGATCGGTTCGCTCATAACGTCTGTGCTGCCTGCTGAAAGGAATGCGCCTCAAGAATGGCCAAGGTGAACCCGTGCTGGTCCTTGACCCGCAGACTCACCCGGTGGTCCATTCGCCTACTGAGTTGCCAGGCTTGGTGCGCTTGCATTCTTGTTTCCCAAAGGCCGGCAACGTCAGAATTCGCAGATGGTAGCGGGTCGCGGCTTGATTAGAAATGCGCCAGGAACGAAAACTGGTCAACCAATTTCCCAATAATGGTTGACTGAATTTTAGAATTGGCCGAACAATTTTTCGCCCTTACATAAACCGACGATCCTTGAGCCATTGGGTTCAGACCGGAGACCGGAACGATGCTCGAACGCTCGCAACTTGCCGACAATGCGCTGCAGGCGCTGCACGATGAAGACTATGATGTGCCGTTCAATACGCAGTCCCTGAACCATGAAGGTCTGATTTTCATGGGTGGACGGACGTCGAAGAGTCTAGACGGTGACTGGACTTTTTGTGTCGATCTTCTCGATACTGGCCTACGTCAGAAATGGTTCTCCATGGTGCCGGAGTTGCCCGAAAATCGAACCGAGCCGTGGGACTACGATCCCTTCATGGGCGAAACCGTTCCTGTCCCGTCTAACTGGGCCATGCTGAAAGAAAAGTGGTACTTCTTCGAAGGCAGCGCCTGGTACACACGCGCGCTCGACTTCGGAGAAATCAGTGACGCCAAAAGGCAGTTTTTGCGTTTCGGCGCGGCGGGCTATGACTGCAAGGTTTTCCTGAACGGCGAATTCCTCGGTAATCACTACGGCGCATCGACCCCGTTTTGTGTCGAACTCACCGGGAAACTGCGCCCAGGCCGAAACTGGATCATGGCCTGTGTAAACAACACCCGCACACGGGACCGGGTGCCCATGCGCAACACCGACTGGTTCAACTACGGCGGCCTTTATCGCGAGGTCAGCTGTTTTGAGACACCGAAAACCCTGCTCAAGGATTTCTTCCTGTTTCTCGTGCCCGACGGCTCATTTTCCAGGATTTGCGCCGAGGTGGAAATTTCAGGCGCTCAGAGCGGTGACGCCGTTTTGACCATTCCTGAGCTGGATATTGAAGAGAAGATCCCGATCCGGGACAGCAAAGGCAGCGTGACCTTGTCGGCGCGGCCTCAACTGTGGAGCCCGGAAAATCCGGTTCTTTACGATGTCAGTCTGGCGCTGGACGAAGACAGGGTCTCGGACCGGGTCGGTTTCCGGCAGATCGAACGACGGGGCACCGACATTGTTTTGAACGGCGAGACCCTCTTTTTGCGCGGTATCTCTGTTCACGAAGACGATGCAAACTCCGGCAAAGTGACGTCGGAAACGGATCTGCGCCGGCGGTTTGCGCACGCAAAGGAACTCGGCTGCAATTATCTGCGCCTCGCGCATTATCCGCATCACGAAAAGGCCGCCGAGCTCGCCGATGAACTGGGTTTTCTGCTTTGGGAGGAAATACCCGTCTATTGGGCCATCGATTTTGCCAATCCGGGAACCTACCGGGATGCGGAAAACCAGTTGGCCGAACTGATCAAGCGAGACCGCAACCGGGCCAGCGTCATCATCTGGTCCGTCGGCAATGAAAACCCGGACACGGACGCCAGGCTGGACTTCATGAAGAGGCTGGCGGAGACCGCGCGGCGGCTCGATCCGACGCGCCTCACGTCAGCAGCTTGCCTGGTAAACCACGCCAACAACCGGATCGAGGACCGGCTCTCAGAACATATCGATGTCATCGGGCTCAACGAGTATTACGGCTGGTACGAGACGGATTTCGACGATCTTGCCGCCATCGGGCGCAACTCGGATCCGGACAGACCGGTGGTGATATCCGAAACAGGGGCAGATGGTGTTGTCGGAGAAAAAGGTCCTGACAAGGGACTTTTCAGCGAGGATTATCAGGCCGAAGTCTACCGCCGGCAGATCGCGGCCCTCAGGGAGCTCGCCTATGTCAAAGGCATGTCCCCATGGATACTTTACGATTTCCGGGTGGAGCGGCGCCAAAATATCTTTCAGAACGGCTACAACCACAAGGGACTGATCGCCGCCGATAAGAAAACCAAGAAAAAGGCGTTCCACATTCTCGCGGAGTTCTATCGCGAGATTGAAGCCGGGACGGGAACGACTGGGAGCGTGTCATGAGCGGTGACACCCCAAAACGCCGCTACCAGGAAATAGCGGAATTGCTTGCAAGGCGCATTGCCGGGGAAGGCTACCGGCCCGGCGACAGGTTTCCGACCGAGCGGCAGATTTCTCTGGAACTTGGCATCAGCCGCTCGCTCGTGCGCGAAGCCTTCATCATGCTGGAAATCGAGGGCTATCTGGATGTGCGTAAAGGGTCCGGTAGCTATGTCGCGGCCGGTGAAAAAATCTCGCTGAACGTTCAAAAGTCGGATTTCGGTCCCTTTGAGCTGCTCCAGGCACGCCAGCTTCTGGAAAGCAGCATTGCCGGCTTTGCCGCCTCGACAATTACCAAGAGCGACATTCTTCAGCTTCGCGAAACGCTCGAGTTGGAGCGCAAGTCGATCGCGAACAGTGAAGCAGATTATGCTGCCGACCGGCAGTTCCACCTTCTGATTGCCGAAGCGACCCAGAACAGTGTTCTGGTGGCGCAGGTTGAGGATCTCTGGAAGAAACGAGAGACCAGTTCCATGTGGGCGAGACTGCACGAGCGCATTTTCGATCTCAGCTACCGGATGAAATGGCTTGACGATCACGCCGTCATTCTCGAAGCGCTGCGCCATCGCAACGCAGACCAAGCCCGGCAGGCCATGTGGCAGCACCTGGAAAATGTGCGGCTGACCCTGCTTGATCTCTCCGATGTCGATGATCCGGAGTTTGACGGATATCTTTATGCGCCGTCCGCAGCCTCACCCTGATCAAGGGAAATGAGAAGGGTGTCGAACAAGCGCCCTAAACTTTTCGGCGACTGTTTCAATCCACTGCTCGGCGTTTCCCGTCCGATCTCAAGAAGCACGCTTGACCTGCCGCCGGTTCCGGCTACATCCATTGCCGGTACCACCAAGCGTAACCACGGGAACAGTCGATACATGTCCGAAGATACGAAAACCGCTGCCAGCACAGATGAAGATGGCCCGGACATCATCGTCATTGAAAATCTGCTGTTGCCGGCCGAGATCGGGGTTCTCGACAGTGAGAAAGGGCGCCGTCAGTCCGTCCGGTTCGACGTGGAGATCGAAACGGTGCCGGGCTACCGTCGTATCGTCTCGGAAAGCGGTACCTATGTGTCCTATGCGGATACTGTCCTCTTCATACAGCAAAAGGCCAAAGACGGCGGCCACGTGGAACTTGTCGAGGAGTGGGCCGAAGCGATTGCCGCGTTTGTTCTTTCCAACCCACTTGCTGCAAGGGTCGTGGTCAAGGTCACCAAGCCGGATATCTTCGAAGATGCGGACGGCGTCGGGATCCGGATCGCTCGCAGGCGAACCTGAGTTGACTTGCTGTCCCGCCGCACCTCCCTATGTGCTCCAAGACCCCAATCCACCCGGAGACCCGACTTCATGATTTCCGCCGATCGCATTCTGCCGCTTTGGCTCAAGTACCGCGATGCCCTCGAAACACCGATCCAAACGTTCGAGTTCCCGAAATTCGGTCGTCGTTTTGAAGACAAGACCTATCAGATGGGTGTCCTCAACCTGTCGCCTGACAGCACTTATCGTGAAACGGTCTGCCACACACTCGAAGCCGCCCTCTACCGTGGACGCCGAATGACGCTCGAGGGAGCAGCCATGGTCGACATCGGGGCGGAGTCCACGGGGGAGACGGCTGACATCGTTTCCATCGAGCGGCAGATCGATCGCATGCGCCCTGTGGTTAAGGCACTGGCCGATGAGTCGATCCTGGTCTCTGTGGAAACCTATCATCCAGAGGTGGGTGTTGCGCTTCTTGAAGCCGGCGCCGGCGTCGTCAACGTGACCGGACGTATTGACGACCCGGCTTTCTATGAGGCCGTTGCCCTTCACCAGGCAGGCGTTGTGCTCTGCTACACGCCGGGCGAAAACGCGCGCTCCGAAGACTACCTGCCACCCGCCGAGGATATTTTCGATCACCAGCTGACCTTCTTTAAAGAACGGATCAGCCTGGCAACCAATGCCGGTGTGGAACGGCTCTGGGTTGATCCCGGCTTCGGCTTTGCATTGCATTTGCCGGATGGGCCGGACAGGATCCGCTATCAGACCGACAGCATCTTGCAGTCGTTTCGCTTGCGCGAGCTTGGATGGCCGGTGACGGTGCAGTTAACGGGTGCCGTCTATCTGTTTCGGGACGAAGTGCGGGTCGCTCAGACCAGTGCAGCGACCATCGCGGTGTTCTCGAAGGCCAATCTGGTGCGCAGCCACGAAGTCTCCCGGGTGCAACCGGTGCTGAACCTGCAGGAATTTGTCTAACCAGACCGAGGGAACGAACATGGCAGCCGACCAGATCGCACTTGTAACCGGCGCGGGAAAGCGCCTCGGAAAGGCGATTGCCAAGGGCCTCGCCAAAAAGGGTTACGCAATCGGGCTTCACTACAATTCATCCGTGGGAGGGGCTCAGGACCTCCACGACGAGATCCTTGCCGCTGGCGGCAGGGCGGTGCTGCTGCAGAAGGATCTCAGCCGGCCCGAACTTGCCGGCGACCTGATTGGCGAGACATCAGACGCGCTCGGTGGACCGGTTTCTGTCTTGGTCAACTCCGCGTCCGCCTTCAACACTGACAATCTTCACGACCTGACGCTTGAAAGCTGGCAGTTCCTGATGAATGTCAACGCGGCTGCACCTGTCTTTCTCATGCAGGCCTTCGCCAACCAGGACCCGTTGCCGGAAAACGGGTCGATCGTGAATATGCTCGACACCCAGATGCTCTCGGCATCGCCGGAAAGGTTCAGCTATTTCTGCGGTAAGTTCGCCCTGGATGGTGCCACACGGCTGGCAGCTTTCGAACTCGGGGCGAAGAGAATAAGGGTCAATGCGATTGCTCCGGGCCTCATTCTGCCAAGTGACCAGACCCAGGAAAACTTCGACAGCCGTCAGAAGCTGACGCCGCTCGGCCCGGGACTTGGGCCGGACGATATCGTTGGGGCGGTTCTTTACCTTGTCGATGCGAAACAGGTCAGCGGGCATACCTTCGTTGTCGACGCGGGCCAGCGCCTGATGGGCTTCGGAAATTCGCCGATCGGTTAGGTCCTGATCCGACGGAATCCTGCGGGTTCTGAATTAGCTGACAAAAGGTTAATATCCACCGGCGCGACGCACCCTGCACTTTTCGAAAAAAAAAGCAAAACTTCTGTTGACGGTTTTATATTGTGTGCGTATAACGCGGTTCATCGACGGCGGTATTGCTGCTGGCGACAAGGTTTTGTG
>NZ_JASHKA010000021.1 GCF_030732845.1 Roseibium sp. MMSF_3544
AAACTGATTGTGTTTGGTCACCAACCAGTCTCAGATCTTCAATGTGAGTGAACAACCTTCTTAGATTTCACACCTAGACCCCTTTTTGACTGCGGGAGGCAACGGCCAGCCTCCGGATAAGCGCTTCTGGGATCGGCTTTTTCACCGGAAAGGTGACGCCGGTTTTGGTCGCCTTGAGCTTCAGCTCAGCGAGTTCGTCCGTGTGGGCGGCGATTGCACCTGGATCCACGTAAAGACCACACTGTTTGCTGAAGGCGGCATAGCCGGCAACGATTGTGGTGCCTATTTGAAAACCGGGCATGTCATACTTGATGACTTCGTCCGCATCCGGCAGCGCCGCTGACAGCTGCGTGCGCTGATTCCCCAACAGCTCCCGAAACGGCTCCGGAGCCGCAGCGATATAGGCTTCATGGCTTTCAAACTTGGGCATATTTGCAGTATGGCTCTCAAGATGTGCCGAAACAACCACGGCGGCTGTTGCAGTTTGTTCACGAAAGTTTCGGGTGGAGATCCGACCGCTTCCACTAGCGCTGAAGGTGAAACTTTCAGCGTAACAAGGATTGGCGGCATAAACGATTTAGTGCATATTTCGCGACATGGCATTTGGAGTTTTTATTCACAGAACCGATTCTGTCTATGACGACGTCCCCTCAGAGAGATATCAATTTCCAAAACAATACCTTTCACGGGCCGAGCAATGTGAAGGTGATTGGATTGTTTATTTAGAGCCTAGAAAGATAAAAAACACCAAGGGCTACTTTGCCATCGCAAAAATACAGGAAATTATTTCAGACCCTAGAAATGATGACATGTATTTAGCTATCATCGAACCTGGAACATACCTGGACTTTGGCGACCCGGTAACTTTTCGCGAAGCTGGCACTATCGTTGAGAAGGGCCTGTTGAATGAGGCCGGAAACATTTCTGGGCGAGCACAGGCGGCCGTAAGAACGCTATCTCCAGAAGATTTCTCACGGATAATCGAACGCGGCCTTGGGCAAGAAGACGACATTCTTCCTCGGCTAGACGAAACCGCTGCCACGAAGGGTTTACAGGAGGTCCATACTCCTTTTCGTCACGTTTTGAATCGAGAGAGAGTCAAACAGTTGACTAACCGCGCAGTGCGCGACCGAAACTTTCGCAAAAATGTCCTTCGTGCATACGGAGAACGCTGCGCAGTAACTGGACTACGCCTTATCAATGGTGGTGGTCGCGCCGAGGTTGAAGCTGCTCACATAAGACCGGTTGAGCACAACGGTCCGGACATTGTGAGCAACGGACTCGCTTTGTCCGGAACAGTGCATTGGATGTTTGACCGTGGGCTAATAGGGCTTTCAGATGATCTAACCATACTTGCCTCGCGGCAGTGCAACGACCTAGACAGTGTGAAGACGATGATCAATGCTTCTGGCAAACTCTTGGCACCAGAACGCCTCGCTAACCGACCCAGGCTTGAGTTTGTGACTTGGCATCGAGAAAACTGCTTCAAATCTTAGCGTCTTTCAAATTTCAAAACCGAGCATGAAGAAGTGGGCACGGCAGGTTACATCATACTGAAAAGCCGCAGGCACCATAGCTGGTGTCGACCTGCGGAGCGGCCTGGTATCCCAACCGGCCTCACTTCAGCGGAACGATGCCGAGTTCAATAAGGATATCGGCTTTGTCGATGTGCGCGGATGAGTTCCAGGAGTAGCCTTCTGGTGGTGTTTCACCGTCATGGGCGAGGCGAATGACGGAGGCCCAGCGACGGTTCTCCGTGTCTTTAAAAACAACGGCGCAATCGAATAGCAGTTCTCTGGCACCACGCCACGAAAACTCGCGGCGCGCATCGGCGGACCGGGCACATTCGAACCTTTCCATCTCGCCCAATTGCGTTCCGGCAGGCAGGCGCCCGAATGAAACACCGACCCCGAAGACGCGTTGTCGATCTTCAATGAACTCCGTCAGGTAGTGCTCATAGGCTGCCGGCGCCGGTGTGGCCGCGTTTTTCAGATATCCCGGCAGCAGCAGCGCAGCCGTGACGATCACGAATGCCGAAACGGCAATCGTCGTCAGCACGCTCCTGGATCTGGGTGCCTTTGCCATGGTTCATACCTGACCGTCGTTTCCTACAAGTCCTGACGCCTGCGATCAAAGCAGGCCTCGCAGGCGTGGCAGATCGCTCTGAAGATCGGGCCCCAGGCCAGCCTCATCTGTGAGCGTACCGGCCCGGGATTTTGCGCGCACGTAATTTCTGGCGCAGATACAGGGAAATCGTGAAGCTGGTGCAATTCACGCCAGGAACTCACCTGCCCCGAAGGCCACTTTGGTCAAGGCTGACAAGGGCTCGCGGCAAAAAACCCACGCTGACATCGGTCAACGCGGGTCTTTTTTGTGATCGGATGATGCTGAAGACGGCGCCTACTGGGCGATCAACCCGGCAGCATAAGCGATCGCACGCTGGTAGTTGCCGCTGTCGTTCCACTTCGACAAGACCCGGAAATTGGCTGACCCTTCAGCGAAGGACCGTCCGCCCCGCCAACCATTTCGCCGCAGCATGTTGGCAGCTGTTGCAAGCGCGTCGGCGGCATTGTTGGGATCGGCCCGGCCATCGCCGCTGCCATCCACGGCAAAGCGGACCCAGTTGCCGGCCAGAAACTGCATGTGCCCCAGTTCACCTGACGGGCCACCCCGGCTGTTGCCGGTAATGAGCCCCCTGTCGACGAGCTGCAGGGCTGCGACGGCATCGTCTTCAAAGCGCGGATACCGGCGGCAATAGGACGCCAGAGTAACGGCGCCGCTGACGATGCGCGTGTCACCTTTAAAGCCGCCCCAGTTGGTCTCATAGCCCCAGATGGCCACAAGGATTGGCCCGGGCACGCCGTATCGCTTTTCAAGGGCCTGGAACAATCGGGCGTTTTGCTTCAGCTTTCGTTTGCCGCCGGAGACAAAGGCATTCACGCTCGAAAACCGGCTCTTCAAAAACTGCTCGGGACTGCGATAGCGCATGCTGGATTGTGACGAGGGGTTTGATTCAAAGCGCCAGGTAATGCCTGAAAGCCGGGCCTGTTGAAGCGCCTTCAATCCGCGCTGACCGACACCGGCCGATGCGGCTTCGCGCGCCAATTGCTGCTTATAGGTGTCAAACTGCCCCTTGCTGGTAATGCAAGACGTCGCGAAAGCCTGTGTTGCCAACAGCACCCCGCCAACGAACGCCACAATGCCGAGTGTGGCCGGTTTTGGTGTCATTTCAATCTCCATAAATCCGGATGAACCAAGATCAAACTGATAAACACAAACGCTTCATTTCCAGATGGTCACCAATACCATACATGATTCCTGAGTAAGAGAGGTTAAACACCTTGATTCCGCAAAGAGAGAATGTCGGGGAAATGCACCGCGCAAGTCCGGTTGCCGGCTCGCTGCTGTCAGGATTTGCGAAGGTGCGTCTTCTGCAGTGCTCGCGGCGGAGATTTCTCTTTCTTCGGCACAAGATCCCTCCGGCAGGAGACAGATCAAATGGCCGGCTGCCGTCGAAACTTCAGGGAAGAAACATTCAGCCGTCCCCAGTCCGCGAGCGGTATCAGCGCCTGGCTGACATCATCCCTGACTGACCAGTCCGTATCGTCGAGCGTTAGCGCGACCGGATGTATCGGGAGCTCGTCCGGCGTAGCGAAGCGCAACCGGACGAGCGTCCCGGCCCGGATTGCCAACGTCATGGCATGAATTCTCGCATCCTCCACGACGGTCTTCCGGTTCAGTTTGAATTGCTCTGTCGCGGTCTTGACCTCCAGACGTGTCTTGTCCGGCAGGCTTTCGATCAGTTTTGCCTGGGCACGCTTTGCCGCGTGTTCAAGGCCAAGCGCAGATACCATAGGTGTGTCGGCGGTGAGGATCAGGCCGAGCGCCGTCGCCTCGTCTTGTGCAAGGCCCGTCAGGCGTGTGCGATAATTGAACCCCAGTTCTATGCCGCCGCCATTGCCCTGATGCACGATAATCGGCAGGCCGGCCTCGGTCATGGCATCAACGTCGCGCAGGATCGTGCGCGGGGCAACCTCAAGCTCATCCGCCAGCTGGATCGACGTTTGCCGCCCACGGTTTTGCAGGATCAAAAGGATTTGCAGCAAGCGGGCCGCGCGCATGGGACATCTCCAAACATGACATAAGATGTCATGTTACCTCCTTTAAGCCTCCTCTTGTCAATCAAGAGGAGTGACATGAAAATCTTCAAAACATCCATCGACATCGCCGCCCCGGTCGATGAGGTCTGGCGCGTCCTGACCGAAGATCTGCCGCGTGATCCCAATCCCTTCGGCCTGTTACAGATCGACGGCACGCTTGCCGCGGGCAGCCGCATCAGGATCCGCTCCGAGCTTGATCCCAAAAGGGTTTTTGCCTTGACCATCACCGACTTCGAGCCACCTCACGGGATGGTCTGGCGTGGGGGAATGCCGCTCGGATTGTTCACGGGAACAAGGACATTCAGCTTGTCACTTAGGGACCAGACGACGAGATTTGACATGAAAGAGGTCTTTAGCGGTTTCTTGTCCGGACTGATTGCGGCGTCCATTCCGGACCTGACACCCAGCTTCGAAAAGTTTGCAAACGCACTAAAGGAAAAGGCAGAGCAGCATGACTGATGTCGTATACGGATCGGGCACTCAGGAGGACCCGTGGATCTTGAAAACGCCGCCGCTGACATCCGAATTCCAGGTCTGGAAGGACGAAGCGAACGACCCGCCTGCGCTGGTGGTGCAAGTGGGCAAGACACGGCTCTCCTATCAGCTCCGCGCTCTTGAAGACGCCCACGAGATGCTGAAAAGCTACGGCGACTGGATGCCGCTCGGCAACGCGGACGAAGGAAAACCGACCAAACCCGGCACCCTGGAGGATTGGGCCCGCTCGGCAGACAATCCCGTCGGCGGCTACTACGGTCTGCGAAAGGGCTACCGGGGGCGTTTTGCAAATTATGTCGGCCCGACACTGGAACTGTTGGGGCTGGCAGAACTCGAGCACAACGCACGGAACAACCGGATACGCGCGATCTGAGGCGGCGTTGACGATCACATCAGAAGCGACAGTGAAACGTGTACCAGGAGACTAGGGAATGGAACCTAGGGCCATGCCTCATTGAAAGCCTCGGTGCCAACAAAAACGGATACTTGAAAGAACCAGAACAGGAAGGCAATTTTACAGATGTGTTTTGTGTGACCATTTCACCGTTTCGTTAATTTGGATATTGCCACATGCCACCATCTGAAGAGGAAGCGCCGGACAGACGCGCACAAGCAATTCAGGGAGCGTTTGACGCGCTCATGACCCATGGGCTTGGGGAGCTGTCATTCGATCTTGTCGCCAGCAAATCCGGAATGTCCCGACAACTGGTTCGTCATTATTTTCCCGACCACGAAGCTTTGATGCTCGCATTATGTGAATATCTCGCGCGACTTTACAGTGAACCTTTGATAGCAGCGGCAAGCGCACTCGACGGCCCGGAGAGAATTACAGTTTTTCTCGATTTCTATTTTGATTTGCTGTCGGACAAACCAAAGCCGCGTGACGATCAGGTTTACGATGCAATGATGGCTTTGGCAGCCAGATCAGACCCGATCCGGACAGCGCTTGCTGATCAGTATGGACTTCTCGGACAGGTTCTTAGCCACGAATTTGTCGTTCAATATCCCGAACTCAGCCAGCAATCAGCGTCTGAGCTGTCATTTCTGTTTGTCAGCACAATGTATGGACACTGGAAGATGGTTGCTTCGCTCGGATATTCCGAGGAGCACAACATGGTAACGCGCCGCGCCATCGACCGGCTCATCAGGTCTTATATCGAGTCGCCCGCCGCCCCCTCGCAACCGGTCAGGATCTGGTCGAAGCAGTCGAAACTCTAGTTTTCATTTTGAAAATGACGCAGGTGCAAGCTAGATCATATGTGGGTCAATTATCTGAAACATATGATTTTTTAAGTTGATCAGGATAAAATCGAGACTAAGTCAAATTAAATTAGATTTTCATTTTGAAAATCTCCTGTTGTCGATATTGACATAACCAACAGGCGCTAATTTTATACATCTGTTAGCCAAAAAACGTGCTTCAAACCTGAAAAGGATTGAAGTTTTTTCAAGTATAGAATGGGGCTCGCCTCATGAAAGGATTTCAGTTCACGGCAGCTGTAAGCCTTGCAATGTTTTCCTCGGCTGCAGCTGCACTCTTTCAAGGGTCGTCAGGATCCGGTGGCAACAATCGCTGGCGTGACCGATTTATGCTCGCGTTCGGCGTGTCGACAACGGCGCTGAGCCCAGATGTGTGTACCGAAACTTCTTTCTTTTCAGGGTCAAGCAGCTCTTTGGCAAAGCGAGCGACTGCTGTCGACAAGGCTTTTCAGGGTTTCCACCTGCTGAGCAAACACCGTGACAGGTTCGTTTTTGGAATTGGCTGTGCGCTGCGGACGCAGCGCTCGGGAAGCATGATTTGACAGAACAAAAATAGTGAAACTCGACCTGCCGGTTTGGCAGGCCCTTTTTGCACCGCGTTCGCGAAGTGAAAAAGGAGAGGTGCAACAGATGGCGAGATATTTGATCCGCGTCCGGCTTAGATGGGAAAAGGTGCCGGCAACACTGCATCGATTTCCCCCCGCATCGCCCCAAGGTTCAATGGCGTCCGTGCTTGTCGATTGGGACAACAGGATGTGGGTGGCGCGAGAAAACTGGCAGGAGCTTCGCGACTTCCTGAAGGAACCTGTCGTCACCGGGGCGGTGGACACAAGCCCGAACCGCGGCAAGACGGTTCCCTTGCTCGGCAGGCGCAACGATCCCGTTCTCATACTCGATTACTTCGATCTCTGGGGCTCTGCTCCGGCGCTTGAAGGAAACGCCTACTGGAGCACGCAGCCGTCAAATCCCAGCCTTTATGCTTTGCGGACCTATTGGTGGCGCGTGCGCGACGTCAGCATCATGTCACCCTATGACCGCCTGGCGGAGATGATTGATATCGCCTGTACGGATCCGGCACTTCGGGACGATCTGGAAAAACATCTCGGTGCGTTCGCCAATCCGGTGGTCCTGCTGCCGATGGCGGGTATTTTTCTGGTTTTTGTCGGCGCGGAATATCTCGGCGGAGCCGCCTTTGTCTACGCTGTCCAGGCAATTCTGGGCGTTGGCAACCTTGCTGCCGACATTGCCGAATACGAATCCCACTTCCGCCAGCTGAACAAGATCATGCTCGAGCCGAGGCGCGAGGAACGCGATCTGAAATACGGTGCCAAGCTGATCAAGGATATTCTTGTCAGGCTGTTGCAGGACCTGGTGATGGCCCTTGGCATTCACGCGCTTGGAGTGCTTGTTCGCAAACTCTGCGCCGCTTTCAGGGAGATTGGCCCTGAAGAGTGGCGTACCAAGGCCAAGGAAAAGCACGCTGAAGCTCACAGCAAGGCGGCGCATAACAAGGCAACCCGCATGGGATATGGCGGCGAGCATCACCTCAAGGATCCTCACAACGTTCAGATGACCCATGCCGAGATCAAGGCGCACTCGGATGCCGCACGTGACAGCTTTCAGGTCATCGTCGTTCGCGAAGGATCAGAAGCGCGCACGCAGATCGCCCGTTCCCAGGTCTGGCACGGCTCCAAGCATACCTGGCTCAAGGCGAAATCAAGTGACGGCTTTCACGGGTTTGTTTGCCTTGAGAAAGGTGACTGGTCGCACGATCTCAAGCCCGCCGGGACGTACGACACAGGCAATCTGATCGGTATCAGCAAGGAGATCGACAACTATGTTCAGCCGGGCGGACAGGGCCGGACGCGCAGATTGCCGATGTACGAATTGCCGACCGACGGCCGCAAGATACCCGGCATCGACTATGACAATGCCGGAGCCGGCAACGTCATGATGGAGGGGCACTACCTTGTCGATCTCGGTGCCCATAACGGCAAGCAAAAATACATGGTCGTCAACAAGACCCAGGGTCCCGTCGCTGCTGACGTCGACATTGCAGCCCGGATTGATCCGCGTGCCAAGGGACCGGGGCACTATGCTTCGATGGACACGGATAAAAAAATCCGCAATCCCGAGGACTCGGCGGTTCTTGAATACGACATAAACCGGCGGGTCTGGGACTACTCAAATGAATTCACAAACCGGCCCACGACATCGGCAAACCACGGCGGGAGGACCGGCAGCGCCGGTCATGCGGCGATGCAGGATGCCCGCGGCCAGGGGCATTGGAAACCGTTCGAGAAAAACGGCGAATGGATCGACGAACGGCTGATCGTCTTCCTTCCGGTCAAGAACAAGACCGGCCGCCCCTCCGCTCAGATGTTCGTAATCAACAACTGGGCTGATTTGCAGAGCTTCTGGAAAGCCAACCACTGGGACTGGCCGCGCACCTGGCACAAGTAAAATATGCCCAGCGACTTATCCCGATCTCAAGGGATCGCGCCTGCAAAAAGAATGCGCGCGGCATCGGCAACGCCCGCTGTTGCCAGGAGGCGTTTGTTCCGTTGCGCGCCTCAGGCGGGTCGCTCAGCGCCCTTCAAAAAACCCAGATCGACGATCGCCACGATAAAGGCGAGAAATGCGAGGAACGTGAGACTGCCCCCGAGTGCGGTCGGGCTTGAAACGGTCAGCCCGCCAAGATCTTCTCGGACAAAGCCGATGCCTGTGGTCTGCGCGAAATTCACCAGAACGCCCGGTGCGAAATAGGCAAACAGCCAGATGTTGAGATTGTCACGTCCACGGTCTCGCAGACGTTTCATGGAGAGGACAACGGCCGGGTACAACAGAATGAGGAGGATCCCGAAACTGATCCATTGGCCGACTGTACCGAGAGCGAGCACAAGGCCGGTTACCAGCAAGGACGCCAGTATGCCGACGACGAACAGGATCAAGAACCCGATCCAGAACTTGCCGCGCCCGATCGTTCCCTCGGTTCCGAACAGAAGATTCATGAGGTTCTGGCCGCCTACTGGGTGAAGGTGAATGTCAGCGTGCTCGACTGGCCTTCGCCGATGGTCACCGACTGTGTGTGGCTTTCGCCGGTGTCTTCGTTCTTCAGCGTGATGTCGTAGATCCCCGGCGCCACATAGTTGGCGCCGCGCTGGTTTCGCCAGCCGGTCCTGCCGATTTCACTGCCACCCGCGCCGCCCCCCTTGCCATGAAACCCGAGTTCCATGAGCGCGTCGTCTGCCAGCCCCTCGGCTTCAAGCACCAGGCGGCCCTGGCCGGTGATTTCCAGTTCGAGACGCTGATTGCCGTTCTCTGCAGGCGGCAGTTCGACGAGCTCGCGGTGATCATGTCCCTTGAATTTCAGCTCAACGCCAATCTCGCCGTCGGCGACCGGATAGACGCCATCAACGCCAAGCGGCTCGTATCTCTCGGCCCAGTTGATCCAGAAAATCGAACCGTCCGCGCCCTCGTCGACGCTCTCCACCTTGCCGACCCGGCTGAAAGTCCACTCAACGTCAGCGGTCACGTCGGTCCGGTCGGGACCGAACACCGGAACGATTGTCAGACCGTCGACGCTCTGCGGCTGGCTACTTCCTTCAGAGTCTTGCCCGTTACAGCCCGCCAGCCCGATCGCAAGCACAAAGAGGAAGGGAAACGTGATGTTTTTGAACAATGGAATTGTCCTGGCTTTTGAAATTTGGAAAGCCGCACAAGAGCAGCGGTGTGAAAAAAGAAATCTGCAAATCCGTGTCCGGTCAGAGACCGGATGGCGGAAACAAACCACACGGATGCTCAAGCGGATAGTTATGGAAATCCATAGGGGGACACGAGGATTGGAGGAAATTTCCGTAAAAAGAGCACATCCTCTACCGTACAGATAATGAAAATGTGACCGGAAAGGTCGCTATTCATAAGTCTCAGAGCGTGCTACCGAACATTCTGTTTCAACTGTTTCATTACGTAAATTTATCGAAGTCAGAAATCATGAATAAGTATATTGCCTCCTGCCTAGGGGGCGTCCTTGTTGCTGCCAGCGGCATTATATTGACTGAGCCCGCAAAGGATCAGGACCCAAAAGAACGCGGCAAGGTTATGATGGTGCTCGATGCCTCGGGAAGCATGTGGGGCCAGATTGATGGTGTACCGAAAATCAGTAGTGACCGTGACGTTATTGACAATGTCCTGGGTTAATGGGACCCGACCGTCGATCTGGGACTGATCACATATGGCCATCGCCGCAAGGGTGATTGTGCGGACATTGAAGTCATTCAACCCGCTGCGCCGCTTGAAGCCTCCAATTTTTCCTTGCGCGTCCGCAGCATCAATCCGAAAGGCAATACACCCATCGCGGGATCCTTGCTGCTCGCGGCCAAAGAACTGCGTCATGTAAAAGATCCGGCTTCAGTGATCCTGGTCAGTGACGGACTGGAAACTTGCGGATCCGATCCGTGCACCATGGCTTCTCTGCTTGAGCAAAGCGGTATCAATTTCACCGTTCATGTGGTTGGCTTTGGCTTGACCGACTAGGAAGCACGGCATCGGGCGTATCAAGGTGGAAGCGCTGAAGACCTATGCCGACCCGGCCAAGCTTTCCGCATTGACAGCAATCAAGCACGCTCTTGACCCAAAGGGGATCATGAACCCCGGGGCCGTGTTGGCGCCTTGAGCTTGCTCGCGACGAAAGCCCGGTTGCGGACACAATAGAAGAAGCGCCTGCTTTGCGCTTCAGCAAGGTCCATCAATCAGATCGCGGTCCTGCCAGATACCGCACTCTGATGAGGTTTGGCTCAGTACTGATGAATTGCCGGACGCAAAGGCCTTGCTTCTCCTGATTTCATCGGAGTGTTTCCGAGTTGAGAAGCGCACTTGCTTCCCTAAAGTAAAGCAGCTTAAATCGGGATGCTGGCATCCCGTTTCCTGTGACAACAGGCCTCGAGAATTTATTTTCGCCAGCGCACTTGTTTGTAGACATTTTCAAGGAAGCCTTTCCGAAGGAGTGGTCAGGTGTTTTTTACAAGCGGCAACGCATTGCGATCCTTTTGTCTTGTTTTCACATTTCTGGTTTTCACAGCGTCGGCACATGCCGAAAAGCGTGTTGCACTCATTGTGGGGAACGGGGCCTATACCTGGGCCGGCACGCTCGAAAATCCGGTCAATGACGCCCGCGTACTGGGCGAAACCCTGAGAAATCTCGATTTTGAAGTTCATCTGGAAGAAAACCTGCAGCGTTCCGCGTTTCTGGAAGCAATCAAGAGGTTTTCCAGGTCCCTTGAAGGGGCCGATGTTGCTCTGTTTTTCTACGCCGGACACGGCATCCAGGTGGCTGGCGAAAATTATCTGGTCCCTTCTGATGCCAATCTCCAGGAAGAGAGCGATATCAATGTCGAACTGATCCCCGTCAAGGCGCTTTTGAAACAGATGGAAGGCTCGGCAGCCACCAAGATCATTCTGCTCGACGCATGCCGGGACAACCCCTTTTCGGCAGGTCTCGCCCGCTCGATGGGCACAAGATCGGTCGAGGTCGGGCAAGGCCTCGCCCGGGTGGATACCGGTCCTGGAACGTTGATCGCCTACGCAACGGAACCGGGAAATGTCGCGCTTGATGGAACGGACGGAAACAGCCCTTTCACCAAAGCGCTTCTGAACCATATCTCCACACCCAATCTGGACGTTGCCCGCATGCTGCGGCGGGTCAGGACGGATGTGATCGAGACCACCGATGGCGCTCAAATTCCCTGGGAAAACTCGTCTCTGGTCCTGGATTTCACTTTCAAGCCCGCAGAACAGGGCCCGGTGGAACTGGCGTCGAGCGAAGCGGCCCTATGGGAAGCCGTCAGATACGGAGACAATCCGGATGAGGTCCGCCTCTACCTGAAGCGTTATCCAAATGGCCAGTTTGCAAAGAGCGCTTTGGAGCTGCTGAACAAAGCCCTTGGCAACAAGCATCCCTCCATCTCCGACAACCAGGATGCCAAGGCCCTTCAGTCGACGTCGTTGCCGGTGAAAACCTGCCTGGCGGTTGAGGACATTGACCTTGGGCGCGGTGTGCCCGATGGCGCGGTGCAGGCCTGTTATGACGCAGTTGCGCTTTTCCCGAACTCTGCCTTGCTCCGGCTGCTCTACGGCAAGGTTCTCGATCGCGACGGCAACGAACCGGAGGCTGCACGCCAATTCAGGCAATCGGCGGAACTCAACAACACGAATGCCATGATTGAACTGGCCATTGCCTATGACCTTGGCAAGGGCGTCGAATGGCAGCCGGAAGAAACGCTGCGGCTGTTCAAAAAGTCCGCCCGCCGCGGCAACGCCGAAGCCATGACCCATCTCGCGCACCTTTATGCCGAAGGCAATCTCGTCGACTACGATGAAGTCAGGTCATTCCAGTGGTTTCAAAGGGCGGCTGAGGCCGGAAATCCGGAGGCGGCGTTTTATGTCGCCGGAGCCTATGACAGGGGCGAAGGCGTTGCGCAGGACGATGTCAAAGCGCGTTTCTGGTACCAGAACGCCCTGACGTCGGACGACGATGGTCTGGCGGCGACCAACCTTGCATCGATGTATCTTGAAGGGCGCGGTGGCGACAAGAACACCGAGCGGGCCCGGGAGCTGCTGGAACAGGCCGCAGCGGCAGACGATGTGCTTGCGATGCGGGAACTGGCACGTCAATACCTCGCCGGTACGTTCCAGAGCGATCAGAAGGAAATCGCCGTCGACTGGCTCATGAAGGCGCTCAAGTCCGGCGGCAGGCTCGAGGCAGAGCACTGGTTTCTGATCAATTCCGACGACTACCCGCGTTCTTTCAACAAGGCGGTTCAACGCCGGCTGAAGGAGGCCGGAACCTATCACGGCAAAATTGACGGCAAAATCGGGAACCAATCGCTTCAGGCGCTTTTTAAATACGCGGATCGGTGAAGCACGCGCCAGCCATTTGGGGGGTGGGGTGCCGCCGCACTCGCAAGGTCTGGCCTTTTGGCCCGTCGCATAAGGCAAACCCCAACAAACGGCCTGATACCGGATGACCAACACGACCTGTTTCGGTCGGCATATTGCACAAGGGAATTTGAAACCGGACGCACAAAAAAACTTTTCAAGGGAGGCTTAAGACAATGAGCGCATTTCAAACATACAGAGATTCCTACGGTGAGCGTTGGCAGTATAATCCGGTAACGGTCGAGCGCGTGATAATGGCCTATGAATTCATGAGCGCGATGCCTGCCAACTCGGATTTGCGGCATGAGAAGCTTGGCCACATGAGCGGCACGATGCCTGTCATCGATTGCGATCTTCAAAAAATCAAGGAGACAGCCAAGAACGAATTCAAGGATTCCTTGAACTTCTTTCATGTAACCCGCAGGTCGAGTGGACGCCGGGCGTTCGATGATCTTGTTTACTACATGACATCAACAAGACAGATGCGCGGCATACACCAGAATTATATTGCGACAATACAGAAATACCAGAAGATAGCCATCGACCGGACAACCCGAAATGTTGAGATGGCGAAATTTGCCCGGGACACCGGATTTACGATCGTGATGATCTACGCCAATTGCTGCGGGGCGTCCCTGGTGGGCGCCGGCGCCGCGGCGATCGGTGCGGGTGGCAAGGGCGTTGCCAAGTATCAGGATACCGGCAAGTTTGAAGCGGCCGCGATTGAATCCCTCGGTCAGCTGGTTGGATTTGGCTGGGGCGCTGCGGCCAGCGTGGGCAAGGTAGAAGGCCTTGGTAAGGGCATCATGGTCGGCCTTGGAATGATCCAGGGGGCCGCCTTTACCGTTGGTGCAGGATCGGTTGAAAAAACGCCGGCCTCTGAAACACTTACCAAGATCGGGCTTGATGTATTGGCAGGTCTCGTCGGCGAGGGCGTGAGCCACTATGCCGGAAAGCGCCTTGAACAATACAAGAAGGCCTATGAACAGGCCAAGAAAACGATCGACCCTGACCAGATGGAACAGATTGTCGGGACAACGAGCGGCTTTATGATAGACACCGCCAAAGGCCAGGCGGAGCGGGCCATCACGGCAAAAAAGAAGCAGGACCGGGTCAACCCCGCACTGATTGCCGCCAGGAGCAACGCGCAACGCGACGTCATAATGAACGTCATGCGAAAGTGCTGATAAACACCGGCTGAAGTCGCGAGACCGGTCTCAAGGGCTTCAACCGGTCTAGAGCCAGCGATGGCTGCCGCAACAAGGGTCCGTGAGTGCGGTTCGCCTGGGAGAGGTTCTGGCCGCAGGTGTCACCGGTTTGAACGGTCGTCAGCAACAATATCTCGCTGCCTCCGGGAAACATCCCCACACGGCGGTGCAAGCAAGTTCTCGGCGGGATGTTTTGCTCTATACGGTGCTTTGATTTCCGCTGCCCTGTTTCTTGGCGGTCCCAAGACGCAGTTCTGCTGCGGCCTGTCGGCACTCCTGAGCACGCTCTACGTGGTGACAATGAGTGCGATGTGACGCGAGCCACGCGCGGCAGTGAGACGATTGCGCGGTAATTCTCGTCCTAGACCGTCAAATCGGTTCCGAATTCGCCCGCTCTCATCGGACAGACGCTGACAACACCAAGCGGCTCGTTTCTGTTGGACCGGTTGATCGTACAATCGAGCCGTCCCCGCCCTTGTCGACGCTTTCCAGCTTCCTGGACCGGCTTAGCGGAGCAAATTAGTACTTATTTAGCAGGAAGATAGCGAGTGTATGCCGCTAAAGGAATTCTGCGAAGTTGCCAAGTTGAATATTCGGATCGCTCTTACGATGAATTTTGCACCTTACGACGTTTGATACAGCAAAAAAACTGGATCGTCCTTGTTGCTGTCACTAAGTCCACGGTAGGGCCGAAAGTGGACTATCGCGTATCGAGGGTATTAGGCGCGTTGCAGACGTTCGAACGTACCGATCGCGTCTCAGCTTCAGTTGCGCGTTAGTAAACGCGCCAACAGGTTAAGGCGGTCTAAAGGCTGCGCTTGTGGAAGAAACCGCTAGAAATGCAAAGACTTTTCTTATGCGCGTCAATACTGAACGACAAGGAACTCTTGCCTACCACCAAGGGTTGCGGTATTCGAATAGAATGTCTGTCATAATTCTGATGCTCAAACTACTCGCCGCCGAAAAACAATGATTGATCGAAATTTCTAAAGAACGAAGCGCTTGATCAAGGATACCGACCTCAAGGAGATTAAGCCCAAACCTTCGACATGCTCGGCGTCGCCGGAACATGTGGGCAGCGGTGTGCCGATCCCGAAGGTCATGCGCATCCGCACCTTCAGTCCCGACGATTGGGAAGATTTCATCGAAGAATGGTCCACGAGCATGTCGGGTGCATATGCCAAAGTCAGACGTTTTGGTGGATCGAGAGATCTTGGTGTCGATATTGCAGGGTTTACGTCAGCGGATGGTTTTCAAGACATTTGGGATAACTACCAGTGCAAGCGCTATGATCACCCCCTGCGTCCTAGCGATATATGGGTCGAGATTGGGAAGATCGTCTACTACTCGTTCAAAGGGGAGTATCTCCCGCCAAGGAAGCACTTTTTCGTGGCCTCGCAGGGTATCGGCACCTCCCTCGAACAACTTCTCAACAAACCCGATACGCTCAAAAACAAGGCGTGTGAAAACTGGGATAAGCACTGCAAAAAGGGTATTTCTTCGACCCAAGGAATACCCCTTACCAGTGCTCTCGAAACTTACTTCGACGCTTTTGACTTTAGCATTTTTTCATCAAAGTCTCATATCGAGTTGATCGAAGGTCATAGCACGACTGGCTATCACGCCATCCGGTTCGGTGGAGGATTGCCCCTACGTCCTGCCTCGGACAAACCGCCAGCGACCCCTGCGGAAATCGAAAGCCGCTACATTAGACAGCTCCTCAACGCCTACGGTGATCAGTTGGGAACGACAATCAGTGACCCGTTTGCACTTGATGCCCACACTCCGATAAAGCGCGACTTCCTTCGACAACGGGAGCGCTTCTACCATGCCGAGTCGCTACGCAATTTCGCGCGTGACACCGTGCCGGAAGGAACTTACGCAGCGTTACAAGATGAGGTTTGCCATGGTGTCATCGATATCTGCGAGGGGCATCATGCGGACGGGTTTGAAAGAATGCGCGCAACGCTGGCGCAGGCAGCAGCGCTCTCACTTACGGCAAATCCACTCTCGTCTGTGACCAAGAAGCAGGACTGCCAAGGGATCTGTCATCAGTTAGCCAACGATGATCTATTGACGTGGGTACCGAAAGATGGATAGCGATCTCACACCCACACCATTCAATAGCCCACTAGAGACTGGCGTTCGGTCGCTGGCAATCCTGCATGCTGCCTTTCCCGCGACGTTTGATCTCCAGCGTTTGATTGAGATGGACTATCTGGTCGTGCATTCAGGTGACGCCGGAGGGCCGGAAAGCCTCCACGCACCGTCGCCCCTGCGAGCCGGGGAGTTGCTTGTTCGCCGTGGCCTGATTGAAAAGGGTCTGGTTTTGATGATGAGCCGTGGCCTCGTGCAAAGATTGCCTTCTGAAGAAGGCTTCACCTATATCGCCAGTGAGGCCGCCGCTCCTTTCATCTCCTCCTTGAGCGACGAATATTCCGTGAACCTAAAAGAGCGCGCCGTATGGGCCGTGCACCGCTTCGCGGACGCGTCGACGGATGAGGTGCGCCGATTCACACATAAGTTCTTCGCGCGCTGGGATAGTCAGTTCCAGTCTATCCCGAGGATTGGAGATAGCGCATGACCGATAACTATCTCCAACTTCGAAACATAAGCTTCCGTGGTCCAAAGGCCGAAGCGGATCTGGATTTTAAGCCAGGCGTCAATGTGATTTGTGGTGCTTCCGACACCGGAAAATCGTTCCTAGCCGACTCAATCGACTTCATGTTGGGCGGTTCTGCTCTGAAGGAAATTCCGGAACGGGCAAAGTATGATCAACTCAGACTTAGCTTGGCGGCAATCGGAGCCGAAGACTTCAAACTGCGACGCTCCATCTCTGGCGGCAATTTTCAGCTGTTTGATACAAGCAAAATTGATGACGCCGAGCCCTCAACACTCAAACAGAACCATGCGCACGAGAAAACAGATAACCTATCAGGATATCTCCTCGACAAGATCGGGCTCCTCGGAAAGCGTATACTCAAGAGCAAGGCCAAAGGCACAACCCAGAGCCTGAGTTTCAGAAATCTTGCGCGACTCGTCATCGTCCAAGAAGGCGAAATCCAGCAGACTGGCTCACCATTCTGGAGTGGCCAGTACACGACCAAGACCTCCGAGATCGCCACGGTCAAGCTGCTTCTGACTGGTATCGATGATTCTTCTGTTTTACCGGATGCCGATCAATCTCTCGACAATGCTCGCCAAATCGCGCTTATCGAAGAGCTTCTCTCTGACCTACAAACAGAGATCGAAGACCTTGGCGAAGATAGAGAAGAGCTGGAAGAACAACTCGAAAGGTTGGAGAGGGCAATTGAAACCCGGCGCGAAGAGCTTTCTGCTTCACAGAAAGTTTTCGACGATCTAATTGGCAAACGTCGGCAGTTATTCGAGAAAAAGCAGGAAACTTCGGATAGGCTCGATGAAATCGGCGAACTTCTCGCCCGCTTCAATTTGCTCGCCGACCACTATGATATCGATCTAAAGAGACTGTCGGCTATTCAAGAGAGCGGCTCAATGTTTGCCCACGTCGAAAAGGTGGTTTGCCCGATGTGCGGTGCAGCTCCTGACGCGCAGCATCTTGACGAGACATGCGACGGTGATGTCGAGGCCGTCGTCATGGCGGCAACGGCCGAGATTGAAAAAATTCTGCGCTTTCAGGTGGAACTCAACTCGACTGTTTCGGATTTGAAGGCAGAGTCCGAAGAGCTTTCGGAAGCTTTGAAGGATACCGAAACCATTTACGATTCCTTAAATGTCGAAATCCAGGAATCTGTTGGTCCTGTGGTAACCGAAGCGCGGGTTTCATTCTCGGCGCTCGTAGAGGAGCGTTCAAGTGCCCAAAAGGCCGCTGATCTGTTTACGAGATACGACAAGCTCGTCGTTAGAAAAGCCGGCTTGCTGGAAGAAGAAGATCTTGGATCTAAAAGTTCGGAAGTAACGACTGGCATACCAGAGTCTGTTGCGCACGAGTTCTCATCAAAGGTTTCCGAAATATTGAAGGCATGGCATTTCCCTGGCGAGTGCCATGTGTACTACGAAAAGGACTCGTCCGATTTCGTTATCGACGGAAAACCAAGATCCAGTCGCGGCAAGGGTCTTCGCGCGATCACTCATGCCGCAGTGAACATAGCCTTGCTCGAATACTGCCAGTCGTACGGCTTATCACATCCTGGTTTCGTTGTTCTCGATTCTCCATTGCTTGCCTATTTCAAACCTGAAGAAGACGAAGAGGTCGCTCTGAGAGGCACAGACCTGAAAGAGCGTTTTTACGACTATCTCATTGAGCACCACGGTAAGGATAGCCAAGTCATCATCATCGAAAACCAGCATCCACCCGAACGTATCGAGGAGCAAGTGGCTCTGACTGTGTTTACGAGCAATCCCAATACCGGTCGATATGGTCTGCTCTAAATGGCGCACATCATCTGCACAAAAACAGCAACAGAAATCGCAGCTTTTGGTGCGTTCAGGTTTATTGCAGAACGACCGAAATGAGGACGCAAAGCGGGCGCACACTCCGCCCACAATGAATGTCGGCTTGGAGCTCTTTTCAGGCGTTCGCAGGATTGCCTTGAAGCGGATGATGGCTCGGAAGCAGGTGTTCCTACCGCCTCGGACAACCGGTTTTTTTGATGAGCAATTCGCATTGACCTCGTAGGTGCAATCTCATCTTATTGTCATCTCACATAAAAAGGGGAAACCATGACCAGTCTCACTTATAGTCCCCTTCGATACCACAATCGTTGGTTCGCCTATATCGATCTGCTAGGGTTTACAAACCTCGTTCATTCGGAGTCCATGGAAGACGTGCTTCCGGTTTACTCTGAGGCGATCGGGCGCATGAGTGAGGCATGCGAACTCGGGAAAAAAAAGGTTGGACTAATTAGTTCTTGGTTCTCAGACACCTTCATTATTTACTCTCGGTCTGACAGCCTTCAAGAATTCGCATACTTGGAGAATGCCGCACGAATCTTTTTTGAGCTACTTCTCATTAAGCGTATTCCTGCCCGCGGTTGTATCAGCCACGGCAAACTTTACTCCCAAGCGAGGAAGAATATTTTTGTAGGTTCTGCACTGATAGAGGCTCACCACTTTGGGGAAGCCCTAGACTGGATAGGTTTCTGCTTAGCTCCTAGTGTTGAGACAAAATTGAAGTGTGACCTCCCGCTGGAACAGCGGCCATTTTACAAAAAAATCTCAAATCGAGAAATCTTGAGAAAGGCAGATGCGGACTACCTGTATGCGTTCGCGTTTAATAACGGAAAGGTGAATGGCAGCAACCCTTTTCGAACAGCACTTTTAAAAATGAAAAAAAATGCGCCGCCAGAAGTAGTCAGAAAGTATGATAATACTCTGGAATTCTTAGATACTTTTAACCGATAGCGAACGATTTTGATCTACACTGACTCGCATGCTAAGGGCAGCCCCGTCCCAAATCTATCCCATTCAATTTGACCACAACGGGCGGCTGCTTTTTAGGAACAGTGAGGTAGCAGTCGAACGACCTAACTGGCGGCGCAAAGCAGACACCTAAACTCCACCCCCCTCTACAAATCCACCTCAACCACACCCCCGGCTTCCGCCGCGCGGGACTGGCACAAAATAACCGCCCCTTCCCGTTGCTTTTTCGACAGCACGAAATCCCGGTGCTCCACCTCGCCTGACACCAGCCCGCATTTGCAGACGCCGCAGATGCCGTCGGAGCATTTGATGTCGATGGGGATGCCGTTTTCGTTGAGAACATCCGTCGCGGTCTTGTCCGCCGGGACTTCCAGCTCGCGGCCGGAGCGGGCGAGCTTCAAGGTGAAGGGGTGGTTCACGTAGTCGGGCACCTCTGGCACGTTGAAATATTCAACATGGCGTTCGTCGTCGGTGAAGCCGGCGCGCTCAGCCGCCTCCATCACCGAGGTCATGTAGCGGTCCGGGCCGCAGGCATAAACGTGGCTGCCCGGCTGGTAGCCGCCAAGCACCTGATCAAGATCGGCGCGCGTGCCCTGGTCGCTGAAATAAAGCTGCACCTTGTTGTGCCAGGGAAAGTCGGCCAGATCCTCCAGGAACCCGGCATCGGCTTTTCGGCTGGCGGAATAATGCAGCTCGAAGTCGGCGCCCTGTGCGTGAAGCTCATGCGCCATCGCGATCATCGGGGTGACGCCGATGCCGCCGCCCATCAAGAAGGTTTTGGTGGCCGCGTGCAGCGGGAAGTGGTTGATCGGCTTGGAGATGAAGATCTTGCGGCCTTCGGTAAAGATCCGGTGGAGCAGCTTGGAACCGCCCCTGCCCGCGTCTTCTCGCAAGACCGCGATCTGGTACTTGCTGCGGTCGGCGGGATCGCCGGAGAGCGAATACTGGCGCAGGAATTCCGGCGCGACGACAATATCAAGATGCGCGCCCGCCTGCCATTCCGGCAGCGGCTCGCCGTTGAGCGCGCCGAACTCGTATTTGGTGACGCCGTCTGTCATGTGCTCGGCCCTGACGATCTCCACCCGGATCACCGGGGCATCGCCGGCAATCCGGTATTCATGGGCAAGGCCCTCCGTCTCGCCCCGCTCCAGCCGCGCCTTGTATTCCCGCGCCGTGATCAGCGCCTGATAGGCCTCGATCCCCTTTTCCCGGTCCATCGGAAAGGGAAACGGCCAGGGATGCGGGGCAAGGTTGGCAGGATAGACGGCCAGCGTCTGGTCCTCGTATTTCAGATCAAGATCCTTTTGAAGGCCGCGCGCGTTGACCGGGTTCCTGGCAGCCCGATAGGCGCCGTCCTCGGCAAGCTCGATATCCCACCACCATTTCTTGACCGGGTTGCGCTCGCCATTGCCGACCATGTCGTCGAGCTTTGCCAGCACCGGCGCGGTGCCCGGCATGTTCATCGCCGCCCAGCGGAACGGCGCTTCGGCGAAGATGCCCTCCAGGTTCCACGGGCAGGTCTTCATGCAGCGCCCGCACATGGCGCCGTTCTCGTTGGTGATGCGGTAAGTGGTGCATTTCTGGCTGTCGGATTTCCAGATCTCGTAGCCGTTGAACATCAGCTTCGGCCCGGCGGTGATCGCCCCGGCCGGGCATTCGCGTGCGCATTTGTTGCAGGCCTCGCAGAACGCCTGCAGGCCGAAGGAGATCGGCTTGTCATGGGCGACCGGCATCGTCGTCGTGACGGCGCCGGATTTCAGACGCGGGCCGAGAAACGGGTTCAGGATCACCTCGCCGATCCGGCTGACCTCGCCAAGACCGGAGAGCAGCAGCAGCGGCGGCTGCAGCACCTCACCGTCCAGCACCGTATGCGCCTTGGCCTTGTGGCCGAGATTGCGGATTTGTTTGGCAACGATGCTGCCGAGAATGGAAAAGCGCAAATAGGCGCGCATCGACTGCGAAACGGCAATCCAGTCATCGCCGGAGGCGCCTTCCATGGTCTCGTAGCCCTGGTCGATCACCATGGAGACTGCCTGGTCATGCGGCGGATCAAGCGGCGCGCCGGTGGCATCATGTGAATACCAGGCCCAGTCGGGGCACCTGGAAACCCCGGCGGCATCGATGCCGAGGAAATAGGACATTGCCTTCAGGTTCTCGGCATTCTTTTGCGGATCGGATGTCGAGGCGGCCTTTTCGGGCGCCGCATCCCCGTCCTGCAAGAGCACGAAGGCGCCGAGCGCGCGCCTCTGGGCCATGGAAGGGGCGGACTTGCGCGCATAATGGCCGTTGGTGGCCGCTTGCTGGTTCTTCTTGCCCATGTCGCCGAACTGGGAGCGGGCGAACATGTCGGTGCGCTTGGGCACCCGGGCAATGCGCTCTTCATCGAAATAGGTGGTCGGTTTGTCGACCCGCTTCAGCTTTTCAAACGGATGCGGCCCGTCGACAAAACGGCGCTTGGCAAACGGGTCGAGCGTGCGCGCGCTTTTCGCGGTCCTGTAGCCGACCTTCCAGGCAAGCCCGTGGGTTTTCGATGTCGGCTGCTCTGCCATTGGCAGCAAGGGCCTGTCATGGGCGATCTCGAAATCGGTCGTGATCGCGGCCATTGAGAACCCGGTGCCGAGATAGGGATTGCTGAGGACACCGCCCTCGACCGTTGCAAGACCGGCGGCAACGGCAAGCCGGTTGAGATCGGCGTCCGACGTCGACGGGCTGTGGGCTGCAGCTTCATATCCAAGCAGGCGGATATATTGCGCAAGCACCACCGCGATTTCCGTTGCCCGGAGCGCCGAGCGATGGGCACCCGCCCCCTTCAACCAGGCCTCGCCCGGTTCTCCGGAGTGCAATTCGCGCGGCGACTGGATGATAAAGACGAGCGCGTGCTTGTGGGTGTCGATACCTTTCGGCGGCGCGTTCATGGCATCGCGCAGGTCCGCCATGATCATGTCGATGCCGGACGCCAGCGTCTTGGTCTGGGTGGTGCGCAGCTTTTCCGCCAGCCGGTCGATATCCGGGTTGCGGACCGGTGTTTCCAGCTTCATCTCTGGCGTGAAGGCGCAGGTGCCGATCATCGAGGCGTCGGAAAAATAACCGAAACCCTTCAGATGGTTGGCCCGCTCCTGCGGGTCGGAAGGGACATCCGCACGCTTGTTGACGATGCCGTCGCGAATTGCATCCAGCATCGCCTGGGCTTCGCTCATGGCATTGATGATGTTTTCCGGATCGTCATGCTTGAACTGCATCTGCGAAAAGCCCGGAACAGGCCCGAAATCCGGCTGGTCCGCCATCCTGGCAAGCCGCTCCAAGGGGAAGGGCCCAAGGTGCACGGGCCGCGACTTGTCGGAAAACAACTTCACTCTTTCATCCCTCCCTCAAAAGCTGCCTGTGTGATCAAAGACGCATCAGCTGGACATGCTCGTCCCGGGTCAGCTCGTCGATCGTCTCCATGAAGGTTTCGTAGAGCCTGCGATCCAGTTTGCCGGCAAAATGATCGTTCAGTTCGCGCACCAAGACATGGCAGGCCTTCAGCTTCTCCTGACCGAGCGTGGTCAGCGCCAGCTCGGTGTAGCGCTTGTCGTCGCCGATGCAGGTGCGCTCGATCAGGCCGCGCTCCTCCATGGTTTTCAAAAGGCGGGATACGGCCGGGCGGGCGATGCCGATATAGTCGGCAAGCGTCGACGGCGTGGTGACGCTCTCCAGGCCGACACCGCTGAGGACGCACCACATCAGCCGGGTGATACCGTGTTCGGACAGCCGCTTTTCCAGCCGCGCTTCCATGATCCTTGCAAGGCGCGTGACCTTGAAGCCGATCCGGTTGTGCAGCCGGTAGCCCTCTGCCATTCTGTTGGTCGCCGACAAAGCGGTTGACTTGGTTTCCACCATATCCTCATATACAATTAACAATGATAATTATTCACGTTAATTAACTGAAGTGCAAGTTTCGGGAGGGAGAAACAATGAAAGGGAATGCTGAAGGTCTGCGGACGAAACTGACGGCCGCGATGGCTTCTGCCTTCGTCCTGTTCGCTGCGCAATCGGCTTCTGCCGACGAACTCAAGATCGCCCATTTCATGCCGTCCATGCACCCGATGGACCGGGGTGTCATGACGCCGCTGGCAGAAGAAATGGCAGAGGCCAGCAACGGCGAAGTCACCATGCGGATCTACCCCTCCGGCGAACTCGGCAAGGGGCCCGTCCAGCAATACAAGCGCGTGGTCACGGGCGTTGCCGACATCGTCTTCGGCATCCCGGAATATACACCGGCGCAATTCACCAAGACCGGGCTGGTGCACATTCCCGGCCTCTTCGCCAACGGCACCGATGCCACCAACGCGCTCTGGGACAATATCGGCCTGATTGAAGACGAATTCGCCAAGGCGAAACTTCTCGGGCTTTGGGCGAACAACCCGTCCGTCCTGATCACACGCGAAAAGCCCGTCCACACCGTGGCGGACATGGAGGGCATGAAGATCAGGACCCCCAATCCGGTGATGGCAGCGCTGGTGGAAGGCTGGGGCGGCATTCCGGTCTCGATGCCCGTGCCCGATGTCTACAACGCCATGAACACCGGCGTCATCGACGCGGTCATGATCGGCCCGTCCGGCATCCGCTCCTACAAGCTCAACGAAACCGGCAAATACGTCACCACGAACATTCCGTCCGCGGTCGACAGCTTCTATCTCCTGATGAACAAGTCGAGCTGGGACGGCCTTTCTGACGAGAACAAGGCCAAGCTTGACGAGTTGACCGGACGCGGGCTCAGCCTGCGCGGTGCAAAGGCGTTTTATGAGGCCGGTCAGGCCGGGCTGAAACTGGCCTCCGAAAGCGGTCTTGAGCTGATCGAGATCACGCCGGAAGCCGAAGCCGAATTCCGGGAAAAGATGGCCCCCTCGCTGACAAAGGTCATCGACGAGAAGGGCAAGCAGTCCGGGAGCGACGCGCACGCGATCGTCAAAGCGCTCGGCGGCCAGTAACCCGTGGCATCATCTGCCCCCGAAGAAGCCGGCCCGCGTCAAGCGGGCTGGCGCAAGTGGCTCGAAGTTCCACTCGTCCTGTCAGGCACCGTGCTGGTGTTCGCACTCATGGGCCTTTCCGTCACCGATGCTTTCCTGCGGTCGGTGCTCAACAGCCCGATCTTCGGCGCGAACGACTATGCGCAAATCCTTCTGTCCTTCGTCGTCGCGGTCAGTTTTCCCCTCTGCGTCCTCTCCGGCCGCCTGATCGCCATTGATACGCTCATGCGGTTCTTTCCCGAAAGAATGCAAGTCTTTCTGGACTGGGCATCCTCGGTCCTCGGCATCGTCATGCTCGCCTATCTCGCCTGGCGGGCTTTTTCCAACGCTCTCGAGGCAGCCTCCTTCGGTGAAACGACCTTGCTGCTGCAACTTCCCTTCGCCCCGTCCTATTATGCGGTTGCCTTTGGCTGCGGTCTGTCCGCGCTGGTTCTCCTGGTGGAGAGACTGACGAAATGAGCCCGGAAATCTACGGCGCGCTCGGTTTTCTGGCCCTTTTCGCATTGCTGGCGCTCGGAACACCGGTCGCCATTGCGCTTCTTGTCGTCGGCTTTTCCGGAACAGTGCTGCTTTCGGGCTTCACCCCGGCGGCGTTCACCTTGAGCGGACAGGTCTTTGCGACGGTCACGGTCTATGAACTGACCATCATCCCGCTGTTCATTCTCATGGGAAATCTCGCCTCGACAGCCGGGCTGAGCCGGGATCTCTTCGAGGCGGCGCACAAGGTCATCGGCCATCTGAAAGGCGGCTTGGCAGCCGCGACGATCATGGGCTGCGCGGGCTTTGCTGCTCTTTCGGGCTCCTCCATTGCGTCCGCGGTCACCATGGGCAAGGTCGCCTATCCGGAAATGCGCCGGTTCAACTACGGGCAACGGCTCGCCACCGGATCGATCGCAGCCGGCGGTACGCTCGGCATTCTCATTCCGCCGTCAACCGGCTTCGTCATCTATGCAATCTTGACGGAACAATCGATCGGCCGTCTCTTCATGGCCGGCGTCCTGCCCGGTCTCCTGCTCACAACCATGTTTCTTGTCGCGATCGCAGCCGTGACGGTCCTGCGCCCGGAAGAAGGGCCCAGGGGGCCTCAATTCAGCTTGCGTGAAAAACTGGTCAGCCTGTTCCGGGCAACCGGCATCGGGGTGATCATCCTGATCACGATCGGGGGCATCTATACCGGCTTTTTCACACCGGTCGAAGCCGCCGGCGTCGGCGCTTTCTTCGCCTTCATCATGCTGATCCTGCGGGGCAAATGCACGCTGCCGGCGCTCTACCAGATCAGTTCAGAGACACTGAAAACCACGGGAATGGCCTTCTTCATTCTGATCGGCGCGAATGTCTTCGCGCCTTTTGTCGCGCTCTCCCACCTGCCGGCGACAATTGCCGACGGCATGACGGGGCTTGCGCTGGGCACCTACGGTACCCTGTTCCTGATCCTGCTCGGTTACGTCATCCTGGGCATGTTCATCGAGGGGCTTTCGTTGCTGGTGATCACCCTGCCGATCGTCTTCCCACTTGTCACCGGCCTCGGCTTCGACCCGATCTGGCTCGGCGTCGTCATGGTGATCGTTCTGGAGATGGGCCTGATATCGCCGCCTGTCGGCGTCAACGTTTTCATCGTCAAGAGCGTGGTTCCGGACGTTCCGATCGAAACGATCTTTGCCGGCATCATGCCGTTCTGGCTGGCGATGATCGTCACCCTGGCCCTCATCGTCGCCTTCCCCGATATCGCGCTCCTGATCCCGAACGCGATGTTTGATTAGGCAACGCTGCTGCCCGCTCCAGACCTCTGACCATAAGGATCCAGACGCAAACCTGATGCGCTCCAGCGCGCATGGGGTGTATGACCGTGATGCATTCAAATCGAACGCGCTTGATGCAAACCTGTCGCAAAGCAGCATGTGGCTCATTGCCCGTCTGTGCCAAGTTTGCGAGGTCGGTTTATGCGATTGTCAGCGCCGTCGGTGGCAGCCTTTTTTGTTCTGGTCGCTTGCAGCCCGCAGGACTCGAACGCTCCACCGCAGGACCCGCCCGTCAGGGGGCTGATCACGCAAACAATCGAGGAAACATCCGAAAGCACCGAGCGAAAGTACCCGGGTGTCCTGGAACCTTCGGAAATCACGTCGCTTTCCTTTGAGGTCGGCGGCAAGCTCGACGTTGTCAGTCTTGCGGTCGGACAGAGGGTTGTGAAGGGTGAACAGCTTGCCGTCCTCGACGACACCCAGTTCATCGTTTCCATCGAAAACGCGCGCGCCTCGGTGGACGAGGCGGCCGCGCTGCTCAAGCAGGCTGAGGACGATCTGGGCCGGCAGGAAACCCTCTTTGAACGTGGCGTGGTTTCCAAGGTCACCGTCGACAATGCCCGCACCGACGTCCAGACACGGCAGGCGCAGCTTGTCCAGGCGCAAAAGAGTTTGACGTCGGCTGAAGAAAACCTTGCTGACACCAAGATCTTCGCGCCCTTCGACGGCATCATCAACAGCGTCGACGCGGATTCCTTTGCAACGGTTGCCTCCGGCACCGTTATCACCTCGCTCTATGACGCCTCTTCCTACGAAGTTTCTTTCTCGGTAAATTTCGACACGGTCTCGCAGCTTGTCGTCGGCACACCGGCGACCGTCAGGCTCGCAGACGATCCCTCGATTGCACTCGCCGCGGTCGTCAACGAACTCGGCGAACGCGCTGATACGGTGTCGTCCTTTCCGGTGATCGTCGAACTCAGGGACAGCCACCCCCTGATCAGGGCCGGTATGGCGGTCGAAGTTTCCTTTGAATTCGCGCTGCCTGCAGACCAGGGCTATCTGATCCCGATGACGGCGGCGATCAACGAAGGGCAGATCCCCGAAGACGCAGGGCCGGGCAGTGTCGTGCCCGTTCCGGTTTTTGTCTTCGACGCTGACACCGGAACGGTGCGCAAGCGCGAAGTCGTCATGGCAGGCATTCGGGAAAACAAGCTGCTGATCATCGACGGTCTTCAACCCGGCGAGCGGGTTGCGATCGCCGGTGTCTCCTTTCTGCGTGACGGCATGAAAGTGAACCTGATCGAAGCGGAGGAATAGATGGATTTCCTCACGCGCTTCGGACTTGAAAAGTCCCGCATGACCTACCTGGTCATGACCCTCATCCTGATCATGGGTGTGACATCCTATCTGAACCTGCCCAAACGCGCCGACCCTGCAATCACCATCCGCACGGCTGCCGTCCAGGCAACTTTCGACGGCATGGCACCGACCCGGATCGAAGACCTGATCGCCATCCCGATTGAACGAAAGATCCGGGAGATCGGTGAAGTCGAAGACATCGAGACCATCATCACCAACGGCCAGGTGCTCTTCTACGCAAATCTCTATGACACTGTTTATGGTGCGGATATCGAAAGCGCCTGGGAAGACCTGCGCAACAAGATGAACGATGTTGTCGTCGAACTGCCGGAGGGAACCAACGGTCCGTTCGTCAACACCGACTACGGCGACGTCGCGATCGCAACTGTCGCGCTGACGGGTGACGGTTTCGATCTGGCCTATCTGGAAGACGTCGCAGAAAATCTCAGGCAGGACCTTTATCGCGTTCCGGGCATCACCAAGGTCACGTTTTTCGGCGAACAGGACGAACGGATCTGGCTCGACCTCGACACGCGCAAACTCGCGTCCATCGGCGTCCAGCTCAATCAACTCCTGGAGGATCTCCAGGCACAGAACGTCATCTTGCCCGCCGGCGAAATCGATGCGGGTGGCACGAGTATTGTCCTGGAGGCCAATGGAGACTTAAGCTCGGTCGAGGAAATCCGGGGCGTTCTGACGAAGGTCAGCGGCCTGTCAGGATATGTCCGTCTGTCCGATCTGGTTGAAGTCAGGCGCGGTTATGTGGATCCGAAAGACGCCCCCGTTTTCTTCAATGGTGAGCCGGCGGTTCTCCTGAGCCTTGAGATGGCCGATGCCACAGACATTCAGATCCTTGGACAGGAGCTGGCAAAGCGCCTTGTCGAATTCGAGAACACCCAGCCGATCGGCATTTCGGTCAACGTTTCCACGTTCCAGGAAACAAACGTTACCGAAGCGGTGACCGGAGCTCTGTCGAATGTCGCTCAGACGTTTGCAGTCGTCTTCCTGGCAATGCTGCTTTTCCTCGGCTTTCGTGCAGCTGTGGTCATTGCCAGCATCGTTCCGTTCACCATCGGCTTTGCACTCGCCAGCATGGGCATTATCGGCGTCGATGTCGAACAGGTTTCCATTGCCGCAGTCATCATTTCGCTCGGGCTCCTCGTCGACAACGGTCTCGTCGTTGTGGAGGACATCGAAGGGCGCATCAACTCCGGCGAAAGTCCGCAGGAAGCGGCCATCGACGCGGGAGGCCAATATGTCATCCCACTGGCCGCCGCTTCCATTACAACTGTCTCGGCTTTCATCCCCATGCTGCTCATGAATGGGGTCGAAGGCGAGTTCGCGTTCTCGCTCGGAGCCGTCGTCGCGTCGATGCTCCTGGGGTCGTGGCTGACGGCTCTTTACATCCTTCCCTTTCTCAGCGTCCGTCTGCTGAAACAGAAGCCGAAGAAAAAAACCGGAAAATCCTGGCTGCTGCGCTTCTACGGTGGACTGACACAACGCTTGCTCCCTTTCGGCATTCCGATCATTGTCCTGACCTACGCGGCTGTCGGCTTTAGTGCCACCCAGTTCTCGCAGGTAAAATCCGAAATGTTCCCGCTCACGGAACGCGCGGATTTCCTGATCTACATGGATATGCCGAAAGAGGCGGCGATTTCCGAAACGGAGCGTCAGGCACTTGCGGTGAACCAGTGGCTGATGGACGAGACCATTAACCCGGGCGTCGTTTCAACGACGGTTTTCGTGGGTGAAGGCGGGCCAAGGTTCTATCTCTCGCTGAACCCCGCCGACCCTGACCCGGCAAGTGCCTTTTTCGTTGTCAACACGACAACCTTCGAACAAGCGAAGGAAACAGTAGAACGGGCGCGCCGCGTTTTCGTCGCGCAGTTTCCGGCCGCACGCTTTCGCGTAACGCGGCTTTCAAACGGTGGCGGCGAAGCCGGACTGGTGGATGTGGAAATCAGCGGCCCTGATGCCGACACGCTCCTTGCGGCAGGAGCGAGGGTCGAAGCGGCGTTCGCTCAAGCGCCCGATGTGGTCAAGAACGAGAGCGACTGGGGTAACAAGGTCCTGAAAGTCGTTGTCGACATAGCCCAGGACAAGGCCCGGGAGTTCGGGGTGACATCGGAAGAAATCTCCGGTGTCATGGACTCCTATTTCTCAGGGACGATCTATTCGACATTCCGCGAGGGAGACGAACAGATCCCGATTGTCCTGCGTGCGTCCAGGAACAATCGAGACAGTGTCGAGGACCTTGCAAACCTGTCGATTGCAGCAAATGGAGAACTGATTTCAATCGACCAGGTCGCCGATTTCCGTCCGCAACTCGAGTATTCGGAGATCAGGCGCGAAAACCAGGTCCGGCAGATCATCGTTTCGGCGAAAAGCGACAGCATGGCAGCAAACCAGCTTCTGGAACTGGTCCAACCAACATTGGATGATCTGAACCTCGGCGAAGACTACTCGATCAAGATCGGTGGTGAGCTCGAAGACAATGCGGACGTCAATGACCAGTTGGCGGGCAACCTGCCCTATGCCGTTGGCGTCATGATCCTGGCATTGGTCTTCCAGTTCAATTCGATCCGCCGCACCCTCATAACTTTCATGACAATCCCGATCATTCTGATTGGTGCTCCCTTTGCATTGATGATGACGGACCGCCCGATGTCTTTCTTCGCGATCCTCGGCTTGATGTCGCTGATGGGGATCATCATCAACAATGCGATCGTTCTCATCAATCAGATCGACATCAATCTGGAGGCGATGAACGTGAAGGAGGCCATTGTGACAGCGTCCGAGCAACGGGCGCGGCCGGTTATTCTGACCTCGCTGACGACGGTGGGCGGTCTCATTCCCATGGCAATAAATGGCGGGGCGCTGTTTGAGCCGATGGCGACCATCATGATCGGCGGTCTGGTCGTTGCCTCTCCACTGACCCTGATCTTCGTGCCGAGCGTCTGTTACCTTCTCATGCGAAACGAGAAGCCGGTGACAGGAGCACCTGTTCCAGCACAAAGCGGCACCTAGTAGTCCACGGATTCGACAGGGTGTTCCTTCAGGAACTCCAGAAATGTCTGGACCTTCGCACTTCTGTGCCGATCGACATGGGTCACAAGCCAGAGCTTCAGGCCCCAGTCCGGATCCGACCGTACGATCTGTTTCAGACCGGGTTGTCGTGCCGCGCGGTCACGGGGTAGAAATCCCAGTCCGATGCCGGCCTCAACCGCGTGAAACGTGCCGAGGGGGTCATTGCTCAGGAACGCGACGTTTTCCTCTGGAACCCGGTCTCGCAGCCACTTGTAAAAATCCGGGACGTAGTCGTCGTTGTCGGCAAGCGCCCATCTGTTCGCGGTAAAGAGGTTCTTCTTGTCGATGTCACCCTGGTTCTTTATGTACAACTCACTGCCGTAAAGGCCGAACCAGATCGTCTTGAAATGCTGAACTACATTGTCTGGCTCTTCGGGTCTGTTTCCCAGTCTGATCGCAACATGCGCTTCGCCATAGTCCAAACGCAGGACGCGCCGTTCTGCAATAAACCTGACAGTGATGTGCGGGTGGCTCTTTTGGAACTCCCGGATCGTCGGTAGCAGAAACATCAGGATCGGCCCGTCGGCCGTCAGGATGATGTCACCGGTCAGTCCCGCCTCTCCCGATTTGGCGCGCGTTGCGAATTGCCGGAAGTGCTCATCTGCCTGGGCGGCGACATTCAACAGGTCCGCACCTACCTCGGTCGCGACATATCCCTTCGCACTCCGAATAAAGAGTTTTTCGCCAAGCAGCGCCTCCAGGGCATCTATGTGGCGTATGACAGTGGCCCGATGGATCTTCAAAACATCCGCCGTAGCGCTGACCGTTCCGCACCTCAAAAGCTCATAAGCTGTGCGGATTTCATTCCAGTTTTCCATGGGCCCCTTCAACTTTTTTGCGCCTGTTATTTAGTTGGACCGCAAAAAGTGTCAGGACTGCAAATTCGCGCAGCCACTGCGCATCGCAGCACATTTACGTACAGGTTTACATTTGTATCATCCAGGGTCAGGACCCACTAAATTGGATGAACTGGTGCCGCCATATTCAATGCCAGGCAGTCTGACCGATGAAGTCTGAGAGGGCACTCATCAACACCGCACAGATGATGAGACCGCCATTTGCGGAACGGCGACTGAACGCGGATCGGGTGAGCCTGTTGGCACTCCAACCCGGTCTTGCAATCCTTATATTGGCACTGTTTTTGGCTGCTTGCGCGGGGCGTCCCGCCGAGTTCGCGTTCTATAACGCGACTGAAGCCAACGGAACCTCGGTCGAAATTCTCGCGGTCACGCCGCGAAAACCGGTGGACGACCCGACACTGCGATACGGCGGCGGTCGAAACTCTGAGCTGTCTTATGCCGACATAGGCGTCTGGGTTCCTGAAAATCGCGATCTTGGAACGATAAGAACACCCTCACGCGCGCCCGACCCTTCCATTGAATTTGGCATAACCTCGTTTCGGGATGTCGCCTCGCAGCGGGACGCGCTTGCGATTGTAAACGCGCAACTTCGGCGCCTGCCGCCCTCCGACCGGATCGTCATGATTTTCATTCATGGCTACAACGTCTCGTATGTCTCGGGAATTTACCGGCAGGCCCAGCTGATCCACGACTTCAAACAGCCCGTGGTTGGCATTCACTACTCGTGGCCGTCAGCAGGCAAAACCAGCGCTTATCTGTATGACAGGGACAGTGTCCAGTTCGCCCGCGACGGTTTGCAGGACACCATCGAGCTTGCCGCCCAAAGTGATGCACGGGCGGTTGCGGTCGTGGCACATTCGATGGGGACGCTCCTGACCATGGAAGCTGTGCGTCAGCTTGCCCTATCGAAGAAGGCAGCAGTTCTCAAAAGGATCAGTCCACTTGTGCTCGCGTCTCCCGATATCGACCAGGACGTGTTTGTGTCACAGATTTCGGTGATCGATCCCAAACCGGATCCGTTCGTTGTTCTGGCATCCCGAAAAGACAAGGCGCTTAAACTCTCAAGGGATCTGCGCGGTGGCACATCCCGGATCGGCCAGGGCGACAACATTGAGGACCTTCAGGAGCTCGGTATCACCGTACTTGATCTGTCCGAGATCAGCGACGGCAAGGACGGTGCCTCCCATGCGACCTTTGCGAATTCGCCAACCCTCATCAGAATGATCCAGTCAGGCGCGATTTCTCCCAACACACTGCCTGAAAACAGGGAAGCCTTCGCCCAACGCGTTGGCGACAGCGTCGCAGACATGCTTTTCCTCGGCAATTGAGCGGACGGCTTCACCCACGCCCTGAAGGGCCCGCGGACGCCCGTTTTTCATTCCTGATACAATTGATACATTCGGCAATGCCAAACTGATAACTTGGCCCCTTATAAAGAATTGGGCGGTCTGTCTTTCCCGATAGGAGCGGACAGCCGGCAGGATGAGTGGGTAGTGATGTTACGCAAGGTCGAAGGTGGACCTGTCGGCCAAAACGCCGGCGTCCCGGACAGCGCAGATAAATTGGCCATGCTGCAGGAAGCCATGGGGGCCCTGCGCGAAGGCTTCGCCTTGTTCGATGCCGGTCTGCAGTTCCGGATGTGCAATGAAACGTTCTCCGATCTCGCCTGTTCCTCCGATATTCCTCCGCCGCAGGTAAACGAAAGCGCAGAGAGCTTGTTGCACAGGCACTTTTCAAGCGGCCTGTTCCTGTTTCCCGACAACACGGACATCCGGGCGTTCAGTTCCGCCGCCGTCGACGTCTTCAGCGAATGTGTCAAGGACATCAGGCTGCGGCGAAGAGACGGCCGTTGCGTCTTGATGTCATGCCGCCGAACCGACAGCGGCGGTTATCTGATCTCCTGTTCGCCAATTGACCAGGCAGACACGTTTGCGTTCCGCGACGAACACGATCATGCCAACGCGCGTTTGCGTGATGCGGTTGATGCGCTCGAAGAAGGCTTCGTCCTTTATGACAGTGAAAAACGCCTGGTTTTCGCAAACAGCCGCTACGCCGACATGCTCGGTCCTTACAAGTCCCTTCTGGTTCCCGGCACGCCCATGCTGGAGATCATTGGCGAGACAATCCGCGGAGGGCAAATCTGGATCACAAGGGGGCCGGAGGACGGTCTTCCCGGCATTCTGCGCGCCCTGGAGCAACAGGGCAGCCTCAAGGTGGAAGTTGCTGTTGCAGACGGCACCGAAAAAGAAATTTCCGTTACAAAACTGACCGATGGCGGCATCGTCGGGACGGTGCTCGACATTACCCAGCAAAGAACCACACAGGCGCGGGCGCGCGAACTCCTGAACGATGCCATTGAGGGCGTCGATTTCGGCCTCGCTCTGGTTGACGATGATGAACGGCTGGTCTTTGCCAACAGGAAATTCCGGGAACTCGGCGATCCCAACAACAATCTCCTGACGGCCGGGCGCACCATGCGCGAAATCCATGCCGACGCCATCAAAACGGGTCTGTTTCCCTTGCCGCCCGGTGTTCCCGCAGAGGCCGTGCTCGACGAACTGGATCTAACGCTCCGGCACGCCATGAAGGGGTTCCCGATTCCCAACAATCATGGCAGCACGCTTGTCGGAAATGTCTACGAAACGGCGCTTCAGGGCCGATTGCTCACGATCGAGGACGTGACCGGACAAGTCAGGGCGGAGCGCCTGTTCACCGACGCGGTTGCCCGCCTTCCCGTCGGCGTCGCGATCGAAGGTCCCGACGGGCAGTTCACCCATTGCAACGATGCCTTTGCTGCGCCTTTCCACCTGAACTCCAAGGAGATCCTGGAACTCACCGACGTGGAGCGCATTGCGCTCCTCGCGCCGCAAATCTCTGCGATCAAGGGCAAACCGGTGGAAGGCAATGCGGCAGAAGTCTTCAAGCAGGCAGTCAGACTGCAGCGCGCGACGCTGATGCCGTTCGAAGTCAGCTTCAAGGACGGTCGGCACTACATCGTCGAGCGCGCTGTGACCGAGGATGACGGCCGGGTTGTCGTCGTGACCGACATTACCGCGCTTAAACGGGCCGAGACCAAAAGTCTTGAAGTTCTGAACGATGCCATCCAGTCCCTCGACGAAGGCCTGGTTCTGTTTGACGGCGACCTGAATTTCGTCATGGCCAACCGCCGCTGGTACGAATTCTTTTTCAGCGAAATTGCGCGCCCGGAAGGCAACGAGAACATCGTTCCGATGATGGACCGGATCTTCGATGGCGGTGTCATGCTGATCCCGGAGGATACGAACCGGCAAGACTACACGGAAAAACTCATCGGATTGATCCGTGGCTACAGAAAGAGGGAAACAATCAAGCTCGCCGACGGTACGATTTTCCTTGCCTCGGCTCACAAAACCGAGCTGGACGGCTACCTTATTTCGTTTACGGACATCACCGAACAGCGCAAAGCCGAAGAAGAACAGCGTGAAGCCGATCTGCTTTTGCGCACGATTGTCGAAGCCTGTCCGGCGAACTTCCTGGTGTCGCGCGTCGAGGACGGCAAGATCATCTATTGCCCGCCGGCATCGCGCGAACGCTTCGGCAAGATCGAGACGACCCTGAGTTTCTTCCTGACACCTGATGATCGGAAAAAATATCTGGCGGAACTGCTTCCAACCGGTGCCCTTGACGATTACCGGGTGCAGTTCCGGCGCGCCGACGGTTCTATCATGCAGGGCCTGACCGCTGCACGCGTCACCGACTACAAGGGTGAGGACGTGATCGTCTCGTCGACACGCGACATTTCCGATCAACTGGCGATGCAGGAAGAACTTCAGAAGCAGCGCGAAATCGCGCATCAGAACGAGAAACTCTCTGCGCTGGGAGAGCTTCTTGCCGGGGTCGCACACGAACTTAACAACCCGCTTTCCATCATTGTGGGCTACGCACAGATGCTGGAAGGCAAGCTGGATGATCCGGTGCTTTCAAAACGGGTCGACCGCATCGCTCAGGCGGCAGACCGGAGTGCGCGGATCGTCAAGACATTCCTGGCGATGGCGCGGCAGAAGCCGGCCAAGATCGAACAGTGCTCGCTCAACGAAATCGTCACCGTCGCCCACGAAGTCGCCGGCTATGGACTGCGTGCCAATGGAACGAAGGTGGTCACCGAGCTGGACGACGACCTCCCGCTTGTTTCCGGCGACGGCGACCAGCTCGTGCAGGTCTTCACCAATCTGATGGTCAACGCGGAACACGCACTTGCGCCGATGGGGGAAGAAGGCGTTCTGACATTCCGGTCGTTTTACGATGTCGACAGTGATCACGCGGTCATCGAGATCAGGGACAACGGTCCCGGTATTCCCGAGGATCTTCAGGCGCGCATTTTCGAACCGTTTTTCACCACCAAGGATGTCGGCGAGGGTACGGGCGTGGGTCTTGCTTTCAGCCACCGCATCATCGACACGCATGGCGGCATTCTGGACGTCGTCTCCAACCCCGCCAAGGGAACCAGCTTCTATGTGCGCCTTCGGGCAATCAAACCGGATGCAGGGCAGCGCCCCGAAAGCGAAGCAACCGCCGAAGCCTTGACAAAACAACGGGTTCTCATCATCGACGACGAACCTGCCGTCGGTGAACTCATCAACGACCTGCTCGTGGAGTTGGGTTGCGAACCGACCCTGTGCGCGGATGCGCGTGAAGCGCTTTTGCAGCTGACCCACAAGGCATTCGACATCATCATCAGCGATTTCAAGATGCCGGGTATGAACGGTGAGGAATTTTACCGGGCCTTGCAGAAACGGCTGCCCGCTTATGCAGACCGGATTGGATTTGTAACAGGCGATTCCATGGGCAAAGCAGTCACGCGCTTCCTGACTGAGAGCCAGCGTCCCTTTATTGAAAAACCGATTACCGCAGAAGAACTGGAAGCCCTGGTCAAGCGGTTATGCGCAGGAGACAACCGGTCATGAACACGATGCCGGACAACAGGAGCATTCTCGTTTGTGACGACGAGCCGCATTTGCGCGAAATGGTGGCGGAGTATCTGAGCGAGCGCGGCTATGGCGTGACAGAAGCATCCGATGCCAACGAACTGAAATCGCGCCTGGAGACGACACAGCCGGACCTTATCGTGCTGGACGTGAACATGCCTGGAACCGATGGATTGACCGCACTGCGCGAGCTCCGCGCAACGTCCGAAATCCCGGTCATCATGTTGACCGCCGCGAGCGAAGTCATCGACCGCGTCATCGGCCTTGAAATGGGTGCCGATGACTATGTCGGCAAACCCGTTGATCTGAGGGAACTGGAAGCGCGGATCAAGGCTACGTTGCGCCGCCAGAACCTTGTGAATGTTGAACTGGAACAAAAGGAAAAGATTGGCGGAACAGTCGGCTTCGGCACCTGCCGCCTGGATCTGGATGGAGCAAAACTGTTCGGCAAGGACGGTGAAGAGATCCCGATCACCGCCATGGAATTCAGCCTGCTGCGCGTCTTTGCCGAAAACCGGGGACGCGTCCTCAATCGCGACCAGTTGCTTGAACAGGCCCATGACAAGGGATGGGAACCGTTCGACCGCTCCATCGACCTTCGTATTTCCAGATTGAGAAGAAAGATCGAACTCAATCCGACAAAACCGGAAACAATCCGGACCGTGCGTGGCATCGGCTACGTATTCGACTAGAACCCTCTCCACGTTGCCCCATCAACGTAAAAAAGAAACCCCGCGGCTGTAACCGGCTGCGGGGATTTCTTTGCCGTTCAGTCCTGCTTGCTGCGGCGACAGCTTCGCGTTTGATACCACCCTGTCGCCTCATCCAATTCTTGGCGGTTCTGATACCGAAGAAGCCCTGACCCCGCCATGCCCGGTGCAAGCGGCCTTGCCGCTGATCGCACTCCGTGGATCGAGATTGAAAACCGTCCCGTCCATGCATTCCACGATCCGGTCGCCAGCAAATGACGACCCAGGCTGGAACATGACCACAGCGGCACCCATCGTCAGGGCTGTTAGCGCCGCCGCAAAGGATCCGTGGGCTTTCATGTTGCGTTTCACCTCTTTTTCTTTGGGCCCGCCGACACGTTTGGCGGGACTATGCGGTCCGGGCAGCAGGGTTTCCTGCCGCCCACAGGACCTGGAATGATTTCAATCAGACAAGAAAGAAGTCGTTCTCCGAAAGCGCGATATGGCCAAGCAGCGAAAACGACATGTCACCGACAAGGTCGCCGTCGTCGCGGACATGCACATTGGTGACGTCACCGAAACCATCACGCTGCGTGTGTTCGAAATAAACCTCTGCCCCGGGCGCATTGGAAAAGCCGGATTGCTCGCCCATGTAGGAGGCTGCAAAACCCTGGATGACAAGCAGGTCTTCTCCGGAAACAAAGTCCTCGATGAGATCCACTGCACTGGACGCGCCACCACTGTCACCGGGACTGAAGTAGAACGCATCAACGCCAGCGCCACCGGCCATGGTGTCACCAAGCGTTCCTGCGCCGTTCTGACCACCGGTGATGTGATCGATGCCGTCGCCGCCGTTGATGATATCATTGCCAAATCCGCCGGAGATGATGTCTGAACCTTCACCGCCGAGGATCGTGTCGTCACCGGAGCTTCCGTCCAGTTCATCGTTGCCGGAACCGCCATCAAGGTAGTCATCTCCGAAAAACCCGAACAGCCGGTCGTTGCCGACGGAGCCATAAAGCGAGTCATTTCCCAGGCCGCCTTGAAGCAGGTCGTTGCCCGTGCCGCCATGGATGGTGTCGTCTCCGAGGCCGCCTTCAATGTCGTCGTTGCCGGATCCGCCAAACAGGTTGTCGTCGCCGTCGTCGCCGAAGATCAGGTCGCGGCCGTCTTCGCCCATGATCTGATCGTCGCCGCTGCCGCCCTCAATCCGGTCGTTGCCCTCACCCGCCCAGATCCAGTCCCGGTCGCCGTTTCCTTCGATCCGGTCATTGCCGTCGCCACCGAGGATGAAGTCCTTGCCATGCCCGCCCTTCAGGCTGTCGTTGCCGGCACCGCCGTCCAGCATGTCGTCGCCGACATCACCGACAAGAACATCGTTACCGACTTGTCCGTAAAGCGCATCGTCGCCGCGCCCGCCCTGTATGAGATCGTTGCCGAAGCCGCCGTAAGCCGTGTCGGCGCCATCGAACAGGAAAATGTCATCGTCGCCCCAAAGGCCGTAGGCGATGTCTTTGCCGTTTGTGCCGTTGAAGAAATCGTCCCCGTTCCAGTCGACCCAGATATTGATCGGCACAATTTCGGCAACGTCCCACCAGGGGTTCTGGATCAGGCCGCTGCCCGGCAAACCGACAAACTGGGCAGTCTGCAACAATCCGGAGACAAAGCTGCCGCCTATACCGGATCGACCCAGCCAGACAGCGTCCGTCGCGGCAGAAGCATATTCTTCCGAGGCCGCGCTGCGTTCTTCCGCAATCTCTTGAACCTCTTCTCGCAGGCGCGAGGTCTCTATGGTGTCATTGTCTTGCCGACCGACGCTCCCGCTGGTATCGAATCGGCCGGGTTCCTGACCCCTGCGAGACCCGTCTGCGGTCGCGTCCTCAAAATCCAAGTGTTCTATGTGCGCGTCAGTCTCTTTGTCCTGTTTGCCGTCGCGGGCGCGCCGATCAGTTTCACGCGCTTCAAATTTCGACTTCCACCTGAACTTCGTTGCATGTCTCAGTGCCATTTACCTATGCCTTCCAGCGTTGTGCGGATTGCTGCCGCAAGCGTTTCAACGTGGCTGGAGCATTTGAGAACGACCCCATTGAACCACAGGGCCTATATCGGTTGGCAACGTGTCTGCCAGGCATCGCGCGGGAAGGAATTGCGTAAAGATTGTACCTAAGTCGTCGCGTTGCGGGCAAAACCTGAAACGATTGATACGAAACAGACATAAGCCGCCGCTCTACGGGCAGCACTGGCAGTGGCTAGGACTGAAAGCATCGGCAATGGCGTGCGGCTGGCCGGTCAGGCAGCGTTTCAGGAACACGTTCTGATGTGCCGTCAGTTCAGCGTAAAATAGCCCTGTCCGGTGGCAATCGCCGCAACCCGGTCGCCGGTCATGGATCGGGTATTCGTCGGGTATCGATAGCGGTTGTCGAGAACAAGTGTCTGAGGGCCATCGACTTCCAGTGCCATATGACCTGCTCCCGACGCGGTTCGCAGGATCAGGAGCCGCGTGTCGGTGTCGCCATACCCGGCAGCCATCAGGACCGCCCGCTTAAGCAGCACATGATCTTCGCAATCACCGGCGCCCCTTAGAAGCGTTGCGAGCGGAGTTGCCCAGTGATCGTCGAATGACGGGTCCCGTTCATACCTGATACGGCGGGAAAAGAGCTTCTGAACCAGCGCCGGCCGTTCCAGGTGCGGCACGGAGCGGATGAGCGAGACCGTCTTCAGCCATGTCGCGGCCCGCGGATCCCTGCAGGCACCTCTTTCGCAGGACGAAAGCCAGTCAGCTTCAACCACCAAACGCGCCCTCGCCATTGCCCAGCGCCGTGCAAGGACCGTGTCTGATCGGCGTGTCAGTTTTGACGTCGGTCCGGTCAGCGCAACAGTCTGGAACGCATCGCCCGTACGGCCGGCCGCCTTTGCCGCCGTTACGTGATTGACGATATGAGCTGCGCGCTTAAGCTCTGCCGCCATGGCCGTTGCTCCGAAACCGGACCAAACGGCAATTAGCAAAATACACGCGCGCGCAAGTGACCACCGAAGGTCGCAAAAGATACGCATCGACATCTGCCCTGTTCAGGCGCGTCGATACTTGGTTATCTTTCTCTTAAAGCTTCCGATCGCGCCTTTATTATTGGCTTCAACAGATAGTCGAGCACTGTTTTATTGCCGGTTAAGATAGAAGCGCTTACCACCATTCCCGGTATTATTGGTAAATGGTTGCTTTCGGAGCCGAGCCAGTTCCGGTCAGTCCGGACGATAACCCGGTAAAAGGTTTCACCATCTTCATTGGATATGGTGTCGGCACCGATGCGTTCGACCACTCCGGGCAGGTCTCCATAGACCGTGAAGTCATAAGCGGTCACGCGAACGCGGGCCGGCTGACCGGGAAACAGAAACGCAACATCCTGCGGCCGGATCTGTGCCTCGATCAGCAACGTGTCGTCCAGCGGCACGATTTCCGAAATGCTTTCACCGGGTGAAACAACAGCACCGATGGTCGCCACCGAGAACTTGTTGATGATGCCGCGCACCGGTGCCCTCAGCACGGTGCGCCTGACCTTGTCTTGCGCCGACTTGATTGTTTCATCCAGGATTGTCAGCTCGTTGAGAGTCTGCGTGAGGTCTTCATGTGCCTTGGCACGAAACCCCAGAACGGCACTTTCCAGACGGGCCGAAGCTTCCGTGATCGCGGCTTCCGACCGCGGGATGGAAGCGTTCAGAAGCTCGACTTCAAGCTTGCCGCCTTGCGCCTCACGTTCAAGCCTCAACAGGTCCATCTTCGGAAAGGCGCCTGCTTCGGAGAGTTCCCGTGCCCGATCCAGTTCCTCATTGAGCAACCCTGAGGACAGCTGAACGCTGGCCAGCCGTGTTTCAAGCTCAACCTTTTCCAGTTGCCGCTGTGAAAGCTGCTGCTCGATGACCGACAATTCCTGCTTCAGGGCGGTCTCCCGGGCATCAAACAGGGCCAGTTCGCGCGCAGCCACCGGCTGGTCCCGCTCGTCTCCGTGAAGGACGAGAGGATTGCCCAAAGCTTCCGCGTCAAGACGTTTCGCCCTGATCTGCAGCGCGTCACGTTGCTTTTCCAGTTCTCCGAGATCGGCTGCAAAATCCGTATCGTCGATCCGGATCAGCGGTTCGCCGGCCTCGACGACGTCGCCTTCCCTGACAAAAATTTCCGCAACGAGTCCCCCTTCCAGGGATTCAACCACCTGGATCTGGCTGGAAGGAATGACCCTGCCGTCACCCGTCGTCACTTCCTCTATTTCGGCAAAATACGCCCAGACCAGCAACGCGCCGAACAGCAAAAGCACGGCGAGCAGCAGTCCCCAGACACTGGCACTGCTGCGTCGATCGAGTGCAGCTCGCACATCGTTTGCGAAGTCCTCGTCAACCCGGGGCACGGCTGCCTCCCGTACCAGTGGAGTGCGCCTTGTATCCGGCCTGCGCACCTGCCTTCAGCCGTGCGACCACGACATCCTTCGGCCCGTCCATCAAGAGCTTGCCCTTGTCGAGCAGAAGAATACGGTCGACAAGATCGAGCGGCCCGTCCCGGTGCGTTGCAATGAACAGCGTTATCCCCTCGCCGGCAATCTGGCGCAGACGGTCGCAGAGCTGACGTTCCGACATGATATCCAGGTATGCGGTCGGTTCGTCGAGACAGATGATCTTGGGAGATCTGATCAGGCATCGCGCAAGGGCAACGGCCTGGCGCTGTCCACCCGACAAGCTGCGGCCACGCTCTTCGATATGCATGTCCAGCCCGTCGGGATGGCGTGCGGAAAAGAAATCGACGCCGGCCAATTGAACGGCCCTTTCAAGATCGGACGAAGACGCATAAGGCGCACCGATCAGAATGTTTTCGCGCAGTGTTCCGGTGAAGAGTTCGGCATCCTGAAGACACAGGCCAACCGTTGCGCGCACATCGGCAGCCGAGAACTGCCGGGTGTCGATACCGCCGAGGAGATAGGTTCCGCTTTGCGGTTCGTACAATCCCGACAGAATTCGAACCAGCGAGCTCTTGCCCGATCCGACACGCCCGATAATGCCGATCTTCTCGCCCGCCTCGGCGGCAAAGCTGATGCCGTCGAGTGCCGGCACACCGCCTCCCGGATAAGTCAGGGAAACGCTCTGGAAGGTAATCCCGCCATTGGCAGAAGAGGCGATATCGCGCGAGGTCGTTCCCGTTTCCGTTTCCGACTTCATGAGGGCATCGAGACTACGCAGCGCATTTCGGGCATGGAGCAATCGCGCCAGTGTCTGGGAGATATTGTTCAGGGGAGCAAGGACGCGTCCGGCCAGAATATTCGCCGCGATCAGGGCTCCGACCGTAATCCTGCCCTCCAGGACCAGGAACACACCCCAGACCACGATCACAATCGAGACCAATTGGAAGACAACGCCGGTAAAGGATGCGGCGATGTTGGCCCAGTAACGCGCCTTCGTGGTCGAACGGCTGGCGGCGGCAACGGCCCTGTCCCACGCCCGGCGAAACCAGCTTTCCCCGCCGCTGACCTTGATCGTCTCCAGAGAAGACACGGTTTCAACAAGAACCGACTGCCGCCGCGCGGCATCGGTCTGGCTTTCCGATAGCGCTCTTGAGAGCGGGATCTGAACGCAGCCTGTTACCGCAATGACGATCGGAACCGCGAGTGCCGGCACCCAGGCGAGCGGACCGACCAAAAACCACATCACCCAGACGAAAATACCGATGAACAGAAGGTCGGTCGCGGCAATGACCGTTGAAGAGGTCAAGGCGTCGCGCACGGAATCCAGATCCCTGACCTGGTTGGCAACTGCGCCGGTCGACGCCGGCCTGCCGATCATCTTGAGCCTCAGGAAGTGGTCGAACAGCCTCCCGGCGACAGCCATATCGACACGCCGGCCGGTCTCGTCAACGATCTGCATGCGCAGCATTTTGAAGAGAAAATCGAAAAGAAACGCGATCAGAACGCCGAGCGTCAGAACCCAAAGCGTCGGAATGGCCAGGTTCGGGATCACCCGGTCGTAGACGTTCATGATGAACAAGGGACTGGCCAGCCCCAGCAGGTTGCCGATCAAGGCCGCGACAACGACCTGCGTATAGTTGGGCCAGAACCTGCGCACAGCGCTCCAGAACCAGTCCCTCGGTGTTTCAGCTGGTAAATCCCGTTCGGTCTTGCGGGACGCCAGACTGACGAAAACGACGACCGGCAGTTTCGGCCCGATGAGGCTTTTTGTCTCCACCTCCCGGATCCCGCTCGGCGCTTCGCCCTGGATTTGAACCATTCCCCGTTCGCGGTCGATCTTCTCAACCACGACCGCAGGTTCTCCTTCCACGAGCATGATGACCGGCAGGGTCACGTTGGGAACCGCAGACAGATCACGCTGTTCGATCCGGACCACCAGACCCAGCCGGCGCGCAGCTTCATCCAGACCGCTGACCGGCAAACCGCCTTCTGTCATGGGGAGACCGCGGGAAAGCTCCGCCTTGTTGGCGACCAGTCCGTGATACCGGGCAATCTGGATCAGGGCTTCAAGAAGGCCGTTGGACACACCGGCTTGACCGTCAGCGTTATCAGACGCCTCGTCGCCGCTTTCGGTACCACTAAGGTGACTTTCCAATCGGACTGTAGGCTCCCTGCCGTCCACGTTTGCCGTCTCACCACTTGCGCAGCGGTTCGATCAGTCCCCTGGACCCCACGAACCAGGGAACTTCCCCGGGTCCCGTCTGACTTTCAGGCGGTGCTGCAACACCGAAGGATGACAGCAGGCTACCAGTGGAAGCAAGAAGACGATAGCGGGAAAACACAGCTATGGTTTCCGAGCTGATCAGTTGCACGTGCGAGGTGAACGCTGAATTCTGCGCGATCAGGAGGTCGAGAAGATCGCGGAGCCCGGCTTCATATTCCTTCTCGTAGCTCGCGATCACTGCGTCTGCCGCAACAGTCTGTTCCTTCAGGGCTTTGAGACGAATGTCGTTGGCAACGATATCGCTCCAGGATCTGCGGACGCTTTCGTCGACCGTGCGTCGAAGCTGATCGAGCTGCATCTTGCTTTCGGTGACCTTTTCTCCGAGCTGGCGCCGCTTGCTCGTATCGATGGTCCCGTTGAAAAGGTTCCACGACATGGTCATGCGCACGGCAAATTCATTGTTCCGGCCCGGTGTGCCATCAAGATCTTCTCCGACCGAGGCGACACCTTCCACACCCACACTCGGAAGAAACAGCGACTGGGACTTGTCGAAATCGGCGGTTGCCGCATCGACGTCGGCTGTACCGGCCCGCAGCGAGGGATGATTGCCGCGCGCGGTCGCAATGGCTGTTGCCTCGCTCTGTGGCAGGGATTTCGGCCGCCGGGGCGTTTTGAGAGCGGGCGGCGCAACGCCGATAACGTTCTGAAACCGCGCATTGGCGGCGCCGAGTTCCCGAAGGACATCTGCACGCACCGCGTGAACGGCTGCAACCCGTTCTTCCGCCTGGCGCAATTCGCTTTCGGTGGCCGACCCACCCTGGACCTTGGTTCGAACGATCCCCAGCAGCCGCACGTGTTCGCGGACATTCAGATCCGCAGCCCGCAGGATCCGATGATGGCGGAAGACATCGAGAAAGGCTTCGGTCGCGTCGAGACCGATCAGCTCCGCGCGCTCCATGACCCTGGCGGCAGACCCGTCGACCCGCGCAGACTGGCGGTAAATCTCGTTGGCCCGCGCGAACCCGTCAAAAAACACCTGCCTTGCGATCAAGGTGGCGTCTCTGGCATTCCGCCATTCCCGATTCTCGGTCACTTCGAGTGAATTCGGCCTGTCGATAAACTGTGCGCCGAACGACGCCTCCAGATCCACCTTGGGGAGATAGGCACCCTGCGCCTGGTCAAACTCCGAATCGACTGATCGCCGATTGGCCGCGGCAGCCAGCACTTGCGGGTTGGTTGTGACGGCACGTGTAACCGCCTCCTCCAGTGACATTGCTTGCGCTTCGGAGATCAGAAGACTTGCAGAAACGGCAGTAAGCAACAAAAAGTATAAATCGCTTGATCTACGTATGATCAATTGCAAAAGGCCAAAAGACAACCCTCCGCATACGCGCCTCAACTTACCACTGCACAACATCTACCCTGCCCAACACCAACAAATAAATCTAACTGAACCCGCCTCTACCTGCTGCAATTATCTTACTTAACGTCACCTTCGTCGTCCAACTCGGAAAGATTCGTATATTTTTCAACCCACTCAATAACCATACCGCAGTTTATTTGGACGCAGCAAAGATTTTTTGTTAAAAAAGTGTTACTGCCATTGATAGTCTTAGTGACCGCTTTTACTGCAGTTTTTTAACCATCTGATGAGCGTGGGTCGTGTCGAGCATTTCGTATGCCGAAAACATAGCGTCGGGTACAGCAGATGCGCTGGTTGTATCGGCCACGGACGCAGCTGCGCCGCTGCCGAATGCTGAGCTCGTCTTCAGCGGTGATTACGCGCGCCTGGGCTCCGACCTGCAGATCAGTCACCCGGACCACGGCACGCTGAGAATTGTCGATTATTTCGCTCAAGACAACCTGCCCAATCTATTAACCTCCAACGGCGCCATGCTCGATGGCGACACGGTGGCGCGTCTGGCCGGACCAGTTGCACCGGGCCAGTATGCGCAGGCAGGCTCCGGCCTTGCAGGCGCACCGATAGGCAACGTCCAGACCGCATCGGGCGAGGTCACCGTCCAGCGAACGGACGGGACCACGGTCACGCTGTCAACCGGCGACCCGGTGTTTCAGGGCGACGTCGTCCAGACAGGTGGGGACTCTTCCCTCATCATCGTTTTCGTTGACGAGACGCTGTTCTCGCTTTCTGCTGACGCGCGCATGGTTTTGGACGAACTGGTCTATTCACCGAACGGTTCCGACAATTCCATGGTCATGAACCTGGTGCAGGGCAGTTTCGTTTTCGTAACCGGACAAGTGGCCCCCACCGGCGACATGCGCGTTGAGACGCCGACCGCCACGATGGGCATTCGCGGAACAACACCGATCGTCCAGATCGATGCCGTGAACGGGGCAACCAGGTTCGGCCTGTCTGTTGACCCCGACGGCCCGCTCGGATCCTATCAGCTCTTCGACCGGCTGACCGGCCAGTTGCTCGGCACTGTGGACACGACAGATAGCACCACTTTGGTTGAGTCGATCGGTTCAACGCCCGTCGTGACCCCGAAGTCCCCGGGCGATATCAGTGTCGAACAAAACCAGCTTCAACAGGCATTCAATGCCTACAGGGATGCTGGGCTGGGTCAATCCAACAACAATGACGGTGACGGGTCGCAGGACGATGAGCCGAACCAGACCGATGCCGGTCCTCCGATCGAGCCTGTAAATCCGGACCTTTCCCCGCTTGGCGGTGAGAACGGCGGACTGGGTGGTGACGGTTCCGAAGCGCAGAACAACGAGAGCGGCCTTGAACTCCTGGCCCCGAGTGCGCCGACACCATCGGACTCTTTCCAGTCCCCGGGCGGGTCCTCGACCCCGCCGCAAAACAACAACAACAACGACGATGACCAGTCTTCGCTTCCCCCGGGCGACGATCTGGCTCTGTTCCTGCCGCCGACAACGCCGATCACATTTGAGGATCAGTCGTTTGACATTACCGGCCTGACAATCGAAGTCCCGGGAGACGGCGTCAGCACGGTCACGATCATAGCGCGTTCCACAATCACGCTTGCCTCGGTCGACGGGCTGACATTCACGCTTGGCGATGGCTTCAACGACGAACAGATGACGTTCACCGGAAGCGAAGCGGACATTAACGCTGCCCTTTCCGGCCTGACCTATACCCCCTCGCCGAACGCTGAAGAAGGTGGCCTGAACATCACCGTGAGCTTCGGGCAGTCAAGTATTGAAGCCGACCTTCCCATTGCGATCGAGCCTGTTCCCGACCCTCCAGTGGCTTTCGATATTGCCGTCAATGTCACTGAGAGCGGAACCACGCTGCCAACGCCTTTTCTTGGCGAAGACCCTGACCCGGGCGACACTCTCGCGCTTGAGTCCTTTACGGAACCGGCGCTCGGCGAACTGACCGTCTTCAACGACGGAACGTTTTCTTTCGACACCAATGGCGAATTCGAAAGCCTGTCCGCCGGGGCCACGCAAGATATCACCTTCGAATATTTCGTGGTGGACAGCACCGGTCTCGTTTCGCTGGAACCGGCCATCGTCACAATCACGGTGACCGGTGAAAACGACGACCCGGACCTTGAGGTGTCACAGCCAATCGGCTTCGTCGAGGCGGAAGACGCCTCGAACCAGCAGCTCTTTGAGACCGGAACAATTGCAATAAGCGATGTGGACGAGCAGGACACGCACACTGTCAGTTTCGTTTCAAATGGGACACCTGTCTGGAATGGCGGCGATCTTGGCTCCGTTGCGCCTGGCCTTGCTGCGACATTGCTGGCTGGCTTCAGCCTTGATCTGCAGAACGGCAACAGCTGGCGCTTCGACACCACCGCCGATCTCGATTTCCTGTCTCCCGGTGAAACGATCACCTTCTCCTACACGATAACGGTTGACGACAACGCCGGCGGCGTCGACAGCGAAGTCATAGAATTCGTAATCACCGGTACAGAAGATGCGCCGATGATTGCCGGCGACCTCAGTGGCACAGTGCAGGAAGACGGCGATCTCGTCGCCTCGGGCCTTCTGACCGCGACGGACGCCGACGCATCGGATCTGCCCGTATTGTTCACTGAGCAAACGATCCAGGACGATCTCGGGCCTTTTTCGATCGACCAGGAGGGAAACTGGCAATTTCAGCTGGACAACGCCGCAGCTCAAGATCTCGGCGGCGACGATGTCATTGTGAAAACGTTCGGTGTCGAAGCGCAAGCTGCCGACGGAACATCGGCGAACCAGGACGTTACGATCACCATCAATGGAAGCAACGAACCGCCGGTTGCCAATAACTTTGCATTGGTCGCCAATGTCACGAACAACAGCGGCTTCGAAAACGGATACGCAGAGTGGAATGAGATAGACGGACCTGTGCCAAATGGTTTGCCGCTGTCCAACTATGAAAACGCGTTCACGATCGACACTTCCGAAACGCTCATTACGGGCGATTCATATGTCGCCGACGTAAGTTTTTCGGGAAGGCTGGATCAGGACAACGTCGGTGGCACCGTGTTTGGTCCGTCGCTCGAAAGTCAGGCCTTCACCGCTTTTGCAGGTGACATCGTCACTTTCGAGTATCGCACATTTGCCGGAACAACCGTGCTCAACGGTGACGCGGCAATCGTCTCTGCCGAGTTGATCAACCAGCAAACAAATGAAATCACAGAGGTTTTTTACGAATACACGCCGTTTGAGCAAGCAGGCACCACCAAGAACCTTACCGTCGACATCATTGATCCCGGCGAATACAAGATTGTCTTCAAGATTGGCAGCGAAGACACGACTGAAGGCGGCGTTGTCGGTGCCCGTATCGCAATCGGAACAGCCGGCATAATCCGCACAGGTGTGCTCGAAGGAGACAGCCAGACCTTCGACCAGCTTCAGTTTCTGGAAAATGCAACCGATCCGGAAGGCGACAGCCTCGATTTGTTCAGCGTCGCGCCGACAAGCGCTCTTGGTGCAACCGTTACTCTGGTGAATGGCAACGTCGTCTTTGACAGCTCAACAGGAAACTATGGATTTCTGCTGCCCGGGCAAACGGAAACGGATTCGTTTCAATACACCATCACCGACGGCAATGGCGGCTTCAGCACGGCATGGGCATCCGTCGGTGTTGTTGGCACAGGCGGCTTTCTGGATGGCGACCCGCTGACCTACGACCCGGTTGCCGATCAGAGCGGACCAAGTACAACGACCGTCCCGGCCGACTTGCCGATAACAGGAACCGCAGTCGACCTTCCCACGCCGCTTCCGGGGTCTTTGGTGACGTATGCCTTTCCCACGATCTCTCCGGCGGCAACGGCTTTGACCAGCTACACCCCCGCGCAACAGGCTGCTGCCATTGCTGCCCTGTCTCTGTGGGCAGAGGTGTCCAACCTGACGATCGCCGAAGCAGGCGTCGGCGACATTGCCACGGTCAGGTTTCTCAACTCGGCAGACGTCTCCTTCGCTGAGTATTTCGGTGCAGATGGCATCGGTACGGTCGCGACCAATCCGGAGTTCGCGGAAACGCTCACACCGGACGCCGGCAGCTATGGCTTCCACGCATTGCTTCACGAAACGGGCCATGCGATTGGCCTGGAACAAGCGGCCGGCGGCGTAACTCAGGCTCAAAGCGTCATCTCTTATGTCACGCCGGATACCTCGGGCGTTAGTTGGTGGAACGAAAGTGGGACCTGGATCTACGCTCAAACCCCGATGATTGAAGACATTGCTGCCGTTCAGGCTGCCTACGGGGTGAATACGGAAACGCGCGCCGGTGACACGGTCTACGGTTTCAACAGCACGGAAAAAGGTTCCACCTACGATTTTGCAGCCAACGCTGATCCGGTCCTGACGATCTACGATGCTGCCGGTGTCGATACGCTCGACTTCTCCGGTTGGGACACGCCTTCGATCATCAACCTCAACCCGGGCACCTATTCCTCGGTCAACGGCATGACCAACAACATCGGTGTTGCTCTGGGAACATCGATCGAAAACGCCATTGGTGGTGCCGGTAGCGATCTCTTGATCGGCAATGACCTTGCCAACACGCTCGACGGCGGTGCCGGGTTCGACATACTGATCGGCGGTGCTGGTGCCGACACATTCGCCCTGTCTCACGATGATTATGCCGATATCATCGTTGATTTCAGCTCCGGTGAAGACCGGCTGGACCTGTCTTCCCTTCTCGATGCCAACTTTACCCCGGCCGAAAGCTCTGACTACATTCAGGTGGAACGCGACGGCGATGACGCCATCGTCAGCGTTGACAAGGACGGCTCAGGGAATGGATCTGATTTCAGGGACGTCGCCGTGCTTCAATCTGTTGAGGCCGGGGGGATTATTGACTTTGTGTTTTCAAATAACGGTGTCCAGTCAACCGATAATGTGGTTGCCTAGGGTATGGACCGGGTAACGCACCGGGCCTTTCGATCCGCTGACACCTGGGCTTGATGAAACGTCTTTTCAGAAAACTGAATTCCGTCTTCGGTGTCGCACGATTGTCGGCAACTCTCCTGTTGTTTGTTCTTTTGGCCGTGCGGGTGCTCGACCCGCTCGTCGTTGAACTGGTGCGCCTGAAAACTTTCGATTTTTATCAGGTCCTCAAGCCCCGCGACTATCAGGACGTCCCGGTAACGATTGTCGATATCGACGAGAAAAGCCTTGCCGAACTCGGCCAATGGCCCTGGGCCCGGTCGACGCTGGCCAGCATTCTCCAGAACATTGCGCAGGCCGGTGGCATTGCGGTCGCCTTCGATATCGTTTTTCCGGAGGCAGACCGGCTGTCGCCGGATCAGTACAGCAAGTCCATCAGCGGCCTGAGCGAGAACGTCAGCAAAGAATTGGCAGCACTACCGAGCACCGACAAGATCATGAGCGACACGATGCGCCGCATGCGGGTTGTTGTCGGTCAGGCGGGCGGTGTCGACTTTGTCGAAACCGACCGGCCGGAGCAGAGCCAGACACCAGTCGCGCTACTCGGCCCCGATCCGACAGCCTACATGTTTGAATATCCCAAGCTTCTTCGGAACATTCAGGTGCTCGAAGACGCGGCCGCCGGCAAAGGATTGTTCTCCATATACCCGGATCCGGATGGAATCGTTCGGCGCGCGGCGCTCACCGCCGTGGCAGACGGCAAGATCCAACCCGCCTTGAGCGTTGAGCTCCTGCGGGTCGCAACCGGACAAAACGCATTTGCCGTCAAGAGCGATGAAGCAGGCATCAGTGGCCTTGTTGTCGGCGGCGTCGAAGTTCCGACCGACCGAAACGGGCGGATTTGGGTCCACTATACGCCGTCAATGGGCGAACGCTATGTGTCCGCCTCTGACATCGCCACGGGCAACTTCGATCTCGCTCAGATCCAGAACCACCTCATCCTGATCGGGCCTTCCGCCACTGGATTGCTTGACTTGAAGGCGACGCCACTCGACCCGACCATGCCCGGTGTTGAGGTTCACGCACAGATCCTGGAGAACATTCTCAGCCAGTCGTTTCTGACACGGCCGAACTACGCACTCGGCGCCGAACTCGTGGCAACGACGGTGCTCTCACTGCTGACAATCTTGCTGGTCCCGATCCTCGGCGCGTTGCCAGTCATGGCTTTCGGATTCATTCTTGCAGCCAGTTGGGTTGCGGGAAGCTGGTACTTGTTTTCCAGTGAGAAACTGCTTCTTGATGCCGGCTATCCGTTGTTTGCGAGCCTGTGCGTGTTCCTACTTCTGGTCTTCATCAATTACCGCCGCGAAGAAATCCAGCGTCAGGAAATCCGGTCGGCTTTTGGTCAATACCTTGCGCCAGACTATGTCGAGCAGATTGCCAGAGACCCGGAAAGCCTGACGCTCGGCGGCGAGCGCCGCCGCATGACGATGCTCTTTTCGGATGTCCGGAATTTCACCAAGATCTCGGAGAGTTTCGCCGACAATCCGCAGGGTCTGACCACCCTGATGAACCGGTTTCTCACGCCCCTTTCCAACGGCATCATGGAAAAACGCGGCACGATCGACAAATATATGGGCGATGCCATCATGGCCTTCTGGAACGCCCCGCTCGACGATGACGAACAGGAAATTCACGCCTGTGAAGCAGCGCTTCTCATGGTCAAGCGCATGCGGGCGATCAACGTGGAGCGAAAGCAGGAATCCGACGCAGGCGGCGGCGCATTTTTCCCGCTGAATGTGGGTGTCGGTATCAACACCGGCGATGTCGTCGTCGGCAATATGGGATCGGAATTCCGTTTCGATTACTCAGTGCTCGGCGACTCGGTCAATCTGGCCGCTCGGCTGGAAGGACAGACAAAGACGTATGGTGTCACGATCCTGATTGGCGACAGGACCGCCCAAAGGACAATGGGCCTTTTCGCGATGGTGGAAGCCGACCTGATCCAGGTGAAAGGCAAGAAGGAGCCGGAGCGGATCTATTGCCTCTTGGGCGACATGGACCTTGCGCTGGACAAGGAATTCATCCGACGAAAAGCAAGCTTTGAAGAAATGTTGCAGAGCTACCGGAACCAGGACTGGGAGGCCGCCCTGTCACATTGCGCAGAGGTTCAGGAAGACAATGACGGCGAGCTTGCTCAGCTCGCCGAAACCTTTCGTTTGCGCATAGAAGCGTTCCGGTCGTTACCGCCGCCGGCCGACTGGGACGGCGTATTCGTTGCCGAAACCAAGTGAGCCGAGGAGCCGCATGGCTCAGTCGGCTCTTTTGACGTTTTGCGTCTGAGAGCCCAGCTTGTCGATCCCGAGCCGCATGACCTCGCCCCCCTTCAGATAGACCGGCGGCTTCTGTCCCATGCCGACGCCAGGTGGCGTGCCGGTCGAAATGACGTCACCCGGCTGCAGGCTCATGAAACGGCTGCAATAACTGATGAGATGCGGAACCTTGTAGACCATCGTCGCCGTCGACCCGTTCTGGTAGCGATGACCATCGACCTCCAGCCACATTCCAAGCTGGTCGAAATCTCCGACTTCGTCCGGGGTCACGAGCCAGGGTCCCAACGGGCCGAATGTATCGCTGCCCTTGCCCTTGTCCCACGTCCCGGCCCGGTTCAGCTGGAAGTCGCGTTCCGAAACATCGTTGATCACGCAGAAACCGGCAACGTGCTGCAAGGCATCGGTTTCGTCGATGTACTTGCCGCTCTTGCCGATCACGACACCGAGTTCGACTTCCCAGTCGGTTTTTTCCGACCCACGCGGGATTTCAACGTCGTCGTCCGGTCCGACGATTGCCGACGTCCATTTGCCGAAAACCACGGGCTCAGGCGGAACCTCCAGGCCGGATTCGGCTGCATGGTCGGCGTAGTTCAGTCCGATACAGATGAACTTGCCAACGCTGCCGACGCACGGGCCGAGGCGCAGATCCTGCTGAGGCTGCCCCGCGACGAGCGGCAATTCCGACGGGTCAAGGGCTTGCAGTTTTGAAAGGGTGTCGGGCAGCAGCGCGCTGCCCGAGATATCATTTACTTGCGCGGAAAGATCCCTCACGCGCCCCTCGTCATCAAGCAATCCGGGCTTTTCTCCCCCAGCGGGGCCGTATCTCAAGAGTTTCATGAAACAGATCTTTCCTGTGCGCTCTCGATCCGCCGGCGAACCGGCGGATCGGATTGAATTGCTGCCAATCAGTCGTAAAGGACTGCGGCAATCTCCGGATCATCCATATTGGAAGCATCGTAATAGAAAAAGCCGGTATCGATGAGATTCGGTACTTCCTTGCCGTTTGCAGCGGCAACAGCAGCCTTGACGGTCTCATATCCGATGCCGACCGGGTTCTGTGTGATTGCACCCGCCATGACGCCGTTCTTGATCGCGTCCTTCTGGGCCTTGCCGGAATCGTATCCGATGATCACCAGATCGTCCTTGCCAAGTTCCTGCACACCGTTCACGACACCGATGGCAGACCCTTCATTGGTCCCGAAAATGCCTTTCAGATCCGGGTTGGCCGTCAGGATCGCCTTGGTTACTTCGGTGGACTTGAGGTGGTCGCCCTGTCCGTACTGGATCGTCACGATTTCAATGTCCGGATAATTCTCGTTCATGCGGTTCACGAAACCGTCGCGGCGATCAATGCCGGTGCGGCTGGTCTGATCGTGAGCCACAACGGCGACCTTGCCGGCACCGCCGATTTTCTCGGCCATCTTGTCGGCGGCCAGCGAAGCGGCTGCAACATTGTTGGTGGTTGCGGTTGCGACCGGAATGTCGCTGTCGACGCCGCTGTCAAAGGCAACGACCGGAATGCCAGCTTCCTGCGCCTGGCGCAGCAGCGGTATGGCGGCCTGGCTGTCAAGCGCTGCGAAACCGATGGCAACCGGCTTGTTGGCAAGGGCGGCAGACAGCATGTCGATCTGGCGATCCACCATGGTTTCGTTATCCGGTCCCTCGAACGTGATGCGCACGCCTTCCTCGTCCGCAGCCTTTTCCGCACCCAGTTTCACAGCCTGCCAGAACTGGTGCTGGAAACCCTTGGAGACGAGCGGAATGTACATTTCATCCGCTTGCACGGCGGCCGCCGGAAGGGACAATGCAACTGCGCTGATTGCGCCAATTACGAAACGACGTGAAAACATGAAAATTCCTCCTCTAAGACGTTTCACAGGCTTCTTCAAAATTCGGAACGTCAATCGTTCTCTTCTTGATATTCATTTGGTCTGACCACGCCGAACCATGTCGGCATAGACAGCCAGGATGATGATCGCGCCGGTCACAACCGTCTGCCATTCCTGGGCAACGGACAGAACGCGCAAACCATTGGTCAGGACCGCCATGATCAGTGCCCCGATCAGCGTTCCAATAATCGTGCCGCGGCCACCGGAGAGCGACGTTCCACCGATGACGACGGCGGCGATGGCTTCCAGTTCGTAGCCGAGACCGAGCGCAGGTTGTGCCGAATTCAGCCGCGAGGCGATCAGGATGCCGGCGATGCCGCAAATCCCCCCGGCAAGGGCATAGATCGCCATTTTCCAGGCGTCCGTGTTCACACCGGACAGGCGCACGGCCTCCTCGTTCGAGCCAAGCGCGAAGGTATAGCGTCCAAGCACGGTGCGACCGAGTATGTAGGAGGCGGCAATCGCAACAAGGAACAGGATCAGGACGCCGTTTGGAATGGGCAGCGCGGGGATAAGCTCACCAATCAGGGAGCCTCGGGAGATCTGGTCAAAACCCGGCGTGTCATTGAAATAGATCGGGCGTGTTCCCGAGATCACCAGCGACAGGCCCTTTAGGATCAGCATCATGCCGAGAGTGGCGATGAACGGCGGGATTTTCATCTTGGCGACGAATGTGCCGGAGCACAGTCCGCAAAACGCACCGGCACCGATGGCTGCAAGAACACCCAGGGGCAGCGGCATGCCCGCATACGTCAACACGACCCCGGCAATGACGGCGCAGAATGTCATCAGCGTTCCGAGCGAGAGGTCGATCCCGCCGGTGATGATAATGAGTGTCGCGGCAACGGCCAGAACACCATTGACGGATGTGGCCTGCAGGATCGCGATCATGTTCGACGTCTGCATGAAGTTCGGCGAAGCGATCGAAAAGGCGATCAGCAGCGCAATAAGAGATGCAAACGCCAGCAGTTTCTGGTGCGCTCCCGTATCGACCAGTCTCGAAAGCAGATTGACCGGCTTCGATTCCTCCACTGTTTTCACGGTGTCCCCCCCGTCGGTTGCATGGCCGCTTCACGCTGTGTCGCGAGCTGCATGATCTGTTCCTGCGTTGTGTCCTTGCCGCCCGGCAGAATGCCGGTGAGCCGTCCTTCGCACATGACCGCGATCCGGTGGCTGAGCCGCATGATTTCCGGGAGCTCGGACGAAATCACGATGACGGCCTTGCCGTCCGCCGCGAGACTCTCCAGGAGCTTGTAGATTTCCGATTTGGCACCGACATCGATGCCGCGCGTCGGCTCATCGAAAATCAGAATGTCGCAGTCCCTCAGCAGCCACTTTGCGATGACTGTCTTCTGCTGATTGCCGCCGGACAGGAGCCTGACTTCCTGCGTGTCGGAGGGCGTACGGATGCCGAGCTTGCGGATGTACTCCTGCGCGGTTTTTCGCATCGCGTCGTCATTCAGAACGCCACTGCGGCTGGTGAACTTTGCCATGGATGCGAGCGCGATGTTGTCCCGCACATTCATCCCGGTTGCGAGACCGAAATGCTTGCGGTCTTCGGAAAGATAGCCAATGCCGGCAGCAACCGCATCGTGCGGTGACGAGACAGTTATGTCCCTTCCGTGAACCCTTATGGTACCTGCGTCCTTCGGATCCGCGCCGAAGATGGCGCGCGCCACTTCCGTCCTGCCCGCACCCATCAGGCCGGCAAAGCCGAGGATCTCGCCCTTGCGAAGTGAAAAACCGACATCCCGGATTTCCTTGCCGCGCGTGAGCCCGGACACTTCCAGGGCAATTTCGGCGTCAGACAAGTCGGGGACATCGACCGGGTCTTCCTTGACTTCCCGCCCGACCATCATCGCGATGATCTTGGAAATCGGAGTGTCGGCGGCACCGACGGTCGCAACATATTCGCCATCGCGCATGACGGTGACACGGTCGGCAATCCGCTTCAGTTCGTCCATCTTGTGGCTGATATAGATAATGCCGACGCCTTCCGCCTTGAGGCGGTTGATGATTATGAAGAGTTCGGCGATTTCGGCATCGTTCAGGGCGGCGGTCGGTTCGTCCATGATCAGAACACGCGACTCGTAGGAAAGCGCCTTTGCGATCTCGACCATCTGCTGCTTGGCAATCGTCAAGCTGCCGACATTCGTCTTCGGCTCCAGACTGAGGTTCATCGACGCAAAGATTTCGGCTGCCTTCCGGTTCAGGGCAACCTCATCGAGCCGGCCGAAACTCTTGCGCGGTTCACGACCGATGAAAATGTTCTGTGCTGTGGTCAGGTCATTCATCAGGCTGAGTTCCTGGTGAATGATCCCGATCCCCATATCCTGTGCCGCGCGCGGAGAGTCGAAATCGACGCTCTGTCCGTCGATCAGCAATTCGCCCGCATCACGCCGGTAGATCCCTGCGAGGATCTTCATGAGCGTCGACTTGCCGGCACCGTTTTCGCCCATCAGCGCGTGAACTTCGCCGGGCTCCAGCTCGAATTGCACGTTCTTGAGCGCGTGCACGCCCGGAAAGCGCTTCTCGATGCCGGTCATTTTCACAATTGGTGCCACGTCTCCCCCCATGCCACGCTCAGATCGTCACGCCGCCATCGACCAGAAGGGCCTGACCGGTAACGAACTGGCTTTCATCGGACAGGAGATAGACGGCAAGGGGCGCGATATCCCCAACGACCGCCAGGCGTCCCATGGGCTGTCTGGCAATGAAGTCCTTTTCCGCCTGGACAGGGTCAGGAGCCGCATCGATCCTGCCACGCAAAGAAGGCGTGTCCACGGTCCCCGGACAGATCGCGTTACACCGCAAGCCCTGGGTGACAAAGTCGGCCGCAATCCCCTTGGTCAATCCAATGACCGCGGCTTTCGTAGCGCCATAGGCCGTGCGAAAGGGAAAGCCTTTAATCGAACTGGCCATTGAAGCCATGTTGACGATGGAAGCAGATCCTGTTGCGTCTGCCCGCCGCAGCATGCCCGGAAGGCAAGCGCGCGCGAGCCGCATCATCGAGGTCACGTTCAGATCCATGCTGAACGCCCAATCCTCGTCGGAAATGTCGAGCAGCGTTCCGTGATGCACGAACCCGGCCACGTTGAACAATCCGTCCAGATCCGGCAGATCACTTACCAACTGCGCAATCGCATCCTTGTCGGTGACATCAAGAACACGCGTTTCGATGCCGTCGAGACCGTCCAGAAGGGCTTCATTCTTGTCCGTTGCAATCACGTGCGCGCCCTCGGCAGCACAGGCAAGTGCGCTGGCACGCCCCATGCCCTGACCGGCAGCAGTCATCAGTATGGTTTTTCCCTGAAGTCGACTCACATGACCGCTCCTATTTGCCAGGGTACGAACTCCACGCCGCCGAACCCCAGTTCCTCGCTCTTTGTCTGTTCACCCGACGCAACACGGATCATGAGTTCAAACAGCTCTTCACCCTTGCGTTCGATGCTGATGCCCTCCGTGACGATGTCACCGCAGTTGAGATCCATGTCTTCGGACATGCGCCGGTACATGTCGGAATTGGTCGCGAGCTTGATGCAAGGCGTGGGCTTGTAGCCGGAAACGGATCCCCGGCCCGTCGTGAAGACGACAATGTTCGCACCTGAGGCAACCTGGCCGGTCACCGAACATGGGTCGAAACCGGGACTGTCCATGAACACGAAGCCCTTCCGGTCGATCTGCTCGGCGAACTCGTAAACGCCCGAAAGTGGCGCCGTCCCGCCCTTGGCGACCGCACCCAGCGATTTTTCCAGGATTGTCGTCAGGCCGCCGCGCTTGTTGCCGGGACTTGGATTGTTGTCCATCTCGCCGCCGTTGCGCGAAGTGTAGTCTTCCCACCAGCGGACGCGCTCCAGAAGCTTTTCGCCGACCGCTGCCGATGCCGCCCGGCTCGTCAGCAGGTGCTCAGCGCCATAGATCTCCGGCGTTTCAGACAATATGGTCGTGCCGCCATGGCGCACCAGCAGGTCGGAGGCGTATCCCAAAGCCGGATTGGCGGTGATGCCCGAATACCCATCGGACCCGCCGCACTGCATGCCGATGGTCAGATCACCTACAGGAGCAGGGCTGCGAACGGCTTTGTTGGCGATATCGGCAATGCCCTCAAGCTCGGCCAGCGCCTTTTCAATCGTCCTTCGGGTCCCGCCCTCCTGCTGGATCGTCATGTATCTGAGGGCACCGTCGGAGCGGATCGGACGGCCGCCGACGAGATCGGACACCTGCATAACCTCACACCCAAGGCCAATCAGTAGAATTCCCGCAAAATTCGGATGCTGCGCATAGCCCGACAGCGTCCGGAAAAGAGCGGCATATCCTTCGTTGACCCCGGACATGCCGCATCCGGTGCCATGGACAATCGGAACGACGCCATCGACATTGGGGAACCGGTCCAAAAGCCCTGTCTTTTCCGCCGCTTCCGCAACAAAACGGGCAACGGAACCCGAGCAGTTTACCGAGGTGAGAACGCCGATGTAGTTGCGGGTTCCAGTCCTGCCGTCCGCACGCCTGTAGCCTTGAAATGTTCTTTCGTGATCGATGGGAGCCAGCGGCGTGTTCTGGGAGGCAAACTCATGGTTCTGGAGACTGTGGTCTTCCATTCCAAGATTGTGTGAGTGCACATGTTCGCCGGGCTTTATGTCCGACTTTGCCTGCCCGATGACCTGCCCGTAGCGAAGCACATTCGCATTTTTGGGAATGGGCGCACAGGCAATCTTGTGGCCTGCCTGCACCGGCGCGGACAATGCGCCTTCAATGCCGTCAAGCTCGGTCCCGGCGGCAAGGGTGCGCAAGGCGACCACAACATTGTCGTCAGCCCTGAGCTTGATGAACCCGCTTCCGGTCATTCTGCCTCTCTCCCGTTCCCCTGTCAGAGCTGAAACTCTGATCGCCTCCACTTTTGGGAAGTGCTGTTGTATCTACGAACTAGCTTGACTTGCCTACTATGTCAACTAACATGTTAGTCAGCCGGGAGCTAATATGACGAATACCGATATCGACGCGACAACACTCCAGGATATCAACGCCTTCGACGGATCGCTGGCGCAACGCGTCTACCTTGCCCTTCAGGAAGCGATCCTGTCGCTGCATTTTCTGCCCGGCGAGGTCGTGCGCAAGGGACCGATCTGCGAAAGGCTCGGCGTCTCAAGGTCTCCGGTGTCGGAGGCAATCGCGCGTCTTGCCAACGAGGGGCTGGTCGATGTCATCCCGCAATCCGGCACACGCGTGGCTTACTTCTCAATGGAAGACATTCGTGAGGGCACGTTTCTGCGCCAGGCACTTGAACTTGCCAGCGTTGCGAAGGTCGCCGAAGACTGTACCGAGGACCAGCTCACGCAAATCAACAGGAACATGCGCCTGCAGGCCCTCTTGGTCGAAGACGGCGACTTTCCGGGATTTTACCAGGCAGACGAAGAGTTCCATGCCCTCTTGATGCTGTTCACCGGTTTCCCGCGTCTGAAAACGGTTGCTCGCTTGGTCTCGCTTCAGGTGACACGTGCACGAATGTTGCTGCTGCCGACACCGGGCCGTGCAACAGAGACCCTGGAAGAACACCAGGCCATTCACGATGCCATCCGCGCCCGGGATCCGGAGGCCGCGCAACGCGCGATGAAGCACCATCTCGGGCAATTGATGCCGCGCATTGAAGCGCTCGCACAAAAACGACCCGAACTTTTCCACTCTCGCTAGGTCAGATACCCATGAAGGTCACCGACACCACATTATTGAACGCCCGCACCAGTCAGCCAGTGCCGTTGACCCGAATGGGATTTGGGGGTGCTCCCCTCGGAAACCTCTATCACAAGGTTTCCGAAGAAGACGCGCAGGCTGCGCTCCAGGCGGCCTATGACGCCGGCATCCGTTACTTCGACACGGCCCCGCAATATGGCCTTGGGCGCTCTGAAGGAAGATTTGGCGTGGCGCTGAAACGTTTCGGCCGGGGCAATGTTCAGCTCTCAACCAAGATCGGCCGTCTTCTGCTGGATTGCGAACCGGATGAGGTGACCCCGGAGGCGTTTGTCGACGTGCCGCAAAAACGCATCGTCTTCGACTATACCTATGATGGTGTGATGCGCAGCTACGAAGCCAGCCGTGAACGGCTTGATGTTGCCAATGCCGACATCCTGCTCGTTCACGACGTCTGCGTTTTTTCGCAAGGATCGCAGGAAAAGAGTGATGCCAAGGTGAAGGAGTTGTTCGACGGCGGCGGCTACCGCGCCCTGTGCGAACTGAAGGAGGCCGGCGACGTCGCAGCCATCGGTGCGGGTGTCAACGAATGGCAGGTCTGCGAAAAGCTTCTTGGGCTTGGCGACTTTGACGGTTTTCTGCTGGCCGGCCGCTATACCCTGCTGGAGCAAGAGGCATTGGAAAGCTTTCTCCCGCTCTGCGAAAAGCGCGACGTCGGCATCATTCTGGGTGGTCCGTACAATTCCGGCATTCTGGCCACGGGTCCGATCCCGGGCGCCAAATACAATTATGACGATGCACCACCGGAAATTCTGGAGCGGGTCAAAAAGATCGAAGCTGTCTGCAAAGCGCATGACACCCCGCTGATCGCAGCAGCGCTTCAGTTTGTGTTCGGGCACCCGAGTGTCAAAACCGTCATTCCGGGAGCTGTCGACGCCGCGCAGGTCAATGCAAACGTCAAGGTTCTTGAAACACCTGTCCCCGCCGCGCTCTGGTCAGACCTTAGAAGCGAAGGTCTGATCCGTCCGGATGCGCCGCTTCCAAAGGAGGACAGTGATGCTGCGTAACATTGACCCGATCCTGTCGCCCGAACTGCTTTACGCCCTGAGGGCCATGGGACATGGCGACGAGATCGTCATTTCGGATGCCAATTTTCCGGGCGAAAGCCTCGGACCCGATTGTGTGCGCGCGGACGGCTCAACGGCAAGCGACATGCTCCGGGCAATCCTTTCGGTGATGCCGCTGGACAGCTTTGTACCCGACCCGGCCCAGACAATGCAGGTGGTTGGCGATCCGGACAAAATCCCCGAAGCGGTCGCTGATTTTCAGAAAATCATCGACCAGACCGCCGATCACCCGGCGAAGATCAGCACTTTGGAGCGGTTTGCCTTTTATGAACGCGCGGCAGGCGCGTTTGCGATCGTGCAGACCGGAGAACGGCGCCTATATGGCAACATCATCCTGAAAAAGGGAGTGATCGGGTGATGCGGATCGACGCGCACCAGCATTTCTGGGACCTTGCCCGCGGCGATTACCACTGGCTCACGCCCGAGCTGGAAACGATCTACCGCAATTTTCTTCCCGGCGATCTGACCCCGCATCTGGATAGGCATGCGATTGACGGCACCGTTCTGGTGCAGGCAGCACCAACGGTCGCCGAAACCCGCTTCATGCTGTCGATTGCAGACGACAGTCCCGAAGTCCTTGGTGTCGTCGGCTGGGTCGATTTCGAGAGCGCTGATGCGCCCGGCACCATCGCAGAGTTGGCTGAGCACCCTTCCCTCGTCGGTTTGCGGCCGATGATCCAGGACATTGAAGACGACGACTGGATGCTGCGGGACGATCTCGGGCCGGCCTTCAAGGCCTTGATCGCCGGTGGGTTGACCTTCGACGCCCTGACGCTGCCGCACCACCTGGACAACCTGAAGACCTTGCTGGACCGGTATCCGGAGATGCGGGTCGTGATCGATCACGGCTCCAAACCCCTGATCAGGGATGGCCACATCGACGCCTGGGCCGCGGACATGTCTGACCTTGCAAAAGACAGCAACGCCTTTTGCAAGCTCTCCGGTCTCGTCACCGAAGCACACGAGGACTGGTCGCTTCCGCACCTGCAGCCCTATGTCGACCACCTCCTGTCCACCTTCGGACCCGACCGGCTGATCTGGGGCAGCGACTGGCCCGTCTGCCTGCTGGCAAGCAGTTACGAGCGATGGGTGGAGACGACCGACAGACTACTTGACGGTCTGAGCCCGGACGATCGCAGCAAGGTTCTGGGGTTGAACGCTCTGAAGGCTTATGGGCTGGGGGGTGGACCCGCGGCCTAAGCCTTTCAATAAACACAAGGCCGGCGTCACGATGGTAACGTCGGCCTTGCCAAATCTTGATCGATTTGTATCGCCTGGCTCTCCGCTTGGAACGACAAGACGGATCCTAAAATCAGGATGCTCCTTATTCTTCCCGGAACGCCCTCGACATACTGTCGGTAATCGGCTTGGTGAGGTATTCCATGAAGGTTCTTTCTTCCGTCTGGATCAGCACCTCCGCCGGCATTCCAGGCGTCAGATTGAAATTCTGTACGCGTCCGAGTTCTGCCTGTGAAACGTCAATTCGCGTCACATAAGCTTCGCGGACCATACCCGCGCTGTTATCTGTGATCGAGTCAGCAGAAATGTAATTTACAGATCCGTGTAAAACGGGTGTTGTACGTTGATTCAAAGCACTCAACCGGATTGTAGCGGACTGGCCAACATGAACGCTATCGATATCGGTGCGTGAAACCAGCGCCTCAATAATCAGCGGAGCGTCGGAGGGAAGTATCTCTGCAATTGTCTTGCCGCTCTCGATAACACCACCGGGCGTGTGATAGTGGAGACGCACGATCGTTCCTGACACCGGTGCTTGTATCACCGCACGTTCCAGAACGTTGCGGGCCTTGCGTGACTGCTCTTTAGCCGCATCCAGTTCGGCTTCAATGGTCTGCAGGTCATCAAGAACCTTTTCCGAATATGCCGCATGGGTCTGTTTCACCTGCTCATTGTGCTGCAGGATTTGGGCTTGAGCTTCGTCCATCGAAGCCGTCAGCCGACCAATTTGTCCCTCAGCTTCTGCGATCGCTCTTTCAAGTGCGTTGATGGTCGGCTTGAGAACAAGTCCCTTGTCGTAAAGGCTTTTCTTCCCCTCGTGCTCTTCCTTGAGCAGAACCAGTTGTCTTTCCATCGATTTACGCTGCTCGTAGTACCCGTCCCGACGGTGTTTAAGCGCTTCAATCGTACTTTCGAGAATGCTCACATCGCTCATCAGCTTGTTGCGCGAACTTACGAAGTTCAATTTCTGTCCCGCAACAATTGTCGCAATCTCCGAATCGCCGTCGTTTTCACTAAGACTCTTGGGAAACTCAACTTGTTTCAGCCCAAGATACTCTGCGCGGAGCCTGGCGTTGATTGCCTCAAGGCGCGCCAGTTTGAGCCACAGCTGCCTCTCGTTTGCCGAGGCAACCGTCTCGTCGAGCAAAAGGATCGGCTGACCTTGTTCAACCCAAGCGCCCTCCGTGACCAGAATGCTCTTTACGATGCCGCCTTCATAGTGCTGGACTTGTTTGTTCTGGCCGGTGGCAACAAAGGTACCACTGGAAATCACGGCAGCCGCCAGAGGCGCGGTGAAGGACCAGGCCGCGAATCCTCCGATGCAGAATACCAGCAAGAACACACCAATAAATGTATGCCAGCGGATTGAGCGTGGAACCGTCGAATACCAATCGACATGTTCATAATTTGCAACCGCATTACTCATGTTCATCTCCCAAAACTCTTTTCCAAGAAGGGCGCACTCGGCGGGCTTGTTCTATGCCTCAATCGGGCGCCGTCTTCTCGGTGAACTACCTGCTTCCGGTCAGGCCGGTTGCGGAACCGCCCCTTGTTTCCTGCGCTCCGCAAGCTTTTGAAGAACTTCGTTTCGTATGCCGAACATTCCAATCGTTCCCTCGTTAAGAAGGAGGATTTTGTCGACACACTTCAAAAGAGCCGGTTTTTGCGTAATTGCCACAACGGTTATGCCGTTCTCCTTTGCGTGGGCCATAGCGCGCGCAAGAGCTTCATCCCCATTTGTGTCCAGGTTTGAGTTGGGTTCGTCCAAGACGACAAACTTCGGGTTACCGAAAAACGCCCTTGCGAGCGCGATCCGCTGCTTTTGACCTCCGGACAACGGCGCACCGTCAGCAGCAACGACGGTTTCATAGCCGTGCGGCAAATCGGAAATCATTTCATGAACGTCGGCAAGACAGGCGGCCTCGTAGATCTGCTCATCAGAGGCGTCTTCCCGCATCCGGCCGATATTCTGCTTGATCGTACCTGGGAAGAGCTGCACATCCTGCGGCAGATAACCGATGTTTTCACCGAGTTGGCGCTGATTCCAGTTACGCAGATCCATTAGATCGAGACGAACGGAACCCGACGTCGGCAGGATTGAACCGACCAGCATTTTGCCAAGCGTCGATTTGCCTGCGCCGGAGTTCCCGATGATCGCGAGCGAGTCACCTGCTTTGAGCGAGAAACCTACCGAATTGAGAACAACTCTCTTGGTGCCCTGCGGCACATAAAGAAGTCGCTCAACATCGAGCCTGCCCTTGGGTTTCGGCAGCACAAGGCGCTCACTGTTGAGAGGCGAAGACTTCAACAGTTGCGAAATCCGGCCATATGAGTTCTTTGAAAGCAGATACTGGTTCCAGCCTTCAATGGCCCCTTCGATAGGTGCCAGAGCCCGACCGCCGATGATGGAAGCGGCGATCACCATCCCACCGGTCAATTCGCCCTGAATAGCAAGAAAAGATCCCCAGCCGAGCATGGCAACCTGGGTGAGCAGCCGAATGCCCTTGGTGATTGACGCTGAAACAATGTTCCGATCCTGTGCGCTCACCTGCGACTTCAAAGACGTAGCCGTATCCTTGCCCCAGATATGCACGGCTTCCGGAATCATCGCCAACGCATTGATGATCTGCGAGTTCCTGGCCATCGCATCCAGATGAAGGTTGGCCTTGCTCTGGTTCTGGTTTGCCTCGCCGAAATGTTTCGCGGTGAGCTTCTGGTTAATGACGGCGATCACGAGAAGGACGACACAGGTTCCGGCGACAATCATGCCCAGATGCGGGTGAATGAGATAGATCGCAATCAAGAACAGAGGCGCGAACGGACCGTCCAGAAACGACATCATCGTTCCTGAGACCAGAAACGAACGCAGCTGCTGAAGATCGGTCAGGATCTGATATTCCTTGCCGTTGCTGTGTAGCGATGCTCTCGCAGCCGCGGCGAGGATAGGCGATCCCAATTGCGACGCCAGTTCAACTGCTGTCCGCATCAAGATAAAGCGTCGGATCGCGTCAAAAGCCGCCTGGAGGACAACCGCGCCGACAATAACCACAGTCAGCATGATCAGGGTGTCCAGGGAGCGACTCGTCAAAACACGGTCCGAAATCTGGAACAGATAGACTGGAATGGACAAGACCAGCACATTGATCACGCATGAAAAAACCATGACAATGAACAGGTTACGCCTGACGGCGGACACGCCGTTGTCGAGCGCCTTGGAAAAATCGAGCGGAATGGTCCGCTGATGAAACTTCGGAGGTTCTGACCCGCTGCCGCCGTCTGTCGATGGCTCCCGCCGGGCGGGTTTTGCAGCGATTGTAGAACCGTATTGCGAGGCAGTCGCCGTCGCGGAGACGCCAGCGAGCCTGGGGTCGCCCCACTTTTTGTCGGGCGTAATCAGCTCAGGTTCGACAGCACGGCCGTCTCCCGGCCGCTCCGTAGTGCCATGGGAATTGCTCATTTTCGTGCACCTTCTAAGCGACCATTGTGGCCATTGGGTCCACAGACACTTCGTCTGGAACCTGATTCAAGCTCACAGTTTCTAGTTCGTTATCTGATTGACTGAGCATGCCGTCCGCGAGGAAAACCACTGCTTCGGAAGCAAGGTCCGAAGAACCAGCTTCTGCAAAACTGGTGTCGTCGGTAATAAACTCCGCCTGATAAAGCAGCGCTTCGGAGTATTCTTCCCCGCCGACCTTGATGGTCGTTTCGACACCGACTTCCTCGATCACCGCCCCGTTGTAAAGCAGATTGGAATCGCCGTTGATCTGGGTGTCCTCACTGGTCATGTCTACGCCGAACGTCGCGATGGAATCGCTGTCGCCGAGAACATTCACCTGCTCAAGATAGCTTATGTCGTAAACACTGCCGGCAACGTACAGCACGTTGACTTCATCGTAGATGGTGGTCGAGCTGCCATAGAGCGCCGCCATCAAATCGTCACCCAATTCACCTTCGGCAGCACCCGAAATCTCGCTTGTCAGACCGGTTCCCAGGCTTTCGACGTCAGCGTTGTAATTGGAGTAGATATACGCCTCGTTCCAAAGGAGATTGTCGATCTCGCCTTCAGTACCGGCTTCGCCTCCAGCCGCTGTACCGTAGTGCACCATCTCATCGAAGTTCACCAGGACGTTGGTCTGGTTGATCACGTTTGCAGTGTAATAGTTACCACCGATAATGATGAGATCGTAGAAGGAAGAAAATTCAAAGAAAGTTGCCGAGTTCGCGAGCAAATTGTCGCCGGAGATCAGGGTAGTACCCGAATTGTCTTCCTGGTAGATGATCGTGTCATTGTCGACGATGTAATTGATCTGCTGCAGCCAATTCACGAACGTCATGTCGCCTTCGTGATAAGTGATCCGCCAACTCGCCTCGTTCGGAGCGTTGGCGACATCCATCGGAAGCGCTGTGTCTTCCTCGATAATGGACGCAATGTTGTAGCTGCTGACGAGCGGATCCCCAGCCAGGTTCATGTGGGGAGACGTCGTTGATTGAAGCTTGACGTTTACCTGACTGATCAGGTCGAGATCGTAGTAGTCGCCGGCAACAGCAACCACGCCGGCTTTCCCCCAAATGTCCCTGAGAACAGCCTGATTGGTCAGCGTGTTGCCGCCGGCAGACACATCGAGCGACGTCTTGCTGTCGTTGAATTCAATCAGTTGGGCTGACTCGCCGGAGACATATGTTGGAGGAGCTTCAGCCGCCGCTGAAGAAAATTCCGTTTGGGCCTCGTCGTCGTCCTCATCTTCGTCTTCCGCTTCGTCCTCCTCTTCCTCATAGCCCTTGAGCAGCTTCAACACAGTGTCAAACTCGGGCGCTTCCTCGTTGATCACGCCATTGACGTAAATCTCCTGTGTGTCTTCGCCGACGGCAATGACCTGTTCGCCTGGAAGCGGATCTCTGTCGGGGTCACCCGCAGCCTCCGCCATGCTCTCAGCACTCGCCGCCCATGCCGTGACAACGTCAGCAAGGTCATCCGTTTTTCCGGGAGTATCCGGAACCCCGAAGGTGTGCAGAATGCCGTTTGCGATCAGACCATCGTAGAGCACGTCGACAGCAGGCACTGCTCCGGAGAACTGGTACTCCATGCCAGTGTTCGACAAGTAGTCATTGTCTTCCAGATGGTTGATCGACATGCTCAGGATCAGATACTGGTTGGGCAGGACCGGCAGGTTGATGATGACATACTCGAACTCGCCGAAAATCAGCGGTCTCATCAGATAACCCAGCGGGGCATCGGGAAAATCCATGCTCGCGCGGAAGTCGATTTCATCCCATTCCGGGAATGTCATCCGGGCGGGGATATCGTCCAGAAGATACGGTGTGGAATACTCGTAGTGAATGTCCGGATCCAGGTCCGGCAAATTGTAACCGACACTGACATTGACCACCGGCGCTTCCGCGTCAGAGGTTTCTTCGGCTTGCTCTTCGCGTTGGGCGGCCTTGAATTTCAGGTAGTCTAGCCGCGCCCGCGCTTCTTCAATGGATAGGTAAAAGCTTCCGACAAAATGAGAAATAGATTGGCGTGTAAGGTCATCATAAATAAACATGCCAGACCCCAATACTGAACATATATGGAACTCGCCAAAACGGCGAAAGTGCTAACAGGAGGTCGCATTTTCGGCGCGCGGGGCTTGAAACGTCCGCTCCGCGCGCCTTGTCTGTCAAACCGGAAAACGGCCCGGTTTGAGTAACTCAGGCGTTAATGGGCTTAACTACCCACCAGGTCTTCGCCGGTGGAGAAGCTTTCGCTGCCACCGCCAACAACCGTCATTTCGACAGTGTTGAACAGAACGTTTTCGCCCTGAACCAGCTTGTTAGTGAAGGCAGAGGTGTCGTTGGAAGCCGAAGCTTCTGCTGTTGAAAGGCCTTCGACAAGCGCATCGTCACCAGCTTTGATAGTGGCAGAACCGTTACCGAGGTTTTCGATTTCCAGGTTACCGTCAAAGTCAGTATGCATGCCGTGCGAGTGACCGTAGTACCAGCTGCCGTGGCCGTAAGCCCACGCGTCGTGGCTGATGTCTTCGGTAACGTCACGACCACCAGATGCGATACCGTCATCGGCAACAGCGTCTCCACCTCTGGCGTTCAGATTTTGCGTGAAGTTGTTGCTGTTCGTGGCGGTTGTATTGTATGCGTCGTCGTTATCGGACAACTGGTTGGTGTTAGTGATCACCGCACCGGCGTCGTTGCCTGCACCATTGAGCGCATCATTGAGAATTTCCTCAATGGTGACGTCATCACCCGGATTGTAGTCGATATCGCCATCGACGCTTACGAGCATTTCGTCTACGGAGGCTTTGTCCTTCATATCAATGTCAATGACATCGTCATCGTCGTAGACAAAGCCCTTATCAAAGTTCACATCGACGTCGTTGACGTTCCTGTTGTTATTGCCAATGTCAGAGTCGAAATCAGAATAGTTGTAATGTGATCCACGTCTGCTCATAACTATATTCCTTTTTGACCAGCGGTGTGCCTATCGCATGGCAGGCAAACAAACCGCATAATGTTCTAATGCAAGGCACTCGGAACATGGGACTAACCCGTCCTGCGCCTTGAAATGACTTATGCGTCGTCTTCACCAACGCTGTCGGTGTAGAGGCTGCCACCAACGATCGTCATGTCGACACCGTTGTTCAGGATGTTTGCACCCTGGACCAGCTCGTTGGTGAACGCGTCGGTCATGTTGCTGGCGTTGGACGCTGCAAGCACGTCACCGATGACAGTTGCGTCATCGCCGGCATCAACGGTCAGGCGGTTGCCACCGAAGGCAATGCCATCGTCAGCATTGGAATAGCCACCGTGAGACTTCAGGTCCTGATGGAACCAACCATCGTTATCAACATAGGTATCCGACGCAACGTCGTTGTCTTCCAGCTGGTTGGTGTTGGTCACCACAACGCCGGTGTCATTGCCTTTGCCGTTCAGAGCTTCGTTCAGAAGGTCTTCGACGGTGACGTCATCGCCCGGGTTGTAGCTGATGTCGCCGGCACCGACGAGCATTTCGTCAACGTGGGCATTGTCCTTCATGTCAAGGTCAAATGCGTCGTTGTCTGTCGGACCACCTTCTTCGCCAAAATTAATGTTTACGGTCGGCGTGAAAGTGTTTTCGTTGTCGACGTCATCGTTGTCCTTGATTTTCTGCGTCGTGTCATCGTCGGACCAACGATAATCAATGTTCCACTTGTAATGATCAGAATAATCATAGTTGTACTCGCGGGAATAGTCGCGCGAATAGTCGTAGTGATCCGACCAATCGTAGTAGTACGCGTCTATGTCCAGCTCATCTTTATGCCAAACAAATTCTACCATAACTCTGTCCTCAAATTAGGACAGCTCGTCAATTCGTCTTCTATCGAATTGCATGGAGCCGTCAGGTCTTTTGAAGCGTTTCCGCTTCGGCTCTAAATGGAAATGGACGAAGTCCATCGTTCACTTCAAACAATCTTCGTTGCCTGAAGCGCCATTTACTTTTTAGCGGGATGGTGTGATCTATTCTTTGTATTATCTAAGCACAGCTTTAGTTAGGTCTACGCCCAATCCGCTATCCAATACAATGACAGAAGGTGAGTTTTAAAGAAGCCGGAAATGTTAACTAAACCTTAACCAATTAAATTTCTGCGAAAGGTCTAGATATCGAAAATTTGAACAGATGGAAAAAAGCTATGTTTTTCGGCACTTTGGTGTACAATCGCTATGCAACTATATCGAATTATTAGTATTACTCTAGGTAGGTTTGATATATATATCGTTTCAGGACAGCCGCTACGTATAATTATTCCGTTTTGGCTAAGTTTTTTAAAAATATAGATATTTTTTTGACCTAAAGGAAAAATCGGAGACCCTATACGCGGAAAAATACGCCGCAACCCGATACAACCCAGACTGAAAAACAGGATTGTAAAGAGACAGCGGCGACAGTGACGGGCGTCACTTACCTTACGGAAGGAATGCATACATTATCAATGAAACCTGTGTTAAGTTCAGACAGGGGTCGGCAATAATTACGAGAACAAAAATATAAAATTTTAATAAAACCTGCTCCTTGGAGGTGACAGACATGAGCAGCAGAGAATTTCAGAATAAAGGTTCAATTTATTATATTGGTGTATCTGAAAAATTCCCGAAGGAGCTCGAAGACTGTGTCGATCGGGAATTGGACGATGCCGAATTCATCCGCCTCGGCAGCAAAGAGGATCTGACCAATGCCGAGCGGAAGGCCGAGTACAGCAAGCGCCTGTTTCTGATCGACGAGCATTTCGGCGCCGAGCAGAACGAAGCCATCGCATGTTTGCGCCGGCACTACCCGGAAGCGAATTTCTGCATACTTATCAACGACGATCTGGCCTTTCCGAAGATAATTCGCGATTATTTCGAGAATGGTCTGATCAAAAGCGTCCTGCCGATGAATCTGCGGGTGGACCTCTGGCTTGGGGCTATCCGCCTGATGCTGAGCGGCGGAGACTATCTGCCGGCCGACGTGATCAAGTACATGCATTCGGACAAGGCAGCTGGTACCCTTGCTATGACGGCTAAGCAATTTCAGCCTGCCCAGGCGACGAAGAAATTCAACAAGCTTACCAAGCGCGAGACCCAGGTGCTTCACCTGATTTCAGAAGGGCACCAGAACAAGAACATCGCGCAGCAGCTTTCGCTGTCCGAGCATACCATCAAGCTTCACATACACCACATCATCTCGAAGCTTGGTGTTTCCAACCGCACGGAGGCGGCAGCAATCTACCTGCAGTCCGATCAGAGCACGCCCATGCTGGGGATGTAGCTATGAAAAACAACGGCCAGTCCGGGACCAAAAGCGAGTTTCAGACCTTTCTGAACCTCGTTGGCAACCTGAACTACACGTGGACGAATACGGAAAGTCTTCTGATCCACATGATTGCCGGGCTGGCCCGCGTCAACAAGGATGTCGCCACCGTCATTTTTCTAACGCTGAACACGTCCCGAGCCAGGATTGATCTGGTTGAGCGTCTCGCAAAGATGGAGGGCACGGACGATGCCCTCAAGAAGGATGTTCTCAAACTTACCAAGGCAATGCACAGCACGTTGAAACTGAAAAACAAATACAATCATTGCATTTATTCTTTCGACAACGAGGGACAGAACGCGTCAACGATTCTCATGCGCATCAACGATCACAAGGACGCCATCGAATATGGAAAGTCCAGCCCGATCAACAGTCGCGAGATCTCGCTGGTGAAGGAAACAATTCTGAAGACTCAGGCCGTCAACAAAGACCTCTGGACTTTTTTTAGGCGGCAAAATTTTCCAATCTGAAGTCGATTTGCGGAGTGTGTTTCCGCGGACTTCGCATGGAAAGTCAGACAAGGACAAAAAGGGCCGGCTTCGGGGAACCGAAAGCCGGCCTTTGCGACTTGGAAAAGGAGGGTACAGGCTACCTGATCTTTGCCGCAATGCTTTTGGTCTTGCAGTAGCTGATAAGCCCTTCAAGACCCTTTTCCCGGCCGAAGCCCGACTTCTTGTTGCCGCCGAAGGGCACCTCGATACCACCCGCGAAATATTCATTTATGTAGATCTGACCCGCGTCGATCTTGCGGGCGAGCTGATGGGCTTTGGCAAAGTTCGAGGTGTAGATGCCGGCGACCAGACCGTACTGGCAGTCATTTGCAAGTTCGAGTGCGTGATCAGCATCATCGGCCACCTGCACGGTCAAGACCGGCCCGAAGATCTCTTCCTGGGCGAGTTCGTCACCGGCTGCGACATCATTGACGATGGTTGGCTCAAAGAACCAGCCGCGCCCACGCCCCGGATCCCGGGTGATCGCCCCGCCAGCAACCACATCGGCGCCGCGTGTTCTGGCCCGGTCCAGGAAGCCGCCAATCTTGGCAAGATGTTCGGCGGAGTTGACCGGACCCACATCCGGATTGTCCAATCCGTGGCCGAGTTTCAATCCCTTCGTGCGCTCCACAAGTTCAGCGAGGAATTCCTCGTGAATGCTCTTTTCGATCACCAGCCGCGACCCGGCGGAACAGATCTGGCCCGCGTTTTCATAGATCGCACCGAGAACACCGGAAAGGGCCTGTTCCTTGTCGCAATCACCGAGCACGACCACAGGAGATTTGCCGCCGAGTTCTAGCACCACGCGCGTAATATCCTCTGCAGCGGCCTTCATCACTGCGCGTCCGGTCTGGACCGAGCCTGTGAAGGTGATGTGGTCGACCCCGCTATGGCTCGTCAGCGGAGCCCCGGTTTCAAGGCCCGTCCCGGTCACGACATTGCAGACACCGGCCGGGAGCCCCGCCTTATAGAGAAGGTCCGCCAGCAACAGAGCGGTGAAAGGTGTCTGTTCCGCCGGCTTTGCAACGACCGTACAACCGGCGGCCAGCGCCGGTGCAAACCCCCGCGCGGCCGTGGAGATCGGGAAATTCCAGGGAATGATATGAGCCGTCACCCCGACAGGTTCGTGGATCGTATAGCCGATGTAATCCGGACCGAGTGGGAAGCTGTCTCCCTGCAGCTTGTCACAGGCGCCAGCGTAATACTCGAATGTGCGGGCAGCCCCGCGCACGTCGCCCATTGCCTCCTGCAAAGGCTTGCCGCTGTCCAGCGTTTCAACCACGGCCAGAAGGTCAAGATTTTCCAGGATCAGTGCGGAGGCCTGCTGCAGGATCCGGGACCGTACCACCGGTGCCATGTCGCGCCAGACGTTTTCAAATGCCTGACGGGAGGATGCCGCGGCCTGGTCGATATCGTCCCGTGTTCCGGCGGTAAACCGCGCGAAGGCTTCCCCTCTTCCCGGGTCGAAACTTTCCATGGTTCGGTTATGAGATGGCTGCGTGAAGGCACCGTCGATGAAATGACCAATCGGCAACGCTTCCAGCGTGCCGGTACCGCGGTATTCGGCGATCAGGTCGCTCGCTTCGCTCATGTCAGTGCTCCAGGGAACTGATCTTGTAGGATGATTTCGCCAGCCATTCGGGATTGATCTCGACCCCCCAGCCTGGGGCATCGGTCACCGTCGCATGACCGTCGGTGATGTCGTAAGGCGAGGAGACGTAAAGATCATACTGCCAGGGATAGTAGTCTTCCTGCTCAATGGAGAATTCCAGGTATTTGCCGGCATTCGGGATTGCGCACAGCAAATGCATGGTGAAGAGCGTGACCAGTGACAGATTGGCGGCATGCGGCGTGCACGGGATGCCGGCCTCGTGCGCCATCTGCGCAACCTGCATGCTCCGCAGCATACCTCCGAGATAACAGACATCCGGTTGGATGATATCGATGACGCGCTCATCGATCATGCGTTTCCAGTCAACAAGCGAACAGTCCTGCTCGCCGCCGGTGACGTCTATGTCAAGCGCATCGGTCACCTGCTTGGTCTGGTCGTAATGCCAGTAAGGGCAAGGCTCTTCATAGTGGGATATGCCATTGTCCTGCAAAAAGTGTCCGATCTCGATCGCCTTGCGTGGCGAGTAGCAGGAATTTGCATCTACCAGCAGGGCGGTTTCATCGCCGAAGGCCTTGCGCATCGTCGGCACGATTTCTTCGGTGCGCCCCGGCCATTCGTCCTTGTCGCGCCCGCATTCGGCGCCGATCCGGAACTTGAAGGCCGTGAAGCCGAAGTCATCTTGTTGTCTCTTCAGCCGGTCGGCCTCGTCCTGCGGTGTGATGTCCCGTTTCATCGAAGAGCCGTAAGCGCGCACCCGGCCCGGAGTACCACCAAGAAGCGCGCAGACCGGCTTGCCTTCCAGCTTGCCCCTGAGGTCAAAGAGCGCGGTGTCCAGCCCGCCCATGGCCCGGCGCAAATAAGACCCTGGGAACTTGTGCTCCCGGTCCGGAATGATGTCCATCAGGTGCGCCACATCAAGTACGTCTTCGCCCAGTGCATAGGGCGCGACCTGGCGATGCACCACTTCGGCGGTAATGTCCGCAAAATAAGGGGCCACCTGGCCCCACCCGGTCGCGCCGCTATCCGCGGTCACCCGAACGAAGCAGACGAATTCATCTGTAAACGTTTCTATGGATTGTATTTTCATGTCGTCTAATGTCCTTATGGCGGGGTCTCCGCCAGGCGGAATTTTGGCTCTTAAACGCAAAGCTACTCATAATTGGACTTGATATAAGGTCCGTTTTGCTGAAACTCTCATACCAATTGGGAGGCGTCATGAAACGGCATGCCGGCGCGGTTCTGTCTTCAATCAAGATCGACAAGACCGCAGAAAAGAAAATTTCGATCCAGCTCTATATGGCGTTGCGCGATCTTCTTCTGACCGGCGCGCTGACCCCCGGCGACAGGTTGCCGGCGACACGCACTCTGGCGCAGGAAATCGGCGTTTCACGCACCACCGTGATCGACGCCATCGAGCGGCTGATTTCGGAAGGCCTGCTGGAAGCCCGGGTCGGGTCGGGCACTTTCGTCAGCGAGGCGCTGAACGCGCGCCTTGCCCCAAAACCATCCCACGCGGCGAACAATGTCGTTGCGGTCGTCCCACGGCTGTCACATGCGTCAAAACATGCCATCCCCGATTTCGCGCCGCGTTCGCGCCTGCCGCACAAGTCCCAGGCATTTGTGACCGCGCTGCCCGCCCTTGATGCCTTCCCGATGGCGCAATGGGCCAAGCTGTCCGCCCGGCACTGGCGCAAAGACAGGGACCACATTGCAGGTTACGGCGAACCCTTTGGATATTCGGGACTCAGAAACGCCATCGCGCGGCAGCTGAACGCATCGCGCGGCATCAAGTGTTCACCCGAGCAGATATTCGTAACAAACGGCGCCCAGCGCGCTTTTTCTCTTGTCGGTGGCATGCTGGTTAATCCGGGCGAACCGATCTGGTTTGAAAATCCCGGAGCAATCGGCGCCCGCAACGCCTTCATCGCAATCGGAGCCGTCCCGGTTCCTGTCGAGGTGGACGATCACGGTCTTTGTATCGAAGACGGCCTGTCCAAGGCACCTCACTTCCGTCTGGCTTTCGTGACGCCGTCGCATCAGCAACCGCTTGGACATGTGATGAGCCTGTCCCGCCGCCTCGCTCTGTTGAAAGCGGCGAACGATGCCGACGCAATGATCGTTGAAGATGACTACGACGGTGAATTCTACTACGGCGACCAGCCACCACCGACGCTGAAAAGCATCGACACCCACGGCCGTGTAATTTACGTCGGCACCTTCTCAAAGTCCCTTTTTCCAGCGCTCAGACTCGGTTTTGCTTTGGTCCCCGAAGCCCTCGTGGAGAGCTTCGAGCGCGTCTGCGAAACCTGGCTGGCGGGCGTTCCGACCGTCACCCAGGCAATTGTTGCCGAATTCATGGACGAAGGCATGTTCGCCACACACATCCGCACCATGCGTCAGCTCTACAAGGAGCGCCACGACACGCTTATGGAAGAAGCCAAGCGGCTGGCCGGGCAGATAGATCTGCAACCGACCAGCAGCGGGTTCCATGCAGTTGGTCTGGTGCCCGCACATATTGACGAAGACAGGATTGTTGCCAAGGCGGCGGAAGAGGGCATTACCACGGTATCGCTTTCCCGCTATGCGCTCAGTCCGATTAAACAGCGCGGCATTGTGCTTGGATTCGGCAGCACCACACCGGATGAAATCCGAAAAGGTGTCGACATACTGGAAAAAATTCTGCCAGATTGCCATAGTGGCCGCTTGTCGGCCTGAGCAATTGGACTGCTAAATTATCTGCAATGGCTATATTTCACAGGCCAATTCACTCATAGGCTCAAATTTGGTTTTTCTGCGTGTGTTCGAGGAGGAAGTCATGCATTTCAAAACAACCGTAGCCGGCCTTTTGGCGGCGACAATGCTCGCCGGAGCCGGAGCCGCACAAGCGGAAACTCTGCGTCTCTTGACCTGGGGATCCTATGCTCCGGAAGATCTCATCGAAAAGTTTGAAAAAGAATATCCGGATATCGAGGTCGAAGTCACGTTCTCGAACAACGAGGAAATGATCGCAAAGCTGCGCGCAACCGGTGGTGCCGGTTTCGATCTTGCGCAGCCTAGCCACGACCGGATCTACGCCGCGCAGCTCGAGTATGACATCTACAAGCCGCTGGATCTGTCGAAGATCGACACCTCCGTCATGGAAGCCAAACTGCTTGACGGCGTGAAGGCCAACACCACCATCGAAGGTGAGGTCTATGCCGTACCGCACCAGTGGGGCACATCCGGTCTGATGGCCGACAAGACAAAGGCGCCGAACCTGAAAAGCTGGGCCGATCTTTGTAACCCGGAATACCAGGGCAAGACGTCCATGCGCCTGAAGCGCACGATCCTGCTCGGCACAGCGTTCTCGATGGGCGAAGACCCCTTTGCAGCCTATTCCGACCTTGAAAAATATCAGGGCATTCTGGACAAGGTCGCGGACAAGCTGATTGAGTGCAAGGCCAACATCAAGGCCTATTGGAACAGCGGTGACGACCTGTCGGCCATGATGTTGTCGGGCGAAATCGTCGGCTCCGAAACCTGGGACTCCACGGCCTATAAACTCTTCGACCAGAACGAAAACATTGTCTTCGTTCCGCCGAAAGAAGGAGCGCTTGCCTGGATCGACACGTTTGCTCTTCCGCGCAAGGGCAAGGCCGACGATGCCGCTTACAAGTGGATCAATTTCGTGCTGCGTCCCGAGAACGTGACTGCAATGTCCTCAAGCACAGGCGCGATTGCCGCCGTCAAGGGCGGTCAGGATCTGCTGCCGGAAGATAAGAAGGCTGCCGTGAATGCTGCGTTCACACCCGAGGACATCGACAATCTGAAATTCTTTGCCAACATTCCTCCCGGTGTTGAGGACATGGAAGGCAGGACCCTCGAAAAAATCAAGGCTGCGACCGGCGGCTGATTGATGACGGGCCGGGTCTCCCGGCCCTGAACAAAAAGAGTAAGAACGCTTAAAATATGGGGGATGCCGCGGAAACCCGGTATCCCCCCAACTTTCTGACCTTCCAGTTGGCGTGCCCCAATGACAGACAATTCCACCTACGATCTTGAAGCCATCGGTGTCTCCAAGAACTTCGGCACCTTTCGTGCGGTCAAGGAGGTCTCCTTCGACATTCCGAGCGGATCGTTCTTTTCCATTCTCGGGCCGTCCGGATGCGGCAAGACCACGCTCATGCGCATGATAGCCGGCTTTGAAGAGCCCTCGGGCGGCGACATCAAGATCAAGGGAAAGTCGGTGCTCGGCACGCCACCGAACAAGCGCAACGTCAAAATGGTGTTCCAGCACCTGGCGCTGTTTCCGATGATGAACGTCTACGAGAACATCGCCTACGGCCTCAGATGCAACGGTGTCGGCACCGCCGAAATCAAGCGCAAGGTCCAGGACGTGCTGGACCGCATCGCCTTGCCGGATGTTGCGGAGCGCGAAATCCACCAGCTCTCCGGAGGCCAGAAGCAGCGCATCGCAATTGCCCGCTGCATGGTGCTCGACCCGGATGTGTTGCTTCTTGACGAACCGCTTGGCGCCCTCGATCTGAAGCTGCGCGAGGCCATGAAGATCGAACTCAAGCTTTTGCAGCACCAGTTCAACACCACGTTCGTTTACATCACCCACGACCAGTCCGAAGCTTTGGTGATGTCGGACAATGTCGCCATCATGAACCAGGGTGAATTTGAACAGATCGGCACACCGCAAGACCTATATCACCACCCGAAAACCGCGTTCGTTGCCGGCTTCGTCGGCGACAGCAACCGCTGGTCCGGTGTTGTGAAAGCGAGTGATGGCACCGGCGGCAAGGTCGAAACGGAACAAGGCCTGCCGATGAGCTTTTCGTCCGCCGGAAAACAGGCCATCCAGGAAGGTTCCAGAGTCACCATTTTTGTCCGGCCGGAATTCATCAAGACTGTCCGGCCTAGCGAGGCAGAATCGACTGCAGAAGCCGGCGACAACCGGATGGAGGGCGTGGTCGACAGCCTGCTTTTCAACGGTGCAAACAGCCGCGTCCTCGTGCGCACCGGCAGCGGTGAACTGGTCGAGTCCGACGTGACGCTGACCGGCGACAACGACCTGAAACCGGGCGAAGACGTGCAACTGGTCTGGTCGTCCCGGCAGGCAATGTGCTTTGCCGATCAGGGGAGCGCGTAATGCAGAACAAGGATATCAAGCGGCTCTCGCTCTTCCTGCTGTTCGCGCCCTTTGCGCTCTGGATCATTCTTCTGATCATCCTGCCGCATATCGGCATGGTGATCCTGTCGCTGAAGGAAAAGGTTGCTCCGCGCGTCTACGAGTACAGTTTTGCCAACTACTTGGAATTTCTGAACGAACCGATCTACTGGAATACGCTCCTGCGAACCGGTTCAATGTCGTTGCTCGTCACGGCGCTGGCGCTTCTGATCGGATTTCCGATCGCCTACTACATTGCCAAAATCGCCGGCCCGCGCTCCCGGGGCGGTTTGTTTTTGCTGTGTCTCATTCCGCTTTGGGTCAGCGACCTGATCCGTGCATTCGGTTGGATCCTGCTCTTGCGCGAAACAGGCGTTATCTCGAATTTTCTGCAATGGACCGGTCTGGTCGGCGCACCGGTCGAGTTCCTCTATAACGACGTCGCCGTGATCATCGGCCTGACCTACACGGTGATCCTGTTCATGATCGTACCGCTGGTCTCAACGCTTGATGGCATGGACAATTCCATGATCGAGGCGGGCTACAATCTTGGCGGCAACGGCTTCACAGTGCTGCGTCGGATCATCGTCCCCTACGCGATGCCCGGTATCGTCGCCGGCTGCATCGTCACTTTCATGCTGACCGCGGGATCCTATCTGACACCAATCCTGCTCGGCGGCAAAAACTCAAGCTGGTTCACCGAGCAGATCTACAACCAGTTCATCACCCGCTTCAATTGGGAGGGCGGGGCTGCCTTTGGCATGCTGCTCCTGCTCTTCACGTCCCTCGTCATCTGGCTCGGCCTGAAGTTGAGTGGGCAGACGCTGGCCAACACCGTCGCCAAGAGCTGAGGAGGACGATCATGCTTGCGCAAAACAAGACCACGCCGTTCCTTCTCGGATACCGGCTCTATGTGGTGGCCTTCTTCATCTTCCTGGCGGCGCCACTCATTTCCGCCGGTGCTTTTGCCTTCAATGACAGTCTTTTCCCCGCCTTACCGTGGCAGGGTTTCACGCTGGACTGGTTCTTTGGCGACACGGAGCCAAAGCTCGGCATGTTCCACGACCGGCGGCTGCTGCAAGGGCTCTACTACTCCTTCGTCATTGCGATCTTCGTGTCGGCTCTCTCGGTTTTTGTCGGAACGACGAATGCGTTCCTGTTCGTTCGCGGCGAATTTCCGGGAAAGAACTTTTTCTACATCCTGATGGTGGTGCCGCTGGTCATCCCAGGCGTGATCCTTGGTATTTCCATCCTGGTGCTAGCAAGCGATACAGCCAACTATGTCGAGAACCGCTTCGACCTTGAACTGGAGTTCCTCAGGCCCGGACTCATGCTTGTGGTGCTGGGGCAGTTTTCGTTCATTGCGACAATCACGTCCCTGGTGATCACAGCAAGACTGAAGAAATTCGATGCGACCATGGAAGAAGCGGCATTCAACCTTGGGGCATCCAGAGCCCGCGTGCTGCGTACGATCACCCTTCCGTTCCTGCGCCCGGCAATGATCGCAGCCGGCATCGTTGCCTTTCTGGTTTCGTTCGAGAACTTCAACACAACCCTGTTCCTGGTCGGATCTGAAGCCCCTTTGACAATCACGATGTATGACCGCATGGCCAAGGTCGGTTCGACACCGGTTCTGAATGCGGTTTCCTTCTTCCTGATGGTGGGCTCAGGTTTGCTTGCGCTCTTGTCAATCGTGGTTCAACGCGACAAGTCGGCCCGATAAATCCAGGTGAGTGGATTGAACACGAACATGACCGAATTCGACTTTGTCATCGTCGGAGCAGGATCGGCCGGGGCAGTTGTTGCGGACCGTCTCTCTGAAAGCGGTAAGTACTCCGTCTGTGTATTGGAAGCCGGTGGATCGGATCTGAACTTCTGGATCTGGATGCCCATCGGCTACGGCAAAGCCTTCTATAACCGACACATCAATTGGATGTACCAAACCGAACCAGATCCTGGCCTCAACGATCGTTCCGGGTATTGGCCGCGCGGCAAGGTTCTGGGCGGATCGAGTTCCATCAACGCGATGGTCTATATCCGCGGTCAGCATGCCGACTTCGAAGACTGGAAGGCGATGGGCAACCCGGGCTGGGGCTGGGACGACGTCCTACCCTACTTCCGACGCTCTGAAACCAACGACGCCGGCCCTTGCGAGTATCGCGGCGGCGACGGTCCGCTGCACGTTTCCAGCATGACGAAGGACGTTCACCCACTCTGCACAAACTTCCTGGACGCAGCTGTTGAAGCCGGATTCAAACGGAACCCCGACTTCAATGGCGCTGACCAGGAAGGTGTCGGCCTTTACCAGATAACCGCCAAAGACGGTTTTCGAATGTCGACTGCGCGCGCCTATCTGTCGCGCGCAAAGAGACGCCCGAATGTCACTGTCATCACCAGGGCCCACACGACACGGCTCATTGTGAAGGATGGGCGCGTGACCGGCGCCATCTACAGCAGCAACGGTGAGGAGACAGAGATCAGGGCCAGACGGGAAGTTGTCCTGTGTGCAGGCGCCGTCAACTCACCCCAGATCCTGATGCTTTCCGGTATCGGTGATGGCAATGCGCTTCAGGCCATGGGCATTGAAACTGCGCTCCACCGCCCGGCAGTCGGCAGAAACCTCCAAGACCATCTTGGCCACGACTATCTCTATAAATCGAGGGTGCCGACGCTGAACCAGCAGCTCTATCCCTGGTGGGGCAAGCTCTTTCAAGGCATCCGTTACGTGCTTACGCGCCGCGGTCCGCTGTCGCTGAGCGTCAATCAGGCCGGCGGATTTGTGAAGAGCAATCCGGATTGTGCACGGCCGAACATGCAGCTTTATTTTTCGCCGGTGAGTTACACAAAGGCGCCGAAGGGCAAGCGGCCGTTGATGAACCCGGATCCGTTCCCCGGCTTTCTGCTTGGCATGCAGCCGACCCGCCCAACCAGTCGCGGACATATTGGATTGCGCTCCAAGGATCCGTTCGACACACCGGAAATTCACCCGAATTCGCTTAGCACCAACCACGACCTCAACGAGATGATCGAAGGTTGCAAGCTAATGCGAAGGATCGCCTCCAGCCCGGCTCTTCAGTCCGTCATCGCGGAAGAGATCAGCCCGGGTCCGGAGATCCAGTCGGACGAGGAAATGCTCGAAGATGTCCGCAACCGGTGTTCGACCGTCTTTCATCCCGTAAGCACCTGCCGAATGGGCCCTGACGAGACTGAGAACGTCGTGGATGCACGTTTGAAAGTCTATGGTATCGAGGGTCTGCGCATCGTCGATGCCTCGATTTTCCCTACCGTGACGTCCGGCAACACCAATGCCCCTGCGATCATGGTCGGCGAAAAAGGGGCAGACCTGATCCTAGAAGACACAAAGGCAGCGTAGTCACGGCATGCAGGCGGAGCTTTTCACGAACGACTACAAAACGACGCCATATTGGCAGGATCTTGCACCGCAGGTGGACCTGCCTGATACCGATCTGCCCGATGAGATCGACGTCCTGGTCGTTGGAGCAGGCTACACCGGCCTGAACGCTGCACTCCAGACAAGCCGCGAAGGTCTTGGGACCCTGGTCATAGATGCGGAACACCCCGGATGGGGCTGTTCAATGCGCAATGGCGGCCAACTCTCAACCAGTCTCAAGCCGTCCTTTTCCAAGCTTGCGCGCAGATACGGAAAGGAGCACGCCACGGCGCTCTGTGAGGAAGGCCAGGCCTCTCTCGATTATATGCACACGCTCTCGGCAGAGAGCGGTTTTGACATCGGGCTGAATGAAGTTGGACGCTTCCACGGGGCGCACAAGCCGCACCTTTACGAAGCGCTTGCGCGCGATTGCAAAGCTGGACACCCGGTCTGGAAAACAGACGCATTCATGGTTTCCGAAGCTGAAATGGCGGCGGAACTCGGGACCGAGGCCTACCATGGGGGCATGGTTCTGCCCCGGCATTGCAGCATCGACGTTTCGAAATACCTACCCTCCCTGCTTCAAAACACCCTTGTCGCGGGCGCGATGGTCAAGGCGGGATGCCGCGCCCTTTCGATCGAGCGTATCGGCAACGGATTCAAGGTTCTGACAAGTGAAGGAAGTCTGAAGGCCGGCAAGGTGATCCTGGCAACCAACGGCTATTCAGGATCTCTGTCTCCGTGGCACCAGCGCCGCATCATCCCGATCGGGTCCTATGTGATTGCGACGGAGGAGATTCCGAAGGAAACGGTCGACCGGCTGTTCCCAACAGATCGCATACTCTCCGATACACGCAAGCTGGTCTACTATTACAGGCTGACGCCCGACCGGAAGCGGCTTCTGTTCGGCGGTCGCGTCTCCTTGAGCGAGTCCGATCCGCACAGCAGCGCCGCCAAGCTGCACCAGGATATGGTCGCCCTCTTTCCCGATCTCGGCACAACCCGGATCAGCCACGCCTGGATGGGATTTGTCGGTTACACGTTCGACACGCTTGCCCATTGCGGTGAAGACAACGGCCTTTACTTCGCAGCTGGATATTGCGGCTCCGGGGTTGGTATGGCCAGCTACCTTGGCATGCGCATGGGCCACAAGGCTTCAGGTCGTGAAAGTGCTCCGTCGGCATTCGAAAAGATTTCGTTCCCGACCCGCCCGCTTTACGCGGGCAATCCCTGGTTTCTGGCACCTTCCATCCTGGTCTACCGGATGCGGGATCGCCTCGGCATCTGACGGGAACACGCGGCCACCTCCGGCACGAACGCATTGAGCATCGTGCGAGGCTTTAGTAACGTTCTCGGAGTGTCATCAGGCGGAACGGCATATGCGGCAGTTTGGAACCAGGCGGTTCAATGGATGGATCGGTGCCTTTCTATTTCTCCTGACCCTGCTTTTGTTTTCCATCTCCGGGAATGCACAGACCGGTCCGGCGGCAACGTGCCCCAAAACCGCGAACACCGGGGTAGGCGCCGAGTTTTCCGGCGACAAGACCGTGGCGATCATCACGCCGCCCACGACGGACGAGCCGACAAAGGTTCAGGTGACGCTCGACATTGAGTGGATCGATACCATCAGCGACATCACCGACAGTTTTCGCCTGCACGGCCGCCTGAAACTGTCCTGGTGCGACCCAAGGGTGCCTTACAAGGAAACGGGAGACGGCGTCCGCAACGTTTACGTCGACAACCAGGCGACCGCGGTGCTGCGCGAAATCTGGATCCCCGACGTAATCTTCGGCAACGGAACCGCTGCCCGGACAATTCTCGATTTCGCCGTCACAGTCGACCAGAACCACAAGGTCGAATATACGGAATCCTTCACGACCATTCTGAAAACGAGCATCGATTCCAGCCGATACCCCTTTGACGACCAGGTCCTGAACATCCGCATCAAATCCTTCTCTTATGACTTGTCCCAGGTCGAACTGGTCCCGCTTTTGAGAAGCACGCCGATCGATACCGATCTGATCGTGCCGTCCTGGCGGATTGACAGCATCGGCGCGTTGGAACCTTCCGTCTTCACGGAGAACACCGGAACAGATTTCGCCGTGCTGGTTGCCGGCGTTGAGATCTCACGCGTGTCTGGACCCCTCTACATCAGAATGCTTTTGCCGCAGATGCTGGTCACATTGGCAAGTTTTTCCGTTTTCTGGATGCGATCTGCCTCAACCGGACGGCACGCGATTACCTTCACTGCAATCCTGACCAATATCGCCTTCAGCAACATCACTATGCGTCAGCATCCCGAAGTTCCCGAGTTGACGTTTCCCGAACTTGTCTCGCTGTTTTCGCTGGCGGTTCTCTTTTGCGTCGTCATAACCAACACAGTGGTGGAGTATCTCACGGGACGGAACAGGGACGATCTTGTCGTCCGTGTCGACCGATATGCGCCCTTGATATTTATTCCGGTTTACATTCTGGGAATTCTGGCGCTCAAGATGCAGATCGACGCTTTCGGCTTGTGGTAACGCGAGGTCCGGGCTGGATGGCGTTCAGCCGCGGTTTGCTCTGTCCCAACCTATCTGACGCTTGCCTTTCCGCCACTGTACCCTGGGCAACAATCCAGTCGCGCACTTTTCGGCAATTCTCATCCAGGGCCTTGGACCTTGATGAGACCAGATAGTAGTTGTTCCCGGTCCTGAAGGTGTGGTTCGTCACTTTCTTGAGCCGCCCGTTCTTCACAAACACATCCACCAGATGCCGCCATCCGAGTGCGACCGCATCGCCGTCGAGCGCCATTTGCAGGACCGCCACATACTCATTTGCACGAGATCCCCGGACCTGATGCGCACCGCTCACACCTGCCGATCTGAGCCAGTCCTTCCAGGTGGCCGCATAGCGGTAGGGTTCATCGAGATGCGCCAGGTGATGGTTCAACAACTCGTGCGCATGCTCCGGCGTACCGTGCGCCTCAAGATATCTTGGCGATGCAACAGCAATCACTTCCTCCGTGTCGAACTGATCGCAAATGTAACCTGGCCAGTTCTTCGGCCGGCCACCTCGAATGCCAAGTGGAATATCCTCAGCCTCGATATCAAGATCCCTGTCCGCCGTGTGGAGCCGCAATTCAATGTCGGGAAGGTCCGTGCGCATGAGCTGAAGGCGCGGGGCAATCCAAAGCGTTGCAAATGCAGTCGACACCGACAGCGTGACGACATCGTCCGCCGGTTTGGTCCTTACGGAGTTGATACTCTCTGCGAGCTGAGAAAGGGTCTTCGACACGTCTTCATGAAACCGGGTCCCGGCGATTGTCAGGCTGACTTCGCGATGTCGCCGCTCAAAAAGAGGTTGGCCGACGTCGGTTTCAAGAGCCCTGATCGCGTAGGAAACAGCCGACTGGGTCATGCCCAGCTCCTGACCGGCCCTGGTAAAGGATCCAAGACGTCCGGCCGCTTCGAAGGCGACCAGCCCGCGGAAGGACGGGAGCAGTCGGCGATAGTTTGTCATAAAAAAACCTTATGCCAAACATGAGAATTTTCAAGCATCACAAGGGTCAGAATGCAGTTTAGCATCGATTATTGAGATGTTAGCGGGAGGAAAACATGTCTTTGGGAGGAGATAGTTTCGAAAGTGGTGGGCCCGGTGCGCACAAGCCGCCGTCACGCAGCGGCGGTCGGTCTGGAAGAAGGGCCAAGCGCACGCAGGTCAAGACCGGTCACGGGCGTCCGTACATTACCCGCAATCTGCCGCCGCTCGATCTCCTTTCGGAAGAGAGCCTCGTGCGCATCGAAGACACCGCCGACACGATTCTGGCCGAGATTGGTATCGAGTTTCGCGACGATCCGGCGGCACTCGAACTTTGGCGCAAAGCCGGCGCTGAACTCGACGGCGTCCGCGTGCGGTTTCCCAAGGGCATGGTCCAGGACGTTCTGAAAACGGCGCCCAGACAATTCACGCAACATGCCCGAAATCCTGCAAACAATGTCGAGATCGGCGGCAACAACGTGGTGTTCGCGCCTTCCTATGGCAGCCCGTTTGTGATGGATTTTGAAGAGGGTCGCCGCTACGGCACGATCGAAGACTTCCGGAACTTCATCAAGCTGGCGCAGTCTTCTCCCTGGCTGCACCATTCGGGTGGCACGATATGCGAGCCAGTTGATGTGCCTGTCAACAAACGGCACCTCGACATGGTCTATGCCCATATTTCCTTGTCGGACCGCCCCTTCCTCGGCTCAGTGACCGCAGAAGAACGCGCAGAGGATTCCGTCGAGATGGCTCGGATCGCTTTCGGGCGGGATTTTGTCGAAGACCACTGCGTCATCATGGGCAACGTCAACGTGAACTCACCCCTTGTCTGGGACGGCACCATGACAAAGGTGGTTCGCGCCTATGCGCGCGCCAACCAGGGATCGGTCTTGGTACCGTTCATTCTCGGTGGTGCCATGGGGCCGGTGACTGTAGCCGGCGCAATCGCGCAAGCGCATGCCGAAACGCTGGCAGGATGTGCGCTTGCGCAGCTAGAACGCCCCGGAGCCCCGGTCATTTACGGAAACTTCCTGTCCTCCATGAGCCTGCGGTCAGGATCGCCGACCTTCGGCACACCGGAGCCTGCGTCGGGATCGCTGGTCGTCGGTCAACTGGCGCGCAGGCAGAACCTGCCGCTCAGATGCGCCGGCAATTTCACGACGTCGAAACTCGCCGATGCCCACGCCATGAACGAAGGCACCATGTCGATGCTTTCGGCCATTCACTGCGGTGCGAACTTTGTTCTGCACTCTGCCGGTTTCCTCGACGGTCTGTTGTCCATGTCCTACGAGAAATTCATGATGGATGCGGACTTCTGCGGTGCCCTGCACACCTATCTCGACGGCGTTGTGGTCGATGACAACTCGCTTGCCATTGACGCGTTCCGGGAAGTTGGGCCCGGCAACCACTTCTTTGGTTGCGGGCACACCATGCGTAATTACGAGACTGCCTTTTTCGACGCGTCGGTCGCGGACAACGATCCGTATGAAACCTGGCAGGAAAATGGATCTCTCGATGCGGCAACACGCGCCAACAAGGCCTGGAAAGAAGCCCTTGCCAATTACGAGGCGCCGCCGCTCGACCCCGGCACCGACGACGCGCTGCGCGATTTCGTCGAACGGAAAAAGGCCGCAACAGAAGACCGCTGGCACTGAGGTTTCCCATGAAGATCACAAATATCCGCGTGACACATGTCAACGTCCCGTTCGATGCACCTTTCTGGTGGACCGGCGGGCTTTATCCCGGAGCCTCCAAATCCATCATCGAAGTCGAAACGGATGAGGGGGTCGTTGGGCTCGGCGAAGCGCCCTGGTACCATTTCGGCGAGATCATCAAGGCGGAAATAGCGCCTGCCCTCATCGGCGCCGATCCGCTTGACCTTGCCGATTGTGAAAGCCGCTGTGTGCCACCCTGGCAGATCACGGCAAACACCGGTGAAGGCGCGGCATCCGTGGCGTTCGGCGCGGTTGAAATGGCGCTCTGGGACATTCGCGGCAAGGTCTTCGACATGCCGCTCTACAAGCTGCTCGGCGGGGCCGTGCGCAAGGACATCAAGTTCTCCGAGTACTTCTCCTTCCGGCCGGAACACAATGGTGCCGGCGGCGAGATGAGCCCCGAGGCCATCCGCGACTACTGTCTGAGGATGCGTGAAGAGCACGGCTCGACGATCTTCGAGGGCAAACTGATCCTCGGCGATCCCGAGCTGGAGATCCGGACAGTCAAGCTGTTGCGGGAAAGCCTTGGAGACAAAGCGCAGATCAAGCTCGATTCCAACATGCAGTATTCGCTGACCACTGCCCGCTGGCTGTTGCGCGAACTCGAGCCCTTCAATATTCGCAATTATGAAGACCCGGTCGCAACCTTCGAGGAAATGGCGGCTTTGCGCCAGCACAGTTTCATTCCCTTTTCGACCCATGTGCCGGATCTGAAACGGGCTGTCGCGCTGGGCGCACCGGACTATTTCGTTTGCAACTTTGCCGCCCTCGGCGGCATCTCCAGGACGCTGAAATTCATTGCCGCCTGTGAGGCGATGGGCAAGGGCTTCTGGTGCTATTCAAATGATCTCGGCATCATGACCGCCGCTTATCTTCACGTGTCAGCAGCGACACCCCTGATCAGCGAAGCGTCCCAATCCCTTTTCCGCTGGCAGGTCGGCGATGTGATCAAGAACGGCCCGTTCCGGCAGACAAACGACGTCATTCGCGTCCCGGAAGGACCGGGGCTTGGCGTCGAACTCGATCCCGACGCCATGAGGCACTGGGCAGGCCAGTTCGCGGAAAACGGCCCGATGAGCCACTTCTACGATCCGGCCCGGCCGAAACACCACCGGGTCCTGCCGCTCAACTGATGGGGACGCCGCACGCGGCGCGCCCGCAACGCGCGGGCCCGTCTGCGCTCAGATGTCGAACTTCACACCCTGGGCGAGCGGCAGTTCAGCCGAATAGTTCACGGTCGAGGTCTGCCGCCGCATATACCCTTTCCAGGCGTCGGAACCGGACTCGCGACCGCCACCGGTTTCCTTCTCGCCGCCAAACGCCCCGCCAATCTCCGCACCGGAGGGACCGATGTTTACATTGGCAATGCCGCAGTCGGAGCCGGTCGCGGACAAAAAGGTTTCGGCTTCGCGCATGTTGAGCGTGAAGATGCAGGAGGAAAGACCCTGCGGGACATCGTTCTGCAGATCGATCGCCTCCTCCAGATCCTCGTATTCCATCACGTAAAGGATCGGGGCAAAGGTCTCGGTCTTCACGGTCTCGGTCTGGCCCGGCATTTCGACGAGCGCCGGCGCAACATAAGCGCCACCCGGGACGCCGTCTGTGACCTGCCCCCCGCCATGGACGGATCCACCCTCGGCCGTTGCTTTGGCGAGAGCTGACTGCATGGCATCGAGAGATCTAAGGTCGATAAGCGGACCGATGAGCGTTCCGTCAGAACGCGGATCGCCGATCGGCAAACTGCCATAAGCCTTGACCAGCTTGGCCACGAGTTCATCCTTGATCGACTTGTGCACGATCAGGCGGCGAAGTGATGTGCAGCGCTGTCCCGCGGTGCCAACCGCCGAAAAGACAATCGCCCGCACGGCCATTTCCAGGTCCGCGGACGGGGCAACGATCATGGCGTTGTTGCCGCCGAGTTCCAGGATAGGACGGCCCCAGCGCGCCGATACTTTCGGGCCGACGATACCGCCCATGCGCGTTGACCCGGTCGCCGACAGGATCGGGACGTCTTTGGAGGTCACCAGCGCTTCACCTATTTGGGCGCCGCCAATGACAACCTGCATCAGATCTTCCGGCGCATCGTCGCCGAAGCGGGCAACCGCCTTGTCGAAGATCTTCTTGCAGGCAAGTGCTGTCAGCGGTGTCTTCTCGGACGGTTTCCAGATGACGGGATTGCCGCAAACGAGAGCAAGCGCTGCATTCCACGACCAGACGGCCACGGGGAAATTGAAGGCCGTGATGACACCGCAGGGACCCATCGGGTGCCAGGTTTCAGACATCTTGTGACCGGGCCGCTCCGAGGCAATCGTGAGACCATAGAGCTGACGTGAAAGACCGACGGCGAAATCGCAGATGTCGATCATTTCCTGAACTTCGCCAAGACCCTCAGACGTGATCTTGCCTGCTTCCAGCGTTACCAGCGCGCCGAGATCTTCTTTGGCCGCCCGCAGTTCTTCACCCAGAAGACGCACAAGTTCACCACGGCGGGGTGCTGGAACGGTCCGCCAGGATTTGAAGGCTGCTTTGGACCGGGAGATCACGGCAGCCATTTCACTGACCGGTGTTTCTGCCAGTTTCGCGACATCTGCTCCGTCGATTGGAGAGCGAACTGTGAGGGTTCCGCCGGACAGCTCACTGTCGCCGAACCTGAGCGCGCTCAGGACCTGTGCGTGTTCCATTTTTGTCTCCCTGGAAACTTACGCGTTGTAGCGCGCGCCGTTGCGCGTCTTCAAAAAGGCCTGCAAAGGGACGTCTTCCTGTTTCAGGAAGCCCTTGGACGGAAGCGTTCCGTCACGAACCATCTCGATGATGGCAACAACAGAAGAGGCCGTCGTCCACGCGATGGCAGTCCGTTCCTTTCCGGCGATTTCAACCGGCTTCAATCCGCGCACGAACTCCCGGCGCTGCATGCGTCCGTCCACGTCGCCTTCGGCGGCGACGTGGATGTAAACGATGTCGTCGCTGACCGGCGGCTTTGCGTTGACAAGGATCTCGCCCGCCTCCTGGCGCCTGTCGCGCATCAGCAGTTCATGAAAGAAGAAATTCATCAGCTGCACGTGCCCCGGATAGCGCATGGTCTTGTAGTCCATGTTCGGCACCCGGTCCTTGTAGGTCTCGCACATGGTGCCCAGTCCGCCGGAGGTCGTGAAAGCCTCAAGCTCGATCCCGCCGATGACGATCTTCTCGATCCATTCCATCGGCGACACCCACTTGATCTCACCGTCTTCCAGGACCTCGCAATCGTTGAGATATTCGTTCACCACACCTTCCGGAGACCAATTGAACGAGTAGCCCATCAGGCCCGTTGGGTTCTGCGGCAAGGCGCCGACACGCATACGGCAGGACCGGCAGTTCTCGAACTCCTCGATCAGGCTGGCGCCAACGATCCCGACAAAGCCCGGCGCCAGGCCACATTGCGGCGCCATCAGTCCTTCGGAGGATTTGGCCATTTCCATGATCGCCTTGGTCGTCGGCACGTCCTCGGTCAGGTCGAAATAATGGATGCCAAGCTCATGCGCAGTGCTGGCAACGCCAACATTCAGGAAATACGGCAGGCAGGAAAGAACCGCATCAAAGTCGGACAGGGCATCTTTGAGCTGATCCAGATGGCTGACATCAATATGCTTCGTGTCGTAGTGCAGGTCGTGCGGGTCATGGGCGTCGAAGCCCGTTACCTGAAAGCCGCATTCGTGAAGCAGCTCGCCCGCCAGCGCGCCGACCTTGCCCAGTCCAAGAACCGCTATTCTTTGCATGTGCAACTATTCCCCGAAGAAGTGTTCCTCACAGAATACCTTCCCTTGACCAGCACAAAAACACCTGAAAAATAGTTATATTCATGACTATTACTCATGCATTTGGACCCTGAAATGGAACGCGATATTCCGATCCCCAGCATTTCCGTGTTGCGATGTTTCGAGGCTGCGGCGAAGCATCAGAGCTTTACGGCTGCAGCGGAAGAACTTGGCCTGACCCAAAGTGGTGTCAGCCGGCAGGTGAAGGAACTGGAAGAGCAGATCGGCGCGACGCTGTTCCGGCGCGAAGGACGTGGCATCAGGCTTACGCAGGCTGGCAAGTCTCTGGCAGACAGCGTTTTTTCCGATCTTTCAAGGCTGCGCCGGACGATCTCGCAAGCGGTCGCAGCCGGTGAGACGCAAGAGCTTCTGACGATCGCAGCACTGCCCACCTTCGCAACCCGCTGGCTCGTGCCCCGGCTCAAGGACTTCAAGGAAAAGCGCCCCAATCTCGATCTCATGGTCTACAGCCGGTCAGAGCCGTTCGACCTTGTCGAACTGGGTGTCGATGTCGCCATTCATTTCGGCGCCAACGACTGGCCGGGAGCAAAACTGAGCCCGCTGTGTCCCGAAGATCTTGTGGTCGTTGCCTCTCCGGCCCTTCTTGAGGCCCATCCGGTCACCGAGAAATCCGATATTCTTGAAATGCCGCTGCTGCACATGACTTCCAGAGCGCATCTTTGGAAGGCGTTCCATAAAGGCATTCCAGGTGCAGATGGACACGTCCAGATGGGCAGTTATTTCGACCAGTTTTCGCTTGTGATCGCCGCTGCGGTCAGCGGAATGGGGGCGGCAATTTTGCCGACGTATCTGATTGAAACCGAACTCGCTTCAGGGGCTCTTGTCAGCCTGGCGCCAGTCCGCGACGGCTCCGGCCACAACTACTACCTCGCAACACCGCCCGGCAAACTCAGTCCCTCTGCCGCAGAATTCCTGACCTGGGTCCGCGGCCAGGTCAGTCGCAGGGTTTAGGTTTAGGGTCAGAACTAGGCTGCACTTGCCGCGCCATTGAAACTTTGCGAAAACCACCCGCGAAGATTGTTTCTACAAACACTTGCAACACATAGATTGAAAGAAACAATGATCGTGGTCCTGAACGGATATCCGGGCGTCGGCAAACTGACAATCGGACGTAAGCTCGCAGACTTGCTTGATGGTAAGCTGCTCGACATTCATTCTGTCTACAATGTTGCCTTCGCGCTCACCGAGTTCAAATCACCTGAGTTTCGGGAAACGGTAGCGAAAGTCGAGACGATTGCACACGAACTGATCCTGAAGTTACCCGTTGGTCAACCCGTCGTTTTGACAACCGTTCTTGCCGGCAGCGGAGAATGGGGCGATGAAGAGTGGGGTAGGATCGTAGCCCTGGGCCAAGCCCGCCCGCCCTTTTGCGTTGTCCATGTGGAATGCGCACTTGAAGAAAATATCAGGCGAATTCAATTGGAAGAACGAGACATGAAACGAAAGCCGCGCGATCCTGAAATGGCAAAAAGGAACCAAAGCGAGGCCAAAACGCTTTATGGCGGTGATGCCGTTAATTTACTCAAGATCGACACAACAGGAATGACGCCGTCAGCTTCAAGCAACGCGATTAGGAACTGGCTACGAACAATCTGAGGCGTGGTTACAGGCGGATTCTGAGCCGTGATCATCACGCGCGCTAAGCTCACTTTTCGATCTGTGCTCGCAGATTCTCTAATCCATTCGGTGACAGTGCAGGTATCGGTCGCTTGGTAATATTTTAAGTTTGAAATTTTAGACTTGAAGCAAATTCGGAAACGTGGTTCGCTGGTCCTGTTCGCATCTCTTGGAGGATCAGATGAGGATTGCTTGTTTGGGCGGTGGGCCGGCTGGGCTCTATTTCGCAATTTCCATGAAATTGCGCGATCCTTCCCATGAGATCGTCGTGCTTGAGCGCAATCGTGCCAACGACACATTCGGCTGGGGTGTGGTCTTGTCCGACGACGCGCTCAGCCGCATGCAGGACAATGACCCGGTCAGCACGGAAACCATTCGAAATCATTTCGCCTATTGGGATGACATTGCCGTAGAGCATAACGGCGTCAGAACCGTTTCCGGCGGACATGGGTTTGCGGGCATTGGCCGCAAGCAGATGTTGATCCTGTTGCAGGACCGGGCGCGCGAGCTCGGTGTCGAAATGCGATTTGAGACCGAGTTCGAAGACGCCGAAACGTTTCGCAAGGACTACGATCTGGTCGTCGCCTCGGACGGCATCAACTCGAGAGTTCGCGGCGAATATGAGGACGTTTTCAAGCCGGACATCGACACACGGCTTTGCAAGTTCATCTGGCTCGGCACGCATCAGAAATTCGATGACGCTTTTACCTTCATCTTCGAAAAGACCGAGCATGGATGGGTGTGGGCGCATGTCTATCAGTTCGACGACAACACGGCGACATTCATCGTCGAATGCCTGCAACCGACTTGGGACGGCTGGGGCTTTGCGGATATGTCGAAGGAAGAAACCGTAGAGACGTGCCGCAAGATATTCGAAAAGTACCTTGGTGGTCACGACCTCATGTCCAACGCGGCCCATCTGCGTGGCTCTGCCGTCTGGATGAACTTCCCGCGTGTTATCTGCGAAAAGTGGTATCACGAGAACGTCGTGCTGATGGGTGACGCTGCTGCAACCGGCCACTTTTCCATCGGTTCCGGATCAAGGCTTGCATTCGACAGCGCGATTGCGCTGGCCGACTATCTGCACAGCGAGCCGGACATGCAGCAGGCCTTCCAGCGTTACCAGGACGAGCGGCGTCTCGAGGTTCTGCGGCTGCAATCAGCGGCCCGCAACTCGCTTGAGTGGTTCGAAAATGTCGAGCGCTATCTCGATCAGGACCCTGTCCAGTTCAACTACAATCTGCTGACGCGGTCCCAGAGGATCAGCCACGAAAACCTGCGCCTGCGCGATCCCGAGTGGCTTGAATCGGCCGAACGCTGGTTCATGGACCAGGCGGGTGTCTCACCCAATGCTCCGGTGCGTGCACCCATGTTCACACCGTTCAAGCTGCGCGACATGTCGCTGAAAAACCGGATCGTCGTCTCGCCGATGGCACAGTACAAGGCGGTCGACGGCACACCCACCGACTGGCACCTGATCCATTACGGCGAACGGGCAAAGGGCGGTGCCGGTCTTGTCTATGTCGAGATGACCTGTGTCAGCGCCGAAGGCCGGATCACGCCCGGCTGCCCGGGCCTTTATGCACCGGAACACGAGGCGGCCTGGAAGCGCCTCACCGATTTCGTGCACACGGAAACCGACGCAAAGATCTGCTGCCAGATTGGACATTCGGGCCGGAAAGGCTCGACCCAGATCGGCTGGGAAGGCATGGACGAACCGCTGCCTGGTGGGAACTGGGACATTGTCTCGGCCTCCCCGATCCCCTGGTCCGGAAAGAACGCCATTCCGCGTGAAATCACCAGACCGGAAATGGCGGAGATCAAAGACCAGTTTGTCCAGGCGGCTGAAATGGCAGAGCGCGCAGGCTTCGACATGATCGAGCTCCATGCCGCCCACGGTTACCTGCTCTCGTCGTTTATTTCGCCGGTGTCCAACGTGCGCAGCGACGAATACGGCGGCTCCCTGGACAATCGGATGCGCTGGCCGCTCGAGGTCTTCCAGGCAATGCGCACGGTATGGCCGCAGGAAAAGCCGATGTCCGTTCGCATATCAGCCAACGACTGGGTCGGCGCAGAAGGAATCACACCCGAGGACGCCGTTTTGATTGCAAAAATGTTCAGGGAGGCAGGCGCAGACCTGATCGACGTTTCCGCGGGCCAGACAACCCCGGATGCCAAGCCGGTTTATGGCCGCATGTTCCAGACACCGTTCTCCGATCAGATCCGCAACGAAGGTGGGATGCAGACCATGGCCGTCGGGAACATCTACGAGGCCGATCATGCCAATTCGATCCTTATGGCGGGCCGTGCTGATCTCGTAGCGGTCGGGCGTCCGCATCTGGCCGATCCATATTGGACGCTGCACGAAGCCAGCCGGATTGGCGATCGAAACGCGACGGACTGGCCTCTTCCCTACCTTGCTGGCCGCGATCAGGCCTGGCGGCTTGCGGACCGCGACGCGGAGACCTTGAGGGCATGAGTGTTGCGGACCGGCATATTCTTGTCACCGGCGGCGGCAGCGGCGTCGGGGCAGCCTGTGCCCGGCTTCTCGCTGACAGTGGCGCCAGGGTCACGATCCTTGGCCGAACCGAAGCAACACTGGCAACACAATCCCTGCCCTTCCAGGTGTGCGACGTGACGAATGCAGACGCTGTCGAAACGGCTGTTCGAAACGCCCGTGAGCACGCTGGACCGATCGACGTCGTCATCGCGAATGCCGGAGCTGCCGAGAGCGTGCCCTTTGCCAAGATGAAGCCGCAGGTTCTGCAAGACATGCTGGCCGTCAATCTGATCGGTGTCTCCAATGTCTGGCAAACTGCCTTGGCGGACATGAAGGCATCTGGTTGGGGCCGGATGATCGCAATTGCCTCGACGGCTGGCTTGAGAGGCTATCCCTATGTGAGCGCCTATTGCGCCGCGAAACATGCCGTCGTCGGGCTGACGCGTGCACTCGGCAAGGAACTCGCCAGGACCGGGATCACCGTCAATGCGATCTGCCCGGGATTTGTCGAGACGCCGATGCTGGAGCGCTCTTTGGAAAACATTATCGAAAAGACCGGGCTTAGCCGCCAGGAGGCGGAAGACACGCTGAAGGCCGACAATCCGCAGGGCCGCTTCATTCAGCCGGATGAGATTGCGGAAATGGCGCTGTGGCTCTGTTCCGATGGCGCCAGGTCCGTCAACGGCCAGGCCCTCAGCTTGTCGGGAGGGGAACTATGACCGCTGTTTCAGAGCCGCTCTCCAAGGCGCGTTTGCGTGTCTGGTTGAAGCTGCTGAAAACATCCAACGGCATTGAAGCAGAGATCCGCCGCAACCTTCGCGACCGGCACAACACAACGCTGCCACGCTTCGACGTCATGTCTGCCCTCGCCCGCTTTCCCGAGGGTCTCAAGATGAGCGATCTCTCCACCTACCTGAAGGTTTCAAACGGCAACGTCACCGGCATTGTCGACAAATTGACGGAAGAAGGCATGGCGCAGCGCGTTGCCGTTCCAGGCGACAAACGCGCCCAGGTTGCCCGGTTGACCGAAAAGGGCAAGACCGAGTTCGAGAACCTTGCCAGTCATCACGAAAACTGGATCGATACGCTGCTTGATGGTCTCAGCCTGGAAGACCTCGAAACCCTGTCGGACACGCTCGAAAGAGTTCTTGCCCAAAGCACGGAAAAGGAGCGCGCTGATGCGTAGCGACGTCGAGCATTTTCGTTGTGAAATTGAAGGCGGCATCGCGCGGATCGCCCTGGACCGGCCGGAGCGCAAGAACCCCCTTACCTTCGAAAGCTATGCCGAGCTGCGTGACTGGTTCCGCGATCTTCATTATGCCGACGATGTGCATGCCGTGGTGATCCTGCCAAACGGTGGCAATTTCAGTTCTGGCGGTGACGTTCACGACATCATCGGTCCACTGACGCGCATGTCGATGAAGGAGCTTCTCGCCTTTACGCGCATGACCGGCGATCTGGTCAAGGCAATGCTGGGCTGCGGCAAACCGGTGATCGCGGCTGTCGACGGCATCTGTGCAGGCGCCGGAGCCATCATGGCCATGGCGTCTGATCTGCGCATCGCGACCCCGCACGCCAAGGTCGCTTTCCTGTTCAATCGGGTCGGCCTGGCCGGCTGCGACATGGGCGCCTGTGCCATCCTGCCAAGGATCATCGGCCAGGGGCGAGCTGCTGAACTTCTTTATCTCGGCCGTTCCATGAAGGCGGAAGAAGGGCATGCCTGGGGGTTCTTCAATTCGATCGTCACCGCTGAAGAACTCGAAGGTGCTGCCATGGAACTTGCTCGGCGAATCGCCGCCGGTCCGACATTCGCCAATTCCATGACCAAGACGATGCTGGCGCAGGAATGGTCGATGGGCCTTGAACAGGCGATCGAAGCGGAAGCGCAGGCCCAGGCGATCTGCATGCAGGGAAATGATTTCCGCCGCGCCTATGAAGCGTTCGTCGCCAAGAAAAAACCGGTTTTCGAGGGTGACTGATGGCTGACAGGACCTTCCTCAACTGGCCTTTTTTCGACGACCGGCACCGGGTCCTGGCCGGCGAGTTGGAGAATTGGTCAAATACCCATCTTGCACACCTTGATCACGGCGACACTGACGGGCTTTGCAAGCAGCTCGTCACCGATCTAGGCGACGCCGGCTTTCTCAAACATACCGGATCACCGGAGGGTACGCTGGACGTGCGCAGCCTCTGCCTGATCCGCGAGACATTGGCGCGGCATGATGGGCTCGCCGATTTTGCCTTCGCGATGCAGGGTCTCGGCACCGGCGCCATTTCCCTGTTCGGAACTGATGCGCAAAAGGAAGAATGGCTACCACTCACCCGCAGCGGCAAGGCGATCTCCGCTTTTGCCCTGACAGAACCGCAATCGGGGTCTGATGTCGCCAACTCAACGATGACCGCTGAAAACGATGGCGACGCCTATGTGCTTAACGGCGAAAAGACCTGGATCTCGAATGGCGGCATCGCCGATATCTATACGCTTTTTGCCCGGACCGGCGAGGCCCCGGGAGCCAAGGGCCTGTCAGCCTTTGTGGTGACACCGGACATCTCGGGTTTTGAAGTCACCGAACGCCTTGACACCATCGCCCCTCATCCGCTGGCAACGTTGCGCTTTACGGACTGCCGCGTGCCAAAGACAAATCTGATCGGAGACACCGGGACCGGCTTCAAGATCGCGATGTCCGTGCTCGACATCTTCCGTTCGACGGTCGCTGCGGCAGCGCTTGGATTTGCCCGGCGGGCACTTGACGAGGCCCTTGAGCGCGTAACGACAAGGAAGATCCAGGGCGCACCGCTTTTCGATCTGCAGCTTGTTCAGGGACACATTGCCGACATGGCGCTCGACATAGATGCGGCCGCGCTTCTGATCTACCGGGCGGCCTGGACCAAGGACAGCGGCGCCCCCAGGATCACGCGGGAAGCCGCCATGGCGAAACTGTTCGCAACAGACCAGGCGCAGCAGGTGATCGACAAGGCTGTACAGCTCCACGGCGGAGACGGTGTGCGGTCGGGCACCACGGTTGAAAGACTCTACCGCGAGATCCGGGCCTTGCGCATCTACGAAGGCGCGTCGGACGTCCAGAAGATTATTATTGCGCGCCAGACCATGCAGCAATCAATCTGACTTCCAAGAAGAAAGTGAGACAGGACCATGACCAACAAACTTGACGGCGGCATCACACCGAATGGCGAAGGGTTCAACGGTGTAACGCTCAATATTCTCGGACAGACCTATTATCCAAAGGCCTGGTGCGAAAGCACGTTTGCGTTCGAGACCAATTCCATGCCGGGCCAGTTCGTGCCGGTGCACGTTCATCCGACCCAGGACGAATTCATCCTGGTGCAGGAAGGTGAACTTGACCTCAAACTTGACGGTCAATGGGTCAAGGCCCGCGCCGGGGATCTTGTCCGCATGCCGAAGGGCGTCCCCCACGGCTATTTCAACAAGTCCGAAAGCCCCTGCCGCGCCCTTTTCTGGGTGTCGCCGGCCGGCAAGCTCAAGGAACTGTTCGACGAGTTGCACGAGATGACGGATGTGGAAGCCGTCGTGCGCGTCTCGGCCGAGCACGACGTCGATTTTCTGCCACCCGAAGCCAACGACTAGAAGGACCTTTTCGTCATGGCCGGTGCGCTCTCGCCTTCAGCCCATGTGGATTCGTTTTCACGCGACAATCTTCCGCCGGAAGATCAGTGGCCTGAGTTTTTGCTGGATGGCTTCGACTATCCGGAACGGCTCAACGCGGCCGTTGAGCTGACGGACAAAATGGTTGAAAAGGGCTTCGGCGATCACACCGCGCTGATCGGAAACGGCCGGCGGCGGACCTACAAGGAGCTGACGGACTGGACCAACCGGCTGGCCCATGCCCTCACCGAAGACCTTGGTGTGAAGCCCGGCAACCGCGTCCTGATCCGTTCGGCCAACAATCCCGCTATGGTCGCCTGCTGGCTTGCGGCGACCAAGGCCGGAGCCGTCGTCGTCAATACCATGCCGATGTTGCGCGCCGGTGAACTGACCAAAATCGTCGACAAGGCCGAAGTGGAGTTCGCTCTCTGCGACACGCGTCTGATGGACGAACTCGTCGCTTGCGCCAAGACCTCTTCCTTCCTGAAGAAAGTCATCGGCTTCGACGGCACGTCCAACCACGACGCCGAGTTGGATCGCCTGGCGCTGGAAAAAGCGGTCGGTTACGAGGCAGTGCCAACCGGCCGCGACGACGTTGCGCTTCTCGGCTTTACGTCAGGATCCACCGGAACGCCCAAGGCGACGATGCATTTCCATCGGGACATCCTGATCATTGCAGATGGCTATGCCAAGGAAGTCCTGGGAGTCGGACCGGATGATGTATTCGTCGGCTCGCCTCCCCTTGCCTTCACATTTGGTCTCGGCGGTCTTGCGGTCTTCCCGCTGCGCTTCGGTGCAGCAGCTACACTTCTGGAAAGCGCCACACCGCCCAAATTGATCGAGATCATCCAGAAGTACAAAGCCACGGTCTGCTTTACCGCTCCGACGGCCTACCGGGTCATGCTTCAGGCCATGGAGGAAGGGGCCGATTTGTCCTCGCTCCGGGCAGCCGTATCTGCCGGCGAAACCTTGCCGGCTCCCGTTTATGAAGCCTGGATCGAAAAAACCGGCAAGCCGATGCTGGACGGTATCGGCGCAACGGAGATGCTGCATATTTTCGTTTCAAACCGTTTTGACGATCACAAGCCCGCCTGCACCGGAAAACCGGTGACGGGCTACGAAGTCAAAATACTGGATGCAGCGGGCAAGCCGGTTCCGCCTGGCGAAGTCGGCCGGTTGGCCGTGCGCGGACCGACCGGATGCCGCTACCTCGCCGACGAGCGCCAGCAGGACTACGTTGTCGATGGTTGGAACATTACCGGCGACAGTTTCTCCATGAGCGAAGACGGCCATCTCCACTTTGCCGCACGCAACGACGACATGATCATCTCCTCCGGCTACAACATCGCCGGTCCGGAAGTCGAGGCGGCACTCTTGTCACATCCGGCAGTCCAGGAATGCGCCGTCATAGGTGTCGCCGATGAAGCCCGCGGTGCAATTGTGGAGGCCCATGTTGTCCTCAGCAGTGGTACACATCCCGGCGAAGCGACGACAAAGGACCTTCAGGATCACGTCAAGGCGGCCATTGCCCCTTTCAAGTACCCGCGGTCCATTGTCTTTACCGACAGCCTGCCCAAAACCGAGACCGGCAAGATCCAACGCTTCCGGCTTCGCAAGACCGAATAGATAAAGTAATCATCTGCGTTGGGGCACGTGGACGACGGAGAAACCAAAAGCCCCGCAATCGGTGTCCGGCAACAGAAGACACCGATCTAAAAAACTCAACGGGAACAGCATTCAAGAGACCAATAGGAGCAAGAAATGAAATTCACGACGATGGCGGCGACAGTCGCTCTGGCAATCGGCATAACCGGCGCTCAGGCCGAACCGGTCAAGGTCGGCATGATCACCACGCTTTCAGGTGGTGGCGCCGGTCTCGGCATTGATGTGCGCGATGGTTTCATGCTCGCGGTGAAACAGGCCGGCAACCCGGATCTTGAAGTCATCGTCGAGGACGACCAGCGCAAGCCCGACATTGCGGTGCAACTGGCCGACAAGATGGTTCAGTCCGAAAAGGTCGATGTCCTGACAGGCATCATCTGGTCGAACCTCGCCATGGCGGTCGTTCCCTCGGTCACCGCCCAGGGCAAATTCTACCTGTCGCCGAACGCGGGCCCATCCGCGCTGGCGGGCAAAGGCTGCCATCCGAACTATTTCAACGTCGCCTGGCAGAATGACAACCTGCATGAAGCCGCTGGGGCCTACGCCAAGGAAACAGGTTACAAGAACAGCTTCATCCTTGCGCCAAACTATCCCGCCGGAAAGGATGCCCTGACCGGTTACAAGCGCTTTTACGGCGGTGACCTTGCAGGCGAGATCTACACCAAGCTCGGCCAGACCGACTATGCGGCCGAACTTGCCCAGATCCGCGCCTCGGGCGCTGACAGCGTCTTCTTCTTCCTGCCCGGCGGCATGGGCATCTCGTTCCTGAAGCAATATGCCGACAGCGGCATTGATTTGCCGGTGGTTGGCCCTGCTTTCTCGTTCGACCAGGGCATCCTGCAGGCCGTTGGCGATGCGGCACTGGGCGTGAAGAACACCAGTCAGTGGAACAAGGACATCGACAACGAAGCCAACAAGGCGTTCGTCGAAGCGTTTCAGGCCGAATATGGCCGCCTGCCGTCGCTTTACGCCTCACAGGGCTATGACACGGCGAACCTTCTCCTATCGGCAATGGCCAAGGCGGATGTGAAAGATGCCGATGCCTTCCGTGCGGCTCTAAAGGAAGCAGACTTCGCTTCGACGCGCGGTGACTTCAAATTCGGCCCAAACCATCACCCGATCCAGGACATTTACGTCCGTGAAGTCATCAAGGAAGGTGACGTGTTCACGAACAAGATTCTCGCAGCCGCGCTTACCGATCATGCAGACGCCTATGCTGGCGAGTGCAGCATGTAAGCGATCTCCGCAGTTGCCCTGCCGGCCTTGCGCCGGGAGGGCATAGGGGCTGAATTTCCATGTCATTTTTGTTGCTCATAGAGCAGGTCCTGAACGGCCTGCAATTCGGCATCATGCTCTTTTTGATGGCTGCCGGCCTGACGTTGATCTTCGGCGTCATGGGGCTCATCAACCTTGCGCACGGATCGCTCTACATGATCGGGGCCTTTTGCGCTGCAGCCGTTGCCGCCGCGACAGGCTCGTTTCTTCTGGGGCTTGTCGCCGCGCTCGCAGGCGCTGCGGCGGCGGGTGCGCTCGTGGAACTGGTCGTTATCCGCCGGCTTTACGACAAGGATCACCTGGACCAGGTGCTCGCAACATTCGCACTCATCCTGATTTTTTCGGAAGGAACACGCTGGGTCTTCGGGTCGTTCCCGCTGTTCCTCGATGTCCCCGACTTCCTCTCCGGCCCCGTGACCTTGCCCGGCGGGATCGAATATCCGCTGTACAGACTGGCGCTCATCGTCGTCGGCCTTCTCGTCGCGCTTGGTCTCTACCTGCTCATTTCCAGAACACGCCTCGGCATTCAGATCCGCGCCGGCGAAAACGACCGTGAAATGATAGCCGCCCTCGGCATCGATATCGCCAAGCTCTACACGATCGTCTTCGCCCTCGGTGCGGCACTGGCCGGATTGGCCGGCGCGCTTGTGGGCGCGATCCAGTCTGTCCAGGTCGGCATGGGGGAACCGGTCCTTATTCTTGCTTTTGTCGTTATCGTCATCGGCGGCATCGGCTCGATCAAGGGCGCCCTGGTCGGCGCCATTCTCGTCGGCCTCACCGATACGCTCGGAGGCATCTTCCTGCCTGAAGCGCTGAAGCTTTTTCTCGATCCATCGACCGCAACATCGGTGGGCTCCTCACTCGCCTCCATGGCCATCTACATTCTTATGGCCGCCGTCCTGATCCTGCGTCCTGCCGGTCTGTTCGGAGCACGCGCATGATCCGGGAAACCTATCTGAACACGTTGACACTCGGGCTCTTCGTCCTCATCCCGGCCTGGGCGCTCATGGCCGACGAGCCCTTTACAATCACCCTGATGACCCGGGCCGCGATCTTCGCCATCGCCGCCATCGGGCTCAACATAGCACTCGGCATCGGCGGTCTTGTCAGCCTCGGGCATGCGGTCTTCTTCGGGATCGGCGGTTACGCGATGGGCATTCTCGCCTACCACGCACAGACCTATACGCCTGTTGCCGAATGGCCGTTTCTGATCGACGGCACCAAGTCGATGCCAATCATCTGGCTTGTCGCGGTGATCGTCTCCTCGCTTGCCGCGTTCGTCATCGGATCGCTGTCACTCAGGACGACCGGTGTCTATTTCATCATGATCACGCTCGCCTTCGGCCAGATGTTCTTCTTCTTCACGATCTCCTGGGCGGAATACGGCGGTGAGGACGGGCTGTCGATCTATCTTCGCAACGGCTTTCCCGGCCTGAACACGCTTGCCCCGATCCAGTTCTACGGCCTGTGCCTTGTGATCCTGTGCCTGGTGCTCTTGTTCACCTGGCGGCTGTCAAAATCGCCCTTCGGCCTGGCGCTGAATGCCGCCCGGCAAGCACCCATCCGTGTGGAAACCGTCGGTCTCGATCCGACGCGCCTGAAGCTGATCGCCTTTGTCATCTCGGGCGCAATCACAGGTCTTGCTGGCGCACTCTTTGCCGATCTCAACCGCTTTGTCAGCCCGACCATGTTCAGCTGGCAGACCAGCGGCGAGATCATGATCTTCCTGATCCTCGGAGGCGTCGGACGCCTTTACGGTCCGGTGATCGGTGCGCTCGCCTATGTTGCGCTGGAACACTGGCTCGGCGGGCTCAGCGACTACTGGCACATTTATCTCGGTATCCTGCTCTTGCTCATCGTCCTGTTCGGCCGGGGCGGCCTGATCGGGCTGGCGTCCGGGAGGAAGGTTGCCCATGACTGAACTCGTTCTTGAAACGCAGGATATCTGCAAGAGCTTCGGGGCGCTCAGGGCCAGCCGGAACATCTCCATCGGACTGAAAGCGGGTGAAATCCACGCAGTCATCGGTCCGAACGGCGCAGGAAAAACAACGCTCATCGGCCAGATTTGCGGCACGCTGAAGCCGGACTCCGGTTCCGTCAGGCTGCTCGGCGAGGACGTCACGCAGTTGGCAACGCGGGAACGTGCGCGGCTAGGACTGGGCCGCACCTTTCAGATCTCCTCGCTGGCGATGGAAGACACGGTTCTGCAAAATGCGGTTCTCGGGGCGCTCGGCGCGGCGGGCAATCCCTGGCGCTTCTGGCAGGACGCCTTGAAAGACAGGGCCCTTCGCGAAAAAGCAGAGAGTGCTCTTGAGCGGGTCGGGTTGCAGGATCACGCACGAACCCGCACGGCAGAGCTCAGCCACGGGCAGCGCCGCCAGCTGGAAGTGGCGGTGGCTCTCACCAAGGAACCGCGGGCCTTTGTCATGGACGAGCCGATGGCAGGCATGGGTTCAGAAGGGTCGAAGCGGCTGACGGAGTTTCTGGACGAACTGCGCTCGGAAGCTCCGATCCTTCTTGTCGAACATGACATGGACGCGGTCTTTGCCCTCGCCGACAGGATCAGCGTGCTCGTTTACGGCGAGGTCATCGCTACCGGAACGGTCGATGAAATCCGGTCCGATGCTGCCGTGCGAGAAGCCTATCTGGGGGAAGACGCATGAGCCTTTTGACCATTTCAAATGTGACGGCTTCTTATGGCGCCAGCCAGGCCCTGTTCGGCGTCGATCTTGAAATTGCCGAGGGTGAAGTGCTTGCGCTTCTCGGGCGCAACGGCATGGGCAAAAGCACGACGGTCAAATGCATTTGCCGCATGCTGTCTTCAACCGGAGCCCTGACATTCGACGGTCATGATCTGACGAGGCTCCCCAGCCACCGGGCTGCCCGGCTTGGCCTGGGCCTGGTGCCGGAGGGCCGGCGCTGTTTCGGCAACCTGACGGTTCTTGAGAATCTGATCGCAGCCGCGCGTTCCGGCCATTGGACGTTCGAGCGTGTCACCGAGTTCTTCCCGAGGCTGGGCGAACGGCGCAATCAGCACGCCTCCTCGCTCTCGGGCGGCGAGCAACAGATGCTGGCGATTGGCAGAGCGCTGATGACCAATCCGAAACTGCTTATTCTGGACGAGGCAACAGAGGGTCTCGCACCGATCATTCGCCAGGAAATCTGGTCCGTGATCCGCAAGCTGAAGGCCGAATCCGGGCTCTCCATCCTCGTCATCGACAAATCGATCCGTGAATTGAAGGAAGTGTGCGACAGCGCACTCATTTTGGAGCGCGGCAAGACCGTCTGGTCCGGATCAATCACGGATCTGACTGACGACATCACCACCACCTATATCGGCGTATGAAACATCCAGGGAAAGTCTGAAGCCATGCCATCGAAACTCATTCAGCCCGAGGGTTGGGCTCCTGCCAAGGGATACGCAAACGGAATGCTGACCAATGTTCGGACGTTGCATATCGGCGGACAGATCGGCTGGAACAAGGATCAGGTTTTCGAAAGCCACGACTTCATCGGTCAGATGGAACAAACGCTTACCAACATCGCCGAAATCGTCAGGGATGCTGGTGGCGAGGTCACCGACATTGTTCGCCTGACCTGGTTCATCACCGACAAACGCGAATACCTTGCCCGGCAAAAAGAAGTTGGCCAGGCCTACAGGCGCGTTTTCGGCCGGCATTTCCCGGCCATGTCCGTGGTCGTTGTTGCGGGGCTCATTGAAGACGACGCGCTGATCGAAATCGAGGCCACGGCACAGCTCGACTGAACGCGTGATGGACTAAGTTTTCGTTATCGTTTCCAGAATTTCCGAGACACCGGCCCGCATCGCCGGCATGGTCGATTGCAGAATAGTCAGCCTGTCGAACACGTTCGGATCGTCGTCGAGCGTCTTTCTGAGCGACGCCCCGAAGGTCTGGCGCAACTCGGTTCCAAGATTGAACTTGCAGACGCGGGTTTCCCGCGCGAGACGGCGGCGGATCTCAGGTGGAATGCCGCTGCCGCCGTGCAGAACCAGCGGTTTTGAGGTGGCCTGCTCGATGGCATAAAGGGCGTCAAAGTCGATCCCGTCGGTCTTTTCCGTTTGCAGATGTACGTTGCCGACCGAGATCGCAATGGCGTCGGCGCCGCTTTCCCGGTCGAAACGCGCCGCCTCCTCCGGATCGGTAAAGGCGGAAGCGGCCCCTTCCGCGTATCCGACATAGCCGACCTCTCCTTCCACCGAAACACCGGCGGCATGGGCTTCTTCAACAAGGCCCGCGGTCAGCTCGATATTTTGCGAGATTGGCAGTTTCGACCCGTCAAACATGACAGATGTGAAGCCGTGATCAATGCCACTCCGGCAGTCTTCGACCGTATAACCGTGATCGAGATGCGTAACGACCGGCACGCTCGCCTGGTCCGCAAGATGGCGCATCATCTTGCCGATGACCGGCACCGGAATATGCGCCCTGCAGCCGGGACCGGCTTGCAGGATAACCGGGCATCCTGCCTCTTCCGCGGCTTCAACGAAGGCAACAGCATCTTCCCAGCCGAGCACGACCAGCCCGGCAAGTGCATAGCTGCCCCGTTCGGCAGGCTCGAGAACCTCCGCGAGAGTCGCTGCGGTCATTTGAACTTCGCGATCATGTCCTTGATGCCGGGTATCGTCTCGATCTGCCAGGCGTGATCAGGCTGGAAGTACTGAACCAGGGAGCGCTGCGAGAGACCGCCGAGAATGGTGAAGTAGTACATTTCGTATCCGGGCGCGACCACGCAGGGGTGATAGCCCTTGTCGAGCACGATCGTCGACCCGTCGACAATATGATAGGCATCGCCAACCGCGCCGTCCTCGCGCTGAACGAGCTGCAAGCCGAACCCCTTGTTGGGGCGGAACCGGAAATTGTAGGTTTCGTCGTGTCGGCTTTCTTCCGGAATTCGGTCGGTGTCATGCTTGTGCGGCGGGAAACCGGACCACCCCCCTTGCCCGACAGTGAACAGTTCGGAAACAAGCAGGCGGCCGACTTTGTCGTGATACTTGGTTCCGAGAATATGCTTGATCTTGCGGTGGGTCTTGGTGTCGTCCGAGCCGTACTGGACGAGATCGATATCGGCGGCACGCACGTCAAACGGCTCCAGCACCTTGTCGTATTTCGCACCGGCGATGAAGACTTCCGCGTCATCGCTGACACACACGAGCCGTGCTTTTGCACCGCTCGGGACGTAAACCCCTTCCGGCTCGCCGTCCCACACATCGCTGCTGCGATTTCCCAACGCAGCAAAGGCGACGCCTTCGACATCGACGTCGACGCTGCCTGTTGCAGGAACGATCGCCGTCTCATAGCCCGGCACGCTGTATTCGAACGCCTGGCCGCGCGCCAGTTTGACGATGTTGAAATAGTTCAGCGGGACCCTGCTGTCCTCGACATCGATGATGGCCTTGTTTTCGTTGTCATAGGGAGGAAAATGCATCGTGTGTCTCCTCAGGACTGTGGGGCTGAGTGTCTGGAAAGAAAAGCGTCGAGTTCGGCCGGTGTCGGCATCGCGGGTGCGCATCCGAATTTCGACACAACCATTGCTGCGGCGGCCGATCCCCTGAGGATGGCCTCCTTCAGAGATAATTCGGCCGCAAGCGAAGCCATTAGCGAAGCCATGAAGGCATCGCCTGCTCCCATCGGCTTGAGCGCTTCGACCGCAAAAATCCCGGTTTCGAAAGAGCCCTCGCTTGAGAAAACCAACGATCCGCGCTCGCCCATCTTGTAGATTGCGGTCTTGTCGGCAGTGCTCAGGCTTCGGGCAAGATTAAGCCCGTCGTCGTGGGTGCCATTGGCGACAACCGCAAATTCGTCGTCATTGCCAACGACAATGTCCGCGGCCTCGATCGCCGCCCTATAGGTGGCCGCTGCCTCGTGTGCGCTCGGCCAGGAATAGGGACGGTAGTCCAGATCGATCACCACCAGAGTCCCGGCGCGCCGTGCATGTTCCATGGCCCGAAGTGTTGCTTCCCGCGACGGATTGGCGGCGAGCGCGGTCCCTGTCAGGATCAGGGCATCAAAGTCCCCGAAAGGCACTGCAAGAACCTGCTCCTCGCTCAACAGAAGATCGGAGGCATTGTTCCGGTAGAGCGTGTTCTGAGTGTTTTCGATCCGGGTTTCAGTGACCGCAAGCGAGGTCCGCGATTCTCCGCTAAGCACACGGACATGTTCCGACCCGATGCCGTATTTCGTTAGCTCATTGAGCACGAAACGGCCAATAGCATCGTCGGAGACGCAGCTCAGCAGACTGACCGCCAGCCCGTGGCGGGCAAGGCCGGCCGCAATGTTACCGGAAGAACCGCCCAGAGCCGTGGAGAAACGGGCAGCATGCTCGGCCTCCGTGCCCGGCGGATCGGCGTAAAGATCCATTCCCGCGCGCCCGAGAACCAAGAATTTCGATCGCGGATTTAGGTAGGTCGGCAAGATCAGACGCCTTTTCTCTGGGGGGCTCGTCCGGCTTCCCAGTCTTCATGCGCCTTGCGGACCTTTTCGCTGTTGGAAACTTCCGGTGTGCCGACTTCCCACCAGGCGTGACCTTCCTGGGTCCAGCCATCAAATGCGTCGACTTTCAGCGAAATGACGTAGGTTCGGTCGGACTGCTTCGCCCTTCCAAAGGCTTCCTTCAGGTCGCCGATTGAATAAACCGTTTCCGCATTCGCCCCCATTGAGCGGGCATGGGCTTCGAAATCGACTGCGAAAGGTTCGACGGCTAATTTACAATCGGAGATCAGGTTGTTGTAGCTTTCATTGCCTGTGTTGTTCTGCAGTTTGTTGATGACGGCAAAACCGCCATTGTCACAGACAACGACAATCATCTTCGCACCGGAAAGCACCGATGAATAGATGTCCGAATTGAGCAGGAGATACGACCCGTCACCGACGAAAATAATGGTTTCCTTGTCGGGATGGCTTTCCATCTGGCCGAGACGTGCGCCCCAGCCGCCTGCAATTTCGTAGCCCATGCAGGAAAAGCCGAACTCGACGTCGACACTACCGAGGGATTTCGTGCGCCAGTTGGCGGTCACCTCCGCGGGCAACCCGCCGGCTGCCGCGACAACCCGGTCTTCAGCATCACAAATGTCATTGATTGCGCCGATCACCTGGGCGTAGGACATGGGCCTGTTGCTGCCGTCCTTTGCAGTCGGTGACGTGTTTTCGTCAAGATATGCATCCCATTCGCGCCGCTCCTGCGCCGCTTTTTGCAGCCAGCCCGCAGGCGATGAATAAGAGCCGAGAGTACCGGACAGAGCCGGCAGCGTAAGCTTGGCATCACCGACCACCGGCAGGGACATATGCTTGCCAGCATCGTGCCGCCCGACATTGACCGCAACGATTTCGGCATCCGCTGCAAAAGCGGTCCAGGACCCTGTCGTGAAATCCTGAAGCCGGGTTCCGACCGCCAGGATGACATCGGCGTCCTTGGCAAGATTGTTGGCCGAATTGGAGCCGGTGACACCAATCGGACCGCAATTCAGGTCGTCGGAATAGACGAGATTGGCGCGCCCGGCGATGGTCTCGACGATCGGGATCTGGTGGCGATGCGCAAAGTCCTGCATTTCCGCCGTCGCCAGAGAATACTGAACGCCGCCGCCTGCAATGATCAGCGGACGGTCTGCCGACTTCAGCTTTTCGGCAGCAGCTGCCAGTTCCCGGGCATCCGGAGCTTGCCGGCGCAGATAGTGGGTTTTCGGTGCAAAGAACTTTTCGGGATAGTCATATGCCCATCCCTGTACGTCCTGCGGTAAGCCGAGAAACACCGGACCGCAATCTGCCGGATCGATCAGCGTGTTGAGTGCTGCGGGCAGCGACTGCAGCAATTGGGCCGGGTGGGTGATGCGATCCCAGTATCTGGTGACACTTTTGAATGCGTCGTTCACCGAAAGACCGGGATTGCCTGGATGCTCGACCTGCTGGAGCACCGGATCGGGCAGACGTGTGACGAAGGCATCTCCCGCCAGCATCAGCAAAGGCAAGCGGTTTGTGTGCGCGATGCCCGCTGAAGTCAGGAGGTTTGTCGTTCCCGGACCAGCCGAGGTTGTCGCAAACATGAACCGCTGACGCAGTTGCTGCTTGGCATAGCCGACGGCGGCCATGGCCATTGACTGCTCGTTCTGCCCTCGCCAGAGCGGCAGGGCCTCCCGATGCTCGTAGAGAGCTTCTCCCAGGCAGGTCACATTGCCGTGCCCGAAAATTCCAAACCCACCGGCGCAGAATCTCACGGTTTGCCCGTTGATTTCGACATATTGCGCAGACAGATAACGGACAAGAGCCTGCGCCATGGTCAGGCGAATTGTCTTCTGGGCCATAAGCCTCGACACCTCCCGGAACGGATTTTTTGAATGTGGTCCAAGGGACCCTTGACTGTGAAAGCTAATGGGTGTTTAGCTGTTTTGCAAGCGGTTGCAAAAATGGATCAAAAACGAATGGAAACGCGCGAGATTGGCATTGGCATTATCGGCGGCGGATATATGGGAAAGGCCCATTCCGTGGCCATGCATGCCGTTGGCGCGGTGTTCGCAACGAAACTGCGCCCGGTGCTGGAAATGATCTGCACGACCACGCCGGAGGGTGCTGCGAAAAAAGCCCGCGAACTGGGCTTCAAGCGGTCGACGTCTGACTGGCGGGAGTTGGTCAATGACCCCCGTGTCGAGGCAATCGTGATTGCATCGCCCCAGAACACGCACCTGGAAATCGCGACAGCGGCCTTTCAGCTCGGCAAACCGGTGTTCTGCGAAAAGCCACTCGGTCAGAATCTCAGCCAGAGCCGCGACATGACCGCGGCAGCCAAGGTGTCCGGCTGCATCAACATGGTCGGCTTCAACTACATCCGCACACCGGCTTCCCAGCTCGCGCGGGAAATAATTGAAGCCGGCGAGATCGGTGACGTCACTTATGTGCGCGGTGAACATACCGAGGACTTTTTCGCAGATCCGAACCTGCCAGGGACATGGCGCGCCGAGGGCCGGGCCAACGGCAACATGGGCGATCTGGCACCGCATATCATCAATGCCTCGCAGGCCCTTGCCGGGCCCATGGAACGTGTCCTTGCGGAGATTGACACGGTGGTCAAGGAACGCCCGTCGGACGAAGGCATGGTTCCGGTGACCAACGACGACCAGGCACAAATCATGTGCCGGTTCACCTCCGGCGCGCTCGGTGCGCTCTATATCAGCCGCACAGCCTGGGGCCGGAAAATGGGGTACGCCTACGATATTTTCGGCACCAACGGCGCCATCCGCTTCGATCAGGAAGATCAGAATGCGCTCTGGCTATACGAGGGCGGACAAAACCCGTCTCGCGAGGGTTTCCGGAAAATATTTACAGGCCCGAACCACCCTGACTATGTGAATTTCTGCCTTGGAGCCGGTCACGGCACCGGGTACCAGGATCAGATCATCATCGAGGCCAAGGACTTCCTGACCGCCATAGAGACGGGGCAAAGCATCTGGCCGACTTTCGAGGACGGCCTTTATGTGAACCAGGTCATTGAAGCGGCCTGGCAATCGAACGACTCCAAAAGCTGGATCAATCTCGCCGACGTCTAGGACACAGCGTCAGACAGATCGTCAAATCTGGAAAAAATCGAATGACCATCAAGATCGGAAACGCGCCCTGCTCCTGGGGTGTTGAATTCGCGGACGATCCGCGCAACCCGTCCTGGCAGACAGTATTGGATCAGTGCCGCGACGCCGGATACCGGGGCATTGAACTCGGCCCGGTGGGCTTCATGCCGGAAGACCCGTCCGAACTGGGCGATGCGCTGGCCGAGCGGGATCTGGAACTGATCGGCGGCGTTGTCTTTCGCCCCTTCCATGATCCGGCAAAGTGGGACGATGTCAAAGACGGATCGGTACGCACCTGCGAAGCACTCAAGGCTCACGGCGCGCGGCACCTTGTGCTGATTGATTCCATCTCGCCGCGCAGGGCGCCGACCGCAGGACGGCCTTCGGAGGCGGAACAGATGTCCGCAGCCGAATGGGCTGTATACCGCGACCGGATCCGCGATATCGCCAGGATGGGAACCGAGGAATACGGGCTCATCACCGCCATCCACCCGCATGCCGGCGGGTTTATGGACTTCGAAGATGAAGTCGAACGCCTGCTCGACGAAGTCGACGAGAGCCTGCTGAAAATCTGCCTCGACACCGGTCACAGCCATTATGCCGATTTTGACCCACTGGCATTCATGGATCGTCACATGGATCGGATTTCCTATATGCATTTCAAGGATATCGACCCGGAGGTGCGTCAAAGGACCGTCACCAACAGGACGGATTTTTATGAGGCCTGTGGCGACGGCATTTTCTGCAATCTCGGCAAGGGGTCGGTCGATTTCCCGGCCGTGAAGGCCAAGCTTGAATCGGCAGGGTTCAAGGGCTGGTGCACAGTTGAACAGGACTGCGACCCCGAAAAGGCGCAGTCTCCCCTGGACGATGCCAGGGAAAACCGGACTTATCTTCACTCTATCGGCTTTGAGGTCGCGGCATGACCAGACTCAAATGGGGAATGATCGGCGGTGGTGAAGGCTCCCAGATCGGGCCTGCTCACCGGATCAGCGCTGCTTTGGACGGACATTTTCACCTGACCGCCGGAGCCCTCGATATCGACCCGGCGCGCGGCAAGGCGTTCGCGTCAACGCTCGGCATTGCGGACGATCGCGCCTATGGCAACTGGCAGGAGATGCTGGAGGGCGAGCGCGGAAGGCCGGACCGTCTCGATCTGGTGACGATCGCGACACCGAACGCGACACACTACGAAATTTCACGCGCCTTCCTGGAAGCCGGCTTTCACGTGCTTTGTGAAAAACCGCTGACAATGACGGCAGAAGAAGCCGAGCATATCGTTGCCATTGCGAAGGAAAGCGGAAAGGTCTGCGCCGTCAACTATGGCTACAGCGGCTATCCGCTGGTGCGGCAGATGCGCGCCATGGTCGCCGATGGCGAGCTTGGCAAGGTTCGCATGATCAAGGCGGAATTCGCCCACGGCTTCCACGCCGACGCGGACGAAGCCGACAATCCCCGGATCCGCTGGCGCTACGATCCGGACCAGGCCGGCACGTCGGCCGTGTTCGCCGATGCCGGCATTCACGCCTTTCACATGGCCTGTTTCGTCTCCGGACAAACCCCGGCGGAACTCTCCGCCGACTTTTCTTCCATGGTCGGAGACAGGCAGTTGGAAGACGACGCGATGATCAACATGCGCCTTTCTGAGGGCACGGTCCTGAGGCTCTGGACCAGTGCAATCGCCGTCGGACGGATGCACGGCCTCACCCTGCAGGTTTTCGGCGAAAAAGGCGGGCTCTCCTGGCAGCAGCAGCATCCTGAGCAGCTGCACTGGACACCGCTAAACGGCCGGACACAGGTGCTTGAGCGCGGCGACGCCGCCCTGTCGCCCCAGGCAGTCCGTGCCTCGCGCATTCCGATTGGCCACGCGGAAGGCATGCCGGTCGCCTTTGCCAATATCTACCATGACCTGGCCGACGTCTTGAGGGCGGAAAAGCATGGCCACGCGCCTGACCCTCACGCCCTCGACTACCCGACCGCCGTTGACGGGCTCTGGTCCATGCGCGCCATTGAAGCTGCAGCAAAATCGGCAAAATCCCGCGGCGCTTGGGTGGATCTTTAACGCAAATCCAGTGCGCCTCGCATGCTGAGACTGGGGGCGCACCCTAGGACTTGGCGATCGGCCGCAACGACCCGCGGTCGACCACCGAACACGGAAACAGCCGGATTTCCGGGCTTCGGCCCGGATTTTCCACCATGCCGACAACAAGTTCGACCGAACTCATGATGATGTCACGGATCGGCTGGCGGATAGTTGTCAGCGAGTAGGCGTCCCACCCGGCCATCGCGATGTCGTTGAAGCCTAAAAATCCAATGTCTTCGGGGATCGATTTGCCGGCAGCGCGCGCTGCATCCATCGCGCCCATGCAGATCAGGTCGTCACCGCAAAACACCGCCTCGACGCGTGCATCGTCCAGCACCTCGCGCATCGCCTCGCGACCGGACTGATAAGTGTAGTTGTCAGCGTAACAAACCTTCGCGACCTTCAGGCCAAGTTCTGTGGCCAGGTTCAGGAACCCGGTTGCCCGGTCCTGTGTTGATGTCGCCGATTCAGGGCCGCCGAGCAGCGCGACGGTTTGATAGGAACGCTCGGCAAACGTCCGCGCCGCCATCGCGCCGCAGTGAATATTGTCGATCCCGACGACATGGACATTCGCATTTGCCTGGAATTTTCCGAATGTATGGATCACCGGAACACCGGCTGCCTGAAAAGCGGTTGCAAAGCTGGTCGGCAGCGTGGATGTGGCGACGATCACTCCGTCGACACTGTATTGCCTTAGCAGATCGACAATTTTTTTCGGCGACGTTTCTCCGGAGAGATTGACCAGCAGTGGACGCAGCTCGCGTTTCTGCAATTCGCTGGTAAAGAGGTCGAAGACATCCAGAAAGGCCGGATTCTGAAAGTTGTTGGCGACAAGACCGATCAGTTTCGTCCGGCTGGTCGCAAGGCTGCGCGCAATCAATGACGGCTGGTATCCGAGTGACTTGGCCGCCTTTTCCACCTTTTCCCGCGTACGCGCGGAAACACTGGCGCCAACCGTGAAGGTTCGCGAAACCGCCGAGCGGGAAACACCTGCAAGTTCCGCGACATCCTTTAATGTTACTGCCAAGTCGCTTGTCCAAACAATTCAGCCACCGATCTCTTCGAAACTACACGAATGACAGACTCGGTCAATTTGTTTGCAACCGGTTGCAAAATTTTCCCGTTTGTGATTGTCTGATCTCAGGCACGGCTTCCAATGACAGAAGCCGCAATCACGTGCCTGCAGTTTGGGAGGAACGCATGAAGAAGACACTCATTGCGATGGCTGCTGCAGCTGTTGCATTTACGGGTTTTAGCGCGCCGTC
>NZ_JASHKA010000022.1 GCF_030732845.1 Roseibium sp. MMSF_3544
CTCCCCCTTGTGGGGAGGGGTTAGGGGTGGGGGTCTCCGGCAAGCTCTTCCTGCATGCACCTTCTGCAGGCGTGTGCCGCGACATAGGGACCGCGCATCCTGGGATCTGCTGCTGACACTAGTTTGAGCTCGCTGCCCCGCTTTTCAACGTCGCCCAGGCCTGGTAATCGAGTTCGGCTGCCTCGATGGCTTTCCCGTTCACAAGGCGCCGCAAAAAGGCAATGCTGACCGCGCGCGAGCGGCTGTTGTATATGGCCGCGCCGTCCGGATCGCGGTCTGAATCCTGGTCGACTCCGAGTTTTTCATAAAGTGCCTGCAGCCGGCTTTGCACGCTGCGCAGAGATATGCCCCGCCGCCGGGAAATTGTTCTGTCCGTCAGGCCAAGAGCGATATCGATCAGGACTTCATACTCCGCATCGGTGAGCCCTTGCAGCCGGTCATCCGCCCGCTGCTGCACGCCTCGCACTGTTCTGTCGATGATGCATTGCTCTTCGACAAAGACACCCTGGAGCGCGAGTTTCAAACGGTCTTCGGACGCTGATTTCAGAATGTAACCGTAAGAAGCCCCCGCCGGCACGATCCTGGAAATGCCGCGCACATAGGCTTCATCGGAGTAGTTCGACCAGAACAGAATGCGGGTCTCCGGTTCCTGGCGCCAGATGGCACGGGCGGCCTCGACACCGGTCCGGTTCGGCATTTGAAGATCCATGACGATCGCGTCCGGGCGGTGTTCGATCGCAAGCGCAATGCCCTCGTCTCCGTTGCGGGCCTCCTGGACGTCAGTGACATCAGGCAGCTCCCGTTCGACCACTTCCCGCAAGAAGGAGCGATGGAGCACATCGTCTTCAACGATCAAAATACGCATTGGTTCGTTCTGGTTCGGAGTTTAGAGGTGTGTTCGGTTCCAAGGCCGGCAGCATGACGCGCACACACGTGCCGGACATCTCTTCACACGGACAAATACTGAAATCGGCCGAAATCAGCGTTGCTCTGGTCCGCATGTTCTCGATTCCGCCCGTATGTTCGGTTTCGCCTTTCGGAAGGCCGCGGCCATCATCGGAGACGGAAAGGCAGAGCTGATCGCCAATCCTGGAATGGCGCACAAGAATTTTGGAGGCGCCGGCATGTTTGATGGCATTGTTTACGGCCTCCTGCGTAATGCGAAACAGGGCGACCTGAAGGGTTTCCTGAAGTCTGTTGCCTTCACCTCCGGTTTCGTCGGCGAATTCAACCGCAATCGGGCGTGGCTGCGAGGCGACGGCCCGTTCCAGCAGGGCCTCGATGCCCTCTTCAAACCCGAACAACTTCAAAACGCTCGGCCGCGCGTCTTCGATGATGCCTCGAAGCTCCTGCAGGCAACCTTCGAGCCGGTCGGTAAGGCCGTTCAGAGCGTCACCCGGTATCTTCGGCGTCATCCGAAGGCGCCTTAATTCGTGGTTCAGCCGCGTCAGGTCGGCCAGCGTCTGATCATGAAGATCCATCCCGATCCGCTGCCGCTCCAGTTCGAGCGCTTCGGTAAGACGCAGCGCGCCTGCGCGCAGGCCTTCCGCGTGGGCATGGATCTCGGCCTGCCGGATCGCTGCCTCTCGTGCGCGTTCACCCTGGTTCAACGCGTGGATATAGGACGACAACAGGTCGGCGACATATTGGGCGATCGTCACGTGGCTGTCCTTATAGACACCGCGCTCGTGACAGGAATAGGAAAGCGCTCCGATCACCTTGCCCTCGACCTGGAGCGGCACGTGCAAGCGGCTGCGCAGTCGGGCGTCGAAAATCGGATCGTTGAACGCGCCGTCGAAATGAAAGCGTTCGTCGCGCTGTGCGTCAGCCGTCAGGATGAAATCCTCCTGGCCCCGCAGGATGCTCCGGATTGGACTTCCCGAGATCGGCACGGGTTCCGGCGCTTCGCCCCAGCCGGTATGTAGGCGGGCTTCATAAGCGACATGCATGTCCCCTTCGCCGGTGAGAATGCAGACATCGATATGGTCGTGTGGGAGGAAGAAGCCGACCTCTTCCGAGACCTTCTGGATCAGCGATTGAAAATCCAATTGGCCGGCAACTGCCCGCGAGATCAGCAGAAACCGCTGCAGCATGGCTTCGGTGCTAATGGCACTTGCTCCGGTAGGTGTGCTTTCGTCCGTCAAGGATACCGGTCTCCGGTTTGTCGCTCCCGCGCTATTCCCGCCAAGTTGGTGTTGAAACCTGCAGCTTTCGATGCGGGTTCCCGCAAAACTCTTGTCGAAACTACAGCATACATTCTGCAAGCTGCATGGAAAGCTCTTCGGCAAGGAAACGGAACTGCACCGGATCAGGTCTCTGAAACCGGTGCTGCCAGGGAGCAAACGGCCATTGCATGACGGGATTGAAATCGCGGACGAGCGGATGCGGGATCTTGTCCTCCCCATCTGCCGCGTTGAGCGCCTTTTCAATGGGTGCCTCTGGGCGGAGGGACCGGCCTATTTCGCAGGTACGGACTGCGTGGTCTGGTCGGACATTCCCAACAACCGCATCCTGCAATGGATCGAAGGCCTTGGAACGCGGACTCTGTCGCATGTCTCCAATTATGCGAACGGCAACACAATAGACCGGGAAGGCCGGCTGGTAAGCTGCGAGCACGGAACCCGTGCGGTCACAAGACGCGAACATGACGGTGCGCGCACTGTTCTTGCGACCCATTTCGGCGGCAAGAAACTGAATTCACCCAACGATGTCGTCGTAAAATCGGACGGATCGATCTGGTTCACGGATCCGCCTTACGGGATCCTGACGGACTATGAAGGCGAGCGTGCGGACCAGGAGCAGGATGGCTGTCACGTCTACAGGGTCGAGCCGGAAACCGGTGAAGTCGAAGCCGTCGTGCGCAGCATGGTGAAACCGAACGGGCTCGCCTTTTCGCCGGACGAGCGAAAACTTTATGTTTCCGACACAGGCGTGTCGCATCTGAAAGGCGGGCCCCACCACATCAAGGTCTTCGATCTCGATGCTGCCGGACGGCCCGAAAACGAGCGCGTTTTCGCTGAAATTTCACCAGGTGTGCCGGACGGATTTCGCCTCGACGAGGACGGCAATATCTGGTCGAGTTCGGGAAATGGCGTTCAGGTCTTTTCGCCCGAAGGGACTTTTCTGGGGCTTATCTCGGTCCCCGAAGCTGTGTCGAACCTGACCTTCGGAGGCCCGAAAAACAACCGCCTCTTCATTACCGCAACGACTTCCCTCTACGCGATTTATGTCGGCGTCAGAGGCGTAAACAGGAGGGAAAATCTCTGAAGGACTGATGCAAGTAACTGATGATAGGGAGGAAATCATGAGAATATGTCAATCGATACTGCTCGCGACCACCGCCTTGGCATTGACTGTTGCCGGGATTCAGGTGTCTGCTGCCGACACATCCGACAAGCGGATCGCCTTGTCCAACAACTATGCCGGCAACAGCTGGCGCCAGGCGATGCTCAAATCCTGGGGCAAGAATGCCGAACAGGCCGTCAATGATGGCGTCGTTGCTGCCGGCGATGCCTTCACGACAGCCGAAAACCAGCCGACGGAACAGGCGGCGCAGATCCAGAACCTGATCTTGCAAGGCTATGACGCCATCGTGATCAACGCTGCTTCGCCGACTGCTCTCAATGGCGCGGTCAAGGAAGCTTGTGACGCCGGTATTGTCGTCGTCTCCTTCGACGGTGTTGTGACGGAACCTTGCGCCTGGCGTATCGCAGTCGATTTCAAGAAAATGGGTGAGATCCAGGTCGACTACCTGTCCGGTCGGTTGGCAGATGGCGGTGAGCTTCTCGAGATCCGGGGCCTTGCCGGCGTTTTTGTCGATGATGAAATTCACTCCGGCATCGAGGCCGGCGTTGCCAATCATGAAAAGTTCAACATTGCCGGGTCGGTTCACGGCGAATGGACGCAGACCGTCGCCCAGAAAGCAGTCGCTGGTATCCTGCCGAGCATGCCGGAAATTGTCGGCGTCGTGACGCAAGGCGGCGACGGTTACGGAGCGGCCCAGGCCTTTGCGGCTGCGGGACGGCCGACACCGATCATCATCATGGGCAACCGCCATGACGAACTGACCTGGTGGAAAGAGCAGAAGGACGCGAATGGCTACGAGACCATGTCCGTTTCGATTGCTCCTGGCGTGTCGACCCTGGCGTTCTGGGTTGCGCAGCAGATCCTGGACGGACAGGATGTGCCCAAGGAATTGATCGTGCCGTTCCTGCAGATTGATCAGGCTGATCTTGAGGAAGGGCTGGCCAATACCGAACCCGGCGGCGTGTCCAATGTCGAATACTCGCTCGACGACGCCAAGGCCTATCTGGCCAGCGTCCAGTAAAGCGCGCCCGTACCGTCCGTTCGAATTCCGGAGGCGCAATGACGACGGAAACTGCAGGCCCTTTGATTTCCCTCGATGGAATTCAAAAGGTTTTCGGGGCGGTACAGGCCCTGAGCGGCGTGGATCTGAAGATCCATGCCGGGGAATGCCTGGGACTTGTCGGCCATAACGGGGCCGGCAAGTCCACCTTGATGAATATTCTGGCGGGTACGCTCGAAGCGAGTGACGGCAATCTGGCCGTCGCCGGCGACGAGCTTGGCAAGGGCTATTCGGTGCAGGATGCCGGCAGGCTGGGAATTCGATGTGTCTTCCAGGAACTGTCGCTCTGCCCGAACTTGTCGGTTGCCGAAAACACCCGGATCATCCACCCCGTGCTGAAGGGCTTCGGCTGGCAAAAACGTGCCGGTGCCCTGATCATGGAACAGCTTGACCTCGTCTTTCCGGGGCACGGGATATCGCCGAACGACATTGTCGGTGACCTGACGATTTCAAAACGGCAAATGGTCGAGATTGCGCGGGCCTTCACGGTCACCGACACAAACATCCGTCTGGTCATTTTGGACGAACCGACGTCTTCGCTCGATGCACGAGTTGCCGATCAGCTTCTCGACTATGTTGGCCGCGTCACGCGACAAGGCATCAGCGTGGTTCTCATTTCCCACCTGCTGGGTGAAATCCTTCAGGTCTCGAACAAGATCTCGGTGATGAAGGACGGCCGAGTCGTCGCCTTCAAGGACGCGGCTGACTTCGACCGGGTCAGTCTTGTCGAGGCCATGGGCAGCACGGTCGTTGCAGGCGCAGCACCGCGCCGCGACCAGAACGCCACGACATCGGCAGGCGAAGAGCGCATTCATATGCGGCCGGCCGGCCAGCCTGACGATCAGAGTATTCGCGCACGGGAAGGCGAAGTCATCGGTTTCGCCGGGCTCGCCGGGCAGGGTCAGACCCAAGCCCTTTTGTCGATTTTCGAAGGCCATGGCGTTCTGCCGTCCGGAGCACAGGCATCCGGTTGTTGTTTCATCGCCGGTGACAGGCAGGTGGACGGCGTTCTGCCGCTCTGGTCCATCCGCAAGAACATTGGGGTCTCGTCTCTGAAAAGGCTGCGATCAGGCGTCCTCATTCAAAACGAACGCGAGCAGGAACTTGCCGACGCCTGGAAAGAGCGCATCGGGATCCGGGCGCCGGACGTGGAAGCGCCCATCTTGTCCTTGTCCGGCGGCAACCAGCAAAAGGTCCTGTTTGCGCGCGCTCTCGGGTCCGCAGCAGATATCGTTCTGATGGACGATCCCATGCGCGGGGTTGATGTCGGCACGAAAAACGAGGTCTACGCGATCATTCGCCAGGAGGCGTCACAGGGACGAACGTTCCTTTGGTACACGACCGAAATGGAAGAGCTGGACTATTGTGACCGCGTCTACGTCTTTCGTGACGGCGTGGTCAGCGAAACCCTGTCCGGCGGCGACATCACTGAGGAAAATCTTTTGCAGGCATCCTTCAAGCAGGTGAGCGGGGCGGCATGACCGGATTGCGTTTCTTTGCCTCTCCCCGCTTCTGGCGGGGCGCGCTACCGGCTCTTTCGCTGACCTTCGTATTGCTGGGCGTCTTCTGGCTTCAACCACGCGCGATGAGCTATTTCGGACTGAACCTTCTGTTCAATCTGGCCATTCCGATCGCGCTGGCGACGATCGCGCAGATGTTCGTGATTGCCGTGAATGACCTTGATCTGTCGATAGGCAGTTTCGTTTCGCTCGTCGCCTGTATCGGGGCGACATGGCTGCAGGAAACACCGCTTCTGGGCATTGCCGCTCTCCTGGGCTGCATTGCTGTTTATGCCTGCCTTGGCGCTCTCATCTACATCAGGCAACTCCCGAGCATCGTCGTCACATTGGGAATGTCGTTTGTCTGGTCGGGATGCGCCGTCCTGCTTCTGCCGACACCCGGCGGCAGCGCACCGGACTGGATTCGCACTTTGGTGACCTACAAGCCACCCTACGTGCCGATGCCCCTGATTGCCGCTGCTGCGCTCGCCTTGATTGTCCATTTCGCACTCATGCGCACATCCTGGGGTGTCTTGATGCGCGGCGTCGGCGGCAACGAGAAGGCCATTACCCGCGCAGGCTGGTCCGTCCTGAAGCTCAAGATGACCATGTACGCGCTGACTGCGGTTTTCGGCATTCTGGCCGGACTGACGCTGGTCGGGCTTGCAACGTCTGCGGATGCGAACATCGCTCTGCGTTACACGCTGCTGTCCATCGCCGGGGTTATTCTCGGTGGCGGCGAATTCGTCGGCGGCCGGATCTCGCCGATTGGCGCTGTCCTCGGCGCAATGACATTGACGCTGACGGCGTCTTTCCTGTCGTTTCTGCGCATCTCCCCCGACTGGCAGATTGGTGCGCAAGGCGCTGTTCTGATTATCGTTCTGGCCTTGCGGGCCGTTGTGAACCGGATGGAGGCACGCCGATGACACCGATCGGAGCCTTTATGCGTCAACACCCATGGAGCTGGTCGTTCCTGGCAGCGTTCCTGACCTGGGCGGCAACGGCCGCTTACATCAGCGGCACGGGTGGTCTCGCGCTGGCGTCGACGGCGCTGTCCTTTTCGACCTTCTTCGTGATGGTCGGGATCGGCCAGATGTTCGTGATCACGCTGGGTCCGGGCAATGTCGATCTGTCTATCCCCTCGACCATCACACTCTCCGCGGTGGTTTCGATGATGGTAATGGGTGGTTCGGACGCGATGATCCTGACCGGCTTCCTGGCCGCGATTGCGGTCGGCCTGCTGGTCGGTCTGTTCAATTATGGCCTGATCAGGGTCCTGAGCATCCCACCCATCATCGCCACCATGTCATCGAGTTTTCTGATCCAGTCGAGTGCAATTGCGCTCGGGCGCGGCGTTAAGATCAAACCGCCCGAAACACTGGAATGGATATCGACCGCAAAAGTTGCCGGTGTTCCCATCCTGTCACTGTGCGTGATTGCGCTGGCGGTCGTGATGGCGGTCGTGTTGAACCGCACTGTCTATGGGCGGTCCGTGACTGCCTTCGGCCAGAACACACGGGCGGCCCGCCTTGCCGGCGTTCCCATCGAGCGCATCCGGTATCTGACCTACTCGCTGTCTGCTGTCATGGCTGCGGTCTGCGGGGTTTTCCTGGCAGGCTTCTCGGGCGGCTCCTCGCTGAATATGGGGGAAGAATACTTGCTTGCCTCAATCGCGGTCGTCGTCATCGGCGGATCTTCGATTGCCGGCGGCAACTCCAACGTCCCCGGTGTCTTCGGCGCGGCACTGTTCCTGTTCCTGCTGGTTGCCATGCTGAACACATTCGGCGCCGCCGCAGGTCTCCGACTGATCCTGACAGGCCTGATCATTGTCGGTGTCGTAACGTTCGCCGGCGGCCGCAGGGAGAGCCGGTAGCTCTCATATGTTCCTTCCAGCAAGGTTTCCTCCGCCTTGCCTTGACCCGGTGTCTGTTTCAGGGCGCCGGGTCTTTTTTGTCAGGTGGTATGAAGTGGCGGTATCCGGTGGAAGGAGCTGACCACGCGCAAAGTATGTGTGAACCCCCACCCCTAACCCCTCCCCACAAGGGGGAGGGGAACCAGGCTGTGTATGACGTAATTCAACTCTGTTCAATCGAACTCAACACTGATCCCAGACCGTCTTCATGGCACGGCAAAATTCCCCTCCCCCTTGTGGGGAGGGGTTAGGGGTGGGGGTATGCAAGAGGCTGAGCTCGCGCACAGCACCACCAAGCGCCCTGAACGTCAGAGCCCGAGCATCTTGCGGATCTGCTCCTGATCCGTGTCGCCGCCAGCGAAGTCGTCAAACGCCTTGTCGGTAACCTCGATGATGTGGCTCAAGATGAACGGGGCGCCTTCGGCGGCACCTTGTTCCGGAGATTTCAGGCAGCATTCCCATTCCAGGACGGCCCAGCTTTCGTAGCCGTACTGGGCAAGCTTGGAAAAGATCCCGGAAAAGTCGACCTGGCCATCGCCGAGCGAACGGAACCGGCCAGCACGATTGACCCAGCCCTGGTAGCCCGAGTAAACGCCCTGGCGCCCGTCGGGGTTAAATTCTGCGTCCTTCACGTGATAGGCGCAGATGCGCTCGTGGTAGATATCTATGAAGGCGAGATAGTCCATCTGCTGCAGCAGGAAATGCGACGGGTCGTAGTTGATCTGGCATCGCGCATGTCCGCCGAGCGCTTCGAGGAACATCTCGAACGTGGCGCCGTCAAAAACGTCCTCGCCCGGGTGTATTTCGTAGCCGACATCGACACCGTGATCCTCGTAGACGTCGAGGATCGGTTTCCATCGCCGCGCAAGCTCGGAAAAAGCCTCCTCGATGAGACCGGCGGGACGCTGCGGCCAGGGGTAAAGATAAGGAAAGGCCAGCGACCCGGTGAAACTCACCGACGCGTCAAGGCCAAGTTTCCGGCTCGCGATCGCCGCTTTCTTCATCTGGTCGACCGCCCATTCCTGACGGCCTGCCGGGTTGCCGTGCAGATGCGCCGGAGCAAACCCGTCAAAGGCAAGGTCATAGGCCGGATGCACGGCGACAAGCTGGCCCTGCAAGTGGGTGGACAGCTCTGTGATCGCGACGCCCGCATCCGCACAAATGCCCTTGACCTCGTCGCAATAGGTTTGGCTCTCCGCTGCCTTGTCGAGATCGAACAGGCGGCTGTCGAAGGTCGGAATTTGCACGCCTTCGTAGCCAAGATCCGCCGCCCACTTTGCAATGGCGGGCAACGAGTTGAATGGTGCGTCGTCCCCGGCAAATTGCGCCAGGAAAATTGCAGGTCCTTTGATCAGTCCGGCCATGACTTCCTCCTCATGTGTCTGGCGCCTTTTGCGCAGGCGTTCATTTGTTGCGCGACGGTCCCTCTCGCTCGGAGGACGCCGCCCACAGGTTAACGTTTGCGTCGCGCGTCGTCGCGTCAATTTCGGCAAGTTCGGCGTCCGTAAACTCGAGATTGCCCAGGGCACCGACACAGTCCCTGACCTGTTCCGCCCGGCTGGCTCCAATCAACGCGGTTGTCACCCGGCCGCGGCGCAGCACCCAGGCCAGCGCCATCTGGGCGAGATTCTGACCGCGGCGCTCGGCAATTCCGTTCAGCGCGCGGATCGTTGCAAGGTTTTCCTCACTGAGGAACTGGTCCTGAAGGGATTTTCCCTGGGTGGCGCGGCTGCCCTCCGGGATCCCCTTAAGGTACTTGCTTGTCAGCATTCCCTGTGCCAGCGGCGTGAAGGCGATTGAGCCAATACCGAGGTCATCAAGCGTATCAAGCAGACCATCCTCTTCGACCCAGCGATTGATCATCGAATAGCTGGGCTGATGGATCAGGCAAGGCGTTCCGAGGTCTTTCAGGATCGCAACGGCCTCGCGGGTGCGCCGGGAATTGTAGGAGGAAATACCAACATAAAGAGCCCGGCCCGAGCGCACGATATGGTCGAGCGCCATCATGGTTTCTTCAAGCGGCGTGTCTGGATCGAAGCGGTGCGAATAGAAGATGTCGACATAGTCGAGCCCCATGCGCTTCAGCGACTGGTCGCAGGAGGCAATCAGGTATTTGCGGCTGCCCCATTCGCCGTAGGGACCTGGCCACATGCCGTAGCCGGCTTTCGACGAGATGATCATTTCGTCGCGATAGGGCGCAAAGTCGGTCTTGAGCAGGTCGCCGAATGCTTCTTCGGCCGAACCGGGGGGCGGTCCGTAGTTGTTTGCAAGGTCGAAATGGGTGATGCCGAGATCGAAAGCGGTTCTTGCGATGTCCCGCTTGCGCTCATGCGGCGTGTCCTCTCCGAAATTGTGCCAGAGGCCGAGCGAGATCACCGGCAGCTTCAGGCCGGATCTCCCGCAGCGGCGGTATTCCATAGTCTCATATCGCGCTTGCGATGCTTGAAAGGTCATGATGTCTCCGATTGAGCCAACAGGTCCTTTGCCGCTTGGGGACCAAGGGCTGCAGGACGCTCGCATGTGGTGAGAATGTCTTTGTACGCGCCCGTCTCGCCGGAAGCGAGGATCGAGGTCATCACATCTACGACATGGAGGGAAAATTCAAGCGAACAGCGGTGCGGCCGTCCCTGAAGGATCGCCAGCGCCATGTCCGCGAGGCCGGCGGTCCTGTAGTTGGCGTGCGAACCGTCATTGGCAACGGAAAACGGGTGCTTCCAGTCTTCCGAAACGGTGATGAAGGAGTCCTTTTCGGTCAGCCGCACTTCGCCGCCGAAGAAATTCGGGTCCGGCACGTGCAGCGTGCCGTCGCGCCCATAGAGCTCCATGTTTGAATGACCGTGCTGCCAGACGTCCCAGCTTGCGCAATAGGTGACTTGGGCTCCGGAGTGGAACTGCATGATCGCATGGATCGTGGTCGGTGTTTCCACCTTGATCTTTTCGCCATGGCGGGGCTGCGAGGTGATGGTCCGGTAGTCGGACCCGGATGAACTCATGGCGGTCACCCGCTTCACCGGGCCGAGCAGTTGGACAAGATTTGAGACGTAGTAAGGGCCCAGATCGAGGATCGGTCCGCCGCCGGGCTTGAAGAAGAAATCCGGGTTCGGGTGCCACATCTCCATTCCCGGGCTCTGGACGAAACAGGTTCCGGACGTTACCCGGCCGACAGCGCCTTCGTCGACAAGGTGACGCGCGAGCTGATGCGCGCCGCCCAGAAACGTGTCCGGAGCCGATCCGACACGAAGTCCTTTTTCAGCCGCCAGTGCGGCGAGTGCTTTGCCCTCTTCAACGCTCAGGACGAAAGGTTTTTCGGAGTAGACATGCTTGCCTGCCTCGAGCACGGTCCTGGAAACTTCGAAATGGGCCGCGGGCACTGTCAGATTGACGATGATGTCGATGTCGCCGGCTGCGAGCAGGCCGTCGACGCTTTCAGCCCTGAGGTTGAATTCCTCGGCGCGTGCCTTGGCGGCCGCTTCGTTCAAATCGGCGCAGGCTCGCACTTCAATGCCACGAAACAGCGGTGCAAGACGCATGTAGGCAGCCGAGATGTTACCGCATCCAAGGATGCCGATGCCAAGTGTGTCAGTCATGTTGAATCCTTAGAATCTCTGGAATGTCTCGATGGAGCGGCTTGCAAACCGTTCGAAATCGGAAGGGTTGTCGTGTTCCATGATGAAGAGATCAACGCCGATCCCGCGCAAGGTCGCCGTAAGCGTCTTCCAGTCCATAACGCCATATCCGACGTCGGCCCAGCCGTCCTCGTCGATGCATTCATCTTCGGGAGCGATATCCTTCACGTGAGCTGCCGTTATCCGCGCTGCGTAGCGTTCGATCCACTGAAGCGGGTCCTGTCCGCCGCGAACGATCCAGGCGATGTCCGCTTCCCATTCGATGGAGGGTGCGCTTTCCAGGAGAATGTCCATCGGCAAACGGCCATCGGTGCAGGCGGCGAACTCGAAATCGTGGTTGTGCCATCCGAACCTGAGGCCTGCGTCCCGGACACGGTTGCCGATTTCCTCCAGCCGATGACCAACCGAGACCCATGCCGCCGGATCTGCAACGCGCTGCTCAGGTGGCAGTGCGGGGCAGAACAGACGGTTCATGCCAAGCGTGCGAGCCGTCTCAAGAACGCCCGCGAAGTCGTCCTCGAACTGTTCCAGCGGGAAGAAATGACCGGACGGCATCGTCAGCCCGTGTTTGTCGAGCAGGCCCTTGAAGGCGGCAGCATCTTCGTAGGCGGCACCGAAGCCCTCCACCTGCGTGTAGCCGAGATTGGCCAGATGCTGGAGAACGGTATCCCAAGGTGTGAAGTTGCGGGCGGAATAAAGCTGAAAGGAAACATTCATGACCGTTGTCCTGAAGGTTGGAGGAAGTCTGTCAAAGTCGGTTTTCGTGTGATTTGTCAAACAGATTTGCGCGTGCCGGGTCGAAGCCGACGACAATGTCGTCACCGTCGCGAATGTTCGCCTGCCCGTCCATCCGGACCCAGAGCGAACGGCCGTCGACTGCGACGCGCGCGAGCGTATCCGAGCCGAGGGGTTCCACCAGCTCAACCTGTCCCGATAGCCGGATCCTGGCGCTCTCGGCTTTCGTCCCGGTGACCATGTGTTCCGGGCGGATGCCGAACCAGGCCGGTCCCTGGACCGCGAGCCCATCACGGAAATCGTAGCCTTCCAGCGGAAAGGCGTGATTGCCGACGGCAAATCGCAACCCGTCGCCGCCCACGATCTCGCCGTCGAAGAAGTTCATTGTCGGTGAGCCGATAAACTCAGCGACATACTTGTTGGCGGGCCGGTTGTAGATTTCGTTCGGCGAGGCGAGCTGAAGGATTTGCCCGCCGCGCATGATGGCAATGCGGTCGGCAAGCGTCATCGCCTCGATCTGATCGTGGGTGACGTAAATCATCGTGTTGCTGAGCTGCTGGTGCAGCTGCTTGATCTCGACCCTGAGATCCGCGCGCAGCTTGGCGTCAAGATTCGACAGGGGTTCGTCAAACAGGAAAACGTCTGCGTCGCGCACCAGGGCGCGGCCGATGGCTGCGCGCTGCCGCTGACCGCCGGAAAGGGCGGCAGGCTTGCGGCTCAAGAGCGGTTCGATCTGCAGGATCTTCGCCGCCCGGTTCACCCGTTCCTCGATCTCAGGCTTCGGCAGTCCGGCATTCTTGAGACCGAAGCTGAGGTTTCCGGCAACGGTCATCTGCGGATAAAGCGCGTAGCTTTGAAACACCATGCCGATGCCCCGCTTGGAAGGTTCCTCCCAGGTCACGTTGCGCTCGCCGATGAAGATCTGGCCGTCGGAGACATCAAGAAGGCCGGCAATACAATTGAGCAGCGTGGACTTGCCACAGCCGGAAGAGCCGAGCAGAACCAGAAATTCACCACGGCCGACGTCCAGGTTGAGATCCTTCAGGACATCGAGTGCGCCGAAACTCAATCTCAGGTTCTTGATGGAGATGCTGTGCTTGGTTTCCATGATCAGTCCCGTCAGCCTTTCACAGCGCCGGCGGCAATGCCGCGGACAAAGAGTTTACCGGAGATGAAGTAGATCGTGAGCGGGACCAGGCCGGTCAGGATCGTTGCCGCCATGTTGACGTTGTATTCCTTCACACCCTGGGTCGAGTTCACGATGTTGTTCAATTGAACGGTCATTGGATAGAGATCCGGCTTGGTGTAGATGACGCCGAACAGGAAATCGTTCCAGATGCCGGTAACCTGCAGGATCATGGCCACGACAAAGATCGGCAGGCTCATCGGAACCATGATCTGGAAATAGATTCCCCAGAAGCCGGCGCCGTCGACACGCGCGGCCTTGAAAAGCTCCTGCGGCACGGAGGCAAAGTAATTGCGGAAGAGCAGCGTGAGGATCGGCATGCCGAAGATCGTATGCACGATCACCAGGCCTGTCAGACTGCCGTAAAGCCCGACTTCCCGAAGCATGATCACGATCGGATAGATCATCACCTGATAGGGAATGAAGGCCCCGACGATCAGGATGGTGAAGAATGTCTCGGACCCTTTGAAGCGCCAGTTGGCGAGTGCATAGCCATTGACGGAGGCAATGGCGATAGAGAGCACCACGGACGGAATTAGAATCCTGACCGAATTGAAAAAGCCTCGTGAAAGACCGTCGCAATTGAGCCCTGTACAGGCCTCCGCCCAGGCCTTGACCCATGGCTGGAAGGTGATCTCCACGGGAGGCGAAAAGATGTTGCCGAGGCGGATTTCCGGCATGCCTTTGAGCGAGGTCACGACCATCACGTAAAGCGGCAGCAGATAATAGAGCGAAACGACGATCAACGTGCCGTAGATCATGATGTTGCGGCGCGAGAGCGTCCGGCCGGGTTTCGGTCCACGCGGCCCGGTCATCTCCTGGCGCGCGGGTGCGAGCTGGATTTCAGCGGCGGTTTTGGTCACGTTACCCACGGCGCTTGCCTCCGAATTCGAGATACGCCCAGGGCACGACGATGATGATCACCGTGAGCAGCATCATGGTGGAGGCGGCAAAGCCCTGTCCAAGGTTCTGCGACAGGAACATAGCGTCATAAACGTATTTTGCAGGGACTTCCGAAGCGATGCCCGGGCCGCCGCCCGTCTGGGCAACGACAAGGTCGTAAACCTTGATGATGCCGGATGCGATCAGCACGATCGCGGTGATGAAGATGCCGCGCATCATGGGGATGACGATAAAAATGTAGGTCTTCCACATCGGTATGCCGTCGATTTTCGCGGCCTTCCAGATGTCTTCATCGATGCCGCGCAGCCCTGCGAGCATCAGGCACATGATCAGGCCGGTTCCCTGCCAAAGGCCAGCGATGAGAATGCCGTAGATAACGATGTCCGGGTCGTAGAGCGGGTCGAAGGAGAAACTCTCCCAGCCGAGACTGCGCACAACATGCTGGATGCCGAAGTCTGGGTTGAGGATCCATTGCCAGGCAAGACCCGTGACGATGAAGCTCAGGGCGAAGGGATAAAGCAGGATCGTCCGGAACGTGTCTTCAAAGCGGATCTTTTGGTCAAGCAACGCTGCCAGCATGAAGCCGATCAGCAGTGAAAAGACAAGCGAAAAGACGCCATAGATCGCTAGATTTTCGATTGAGATCAGCCACTTGCTGCTGCTCCACAGGCGCTCGTATTGGGCCAAGCCGACGAATTTCTCGCGGGGCAGGAGTTTTGAGCTGGTAAAGGAATAGAGCACCGTCCATGCGGTTCCGCCGATGAAAACGACCAGTGCAGTCGTGATCATGGGAATTGCCGCGATCTTGGCACTCAGGTTCCGGTGCCATCTCACCGGTCCAGTTGCTGCAGCCATGTTGCTGTGTCCTTGTCGAAAATGCGGCCTCCAAGGGGCCCTGCGCGCATCGCTGCGCACAGGGCGGGAGGACGCCGCCCGGGTGAGACTTCACGACGACAGTCCGGGCGACGGAGCGGAGCCGGGATCAGTCAGCGCTGCTGATGATCGACGCGAACTGTTTCTGCGCGTCTTCGGCAGACATTTCCGGGTTGTTGAAGAACTCGACAAACAGATCGTTGACCTGCTGGTTGCTGTCAGCGGACATAAGCTGGTCGGTGCCGGGAATGATGTTGCCCTTGGCCAGAATGTCGAGGCCCTTGCGCATGCAGTCATTGGCTGCAGACAGGTCCACGTCTCCACGCACGGGAAGGGAGCCCTTTTTCAGGTTGAACGCGACCTGTGTCTCCGGCGACATCATCACCTTGGCCAGTTCGCCTTGCGCCTTGGTTGTGGCTTCGTCATCGACCTTCGGGAAATAGAAGGCATCGCCACCGGTCTGGATCACCTCGTTGACGCCAAGACCCGGCAAGCAGGTGTAATCCGTGCCGGCGACCTGGTTGGCGACCTGGAATTCGCCTTGCGCCCAGTCACCCATGATCTGGCCCCCGGCCTTGCCGGTGATGACAAGGTTGGTGGCATCGTTCCAAGCCTGGACATTGGAGTCCTTGGACAGTTCGCGGGCGATCGCTGCGGCTTCAAAGACCTTTGCGAGTTCCGGACCGGCTGCGAGGTCTGCGTCCTTGTCGCCGAAAACCTTGGTGTAGGTTTCAGGCCCTGCCAGGGCGGTCAGAAGGGTTTGGAAGGCAAGTGTCGTCTGCCAAGGCTGCTGTCCGATCGCAAGCGGCACGATGCCGGCTTCCTGGAGTTTCGGAGCGGCGGCAACAAATTCGTCCCAGTTGGTCGGAACGGCCAGCCCATTGTCTTCAAAAGCAGCGTTGTTCAACCAGAGCCATTGTGGCGAGTGAATGTTGACGGGCACGCAGTAGATCTTGCCGTCGAGCGTGCAGCTGTCGAGCAGCGACGGCGGAAAGACGATTTCCTTCCAGTTGCCTTCTTCTGCGATATCGGTGAGGTCGCGCATGAGGCCGGCTTCGACCAGTTCTTCCGCCTGGCGGCCATGATTGAATTGCGTGGCGCCCATCGGATCGCCGCCCGTTATCCGGCTGATCATGATCGGACGGGCCGTGCCGCCGGATCCTGCGATCGCACCGTCGACCCATTTGTTGCCGGTTGCGTCAAACGCCTTGGCAAATTCGGCGACAGCCGCGGCCTCTCCGCCGGACGTCCACCAATGGGTGACTTCAAGATCGGTTGCCAGTGCGGCGGTTGTCGCGCAAAGGGCGGTGGTTGCGGCAAAAACTACGCGTAGTGCTTTCATGGTGTCCTCCCATCGAACCCAGATTGTTCGATTGTCGTCGGTGTGCGGCTTTCGCCACGCTTTGTAATCGATTACAATTTGTTGTATCATTCATGTAATCGATTACATTTATCATTCTCGGGAATCGCCCTTGTGTCAACCCGGAATGTGATCAAAGAGACAAACAAACGCTCCGGAGAGTAATTTGGTCCAGAAAAATGCACGTATTCGAGACGTGGCGGAAAAGGCAGGTGTGTCGACGGCAACCGTAAGCCGGGCCCTGAGCAATCCGGAGCTTCTGACCGAGGCAACACGCGAGAGCGTTTTTGCGGCGATCCGGGCGACAGGCTACCGCGTCAACAAGGCTGCGCGTACGCTGCGGACCCGTCAGACCGGTGCCGTACTTGTCCTGGTCCCCAATCTCGGCAATCCGTTTTTTTCGCAGATACTTGCAGGCATAAGCGAAAAACTCGGCGATCACGACACGTCTGTTCTGATTGCAGACACCAATGACCATTCGACCACGGGCAAGCGTCTTGTGGACTATTTTCTGGATTCCCAGATCGACGGCATGATCTGTCTGGACGGCGGGCTTTCCGACTTCGAACTCGGGCAGTTCCGGGACAAAGGTGTCGCCGACCGGATTGTCTTTGCCTGCGAATGGGTGCAGGGCGCAGACCTACCGTCGGTAAGAAGTGACAACGTCCAGGGCGCACGGTTGGCCGTTCGGCATCTGCATCAGCTGGGACACCGGAAGATCGCACATGTCACTGGGCCTTCGGACAATGTCCTGACCCACGCGCGGCGCCAGGGCATGATCGAGGAGCGCTCGCGGCTCGGATTGCCTGTTCGCGACGAGTGGATCATCCGGGGTGATTTTTCGCTGGAATCGGGACGCATGGCCGCGCAGAAGATCATTGCAATGAAAGAGCCGCCGACGGCCGTGTTCTGCGCGTCCGACCAGGTTGCTTTTGGACTGATCTCCACGCTCATGGGCAACGGGATCAACGTGCCTGAAGATATGTCCGTTGTCGGGTTCGACGACATCGAACTGTCGGAACACTACGTTCCGGCGCTGACGACAATCAGGCAAGACAGGCGTGCGCTCGGGGCAAAAGCTGCTTCCTTGTTGCTGGCATGTATCGATCCGCAGGCGAATTCCAAAGCAGACCGGAAAGAGCCGGTCGTTGTTGAGGTTGAACTGGTTGTGCGGCGAAGCGCGGGCTTTGTGCCCGACGAGCACGGTGACGCTGCGAGCTAAAGCCATTTTGCCGTCCGTACCCTGGAGGGTGCAAAATTCAGCCTTGAATTGTGGGCCTATCAGCAAAACTGCCACTGATATTTACGTGCATGACCAGAGCATTCTAATTCTGGGTTGTCTCAAGGCGCATACCCATACATCTGTCTGCACTGCCCGAATGTAGTTCCATGTTTCAAACAGATTGAAAGCTGCCCTTAGGTAATTAGGGGCTGCGAACTAGGTTAATGAATTAACAAAACAAAATCATTTTCAAGAAGTATACATTGATAAGTTGTATCGAAGTTGTAATAGGCTTCGTATTTATTGCATTCATGAATTCTTACAACATGTTAATTGTAAAAAATGGCGGTACTTTAGTTTTTAATTAACTTGGATAGGGCACTTTGATTGTCAAAATAAACACGGGTGGTCAAAATGCGTATACTAGCTTTTGGATTGGCGCTGTCACTTGGCGTCATGGTTCAAACAGAGATTGCCAGCGCGGATTCCGGACTGACTGTCGTTGGTACCGGCGATGGACTTGAGATGCTCAGGGAGATCGGCGACGGCTTCGCAACCCAGCATCCAGAGATTGAAATCGAGATCCCGCCGAGCATTGGTTCCGGCGGTGGCATTGCAGCCGTCAGTTCCGGCGCGGAGCGGCTCGGCCGCGTCGCCCGTCCGCTCAAGGACAGCGAAGTGCAGTTCGGTCTGATTTACCTGCCGATTGCAAAGATCCCGAGCGCGATTTTTGTGCATCCCTCGACCGGTGTGTCCGAGGTCTCGAGCGACGATCTGGTGAAGCTCTTTTCCGGTGAGATCAAGAACTGGTCCGAAATCGGCGGGTCCGACATGCGCGTCAAGCTCGTGCGCCGGGAAGATGCCGACAGCACGCTCCAGGTCCTGCGCGCCTCGATGCCGGGCTGGGGAGATCTGAAGTTCTCACCCCGCTCGAAAACTGCGGTAACGACCCAGGAAGCGATCAACACGGCCATGGATGTGGAAGGCGCAATTGCGTTCGGCCCGTATTCGAAGCCGCTCGAAGAAGGGCTTTCGGTTCTGAAAGTCGATGGAAGTCACCCGACCGATCAGAACTATCCGAGCGCGGTCACGCTGGCCCTGATTTACAAGGATGGGTCAATGGATGCCCAAATGGAAGCTTTTGTCGACTACAGCATGTCGGACAAAGCGCACGAACTGATCGAGAATTTTGGTGGCGTCCCGGTAACCAACTAACGCCCTGGACATAGATGATACGTCACTCGTCACTTCTCTGGCACTACACATACGGCGCTGTTTTCACAGCGCTGTGTGCTTTTGCTGGCCTGATCGGACTGGTGGCGTATCAGCTTGAAGACAGCATGGCGCGGCAGGAAGGGGAACTGCTGAAGCTATCGCATTCCAGGCTCCTCGAAACGCTCACGGCGGACGTGGCCCTTGCCGGAAAACGGCTCGAGTTTCTTTTCGAGGACAGGCTGCGCAGGCTAAGCTCCATTGCGGCTGACGAGAACTTGGTCAGGGCAATCGAGTCGCGGAACAACGTTGCCATTTCCGAATTGCTCGGACCGGCGGCCGAACTGGACGATATCGACGGGATCGTCGTCCTCGATGAAGAGGCCCGGATCATCGGGGCATCTTCCTACGAGACCGATATGGTCGCGCTCGGGTCGGAGATTACAAGTCTCGGATTCTATGACGAGATGAAGCGCTCGCTGCTGGAAAGTTTTCCGGGCGACCCGATTACTTATTCTGAAGTTCTGCCGGTGTCCGACTCGCAGGTTTTCGTTCCCGGCAAGAACGTAAATGCGGTGTCACAAGTGACATTCGTGCCTGTGTTTGATGATTTCGGTTACGTCGTCGGAGGGCTTTTGGCTCAGCGTTGGTTGCGTGAGAACGAGCCGATGCTGATCGACCTGACGACCATCAATTCGTTCGGTCTGGTCATAACGTTCGACGACAACGTGATTTCGAGAGCGGGATTCGATGGACAATATTCGGACCTGAAGACCGCTTCAGACACGTCGAACATCACGGCGAACGGTAGCCACGTGATCAAATGTGGAATGCCGATCACACCGATGACGTTTTGCGCGCTTTTGCCCATCGAACAGCTGACGGAAACGCAAAACGAACTCACCCGGATTGGCACGGAAGAAGAATCAAAACTCCTGAAACGCCTGTTCCTGTTCGGCCTGTTGGCGCTGGCCGCATTTGCCAGTGTCGCATTTCTTCTGTCGCGCCAGATCACCCGTCCGCTGACCAAGATCACCAGGGTTCTGTCAGGCATTGCCGCCGGAGATTTTGAAAACAAGGTTGCGGGAACGGAGCGCCTCGATGAGGTCGGCGACATCGCACGATCAGTCGTATCGCTGCAGCGTTCGGTCAAGGAACGCGACGCGTTGCGCGTCAGGGTCCATGAAAAGAACACCATTTTGAAGTCGCAGGAAGCGAAACTGCGCGAGCAGAATGTTCTGTTTGATGCGGCGTTGAACAACATGTCGCACGGGCTGTGCATGTTCGATTCCAAGGGAAAGCTGATCGTTTCGAACCAGCGTTACACTGAATTGTTTGAGGTGGAACGCGACAAGGTAAAGCCCGGCATGACGTCTTCGGAGCTCTCGGAGGTGCTCGATGTCGATTGCCTCGAGGCGGAAAAACCAAGTCTGCTGGAATCGAAGTTTCCGCACGTTCGTTCAGGAGCAGGCTCGCAAAGCACCGAAATGGTCAAAATCCCGTCGGGCAGGATCGTTCTGACCACCCGCCAACCGCTGACCGACGGCGGTTGGGTCGCAATTTCGGAAGACATTACAGAGCGTCAGGAAGCCCGCGACAGGCTGGCCTTCCTTGCACGGCACGACATTCTTACTCAGCTCCCGAACAGGATCGAATTCAGGGATCAGCTGGAGGCTCTTCTGAATCGACAGCAGTCCCAGGGTGGAGAATTTGCGATCCTTTGCCTGGACCTGGACGAGTTCAAGACGGTCAACGACTCGCTTGGGCACCCGATCGGCGATGAATTGCTGCGCAATGTTGCAGAACGCCTGAAAAACCTGATCAGCGAAAGAGAGCTTGTTGTCCGCCTGGGCGGTGACGAATTTGCGATCCTCTCCGATTTGCCGACCGATCTTTTTGCGGTCGACGAACTTGCGCAATCGGTTATCTGGGAACTGTCGAAGCCGTTCCGCATCGCCGATCATGAAATCGTCATCGGTGTCAGCGTCGGAATTTCGATCGCCAAGGGCAAGGACATTGAGGCCGACGAACTTTTCAAACAGGCGGACCTTGCCCTCTACCAGGCCAAGGAAGACGGCCGGAACACCCACAGGTTCTTCGAAACCGACATGGGTACCGCGGTCAACGAGCGCAGGGAGCTGATCACCGACCTCCGTCATGCGATCGCAAATGACGAATTGGAAATCTACTTCCAGCCGCAGTATTCGCTCGAAAGCCACACAGTCTCCGGGTTCGAGGCTCTGGTGCGCTGGGATCATCCGAAGCGCGGCATGGTTCCCCCCATGGAATTCATTCCGCTCGCCGAGGACACGGGCCTGATTGTGCCGCTTGGAGAATGGGTCCTCAACGAGGCGTGCCGTCTGGCCGCAGGCTGGCCGGATCATCTGCGCGTCGCCGTCAACCTGTCGCCGCGCCAATTGCGCGGACACGGCTTCGGTCCGGTCTTGATCGGCGCACTTGCAAAGTCAGGCCTGCGGGCGGACCGGCTGGAGCTTGAGGTCACCGAAAGTGTTCTGCTGATTGAATCCGAAGAAATCCTGGACGCCTTGCATCAGGCGAAAACACTTGGCGTGAAGGTGTCCATGGACGACTTCGGAACAGGCTATTCGTCGCTCAGCTACCTGCGCCGGTTCCCGTTCGACAAGATCAAGATCGACCAGTCCTTCGTCCGCTCAATGGCGTATTCCGACGAATCCGTTTCGATCGTGAAAGCGGTCATCGACCTGGCCAAGAACCTCAAGATGACCACGACGGCCGAAGGTGTCGAGACCGAGCTGCTTCTGGAAATGCTGAAGGATATCGGCTGTACCGACGCACAAGGATACTTCCTGGGTCACCCGATGCCGGTCTCGCAGATGCAAGACCTCATATACGCTTGCGGCGACAAGGCACCCCTGGCCGTAACGGCTGCTCAATAAAGCTTGAAACTTGTATCTTCCAGATGAGGCAGGTCAGATTGATCGAACCTGACCTTCAAACGCACTGGATGGGCTCAATTGCACCACCGAAGGCCCGGAGGCCGCGCCCGCTGGACGCTGTTGCACCCTACCTGCGGTTAACCGGCAGGCGCAGGTGCAAAAGGTGTCTTTGCCTTGCGCAAGAGACTGTTGGCCAGCAGCTTCAGCCCGCCGCTTTGTTCTGCAACGTAGAAAGGATCGGCGTAGAAAGTTGCCCCAGCCTGCCGGGCGACGTCCCGTGTCGCCTCCACATGCGAGGGCGCGCCGGCTGAATAAATCACATGATCCGGGGTAAGGTCGCCGAGAACCTCGTATGGTCTCGCCGACAGGACCGTATCGTCGTCACCGTCACTTGCTGTCAATGTGATCGGAATGTCGCGGCTTTGCAGCCAGCGCACGGCGTCACGCATATAGAGCCCGCCCCGCGTTCTTGATCCCACGATCAGTCTCACATCACGGCCCGGTTGACCCAGGACTGCCGCAACTGCAATCGACCAGATCGGGGCAAAACCGGTGCCGGTCGACGTCAGGACAAGAGGTTCGGGCTGACGGCGCAAAAACCCGTTGCCAAACGGGCCGCGCAGCTTGACGCTGTGGCCCTTCGCGATGTTGCTGCCAAGCTGCGACGAAACGATGCTGTTGGGATAGACCTTGATGTGAAAGACAATCACATCCTGCTCTGCATCCAGATTCAGTGGCGTGGTCGGGCTGTAATCGCGCGCTGGATACCCTGAAAAGGTGACGCGAAGGTACTGGCCGGGAAGCCATGTAACAGGCCTGACCGTCCGGATACGCACTTCCAGATAGTCTTCCTTGATCGCACGAATGCTCTCGACCGTGCCCTTTGTGTTCTTCACGATGGGCACCGGATCGTAGGAGATCTCCGCGTCTCCTTCCAGCAAAGCCAGACAGCCGAGCACAGTGTTCTTTTCTTCTGTCCCCTGGCCATCAACATTACCTCCGAGGACCCGAACGCGGCAGGTTTCACATTGCCCCGAACAGCAATCATGGGGAAGAACGAGGCGGCCGCCCAAGCCCGCATCGATTAATGTGTCGCCGACATTTGCCTTGATCTTCTTACCGTTGATCGTGACCGTACAGGTGCTCTTCGACATGAGGGTGATCCGTGCTTTGTCTAAGACTTAGTTATTGATTGTCAGGCGCACAGGGCGCGAATGCCGTGTGTGCCGTGTCTGGTTGTGATCGAAGACGGATACCCAGACGAAAAGGCCGTCTTCCATGGCGAGGTCCTGGTCGTGACCCGTATCCATGTCGCGGACAACTTCCAGGGTCCAGTAGCCGTCTTCCCACTTGGCCCCGCCATCAAGGTCCGCGCGGCTGCCCAGATACTCACCGGTGATCAGGACACCGGGAATAATGGTTCCAACAGGGATCTCGGCGTCTTTTTCCGGTGAATAGGGAACGCTTTCCGCGTCGAACATCCACCACTGTGATCCGGCATCGTCTGTTGCCTCAATAGCCAGATCGATGTGGCCCATGAGTTCGCTGGTCTTCACGTGATCTACCGGCAGGCGGAGCACATCGACGGTGCCATGGTAGTTGGACCCGGGCTGTTTCTTGTAATTGTAGACATAAAAGGACTTGCCCTCGTCGGCGCCGTAACCTGCACTGTAGCGCTTGGTGCCGGCGACCTGGGCTTCGTTTGGCTCCAGCGGTGTGCCGAACCACATGTCGTCGACCTTGCCAAGCATGCCGCCGCGAGACGCCTTCCATTGCCAGACATCCATCAGGCTGCCGTCCGTCATGTAGTGCAGGCCGCGTTTGTGGAGCGAGGCGGGTTTGTCGCCGAGGGGTTTGGGGCCCATGTGTGTTGAGCCGCCGCCACCGAAAGCATCTGTCTTGGAAAAGGCAACCGAGAACTTGTCTTCGTAGTAGGCCGTTTCGTCCGAAATGTCGGCCCGGTTGTTGAGCATGCGCCAACCGTTTTCGGTTTTTTCCAGCGGATGGCGTTTCAAGGAGCGGTTGCTGTCGTCCCACCTGAATGCAAACGCGATCTTGTCGCCGACCTGCGCCGCGCGGACTTCCACGGTCGACTCTCCCGTACCGTCCAGCCCGGTTCCCTGGTGCGTTCGCACGAAGACGGGCCGCGCGTTCTGCCAGGCGGCGTCGTCGAGGACGCCGTCAAGTTTCGGCAGCTCCGACGCCTGGGAGACAATCAGGTCTCCGCGCGTGCCGTAGTCGAGAGCAACTGCGCCGGCAATCACCACGGCACCGAGAGCTGAAGACTTGAGAAGCGGATGGCGGCTCATGCCGGCAAACTGCCGCAAGGGCTGCGGCCGGAACAGGCGTAGCAACTGAGCCAGACCGCCATAGAAGTAGTGCAGAACGACATGCACCACGATGTAGGTCAGAACGGTAAGTGCCGACACATAGTGGACCGTTACCCAGATGCCGCCGTGGCCGAGATAGAGCAAAACGCCGGTTGCGGTGAGCACAAGAATGGCAGCAAACAGGATCCAGTAGGCAATCACGTTGATTGCCGCAATTCGAAGCTTGTTGCTTGCCGGCAGGGTCAGCACCACGACTTTCTTGGACGAGATGCGGCGCTTGAGGCGAGCCGCCGTCATATAGGTTGCGTAGGCGAAAATCAGGGCCAGCACGAAAACGGCCGAGACATAGTGCCAGGTCCATATTTCGCCTTGGGGCAGGATCGGGTCGAGCAGAATGGCGAAGCGCGACCCTTCCGCATCGGAGGACAATCTGAGACCCGTCAAGAGACTGGCGACGATCGCGACAACAAGCGTCCAATGAAGGAGAATCGTTCCGATATCGCTTCGCACGACGGCTTTTGGGGCTTCCGGTGATCCGAAAGTGCCGGAACCGCCTCGGGAATGACCGGGCGCTGCGGGATTGGATTTGTTTGGCGGGGGGGTGAGTTCAAGCGTGTGTTCTGTCGCCTGGTCCGTCAAAATGCCCTCCAATTGTTGCGTTGCCTAGCACCAAGGTTGTTGTCCGTTTGTGCGCAATTTACTAATTGAAGTTTAATTTTTTAAGTTAAAAAAACATCAATTCAAGCGAAAAATGTAGAAAAAACGATGAATTGAGGCGCGCAAGTGAAATGAAAGACACAACAATGAATACATTGAAGTGCTTCAAAAACTTAGAAATTTGCGGCAATAACCTAAAATTGTAGGATAGGTTGTATTATAGTCTATTTTCTATCCGTCGGGCTTGTCAGCGCACTCGAGCAGCTCTTACGCGAAGCGAAACATAGTTAATTTCAATACTGTTAAAATTTTCTGACCGAAGCGCAGCCGCTGCAAGGTCCGTTGCATAAGAAAGGAAATGCAGTTCCGAGTTGGCTGATGTCGATCCGAGCCGTCCCCAGAACAGCTTGCCGGTAGATCTTATTTCCGGGCGTGACCGTGCTGGTGGATCCGCAAACCCACCTGTCAAATTTACCGCTGCGTCGAAATGGCCATAGCGCCAATGATCAAAGTCATACGCACGTAACCTGTTATCCTCTAACATCATTCTGGCTTGGGATCCGTACCCAAGACTGGCTCGGTGCAGTGCGGCAGGTTCAGGTTGTGCATTGCCAAAGAACCCGCATAAGATACCGGGTCGAGGTAAAGCCACTGCCAGGTCGCGCCAAGTGTGGAAATTGTGCAGACCATTGAACGTGTTCCATTCCCAAGAGGGCAATCATGCTCGTCTCCCATACCCGTATTGTTGATATCGTCGGCGACATCATTCGAATTCAGGTGTCATCGTCCAAATCGGAGTCGGAGGGACGACCGTGCCTCGGGGATCTTGCCGTTGTCGAAACAGGAGACGGCGCGACTTCCCTGGCTCAGGTTATCAACATTGACGCGGACATGGTCTCGCTGCAGGTCAATTCCGGCACGAAGGGCCTTGCCAACAACGCGTCCGTCCGGTTTCTGGGCGAAGCGGCCAAAGTGACCTATTCGGACAACATATTGGGCAGGGTCTTTGACGGTGCCGGACATCCGATCGATCAGGGCCCCGATCTTGCGAGTGATCCGATGGTCCCGATCGGTGGCCCCTCCGCCAACCCGATGAAACGTGTTCTCGCGTCTCGGATGATCCGCACTGACGTTCCCATGATCGATATCTTCAACTGCCTCGTGGAGAGCCAGAAGATCCCGATCTTTTCCGTTTCCGGTGAGCCCTATAACGCATTCCTGGCGCGCATCGGTATCCAGGCCGATGCCGATATTGTGGTGTTCGGCGGCCTGGGACTGATCTTCGACGACTATGCTTTCTTCCGCAAACAATTCGAAGACGCGGGCGTGTTTCCGCGTACGGTGATGTTCATCAACCAGGCGTCTGATCCTGTCGTGGAACGCCTTCAGGTTCCCGACATGGCGCTTGCTGTCGCCGAAAAATTCGCGGTCGAGGAAGGCAAGCGCGTTCTGGTGCTGCTGACCGACATGACAGCATTTGCCGACGCCATGAAAGAGGTCTCGATCGCCATGGAGCGTGTGCCCGCCAACCGCGGGTATCCAGGCGATCTCTATTCACAGTTGGCACGCAGATACGAAAAAGCCTGCGATTTCAAAGGCTCAGGGTCGGTGACCATTCTGACTGTAACGACCATGCCGGGCAACGATGTGACACATCCGGTCCCGGACAACACCGGTTACATCACCGAAGGCCAGTTCTATCTTCATAGCGGCGTGCTTGATCCGTTCGGCTCGTTGTCGCGTCTGAAGCAGCATGTCATCGGCAAGGTGACGCGCGAGGATCACAACCAGATCATGAACACGATGATCCGGTTCTATTCCGGCGCCCGGGACGCCGAGCAGAAACAGTCCATGGCGTTCGAATTATCCGATTACGACCGCCAGCTTCTGAAATTCGGAGCCCTGTTCCGCGAACGCTTCATGGATATCGAAGTCTCCAAGCCGCTCGAAGAAGCGCTGGATCTGTGTTGGCAGACGCTTGCGGAGTGTTTCGAGCCGGAGCAGCTTCTGATGAAGCAGGGCCTGATCGACAAGTATTTTCCGAAAAAGACAGGATCGGCGGACGGCCCCGATGAGGAGGCGGCCGCCTGATGGCCAAGCTCGCGCTCAACAAGTCCTCTCTTGCCAGGGAAAGTTCGCAGCTTGCCGAGTACAAGCGCTTCTTGCCGTCGCTCGAGCTCAAGCGGCTCCAGATCATGGCGGAGAGGGCCAAGGCGAAGGAAACCCTGGCGCGGCTGGAAAAGGACTATGACAAGCGTTTCAGTGAGCTCGCGGCGGCATTGCCCATGCTGGCAAACAGGCAGGTGCCTCTGGAAGGCCTTGTCAGGCTGAAAGACGCCGTCATCGGCGAGCAGAATCTATCTGGCACTGTCTTGCCTGTTCTGCAGGAAATCGACGTAGAAACCGAACCTTATTCCCTGCTCGCACGGCCGCACTGGGTCGACCCTTATGTAGAGGGCATGCGCGAACTGTTGCGTCTGAACAGGGAGCGGGATGTTGCGCGTGAGCGTATCGAAAAACTTATAGAGGCAGAGGCCGTCATTTCAAGACGGGTCAATCTCTTCGAGAAGGTTCTGATTCCAAGGGCAGAACGCAACATCAAGAAAATCCGCATGGCGCTCGCCGACGCAGAGCGAGATGCCGTTGTGCGCGCAAAAATATCCAAACGAAAGACCGCTGCCCGCAGCGCTTCGGAAAGGATGGCCGAGCTATGACCATCGTTCCGCTGGTCAAGGTCAACTTGATCGGAATTCTCGATGACAAGGATAAGGTGCTCGAGGCAGCTCAGGCATTCGGTTCCTTGCACCTGATCCCGCTGACATTGGCGCAAAAGGAGCTGGAAGCAGTTCCGGCCGGGCTGGGGCGCGAGGCCGTCGAGGCCTTGCGCTGGCAGGTGGAATGTCCCGCGCAGCGTCGCCCGGTGACGGTCCCGGACGATTTTGATCTTGAATCGGTTGTCGCTCAAACCTTGAAAAACCGGTCGGCGCTGAAAGATTGCCAGGACCAGTTGGCGCAGCTCAGCCGCCGGATACAGGACGTCGAACCCTGGGGTGAATTCAGCTTTTCTGAACTGGCGGATATCGGCGACAACCGGCTCTGGTTCTATGTGGTGCCAGTGGGCAAGCTCAAGCTGATCGATCCGGCCGACAAGATCATGGAAATCGTTCACCGCGACAAGTATCGCACCTATGTCGTGCTTCTTGCGCCCGAGGAGCCACCTGTCAGCGCCATGCCCGTTCCCCGGGTGCATATCGGTGCGCTTTCACTTTCACAGCTGAAGCTCCGATATGAGCAGGTTGCGGTTGAACTCGAAGAGCTGGAGCTGGAGCGCCAGTCTCTTACGAAATGGCGCTATGTTCTTGCGCAAAACCTGGCGGCGGCGCGAGATCACTCCGCGCGCAGACGGGCAGCTCTGGAGACTGCGGACAGCGAACGGGTATTCGTGCTTCAGGCATGGGCCCGCAAAGACGAGTTTGATGAGATCAGCAAACTTGCTGCCGAACTCGGTATTGCCGCCGTTTTTGAGGACATCTCGGACAAGGACAAGCCTCCGACGCTTCTGGACAACGCACACGCCATGGAAAGCGGTGAGGACCTCGTACAGTTTTACCAGACACCCGGCTATCGGGACTGGGACCCGTCGGCGATCGTCTATGTGTCGTTTATCGTTTTCTTCGGCATGATCATGACGGATGCAGGCTACGGCCTTCTGCTGCTTTTGCTGCTTTACCTGTTCCGCAATCGCTTCGCCGGATCTGAACTCGGCCGGCGCATGTTCCGCATGTCGGTCTGGCTGATGATCTCGACCGCAGCGTTCGGCGTTGCCACCGGCAGCTACTTCGGCATCACGCCGCCGGATGGCAGCTTGCTCGCGCGTTTGAAGGTGCTGAACCTGAAGGACGTCGACACGATGATGAAAATCACGCTGACAATCGGCGTCTTTCACATCGTCCTTGCAAACGTCATGCGGGCAATCCACGAGAAGACGCCAAGCGGGCGGTTTCAGCCGGCCGGCTGGTGCATGGTCGCGCTCGGCGGCCTTGCGACATTCCTGGGCCAGGGCACAGTCGTCGCCACCATCGGGCCTGTCGCGGTCGTCGCGGGTCTGCTCGTCGTGGGCTTCTTCGGCAGCGACCGCAAGGTAGATTCCGTAACGTCGGGAGGGCTGCGGATCTTTGACGGGCTGGCAGCGCTGGCCAGGATCGTCAACATCTTCTCCGATGTCTTGAGCTATATGCGCTTGTTCGCGTTGGGCCTTGCAGCGGCTTCGCTCGCGGAAACCATCAATTCGCTGTCCGGGCAGCTCCAGCACTTTGTTCCGGGTATCGGCATCCTGATTGCAATCCTGGTTCTGGCCATCGGACATGCGATCAACATCGGGCTCGGTCTGATCGCCGGCTGCGTGCACGGACTGCGCCTGAATGTCATTGAATTTTTCAATTGGGGTCTGAAAGACGAGGGCACGCCCTTCCGTCCGTTTAAGAAAGAGGAGACACGCCTGTGAACGAATTCGTTGTGGCTCTCGGTTGGTTCGGGCTTTATGCACCGGTTGCTTTGGGAGCGATCGGCAGCGCCTGGGGCTGTGCGCTTGGCGGCAGTGCCGCGATTGGTGCAATGCTGGACAGCGAAGGCGGCTACGGCCGTTTCATCGGTGTCTCCCTGATGCCGTCGTCCCAGGTAATCTACGGCATCGTGATCATGTTCTCGTTGCAACAGCCAAGTGTCGATGCGGCCAACGGCGCCGCGCTGTTCGGCATCGGTGTGCTTTCCGGCTTCACCATGCTGGTCACCGGCATCCGTCAGGGCGAGGTCCTTGCGTCCGCCATTCATGCCTCGAAAGCCAAACCCGAAATTTTCGGCATCTCGCTGGCGCCCGCTGCGGTGCTGGAAGGCTTCTCGGTGTTTGCGCTTGTTTTTGCGCTGGTTCTGGCCGGCTCGATCCCGTCCTAGGAGGTTGCCATGTCCAAACAAGACGGAACAACCGAACTTGAGAATGCCGCCGGCGCCGGTGTCCAGGCGCTCATCGACCGGTTGAAATCGGAAGGTGTCGAAGCCGGTCAGAGTGAACGCGACGACATACTGGCCAAAGCCAAGGCCAAGGCGGACGAAATCGTAACCGAGGCGCAGAAAAAGGCAGATGCCCTTCTGGCGGAAGCACGCTCCGAAGCCGCCAAGGAAAAAGCGGCGACGGAAGATGGATTGAAAGTCGCCGCGCGGGATCTGGTTCTCACGCTCAGAAACGAACTCGGAGACAGGATCCAGCAGGAAGCAGGACGCCTGGTCGGCACGACCCTGAATGACCAGGAATTTCTGCAGAAGCTCATTCTGGCAATGGCGGGCAATGCCAGGGAAAACGCTTCGGTGAGCGACGAAGAACCGATGGAGGTCGTGCTTCCGGAAAAAGTCGTCACGTTTGAAGAACTCAAACAGTCCCCGGAAGCCGTGGAACCCGGCACGCTGACCCATTTCGTCATCGCACTGGCGGGTGAGGTCTTGAGGGAAGGTGTGACATTTTCCACCGCGCCGGGGTTCGACGGTATCAAGGTGAAACTGACCGACAGGGATGTGTCGATCGACCTGACCGAAGAAGCGATTGCGACCTTGCTCAAGCGTCATCTGCAACCGCGCCTGCGTGCGGTGATGGAAGGGGTGCTCAGGTAACCATGTCGCGGCCCCATCAATACATCGCCCTGGTCACCAGCCTGCCGCATCTCGGCAAGCTGTTCACGCGCAAGGAAGTGCCGATTTCCGAATTCCGGCTGAAACAGCGCATGTCGATGCTGGAGGAGGAGCATCGCAGGCTGCTGCGTGAGTTGGTGGAGATCACGGCCTGGGCAGGTGTCGCCAGGTATGATCGGGACGATGAAGTCATCAGCCGCGCAAAACAGGTGATTGACGATCTGAAGGACTATCCGGATCTGCAGCATCTCGTTGGCACGCGCATGGAAACCCGCACGTTGATCGCAGCGCTGCGCCGCAGGCGTGACGGCCAGGAAACGGCCGGTGACATTGTAAGCTGGGGCTACGGCCGCTGGTGCGGCTGGATCAAGGCGAATTGGAACGATCCGGCATTCGGTCTCGGTCACTTCATGCCCTGGATCACCGAGGCCCACCGCCTGATGCAGTCAGGCGACCATATCGCAATGGAACGGTTGTCACTCACACAGGTTTTTCAGCAACTCGATCACTACGGCGCTCTTCACGAATTCGATTTTGAGGCCGTCGGCATCTATGTGTTGCGCTGGGTCATTGTCGAACGCTGGTCACGCTACAACGAGGAAGACGCAAAAGACCGTTTGCAGTCACTGGTGAGGGCGGCGCTGGATGGTGTGGCGACGGCCTCAGGTGGCGAAGCCGCGTCTGGAATATTCAACGACAACACCTTATCGCTCGAGGGAGCCACGTCATGACAAGCCATGTTCAGCTTCCAGAACCAACCGCCGAGATCATCGCAGTTCAGGATGATCTCGTGACGCTTGCCCCGCTTGAAAGCGCACCGCTAATCAAGAACGAAGTGGTCTATATCATTCCTCACGGGCCGGAACGCGAGGGCAAGCCGCGCGAATATCTGAAGGCCGAAGTTCTGCGTGTGCGCGGCAAGTCGGCCGAGGCACAGGTTTTCGAAAGCACCGCGGGTGTGAGGGTCGGCGACAAGGTGATCCAGAGCGGAGAAATGCTCTCCGTGGCGCTCGGACCGGGACTGCTCAGCACAGTTTTCGATGGCCTTCAAAACCCGCTTGCCGACATCGCCGCCGAACACGGGTTTTTTCTGCCAAGAGGCGTTTTGACCAACGCGCTCGATCAGAAACGAAAATGGGCCTTCGAACCCAGGGTAACGTCCGGAGATCCGGTCAAGGCTGGTGACACCCTCGGCACGGTTCCAGAAGGCCGGTTCGAGCACAAGGTCATGGCGCCGTTTTCGCTGACAGGAAGCTGGTCGGTGGAGCGGGTGCGCGAGGGCACGTTCACCATCAACGAAGTCGTCATCACGCTCAAGAACGACCGCGGCGAGACGCGCGACCTGACCATGGTGCAGCACTGGCCGGTGCGCCGGGCGATTCCGGATGCCCTCGTCAGGTCTGGCCAGAGCGAGCGGCTTTATCCCAACGAACCGCTGATTACCACCTTGCGTCTGATCGATACGTTTTTCCCGATTGCGCGCGGCGGCATGGGCTGCATTCCTGGCCCGTTCGGGGCCGGCAAGACGGTGCTGCAGTCGCTGATTTCGAGGTTCTCTGCGGTCAACATCGTGATCGTGGTCGCGTGCGGCGAGCGTGCCGGTGAAGTGGTGGAGACCATCACCGAATTTCCGCACCAGCCTGACCCTTCGGGGGACGGCACGCTGATGGACCGCACGGTTATCATCTGCAACACCTCGTCCATGCCCGTCGCCGCGCGCGAGGCGTCGATCTATACCGGGATTACGCTGGGTGAGTACTACCGCCAGATGGGCTATGACGTGCTCTTGATCGCAGACAGTACCTCCCGCTGGGCGCAGGCGATGCGTGAGACTTCCGGGCGCCTTGAGGAAATTCCGGGCGAAGAGGCGTTTCCCGCCTATCTGGATTCGGCCATTAAGGGGATTTACGAGCGCGCGGGCGTCTTGAAGACCGCGACCGGTGACACGGGCAGCCTCACAATGATCGGAACGGTTTCACCTGCCGGCGGCAACTTCGAGGAACCCGTCACCCAATCGACACTCGGCACGGTCAAGACGTTCCTAGGTCTCTCGTCCGAACGGGCCTACAAGCGTTTTTACCCCGCCGTTGACCCGCTTTTGTCCTGGTCCCGCTATCACGCACAGCTTGGCGACTGGTACCAGGAGCATATCGGCCCGAATTGGGTGCCGCGGGTCGAGGAGATGATCGATCTCCTCAGGAAGGGTGACGAGATCACACGCATGATGCAGGTGACGGGCGAAGAAGGCGTGTCGACCGAAGACTTCGTGCTTCAGCAAAAGGCGCTGTTTCTGGATATGGTCTATTTGCAGCAGGATGCGTTTGACGATGTCGATGTGTCTGCTCCCCTCGCGCGCCAGCAGGAGACGTTTGATCTGGTTTACCGGATCGCCACGACGGACTTTGCCTTCGAGGACAAGGAGGCCGTGCGCAAGTTCTTCACCGAACAGACCTCGCTCTTTAAAAACCTGAACTATTCGGCGGACGGCAGCAACGAACGCAAGGACCTCCTGAACCGGATCAATGAGAATGTAAGCGCAGCGCCGACCCACGTTACAGGGTGAAGCCGGTCAGTCTGCGACCCTGATTGGTTTGGGTGCCATCAAGTGGCTTGATGCCACGCATTAGGAACAATGTTTTCGGCCGCAATTGGCCTCCTGTTACTGTCGATCGATCAATCGGTACAGGCGAGGAGGGAATTCGATGTCGCAAAGATTGTCTGGTATGAGCCACGCAGAAGCCACCGGGACGGCCAAGCTCGTTTTCGAAGCGTCGGACCGGTTTTTGGGCCGCACCGCCAACCTCCAGAGGATCCTGGCAACGCACAGCCCATATCTGGCCCGCTGGTTCGGCGGCCTTGTTGCCGCGGTCCGGCAACCGGATCTAGGCGCAACGACCGAGCCGCGGCTGCGCGGATTGGCCTGCATCAAGACATCGATGACGAATGCTTGCGAATACTGCACGGCCCACACATCGGTGTTCGGCCAGGGGCTCGGCATTTCGGACGCGGAGCTGGAGGCCATGATGGACGACAGTTACAAGACCAGCCCGCTTTTTGACGCCCGGGATCGGGCCGCGATCGCCTGGTCCGAAGCCATGACCAGGAATACGGCGCAGCGCGACAAGGCTGCGTGGGACGACATGAAGGCGAACTTCACCGACACGGAAATCGTGGAGATCTCCATGGCGTGCGCCATGTTCAACATGATCAATCGTCTCAACGACAGTTTCTGGACCGATCTGGAAACCGCCGAGTACAACCAAAAACAATGGAACGCCGTTGAAGGTCTTTCGATTGAGGAGATCGAAGCCTTTGCGGGACGATTCGCCGAAGTCGGCGCTGCCGAGCGCAAAGCCAGCGAAGTCAGCGCTGCAGCTGTTTAGCCAGCTTCAGATTGTTCAGCGTTCCTGTCTCAAATGCAGGAACGCCTCGTTCCCGGCGGGGACAAATCGGGAAAAAAACTGTCGCATCCCCCTCTGATTAAAAAATAACCTTGACCAGCCCTAGGGCAGCTTCCTAGATTTTCTTGACCATTTGGTCAGACGTGCGCATTCAGAAGGCAAGATGCCCATGTGTGCATTTGCGGCCAAATTGCCGGGACCCGTGGAACAGTGGGGAGCTGTTTGTTGGCCGGGTTCGGTAAGAGGTTAATAAAATCCAGAGAGGACCCGACCGCTCACGTTGGGTCCAAAACCAGTAGGGGAATGGCAATGAAGACAATAAAAAGTCTCGCGCTTGTATCGGCATTAGGAGTAGGCCTGATTTCCGGCGCTGCTCAGGCGGCCGATGAACTGACACTGCAACTGAAATGGGTTACGCAAGGCCAGTTTGCCGGCTATTACGTCGCCAAGGACAAAGGTTTTTACGAGGAAGAAGGCCTCGATGTGACCATCAAACCGGGTGGTCCGGACATCGCGCCTCCTCAGGTGATTGCCGGCGGCGGTGCCGACGTGATCATCGATTGGATGCCGTCCGCGCTGGCATCTCGTGAAAAGGGCGTGCCGCTCGTCAACATCGCGCAGCCTTTCAAAAAGTCAGGATTGATGCTGACTTGTCTCAAGGAACATGGAATCGAGTCTCCATCTGATTTTCCAGGCAAAACGATTGGAACTTGGTTCTTCGGAAACGAATTGCCCCTCCTGTCCTGGATGTCCAAGTTGGGTTACGCAACTGACGGATCTGATGGCGGGGTCACGATTCAGAAGATCAATTTCAACGTAGATCCACTGCTTCAAAAACAGGTCGAATGCGCTACGACCATGACCTACAACGAGTACTGGCAAGTGATCGACGCAGGAATCCCAGAGAGCGATCTCGTGGTGTTCAAATACGAAGATCATGGCGTTGCGACACTCGAAGACGGCCTTTACGTACTGGAATCCAGTTTGGAAGACGACGCCATGGTCGACAAGCTGGCTCGCTTCGTCAAAGCGTCCATGAAAGGATGGGCTTACGCCGCTGAAAATCCGGACGAAGCGACTGAAATCGTTTTGGAAAACGACGCGACCGGTGCTCAGACCGAAAAGCACCAGAAACGGATGATCGGTGAAATCGTCAAGCTCGTTGATGGTTCGGACGGCAAGCTTGATATGGACGCGTACAATCGCACGGTCGAAACCCTGCTGTCGGCAGGTTCCGATCCGGTCATTACCAAAGCGCCGGAAGGTGCAACGTCGACCGCAGTGACCGACAAGCTTTAAGCTTTTCGGAGCATTTTCCAAGGAATTGAAGGGCCGCCCGAAAGGGCGGCTTTTTGTTGTGTACTGAACGCGCAATTGGGCCTAAGACACAACCGAGACTGTTTCCGACTGGGCATTGCCGATGACGAAGAAAGCTGTCGTGCTCGGAGCTTATGGCTTCATTGGCGCCGCCTGTGTCCGGGCGCTGCAGACACGGGGCTATTCGGTTTGCGGCGTCGGGCGTTCGCGGGCGGCCGCGCAAATGGTTTTTCCGGAGCTGGTCTGGGTCATTCGGGACATTGGCGCAACGACCGTAGAGGACTGGCAGGATATCTTCCAGGATGCGGATGTGGTGGTGAATGCCTCGGGCGCGCTGCAGGACGGAGCGCGGGACAACCTGGCCGCTATTCATGAGACGGCGGTTGATCGCATTTGCAAGGCGCTGTCCGGAACGCCAACGCGCCTCATCCAGATCTCCGCAGCCGGTGTGTCGGAAGACGCACCAACAGAGTTCTTCCGCTCCAAGGCCAGGGGTGATGCGACGATCATGGCGTCCGAACTGGACTGGATTGTCCTGCGTCCGGTGCTTGTTCTCGGACCTCAGGCCTATGGCGGCACTGCCTTGTTGCGGGCAGCGGCTGCTTTCCCGCTCATTGAGGCGCGCGTGATGCCCGGCTCTCAGATTCAGACTATCCATGTCGATGATCTGGCAAGCGCTGTTGTTCAGGTGGCCGATGGAGACCGGGGAAGCCGTTTCGTTGCGGACCTAACGGAAGACGGCCACCAGACATTTTCCGAACTGACCGCAACGCTCCGTTCCTGGCTTGGATATCCGCAATGGCGCTATCGCCTGACTGTGCCGCAATGGGCTCTGTCGCTTGTTGGAAAGTGTGCCGATGGGCTCGGCTGGCTTGGCTGGCGTTCGCCGCTCAGAACCAATGCCTTGTTGTCGCTGAAAAACGGTGTCATCGGCAATCCGGACACGTGGACAGAACGGGGCGGCCAATCCGTGAAGTCCTTGCGCGAGACGCTCGAGCATATCCCGGCAACCGCGCAGGAGCGCAGTTTTGCCAGATTTTACCTGGCGCTGCCCGTTGCAATTGGCTGCCTGTCGCTGTTCTGGGTCCTCTCGGGCCTTTTCGGCCTTGTGTCGTTCACGGCCGCAAAGGCAGTGCTGACCAGCCAGGGTGTTTCTGAAGCGGTCGCCGGGGCAGCGGTTTTGGGCGGGGTGGCAGCAGATCTGGTTTTGGGCATTGGCGTTTTGCTCCGGCGCTGGACCAGACGCGCCTGCTTCGGAATGATTGCCGTTTCTGCGTTCTATCTCTTCATGGGCACGATCCTGACGCCGCATCTTTGGGCCGATCCGCTCGGTGTGTTCGTGAAGGTTCTGCCGTCGATTATCCTGGCGATGCTGGTCGCAATGGTCTGGGAGGAGCGCTGATGGTGTATGAGCTGCTGCGTTTTGCCCACGTGATCGGCGCCTGCGTGCTTCTTGGAACCGGTGCGGGGATCGCGTTTTTCATGGTCATCTCGAACCGGTCTCAGGATCCGGTGCTCATTGCCCATGTCTCGGGCATCGTCGTCCTGGCTGACACGGTGTTCACGGCAACGGCCGCGATCCTTCAGCCGGTCACCGGGTATTTTCTCACGCGAGAAGCCGGTTGGCCGCTTTTTGAAGGCTGGGTGTTTGTGTCATTGATCCTCTATGTGGTTGTCGGGCTTTTCTGGCTTCCTGTGGTCTGGATCCAGATCCGATTGCGCCGGCTGGCGCAAGAGGCCGCGCTGGCGGGTGCTGCGCTCCCCGACGACTATCACAGGCTCTACCGCATCTGGTTCGCCTGCGGGTTTCCGGCCTTCGCCGCAGTCCTTGCCATCATCTGGCTGATGCTGACGCGCCCGGACCTGTCGTCTTGGATCTAGTTTGAGGACTTCCGCATCAAGATCCAGATCATGGCACCGATAAAGGCGAATGTACCGAGATTGAGAAATGTATCGACGGGGTCACCGATCAGCATGCTCGGCCTCCATTTTTGCATCCTGTAAAAGCGCCCGGATCAGACAGACCATCAGCAGAACGGTGATGAACACGAAGGGAAGGGCGCCGAGTGCGATCAGGGTCTTCACCGCCTGTATGGAGCCAGAAAGGATCATCGCAGCTCCCAGGATGCCCAGGAGGCCGCCCCAGATGACCCGCACCTTGGCGCTCGGGTCAGGATTGCCGCCGGTGGAAAACATGCCCAGCACAAAAGCCGCGCTGACAACGCTGGTGACGATAAACAGAAAGGCAGCGGCGATGGTCGCGATTGTCGTGAGCGTTGTGAGGGGGAGCCTGTCCAGCAGCGCAAAGGTCATGCGCTCAACGTTGGTTTGTGTGAGCGCCAGCAGTTGGCCCTGGCCGTTCAAAGTGTCATAGAGACCGACGCCGCCAAACGCCCCGAACCAGATCATTGAAAACAGCGTCGGGCCGATCAGCACGCCGAGAACGAATTCCCGGATTGTGCGTCCCTTGGAAATACGAGCAACAAAGACCCCGACAAATGGACCCCAAGCGATCCACCAGACCATGTAGGTCAGTGTCCACTCCCGGAACCACTGATTGACCTGGTCGCCGAAGAACGTGAAGGTTTGCAGGCCCCTCGGAATGACCACGGCTACATAACTGCCGATCCCGCCGATGATGGAGTTCATGAGATACTCCGACGGTCCGAGGATGATTGTATAGGCGACCAGCCCGATCGCCAGGGCCATGGCGATGTTGGAGAGCTTGGCCATGCCGCTGCCCAGATCGACCAGCAGTGGCGGGATATAGGCGGCAACCATGATCAGGAAAACGATGGTCACGAGATAGGGAGGCGTCGTCTCACCGCCGATGAGAACCGTCACGCCGTCGGCAACCTGAAAAACGCCCATGGCGACCGACCCGCCGACACCGATCGCAATGGCTGCGATCGCCATGAAATCGGAAAACCAGCCGACGGTTGTCGCCCATCCTTCACGCGGAAACAGGTTCTTGACCGGGGCGCTGACCAGCATCGGCGTTCCGCGCCGGAAGCTGAAATAGGCGATCGTCAACGCGGTCGTGCCGTAAATTGCCCAGGCGTGAATGCCCCAGTTGAAGTTTGCCGCCAAGAGGGCTTGTTCCGCCGCGATGGGTTCGGGCAGATATTCGCTGATAACGCGATAATGGGTCAGCGGCTCGGCGACCGCCCAGAACAAGAGACCGACACCCATGCCTGCGGCAAAGAGCATGGCAATCCAGGTGGGCGTTGAGTATTCCGGGCGGTCCGTGTCCGCACCAAGACGGATATCGCCGAATTTCGTCACCGTCAGCGCCAGGCAGAACACCAGCATGAGGGTTACCGACAGCATGACGAACCAGCCGCGGCTGACGAAATACTGATCGACGATGGTGCTAGCCATGCTCTGCAGGCTGCCCGGATCGACAACACCCCAAATGCCTATGAAAGCGCATAGGGTGATCGATGCTGCCAGAAGCAAACGGGAGTTTTGCATAAGTCGCCACCTAGAGCCCTTTTGGAGAATACAGGCTAACGGCAGCAAGGGAGGACATCAACGCCTGCTGAACCGAAAAAGCGCAGGCATTTGTGGGACTTGCCTGCGCCTTGTCGAAATTGCGGATCCGATTATTCCGCTGCGTCTTTCACCGCCATCGGGTTGTTCGGGTGGGTCGTCCAGTTGGCGTAGTCCTTTTCCACCACCTTCTTGGTCCGCGGATCGATGCTTCCAGGTGCCATGGCGTCCATGGTGATGCAGTTTTCGACCGGACAGACGCTGACACACAGGTTGCAGCCAACGCACTCCTCATCGATCACCTCGAACCGGCGTTCACCGTCGACCATGCTGGTAATCGCCTGGTGGGACGTATCCTCGCAGGCAATGTGGCAGCGGCCGCACATGATGCACAGGTCCTGATCGATCTTGGCCTTGGCGATGTAGTTGAGGTTCAGATACTGCCAGTCGGACACGTTCGGAACCGCGCGGCCAACGATCTGGTCAACCGACGTGAAGCCTTTCTCGTCCATCCAGTCGCTGAGCCCGTCGATCATGTCTTCGACGACCTTGAAGCCATAAGTCATGGCAGCAGTACAGACCTGGACGGAGCCAGCGCCGAGGGCCATGAATTCGGCCGCATCGCGCCAGTTGGTGATGCCCCCAATGCCGGAGATGGGCAGGCCGTGGGTTGACGGGTCGCGGGCAATCTCGGCAACCATATTGAGCGCGATCGGCTTGACGGCCGGCCCGCAATATCCACCGTGAGCCCCTTTACCGTCGACGGAAGGCGACGGTGACATGATGTCCAGATCAACACCCATGATCGAGTTGATGGTGTTGATCAGGGAGACGGCATCTGCGCCGCCTGCCTTTGCCGCCTGCGCAGGTTTGCGAATGTCCGTGATGTTGGGCGTCAGCTTGACGATGCAGGGCATGCGCGAGTGCTGCTTGACCCAGCGGGTCACCATCTCGATATATTCGGGAACCTGGCCGACCGCCGATCCCATGCCACGCTCGCTCATCCCGTGAGGGCAGCCGAAATTCAGCTCAACTCCGTCCGCACCGGTTTCCTCGACGCGCTTCAGGATGTCGATCCAGTTCTGTTCCTCGCATGGAACCATGAGAGAAACGACCAGCGCGCGGTCCGGCCAGTCCCGCTTGACCTGCTTTATTTCGCGCAGGTTAACTTCCAGCGGCCTGTCGGTGATCAGCTCGATATTGTTCAGACCGATCAGTTGCCGGTCCTTGCCGTGAATGGCGCCATAGCGCGGACCGTTGACATTGACGATGGCCGGGTCTTCGCCGAGTGTTTTCCAGACGACCCCGCCCCAGCCGGCCTTGAAGGCTCTGACGACATTGTATTCCTTGTCCGTCGGCGGCGCCGATGCCAGCCAGAACGGATTCGTCGATTTGATCCCGATGAAATCCGTGCGCAGATCAGCCATGGGTATTCTCCCTCGATTCCGCAGTCGCTTGCGCTTGTCCGCTCAGGGCAGCGTGAATGCTCTCAGCGGCTATCTTGCCGTCTTCAACGGCAGTAACCGTGAGGTCTTCGCCGCCAAGGACGCAGTCGCCCCCGGCCCAGACATCGCCGAGGTTGGTCTTGCGATCGGCGTCGACGACGATGCGCCCCCGTTCGGTCTTGATCGACGCATCCAGGTCGTCCAGCACCAAAGTCTGCCCGACCGCCTTGAACACCATGTCTGCCGGCAGCGTCAGAAATTCGCCGATGCCCTGAAGACTACCATCTTCTGCGGTTCGGGTCCTTTCCAACTCGATCGAGTTGACATGGCCGTCTTCGACAACAAGCGCATGTGGTTGTGCACTGGTCAGGATTTTGACGCCGGTGGTTTGAGCAAGTTCCTGTTCAAATTTCGACGCATTCATCCGGTCCTGTCCGCGCCGGTAGACGATCGTAACGTCGTCGGCACCGAGCAGTTTCTTCTGGACCGCGATATCAACTGCCGTCATGCCGCCGCCGATGACAACGATGTGCCGGCCGACGGGAAGCGATGCCAGATCGTCCGTCTGCCGCAGATCGGCGATGTAATCGACTGCGTTCAGAACGCCGTTGTGGCCTTCGTTGTCCTTGTTCAGCGCGTTCACGCCTCCAAGTCCGACACCAAGAAACACCGCGTCATAGGTTGCACGAAGCTCTGCGAGATCGAGTTCCGCCCCAAGCCGCATGCCGGTTTTGAGTTCGATGCCGCCGATTGAAAGAATGAAGTCCACTTCACGAGCAGCAAAGTTGTCGACGGTCTTGTAGGACGCGATGCCGTATTCGTTCAGCCCGCCCGCCTTTTCGCGAGCGTCGAACAGCGTGACGTCATGACCGTGCACGGCCAGACGGTGGGCGCAGGACAAACCCGCTGGTCCGGCACCGACAACCGCGACTTTCATGCCTGTCGGCGCGGCACGGTTGAATGGGGTGGTGTCGTGCCCGGCCATATAGTGGTCTGTCGCATGACGCTGCAATTGCCCGATCTTCACAGGCTTGCCTTCAGCAACTTCGCGCACGCACACCTGTTCACACAGCGTTTCTGTTGGGCAAACCCTCGCGCACATGCCGCCGAGGATGTTCTGTTCAAAGATCGTCTTTGCCGAACCGTCAGGATTGCCGGTTGAGATCTGGCGTATGAACTGGGGAATGTCGATGCCGGTCGGGCACGCCTGCACGCACGGCGCGTCATAGCAAAAATAGCAGCGGTCGGCCTCGACCTGCGCCTCATGAGGTTCCAGCAACGGATGGAGGTCGCTAAAGTTCTCCGCGTATGCATCCCTCGGCAGGCGTCCGGGCGAGATATCCGGGCCGGCTTTCGTCTGGGTCATGTAGATCTCCGGAAGGTTGGCGATCGTATTTCAAGGGCGGCTTCCTTCGTTTTTTGAGGAAGCTCGAAAGCCTATTGGGCAAAAATTTGAACACTTAGTCAAATATTTTTAGAACAATTAAAAACTTGAGGCTGATATTCAGCAATTAAATTGCTGCGAACACAGTGGGTTAAGCCAATTAAGTGGCATGATTAAATTATAGTCAAAGTTCCGGATTCTCCAAATCGCTTTGGGACTTGAGCGTCAGACCTGCGCATTTTGGAAAGTCGGCTTAGATAGAGCGCTGAAACAGAAGAAATTCGGACGATCCATTTGAGCGCAAGATCGGTCTACCGAAACGGACAAGGAGCGCGCGCACCGCCAGTACCAAAAGGCTCACTGGCCAAAAAACGGAAATCAGAAAGACGCGCATCAGGCGCGATGGAGTGCTCGCGACATTTTCCAAGAGTTCCGCGGAAGAGACAATCAGGAACACCAATGTGAACGCGCCATAGAGTATGGCGCCGGCCAAAAATCCAAAAAACATGTTACTGCCCACCTTCGGCTACGCGACGCCGCAATCCGGAGCCTTTGCCCATCTGCCCGGATGCGGAGTTTACCGTTACGTCAGGCTTTCGATCATAGCGCGGTTTGTGGCTGAAACGCCGCACGGAAGGGCGGGGAAGGATTTGGTTTGAAGTTATACCCAGAAAAGGCCGAATTGTTTCAGGGGCATCTTTAGAGAGACAATCAGAAGTTTATTCAAGGTTGTATTGACGGATCTTCGCACCACAAACAGCTCGCTTTGGGGAACAAAAATCGTCAGCGGTCCGGTGCATAAACTGACGACCCGCGGTCACTCGGCATACCAGAGACGCGCCTTTTCAGCGCCACGTTCAATGATGACATGACCATTAGCAAAAACGCGGTAGCTGTGGCTCCAGTCGCCATCCGGCCACTTGATCCTGACATTTGCCCTTTCCGCGACACCAAGACCGAAATGAACGAAACCCAGTTGACCGGAGGCGTGGCCCGCACCGATCTGGATGTCCTTTACGAGGGTGCGGTTGCCTGTCTTCACACTGATCTTGGCCCCAACGGCGCGGGTATTCGAACGGCCCGGCTGCCGGACATCGACGGCCAGCCAGTTGCCGAGCGGCCTCGGAGTATCGGCCTGTCCCTGACCAAGGTTTCGGAACAGGCTGACCGGCGCCGCGCGGTTGACGACAACGAGATCGAGCAATCCGTCGGCGTTGAAATCCGCAAGACCGGCGCCACGGCCCCTGCGGTCCAGTCCGATCCCGGCATGGTCGCCCGCCTCGGTGAACTTTCCTGACCATTGCCCAATCAGCAGATTGTCCGGATCGAAGGCAGCAAAATCGGGCATCGCTTCAACATTGCCCTTGGCGATGTAAAGATCCCAGAGACCATCATTGTTGACGTCCTGGAACTCGGAATGCCAGCCGGTGGAAGGCTTCAGGTCTTCGCCCTTGTAGGGGCGATGCGCGGTCACGCCGAGATCGAACGCAACATCCTGATAGACCGGGACCGTTTCGTCGGTTTCAGCGTCCAGTTTCTGGAGCTTTGTATCGCCCATGCTTGTCAGGGCGTATTCGGGAAAACCATCCACATCGAGATCGATGGAGGCAATGCCCATGCCCCAGATCTTCAGGTGTTGCCAGCCATCTGTCTTGCGATAAGGGCGCGGTGGCCGCCCGGGCGGGACAGCCCAAAGCTGCTCCTGTCCACCCCTGTAGTAGTGGCGGTCGTTGGAAATACGCAAGGCGGCTTCGCCGGAGCGGTTCCAATCTGTAAAGAGGATGGAAAGCGCGCAGTAGCCCGGTGACAGCCGGGTTGCATTGGGAAAGGTGACGCTGCCGGTTTCACCCTGTTCCGGGCGGTACAGGTAGTTGTCGTGACAGGTGCCCCAAGGCGATCCCGGCTGCGAGCGGTCGACATAGTTTCCGAAGGCCAGGGTCGGATAATCGAGACCCGCCTCGTAGGTTGCGGAAAACGCGGTCGTCCAGTTGCGGCCGCCATCAAAGGCCAGAGCGCGGTTGGCCACCTCGAATGTGCAGTCGCCCTGTCCTTTCAACAGAAGGTTTTCGCCGAGCCGAAGCAGGACCAGGTCGAGCACATCGTCATTGTCGAAATCGAGTGGATATGCGCCAAGCACCCTTGTTGACTGTTTGTCGCCAAGGCCACTTGGCACGGGCGAGAATTCCAGCGGACCGGCTGTGGCTCCAGTGTTTCTGTAAAGCTGCGAAGGGTTCTTTCCGCCGGCCAGAAAAAGATCCGGTCGCCGGTCGCCGTCACAATCGAAGATCGCGACACCGCCGCCTACAAAGAACTCCCAGGCGCCGTCATATGTGTGATCGACGCCCGCATCCAGCGCTTCCTCGACAAACGCCGGCACCGGTGCGAGGGAGGCTTTTGCTTCTTCAGCCGTTGCAGGAGAAAAAGCTGATAGCGACGCGATTACCGGTGACAAGCCGGCGGCCAAACGGATCAGACGGGTCATTGGGAAATCTCCAGGGCGCGCAGGAAGGCGATGACCGATTGCCGGTCCTTTTCGTCGAGCGCCGAGTAGGTTTTCCGGCTATCGGCTGCCGCGCCACCATGTGCGAGGATTGCCTCGTTAAGCGTCGTCAGGTCGCCGCGATGCCCGTAAGGCGCCGTGCTGCCGATGCCCCAGAGTTCGGCAGTGATGAAAACATCCCTTGCCACGAACCTTTGCGCGAGAAGCTCGTTGCCGAACGTGTCTTTTTGCGCATCTGCAATCTGGTGCCGCTTCAGGTCTCCATAGAGCGGTACAAGCACGCGCCCCTCGCTATCGCGCGGCAGCTCCTTGACCCAGTCAAGAGTTGAAAGATCGAGGGCCAGCGGCGTGTCCATGTCGCTTTGTCGCAAGGTCCCGGCGGTGTCGAGCGGCCCCGGATCGTGAAACACGAGAGAGTCGAGCGGAAGCGCCGGAATGTGACAGGAGGCGCAGCCAATGTCGTTGAAAACCTTCTCGCCGCGTTCGCTGGCTTGGAGCCAGATGTCGGGAAGGTCATCTTTTCGCGTCGGCGCGGGCAAGGTCGCCTGCCAGGCAACGAGAGCGGAGATCTGGCCCGGTGTCATTTCCGACGCAACACCATCGCCATCGAAATCGTCTGTACCTGTCCACTCGGGGCCGAACCGCTCGCTCGGCTGAATGCCGTGATGGGCATTCATGGCATTGACGGTAAACTGCCGAAGCGAGGCAAAGACGCCTTTCTGGCTGAAGGGCCGAATGGTGAGGTCGTCGTCAACTCCGTCAAGACCGGAAACATCCAGTGTTCCATCCGGATAAGCCGTGAGCTCTCCGAAAGTGACACCCTTTGTCTGCAACGACGTCTTTTGGGGCTCTGCGCTGCTGCGCGCAGCTGCGAGCGCGTCTTTCCTTTGTCGCCGCAAATCATGGGTCATTTCACGGGCAAGCAGCTCGATCAGCCCGGCGCCCTGGATCGCGTTGGTGTTGCGCTCGTTTGAAAATTGCGGGTCTATCGTGTCGAAATCGGCACTCTCGAACCCTTCCGATACGAACACGTTCGCGGTGAAGGACCCGGCGCCGCCGACGACAGGCTCGTTGTGGCAGGAGGCGCAGGCATTGGCGTCCGGTCCGGCTAGCCTTTGAAACGTCAAATGAGACTGGCGGCGAGGCTTCGTAGGAACAATGGCGCCTGTCGCATCCGGTCGCCCTGCTCCGTCAAGGCTTGTGAACTTGGCGGAGAAGAGGTGCTCGCCAAGCGGCTGAAGTATGGGGATCGGGTCTTTGCCCGAGGCCGCAAGGGCTTCAATGTCAATGTCTTCCTGGATCGCCTTTTCGCTCCAGGGTGGCAGACCCGGGTCGGCGAAAGCAGTCGCAAGGACACCCTGTCCGGCAACGAAAATTGCGAATGCCAGTCTGGAGAAACGCGTCACGCGAGCACCCCCGTGCTGTCCGAAGGCGAGGGGGTCTTCATCGGGCGCGATGCAAACCCGAGGAAGTCCTTGTCCAGCCGTTCCATGGATTGCGCAATGAGACCGCTGCGGATGAAGTCTTCGTTCCAGGGCATGACATCGAGCGTGAAATTGTTGCGAAGGTCTGCGACCAATGCTTCTTCAAGGCCCTCCCACATACCGTTCTCCATGAACGAGAACGCGCGTACGGCGGCGCCCGTCAGGACAAGCCGCTTCGGGTCGATCATCGCGACGACCCGGGCAATCCCGTAGCCAAGCACGCGGCCGGCATCTTGAAAGGCTTTGAGCGCGTCCTTGTCGCCAGCGGCTGCCTTTTCGAGCAACTTGGCCAGTCCGCGGACGCCGGCCCTGATGGTGACCGGATCGGTGTCTTCAGGCAAATGGCTTGCAGCCCGGACGAGTGCATAATCTGCAAGATAGGCTTCCAGGCACCCCCGCTTGCCACACCGGCAGAGCGCACCGCCCGGAACGTGGTTGGCGTGACCGAACTCAGCGGCGCGTCCGCTGGCACCTGGAAAAAGCTGGTTGTTGAGGTAGAGCCCCATGCCGACGCCGTAGTCGAGCATGATCACAGCGAAAGTTCCGCTGTAACGGCCGGGATCCGACCAGTGCAACGCTTCGGTGATCATGTTTGTGTCGTTGGAGATATAGCTCTGCGCTCCGAAGGCGCGCTGCAAGGGGGCCACAATCGGGATCTTGCGGCCCGCAAAGGCTGGGCTCCAGGCGACCTGGCCTGTTTCCGTCTCAACAACCCCCTGCGCGGCAACGCCTATCTCCTGGACGCGGCTCGCTTCAACACCGGCCTCTTGCAGAAAGTCCCCGATCGCATCGACCAGCGTTTCCGGAAAATTGGCTGCATCGGCTTCGGTACTGTCGAATTTGCAGCGTTTTTCGCGCATGACATTGCTGGAAAAGTCGACCAGCGACAGGTCGATATTGTTGACCGAAATTCGGGCTCCGATGATGAAAGCGGCATCCGGATTGAGCTTCAAAAGGGTTCTTGGACGACCGCGCGCCTGGTGCGTTTTGGGCTCCTCGCTCTCCAGGCTCAGGATCAGCCCCTGGTCGAGAAGATCTGATGTGATCGCCGTGACCGTTGCCGGACTCAGCCTGGTGATCTGGCCGAGATCGATCCGGGCCATCGGACCGCTCCGGCGCAGGGCCTGTAGAACAATACTTCGGTTTTGTCGCCGGATCTGATCCCGGTCTGCCTTGCGTTTCATGCTCGCTCAGCTCTTCCCAAGGTGTTTCCTCATCACCGGGTTTTTCCCGGTTTTTCGCTGCTCGTCGACGATTATCATGTCCCGAGGAGCAAAGTTTTGCAAAACCATGTTGACAGGAGCGGCCCTTTCCTGCAACTTTTTTTCGGACACCAAAAAAAATAACAATAAGGCTGTCCTATATGTGGCACCGCACAAATGGTGCCCACGAAGAAGACGCATTTTTAGGCGCGGCCGAAAGAGTAACCGCGCCAACTGGAGGAAACATCGCAATGCGTAAGATCACCATTTTGTTGGCGGGCGCCCTTATGTCCGCGACCGCTCTGACAGCAGCACAGGCTGCCGACGTTGTTGTTGGCGTGAGCTGGTCGAACTTTCAGGAAGAGCGCTGGAAAACAGATGAAGCTGCCATCAAGTCCGCTCTGGAAGCTGCTGGCGCAAAGTACATTTCTTCTGACGCCCAAAGCTCGTCCGCGAAACAGCTGTCCGATGTTGAAGCTCTGATCGCTCAGGGTGCAACAGCCCTCATCATCCTGGCGCAGGACGCACAGGCCATCGGCCCGGCCGTCCAGGCTGCAGCGGACGAAGGCATCCCGGTTGTCGGTTACGACCGCCTGATCGACGACCCGCGCGCCTTTTACCTGACCTTTGACAACGTCGAAGTCGGCCGGATGCAGGCTGCCGAGGTTCTGGCTGCTGCGCCCAAGGGCAACTACGTCATGATCAAGGGATCGCCGACCGACCCGAATGCGGATTTCCTCCGCGGCGGTCAGCAGGAAGTCCTGCAGGCTGCAATTGATGCTGGCGACGTCAAGATCGTCGGCGAAGCGTACACCGATGGCTGGCTGCCGGCGAACGCACAGCGCAACATGGAACAGATCCTGACCGCCAACGACAACAATGTCGACGCAGTCGTTGCATCGAACGACGGCACCGCAGGTGGTGTTGTTGCCGCATTGACGGCACAGGGCATGGACGGCATTCCTGTCTCGGGGCAGGACGGTGACCATGCCGCCCTCAATCGCGTTGCCAAGGGTACACAGACCGTTTCCGTCTGGAAGGATGCCCGTGAACTCGGCAAGGCTGCAGGTGAAATTGCCGTTGCCCTCGCCGGTGGTTCGAAGATGGGTGACGTTGACGGCGCCGGTCAGTGGACCTCGCCATCGGGCACCGATCTGACCGCCAAGTTCCTTGCACCGCTTCCGATCACCAAGGACAACCTGAGCGCTGTCGTCGACGCGGGCTGGATCTCCAAGGACGATCTGTGCCAGGGCGTGTCCGGCGGTCCGGCTCCCTGTAACTGATCGATCTGAAACGCTCGGCCCCGATTGCACGATCGGGGCCGTTCACCGGAACTCTGCTAATCAGTTCCGCGGGTGGACCACCCGGCGCGAAAGCGCAATGGTCTCCAAGCAGGAGTTACCTCGATGTCCGACAGCGCCCTGCCCGGCGAAAAGAGCCCGGCAGCTAGAAACATGTTTGCCGCACTGCAGCTCGACACCCGTCTTCTGGGCATGATCGGGGCCTTTGTTGTTCTGTGCCTTGTGTTCAATTTTGTGACGGATGGCCGGTTCCTGACACCGCGCAATATTTTCAACCTGACGATCCAGACCGTTTCCGTGGCAATCATGGCAACCGGCATGGTCTTCGTCATCGTTACACGGCACATCGATCTGTCCGTTGGCTCCCTGCTCGCAACCGTCGCCGCCGTCATGGCGGTGGTTCAAACTGATATTCTCGCCCACCCCGATGTCCTTGGTCTCGGCCATCCCGCAATCTGGGTGCTGGCATTGATCGCCGGCGTTCTCGTCGGTGTGGCAATCGGTGCTTTCCAGGGCTGGATGATCGGCTATCTCGGCATTCCGGCCTTCATCGTCACGCTTGGAGGCTTGCTCGTCTGGCGCAACGTTGCCTGGTTCATCACGTCCGGACAAACTATCGGCCCGCTGAACGAAACCTTCACCATGCTTGGCGGCATCGGTGGAACGCTCGGTGAAAGCGCGTCCTGGATTTTCGGTATTCTTGCTGTCGCCATGGCCCTTTGGCTGCAGATCGCGTCGAGGCGGCGAAAGGCGTCACACGGTTTCCCGGTCAAACCGGCCTGGGCCGAGATCACACTTGGCCTTATCACCTCCGTCGCGATTCTCGGGTTTGTCGCGATCCTGAACGCCTATCATATTCCTGCGGCACGCTTGAGACGCATGTTCGAAGCGGCGGGCGAAACGATGCCGGAAGGACTGCAGGTCGGGTACGGCATTCCTTACTCGGTCGTCTTGCTCATTCTGGTGGCGGTCGCCATGACCGTGACCGCGCAGCGCACGCGACTTGGCCGGTACATTTTCGCAGCCGGCGGCAATCCGGACGCGGCGGAACTGTCGGGCATCAACACCCGCTTCCTGACCGTCAAGATCTTCGCCATCATGGGCGGCCTCTGCGCACTTGCTGCTGCCGTCGCCTCGGCCCGCCTCGGGTTTTCAACCAACGACATCGGCACGCTCGACGAGCTGCGCGTCATTGCTGCGGCAGTGATTGGCGGAACCGCCCTGTCCGGCGGAGTTGGCACCATCTACGGCGCTATCCTTGGCGCTTTGATCATGCAGTCGCTGCAATCCGGCATGGCCATGGTTGGGGTCGACGCGCCTTTGCAGAACATTGTCGTCGGTGTGGTGCTGGTCCTGGCTGTCCTGGTCGACATCATCTACCGCAAGCGTACGGGGGACTGAGACATGGAAACGCCTCTCGTAGAAATGAAGAACATGAGCATCTCCTTCGGTGGGGTGCGTGCGGTCGACAATGTCACTGTTGATCTTTTCCCGGGCGAAGTGGTCGGCCTGCTCGGCCACAACGGTGCGGGCAAGTCGACTTTGATCAAGATCCTCTCCGGGGCCTACAAGGCCGATAGCGGTGAGATCCTGATCAACGGCGAGGAAGTGCACATTCACTCACCGCGCGACGCGCGGTCCTACAACATCGAGACGATTTACCAGACCCTCGCTCTGGCAGATAATCTGGATGCAGCGTCCAATCTGTTCCTGGGCCGGGAAATGACCACGCCGTTCGGCTTTGTCGACGACGATGCCATGGAAGCCGAAACCCGGAAGATCATGGGCAGGCTGAACCCGAACTTCAAAAAGTTCCATGCACCGGTGAAAGCTCTGTCTGGTGGTCAGCGCCAATCGGTCGCCATCGCCCGGGCAGTCTATTTCAATGCCAAGATCCTGATCATGGATGAACCCACGGCGGCGCTCGGTGTTCATGAAACCCAGATGGTTGCGGAGCTGATCCAGGAACTCAAGAAACAGGGCCTCGGCATCTTTCTGATTAGCCATGACATCCATGATGTTTTCCAGCTCTGCGACCGGATTGCGGTCATGAAGAACGGAGAGCTGGTCGGAACCGCCAAGACAACAGACGTCACCGATGACGATGTGCTTGGCATGATCATTCTCGGCAAGTGCCCCCCGGGAGCGACGCCCGGACCGGGTGCGCTGGTCGAAGAAGCCGCCGCAAGTTAGGCAACCCGGCCCGCGGGACACTCGCGGGCAATCAGACCTCTGTTGCCGGATGTTTTCAGCCTGCAACACACACGACCCGCCGTAACCTCACAGCAGGCATTGGCATTCTGATTCGTATTTGAGGAACGCACCTCATGTTTATCGGTCTCGACATCGGTACCAGCTCCGTCAAAGCCATCCTGATTGGCGAGGACCAGTCCCTGATCGCTTCCGCGACTGCCGAACTCACCGTCCAGCGTCCCCATCCGGGCTGGTCGGAACAGGATCCGGAAAGCTGGTGGACGGCCTGCCAACTCGTCATGGACTCGCTGAAAGATCAGGTTCCTGCCGAAATGGCTGCAGTTACCGGAATCGGGCTTTCCGGTCACATGCACGGCGCCACGCTTCTGGACGAAACCGGAAAGCCGCTGCGCCCCTGTATCCTCTGGAATGACGGCAGATCCGGACGCCAATGCACCGAGTTGGCCGAGAGGGAACCGAAATTCATGAGCCTCGGCGGCAATCTCGTCATGCCGGGCTTTACGGCGCCCAAACTTCAGTGGGTGCGCGAAAACGAACCGGAGATTTTCGCCAAAACCGCGATGGTTCTCCTGCCGAAAGACTATGTCAGGTTCAGGCTGACTGGTGAGTATGCAGGAGACATGTCCGACAGCGCCGGCACGCTGTGGATGGATGTTGCCAGGCGTGACTGGAGCGACGACCTGCTGACAGCCACCGGTCTCAGCCGGGAAAACATGCCGCGCCTCGTCGAGGGGTCTGAGAGTTCCGGTAGCCTGACCGGGGATCTTTGTGCGCGCTGGGACTTCGAGACGGCGCCGGTTGTTGCCGGCGGCGGTGGCGACAATGCCGCCTCTGCCTGCGGCGTCGGAGCCGTCGATCCCGGATCCGCCTTTGTCTCGCTCGGAACGTCCGGCGTGCTATTCGTCACCAATGACCGGTTCTCGCCCAATGTCGAAGGTGCGGTCCATGCCTTCTGTCACGCTGTCCCTGACACCTGGCATCAGATGGGTGTGATCCTGTCGGCGACCGACAGTCTGAACTGGCTGTCCGGGCTTGTAAAAGCTTCGCCGGAGACCCTCACGTCCGGCCTCGGCCGGGTTGCCGGACCGTCTTCTGTTGCGTTTCTGCCTTATCTCGGCGGTGAAAGAACGCCGCACAATGATGTCGAGATTCGCGCCGGATTTGCCGGGATTTCGCACGAGACCGACGAAAGCGCCCTGACCCATGCGGTGATGGACGGTGTCGCCTTCGCCCTGAAAGACTGCCTGGAAGCACTCAGCGTGGCCGGGACCAGGATTGACCGGCTGCTCGCCGTTGGGGGCGGATCGCGATCCCGCGTCTGGCTCGAAATTATCGCCAGCCTGTTGCACGTTCCCGTCGATGTCCCCGTTGACGGAGACTTCGGCGCATCTCTCGGCGCGGCCCGTCTCGGGCAGGCCGCGGCTCTTCAAACAACGGACGGGATCTTCGGCAAGCCGGCGCTCAAGACCAGCATCGACCCGATCCGCGATCTGACTGAACCTTATGCCGAGGCCTATGGCCGTTGGCGCAAACTTTATCCGGCCTTCAAGCAGGCCGGCTTCTGAGGAGCGAAAAATGAGCACTGGATTCTTCGGCGATCTTCAACCGATTGCCTATGCCGGCCCGGAGAGCCGCGATCCGCTGACATACCGCCACTACAACAAGGATGAAATTGTCCTTGGCAAACGCATGGAGGATCACCTGCGGTTTGCCGTCTGCTACTGGCATAACTTTTGTTGGCCGGGCGGCGATCCTTTTGGCGGCGAGACTTTCCTTCGGCCCTGGATGGCGCCCGGTGGCGATCCGATGGATCAGGCTCGGCTCAAGGCTGACGTCGCCTTTGAAATGTTTCAGATCCTCGGGATGCCGTTCTTTACCTTTCACGATCGGGATATCGCTCCCGAAGGCAGCACGCTGGCCGAAAGCAATGCCAATGTGAACGCCATAGCCGACGTCTTTGAAGGGAAAATGGCAGACACCGGCATTGGGCTTCTGTGGGGCACGGCCAACATGTTCTCCAACCGCCGTTACATGGCAGGCGCGGCAACCAACCCGGACCCGGATGTGTTTGCCTATGCTGCCGCGCAGGTGAAGAATGCCATGGACGTGACCCATCGCCTGAACGGAGCCAATTATGTGCTCTGGGGCGGTCGTGAGGGCTACGAGACGCTGCTCAACACCGACGCGAAACGGGAATTGGACCAGCTTGGCCGCTTCCTCAACATGGTCGTTGAGTACAAGCACAAGATCGGGTTTTCCGGCACGATCCTGATCGAGCCGAAACCTCAGGAGCCGAGCAAGCATCAGTACGATTATGATGTCGGGACGGTGTTCGGGTTCCTGCAAGCCTATGGCCTCGAAAACGAAGTCAAGATGAACATCGAGCAGGGTCATGCCATCCTGGCAGGCCACTCTTTCGAGCATGAACTGCACATGGCGCGGTCCTTCGGCATTCTCGGCTCCGTCGACATGAACCGGAACGACTATCAGTGTGGCTGGGATACGGATCATTTCGGCATGAACGTGCCCGAGCTGGCGCTCGCCTATTACGAGATCTTGATGGGCGGCGGGTTCACAACCGGCGGAACCAACTTTGACGCCAAGCTGCGCCGCCAGTCGCTCGATCCGGTCGACCTGATCCAGGCCCATGTCGGCTCGGCCGATGCGATCGCCCGTGGCCTCAAGGCAGCTGCAGCGATCATCGAGGACGGCCGCCTCAAAGGATTCGTCGACGACCGCTATGCCGGCTGGCAAAAACCTGAAAACGCGGACATCCTGAACGGCGGCTCCTCTCTCGAAGCCCTCGCGGAACGCGTCCATGGCAAGGATCTGGAACCACAGCCGAAGTCAGGCCGCCAGGAATATCTCGAAAGCCTCGCGAACCTGTTTGCGTGACTTGGGTTTAAGGTCAGGTCGGGGTCGCTGATTGGGCTGGTGTTGGAGTTTGGTCGCAAACGTCAGTGTCGTCAGCTCATAAGTGCCGCGATTGTTGCGATCCTTATGGATACGCCAATGCGACCCGTTTTTGCCGAACGTGATCCACTGCTGTCCGGGTGAGCGAAAATTGGCGCTGTGGAGTGACCTGCAAACCGAGCGATCGTTCCGCGTCCCGGCCTGCTGCCGACCGGTATTGTGCCGTCATTTCATCGATATGCGCTCAAACGCACTCTCTCAATAGGACGGCAGTGGACTTGACCCAGGAAATGGAGCGTCAAGGGTCCCATGGTCTTCCCATGGAACGACTGCAGAAAAGAGACACAGTTTGTGCGTGCGTCATCGGCACAATGGGCCGAAGCCAATAGTCGACGTGAGAAACCATCACCGTTGCGCCGACTTCTGCCGTTTGCACCGTTCCGAGCAATACCGAACCGCGTCCCAGTCCCGCGCCCATTTCCGGCGCCAGACGAAGGGCCGGCCACACGTGGCGCAGGTCTTTTGCGGCAGATTGGCCTTTTTGCGCATCTTCAAGGATTGTCTCCGAAAAGATCGATTTGCGTTGTCTCGGTTTGCTTGCGCGTCTTGCGACGGGCGCGCTCCTGTCCACGCATTGGAATGCCGCTTTTTCGGCTGCCATGTTTGTGCTGGATGTCTGAAGCCCTTCCTCTGAACGCCTGTCCCTTGCGCACGGCCCAGACTTTCTCCCGTGCCTCCTTGGCGGCACTCAGGTAGTCGACCACTGGGAACGGGTATGATTTTCCGAGCACTTTGCCGGCATTGTCGGCTTTCCAGGGTTCGTGAATGTGGTCCGTTTCTATCTGCGTCAGCTCGGGAACCCATTTGCGCACAAAGGCACCTTCAGGGTCCTGATCGAGCCCCTGCTTGACCGGATTGTAGATCCTGATTGTGTTGATCCCGGTGGTGCCGGACTGCATCTGAACCTGCGGCCAGTGAATGCCAGGTTCGTAGTCGGTGAAAAGGCGCGCAAGATGCTCGCCCGGAGCGCGCCAGTCGAGCCACAGGTGATAGCTCGAAACGGCCACGAGCATTGCACGCATGCGGAAATTCATCCACCCGGTCGCCGCCAGACATCGCATGCAGGCATCGACAAATGGCAGACCCGTTTCGCCGGCCTGCCATGCCCTTAGCCGGTGCCGGTCTGGGTCCTTCGGACGAAGGTTGTCATAGGCGCGGTGCAGGTTTTCGAATTCGAGCCGGGGTTCGTCTTCAAGCTTCTGCATGAAATGGCAGTGCCAGTGCAAACGGCCGGAAAAAGAGCGCATGGCACCCTGCCAGGTGCTGCGGCCGGTAAACTCGCTTTGCTTGAGCTCTTGTTGCCGCGCCCATGTGGCCTGGGCGACTTCCCGCATGGAGAGCGTTCCGAAAGCAAGGTGCGGCGAGAGCCTTGAACACGCACCAAATGCACGGACTGGCGTTGCCATCGCCGCGCGGTAGGGTTTGCCGCGCTTGAACAGAAAACTCTCCAGCGTCGAAAGCGCGGCATCGCGTCCGCCTGTTTGCCGGTCGGGGCAGGGATCGTCTGCAAGACGGAGGTCCTCGCGCGCCGGCAAGGGGCCGATTTCAAGGCCGGTCAGGGGTTCTAGAACAGGAGGGTCGATTGGCGCCTCGGCCATGAACCGGTCCCATTTCTGAGCCCAGCCATCGCGGTTCTTGAGTCTGCGCATGACACCGCTCTGGCGGCACTCGGTCCAGTGGATGCCCCGCGACCTGCACCAGTCTGCGACGCACTTGTCGCGCTCGAATGTCCACTGGTTTCCGGTCTCCTCGTGAGACCAGAGGCCTTCAATGTCGACCTGCCGCGCAAGCGTTTCGAAAACTTCAGTTATCTCGCCCGTTCGCACAACGAGCGGCTGTCCTTGAGCGGCAAGGTCCTGCCGCAGTTCCTCCAGGCACTCTTTCAGGAAAGCGAATTGCCGGCCGGAGACATCCGGTTGTTGCCAGAGACCGGGTTCGATCACGTAAAGCGGAAGGATAGGGCCGCGCAGGCTTGCCCGCTTGAGCGGCGCATGGTCCTGAATACGAAGGTCTCTTTTGAACCAGACAACCTGAACGGCAAGTGACACGGGCAGCAACGCTCATCAACTAAATTGAATTGCTTAGTCTACGCACGATCCGGCCGGTGGATCTTGCCCTGAAGGGCATTGATCAGAGCCCTTCAAAAAACCGCCGGCCATCTGGATCTGACAAGTCGTGCAGCCGGTTGGCGGCGTGGCGTGCGAACCGGTGCGTTACGGATTTGCGCGTGGCAGCGGCAAGCTTGTGCTCCGGCGCTTCGCGCAGGATTTCCGCGCCGAACCCGTCAGAGACGATCAAACCGGTCTCTTCCGGAAAAATATCAAGTGGCACATCCGGATGCGTTGCGAAGAAGAGCCGGTCGCAATGCTGGCGGTAGTCCGGCCACTTGGTATCCGCCCTGAAGTCTGCAATCGACGATTTAACCTCAACAATCCAAAGCTCGTGCTTCGGGCCGAGTGCAAGGAGGTCTGCCCGGCGCGCTGAGGCAAGCGTGACTTCCGGCAGGCAGGCGAAGTCGAACTGGCGCAACAGACGCGCGGTTCCACGCCAGACCTTGAGCGCTGTGTCCGATTGCCGGCCATCCGTCAGCGGATCCTCAAGCTGAATGCGGCCTGCAGGCTGGGAGGTTTTGGTTGCCATGCTTGATTTGTTCCATCTTTGTTCACATAATTCAAGACTTCGTTCACGGGATTGTCTTCAATTTTGCCAAATGGCGTGTTTCGGGATTGGAAACCCGCGGGTATGTTGAAAGGCGTCGATCCGGGAGGAAATATGCGTTTCGATCTTGCACTTTGCGGCGTCTTGTCTGCGGTACTGGTTCTGGCATTGCCGGGTTTGGGGCATGCCGCCAAGGGCGATCTGAAGATCCAGGTTCCAAAGTCAGCTCCTCTCTTGAAGGGACGGACACTCGATCTCAGGTTCGCCGAATTCGCGCAGGGAATTTGGGTGCGTGACCTGAACGATTGTCCCGCAGCGCGCATCGATCAGGGAGCTCCGGGAAGCATGCTTGCAATCTATCGCGGCCTTTGGGAGATGCCCGACCGGATCTGCCAGGTCTACGGTGCCGAACTCGGGCGCCTCGACACGCAACGCGCGGCCATCAACTGCCTTCTGAAAAACGGGGCGCAAGCAATCGAGCTTGTAACGGTTCAGCCGAGGGGATCGAATGGCCTGATGGTGCAGGAAGGCGAAAGGCCGCCGGTGCATTTCCGGTTCTGCGAAAAGATCACGCCGGTGCTGAGAGCTGCCGACAACAAATAGGCATCACGTCACTTTGGTCTCAGATTTCGGGTCCGGCCCAGACTTTTGACTGGGCTGCCTTCTTCGGTGTTCTGGATTCTGCGATATGCGCCGTCACGGGATCCAGGCTGCAGAGCGCGTCATACTGGCTGAGGAACACCTGACCCGTCAGGTGATCGATAAAGTCTGTACGTTTCAGCCGATCCATAACGGGTCCTTTGACCTCCGAAAGATGAAAGGCAACGCCGGAATCTGAAAGGCGGTGGTTGATTTCTTCCAGGCTCTCAAGGGCACTGGCATCGATTGCGTTGACGGCCGGGCACATCAGCACGACATGTTCGATATTCGGTCTGTCCGCTACCAGAGCGTAAATCCGATCTTCCAGATAGCGTGTATTTGCGAAAAACAGGCTCTCATCAACCCTGAGCGTCAGGACGCGATCACCGGTGATGACGGCATGCCGGTCGACATTGCGGAAATGCTCCGTCCCCGGAACGACACCGACAATTGCCGTGTGCGGGCGGCTGCTTCGGTATAGATAGAGCGCAATCGACAGGGTGACCCCGGCGACGACACCGGATTCGACTCCGAAAAACAATGTGGTGCCGATCGTTGCCGCCATCGCGGTAAAATCGCTTTTGGAGTAGGTGTAGGTCCTCTTCACGGCACCGAGGTCCACCAGCGAAAGCACGGCGACGATGATCGTTGCCGCAAGCGTGGCTTGCGGAAGATAGGTCAGGAGCGGTGTCAGAAAAAGCGTGGCAATTGCAATGCCTGCAGCGGTGAATGCTCCGGCGGCAGGCGTCGCGGCGCCTGCGTCGAAATTGACGACCGAGCGCGCAAAACCGCCGGTGACCGGATAGCCGCCGGAGACGGCTGACGCGATGTTCGACGCGCCGAGCCCGATGAGTTCCTGATCGGGTTCGATCCTTTGGCGTTTTTTCGCTGCGAGTGTCTGCGCGACGGAAACGGACTCCACAAAGCCAATCACGGATATCAGGAGGGCCGGACCCGCCAGCGCCAGCCAGAGCTCGCTGTCGAATGGCGGAAGTTGTGGCGCCGGCAGGCCTGACGGAATGTCGCCGACGAGGCGGACTCCTTCGTCGCCGAGATCGAAGACAGCGGCTGCCGTCGTCGTAACGGCAACGGCGGCAACCGGACCGGCCTTGGTCAAAACGTCGGCCAGAAAGGGTTTAAGGCCTGCGCCCAACAACTGGACCTTGAGCCCTTTGCGAACCCAGAAAAGAAACACCGTAGCACCGGTGCCGATACCGACGGTGATCCAGTTGATCTCGTTAAGATGATAAGTGATCGACAAGAGGATTTCGGAGAGCGTATGCCCGTGCGCGGGAACGCCAAGAATGTGTTTGAGCTGGCTCGCTGCGATCAGTAGTCCGGAAGCGGTGATGAACCCTGAAATCACCGGATGGCTGAGGAGATTGGCCAGAAAACCGAGCCGGAACAGGCCCATCAACACGAGCATCAATCCGGAAAGGAAAGCGAGGACGATCGCAGCGCCTAGATATTCCGGCGTGCCCTGCTGCGCCAGTTCCCCAACCGCTGATGCCGTCATCAGCGACACGACGGCAACCGGTCCGACGGCAAGCGCGCGGCTGGTGCCGAACAACGCATAGGCGACCAGCGGCAGGATGGAGGCGTAAAGGCCAACTTCAGGCGGCAGACCGGCCAGCAGCGCGTAGGCAAGGGATTGCGGGATCAGCATGATCGTCACGATCACTGCGGCCACGAGGTCGCTCGTCGCCGTTTCTTTTGAGTAGGATTTGCCCCAATCAAGGATGGGAAGATAACGCTTAAGAGGGGACATTCACTTGCCTTGACAGAAAACGAGCCGGTTACCCGGCTCGTTGTGGGGTCGGTCGAGTTGTACGGCCCGGTCAGGCCGCCGAGACTTTTTCGGGTTTGGCCATCCATTCCTTGCCGCGCAACATGGCACGCCAGTAGACGGGTGGCAGGATCCTTTCCTTCAGCAGCCAGGCCGTCCGCGTCGGCTTGGTCCCGTCCACCAGCCAACGCGGAAAGCTTGGCAACAGCGTCCCGCCATAGCCGAACTCGGCCAGGACGATCTTGCCGCGCTCGACGGTCAGCGGGCAGGAGCCGTATCCGTCATATTGCGCCGTGGCGCTGTGCCCCTTCATGTCTGAAACAATGTTCTCGGCAACGACAGGAGCCTGCTTGCGTGCCGCGGCCGCCGTCTTGGCATTGGGCGCATTCATGACATCGCCAAGCGACCAGATGTTTTCAAAGGTCTTGTGACGCAGGGTGGCTTGATCAACGTCGACCCAGCCAGCAGCGTCTGCGAGCGGTGAGACCCGGATGAAGTCCGGTGCAGTCTGCGGTGGCGTCACGTGGATCATGTCAAATTCAACGTCCACCTTGAGCGGATCCTGACCGGGACTGTTCACCTCGAAAGTCGCCTTTCGGGCAGGACCGTCAATGGCAATCAGGTTGTGGAAGAAATTGAGCGAAGCGCCATAGCGTTTCACGTAGTCCATCAGGGCCGGGACATAATCCTTGACGCCGAAAAGGGCGCCGCCGGCATTCATGAACTGAATGTCGATAGTTCCGAGATGGCCAGCCTTGAGCCAATGGTCGGCCGACAGATACATCGCTTTTTGCGGTGCGCCGGCGCACTTTATCGGCATAGGCGGTTGCGTGAACACTGCGCGGCCTGCCTGCGTCTCCTGCACAAGTTTCCAGGTGTAAGGCGCGAGGTCGTATCGGTAGTTGGAGGTCACGCCGTTCTTGCCGAGCGTGTCGACGAGCCCTTCAATGCTGTGCCAGTCCAGTTTCAGGCCCGGACACACGACGAGCCGCCCGTATTTAACCACCCGGCAGCCGTCCAGAATGACAGCATTGTCCTTAGGTTCGAACGCTGCGACGGCGGATTTGATCCAGTGCACTCCTCTTGGGATCAACGACGCCATGGTCTTGGCCGTGTCGGCAGCCTGAAAGATGCCGCCACCGACCATGGTCCAGCCCGGCTGGTAATAGTGAACATCGGCCGGATCTATGATTGCGATGTCGAGATCGGACTTGCGTGACAGCAGGCTTGAAGCAGCCGAAATACCCGCGGCCCCGCCACCGACGATGACGACGTCAAAGCGCGCATCTTCCGCCGTTTCCGTCGGGGTCTTGCCGCCATTGGCGATCCGCCGCACGACGCCTGCCATGTCATATCCGGCGGAGCCGGTCTGCTGCAGGATATCGGCGAGTGGCAGGTCCCCGGCCTGGGCGAGAGACCACAGCGTTGCGGATCGGGTTCCGGTCCGGCAGTAGGCGAGCACGGGCTTCGGCAAAGCGTTCATGAGTTCGCCGAACATCACGGCATCTTCGTCGCTCACCTTGCCCGCGACGATGGGTTGGTAGCGCGTTTCAAGACCCAGCTTTTTCGCGGCAGCTTCTATCTCCTCGAATGTCGGCTGGTCTGCCGCCTCGCCGTCGGGCCGGTTGCAGATCACCGAGCGGAAGCCGCTCTGAGCGATCTCCACCAGGTCTTCGGGCCGGATTTGTGGGGCGACGGAGATCTGTTCGTTGATGCTTTTCATGGTTCGCGCTGTCCTCCCAGTGGTCTGCTACCGATCTTTAAAGTTCGTTCACAGGCACCTTCAGAAAGGTCTTGCCGCTTTCATCCGCCGGCGGCAGCTTGCCGGCGCGCATGTTCACCTGCAGCGAGGGTATGATCAGCTTGGGCATATCGAGGGTCGCGTCTCGCTCGGTCCGGAACTTGATGAAGTCGTCCCGCGTCTTGCCCCCGCCAACGTGGATGTTGTGTGCCTTTTCGTCGCCAACCGTGGTTTCCCAGGCAATATCGCGTCCGTTGGGGCCGTAGTCGTGGCACATGAACAGGCGCAGATCATCCGGCAGCGCCAGCACTTTCTGAATGGAGTCGTAAAGAACGGCCGCGTCGCCGCCGGGGAAATCCGCACGCGCCGAACCGCCGTCCGGCATGAACAGTGTGTCGCCGACAAAGGCGGCGTTGCCCATCACATGCACCATGCAGGCCGGCGTATGACCGGGTGTCGACATGGAAAAGGCGGTCATCTCGCCGATCTTGTATGTGTCACCGTCCTTGAACAGCTGGTCGAACTGGCTGCCGTCGCGCTGAAATTCCGTGCCTTCGTTAAAGACTTTGCCGAAGGTCTCCTGGACCACAGTGATCTTGTCGCCGACTCCGAGCTTGCCGCCAAGTTTCTGCTGGATATAGGGAGCGCCCGACAGATGATCCGCGTGCACGTGGGTTTCGATCAACCACTCGAGTTCAAGGTCGTTGTCCTCGATATAGGCAATGATTTCATCCGCGTTGTCGTAGGTGATGCGCCCGGCCGCATAGTCGATATCCATGACGCTGTCGACAACAGCGCAAGCGTTTGAAGCCGGGTCCTTGACGACATAGCTGATTGTGTTCGTGGCCGGATCAAAAAAGCCTTTTACATCCGGTTTGACGTCCATATCGACGGGATAATTGGAACCTTGCATTTTGTTCTCCCTGAAGTTGATCGGATACCTGGGCTCGTCAGGCACCGGCCGTTTGTTCCTTGAACACAAGTCGTGTCGTCCATTTCGCGGTCAGCATGCCCGCCAGAATTGCGATAGCGGTCAGAAGCGGTCCGCTCATGCCCAGTCCAAGCACCGGGATCAGGCCACCCGGACAAAACCCGCTCATGCCCCAACCGATGCCGAAAACGGCTGATCCGCCCACCAGCTTCACATCAAGGTCCTGCCTTGTCGGCAATGCGAAGGCAGTGGCGAATGCCGGCTTGCCGAAGCGAAAAACCAATCTGTAGCCAACGCCCGTTACAATGAGCGCGCCACCCATGACAAATGCCAGGCTCGGGTCCCATGTGCCCGCGATGTCGAAGAAATTCAGCACCTTGGCAGGGTTACCCATCCCGGAAATCAGGATGCCGCAGCCAAACAAGAGACCAATGGCAAAGGCAGAAATTATTCGCATCGACTCACCCTCCAAACACGTGTCGGATTATGAAAACGGTTATCCCTGCCGTTGCCATGAAGGTGATGGTGGCAACAATCGAACGCACCGAAAATCGGGAAATGCCGCAAACACCGTGGCCGCTCGTGCAGCCCGATCCGTAAGTCGTGCCAAGTCCGATCAGAAACCCGCCAACCATAAGAAGCCATGGTGAGGACGGGATACTGATGTCCGGGAGTTGCCCGGTTGCTCCAAGCAGGATCAGGGGGCTTGCAATCATCCCGGCAACGAATGCGGCGCGCCAGGCCCAGTCCTGACCGGTCTGTGTCGTCAAAAGCCCATTGACGATGCCGTTGATGCCGGCAATCCGGCCGTGCAGCGCCATCAGGAAGACAGCGGCACATCCGATCAAAGCTCCGCCGGCAAGGCTCAATAGGGGCGTAAAGTCGGTCATGGTGGCTCCATTATTATGTTATTTTCGAATATATGAATATAATCATTTAGACGCAAGTGATTCCCCTTACCGAGACGGCAATATTCGAGCCGCGACGGTGTGCCGGGAAAACAGGCTTCAAGCGGCGGTGTGATTTAGATGGAGAGTTGCAGCATTTACTGTGCGGCCTTTTCGCTCAGAACCAAAACCACTTCCGTCCCGTCAGAACGATCCTTTGAGATGGCGCCTGGCATGAGCAGCGCGGGATTTTCCGATGGTGGGGGTGCGTAAAGATCCGTTCTTGGACCCGAGAATTCGCCCATCGGCCTTAGAATGTCTTCGTGAACGACGCTGCCGAGGTAAAGCGGCTGCAGGTTGCCGCCCTCCAGAATCTGGTAGCGGCTTGGCCACAGTCGCAGCACCCAGCGTCCGCCCCGGCTTTCGTCGGAATCATTGCGGATCAGGACGAGGTCGGGCTGCCGTCCGCTCTGGCTGCGAGGCAGGATCGGTAAGGAGTCGGGCGGTGTTTGGCCTTCGACGAATCCACCGGCCGTTGTCAGCGACCATTTCGGTGGCCGAAGCCAGCCGTCGCTCTCGGCAACTTTCTCAAACTGCGGCAGCGGTCCGGCATACTGGATGATCAGCGGTTCTTCCCGGTCGCCACTCAATTCGATCCGGCGGGCCGGGAGCGATTGCCATTCACTGTCACGCCACCCGGATGCCGTCAGCACCTCCGTATCGGCCCTCGGTTGGTAGGTCAAAAGCGCCTGGTCGAAGCTTGACCAGATATGCCACCCACCAAAGACCGTCAGCGTCGCCACGACAATGCCTGCAAGGGTCGCCCGTCCAATTTTTTCATTGTGGATCGGGCCGAATACAAAGGCGAAGGCCGACACCATGGCCGTGCCGAACAACAATCCGGCCACGACATCGGACAGCCAGTGTGCGCCAAGATAAACGCGGGAGAACCCGATGGTGATCACGAGCGTGGCGCTTATGGTGAAAATCGTCGCCTTCAGCCACCTGCTCAAGTCATGCGCAATCAGCACGGCGCAGATACCGAAGAGGACAGCCGTCAGTGTCGCGTGACCGCTTGGAAAACTGTAGGCATCAGCTCCTGCATAAAGCTCAATGGGGCGCGACCTGTGCAGGATCAGTTTGAACAATGGAACAAACATCGCCGTTCCGGCCATGGCGATGACAAAGCCGATACCGCGCCGCCAGGCCTTTTTTCCGAAGAGATAGGCCGCAACTGCAATTGAGACTGCCGTCACGACAATACCGTCCCCGAGCATGGTGAAAAAGACCATGATCTGGTCGCCGACGGTTGTGCGCACGCTGTCGAAGAAATTCAGGATCGACAGGTCCGCGCGCACCATCGGTTCGCCTGGTGCGACCTGCCCAACCAGCCAGAAGAACGACGGCATGGTGATCAGGAGCAACAGCGTTGAGGCAAGCATTCCCGCAGAGCGCGGATGGGCCGGGTCGAAATTCCGCGCGATCCATTGCGATACGCGGTCAGGGTGCTTGGAGAACCAGGCGACGATCGCGGCATGCGCGTTCGGAAACAAGGGCAGGATAATCAGAATGAGCCATCGCCCCAGCATCACGATCAGGAAGATGATGAAGAGAAGCGCACCGAGAACGAATGCAAGTCGTCCGCTGATCTGGCCAATCGCGCTGAGGGCTGTTCCGGCAATGATGCCCGGGCCCATATGCGCGATCGTCCAGGCAAAGGCTGAAGTCACATTGACGATGCTGAAGCGGGTAAAGTTCATGCCCGCCATTCCGGCAATGCCGGGCACAATGGACTTCACACCCGGCACGAAGCGGCCGAAGAAGACGCTTTTACCGCCGTGGCGCTCGAAGAACTTCTCTCCGCTTTCGACCATGTGACTGTACTTGTTGAGCGGCCACATGCTCTTGATCCTGTCCTTGAACCTCCAGCCGATCCAGTAGGAAATGGCGTCTCCTGCAGTCGCACCGAGCGTTGTCCAGATGAAGAGCGGCACCGGATCCAGCTTGCCGAGCCCAACCAGCGTACCTGCTCCAACCAGGACGACGGTTGTCGGTACGAACAAACCGATGATGAACAAAGCCTCGCCCATGGCCGCCAGAAAGCAGATCAGGCCTGCAAGCCCGGGATTTTCTGCGATGAAGGTCAGTACGGGATCAAGAAATTCTGTCACGGACGTTTGTCGGTCTGACTGTAAATCAAAAGTGTTGCGACCAAGTTCCGGAAAGGAAATCAGTCCGGCGATTCGGCTAAGGTTTCATATAAGCGCTGGTACTGGCAACCAATAGCGAAATTTGATGCCCTTTTTGACGCAAAAGGAGACAATCGAAAGACCAAATTGGTTGCTTTTCAAGGCGCGATGGAAGCGGGCGACTTCGGAAATGCTGCAGAGGGTCCGAATTGGTCTGCCCTGGGCCAGGTTTTCTAGCCAGTCGGAGCGCCGGCACCCAGCTCGTGGCCCATCAGCCCATCACATGGAACAGGTTTTGTCGGCAGGTCCGAAAGCAGGACCACTCGGTTCTGAGTTCTCCAGAGAAACACTGGATTTACCCCGTATTCGCCCAGTTTGATTTGAGCCATGGCCTTTTGGTGCGGGCTGCGACAAGATGCACGGGGAACGCTTTTCTTAGGAGCAGCAATGTTTGAATCCGCCCGTTTGCCGCAAAAAATGACCAAAAAAGCTTTCAAGAAACTGGAGCCGAAACTTCGCGAGGCTCTGCTTGCTGCACAACTGCCGGTGATCGAGAAACAGCCATTTTCGACGTTGATCCTTGTGGATGGTTTGGACGGCGCTGGCAAGGGGGAGGCGGTCGCACGGCTTTACGGCTGGATGGACGCGCGGCATCTGGTCTGCAATGCCTACGGCGAACCGACGGACGAGGCCCGAATGAGGCCGCCACTTTGGCGCTATTGGCGCGACCTGCCGGCCAAGGGTGAAACGGCGATCGTTTTCGGCAGCTGGTATCAATCCGTACTCCGGGACTGGATTTACAAGAGGATCGATGAGGACGCGTTTGAAAAAGCGCTTGCCCGTATTCGCCGGTTTGAGGAAATGCTCGCGCATGAAGACGTGCTCGTCCTGAAATTCTGGTTCTTCCTGCCCAAAGATGTTCAAAAAGAACGCTTGAAAAAAATTGAAAAGAAAAATGCCGCGCGTCATGTCCTGGCGGATTGGGCCGCGCTGAAGCACCATAAAAAAGCAAGCGAAGCGGGCGAAAAAATCATTCTGGAAACAAGCAAGGGCAACGCCCCCTGGTTTGTCATTCCGTCCCAGGACGCAGAGTACCGCGATTCTGCGGTGGCCCAGACCGTGGCAAGGTCAATGAGCCTGAAACTGGAGGACGGTCAGGAAAAGACCGTCGCCGCTCCGCCGGTCGTTGGCGGTCTGCAGCGGGAAACAGCAGTCGATACCATTGATCTCACAGCGACGCTGGAACGGGAGGAATACACAAGCCTTCGCGAAAAATACCAGGAAATCCTGTCGGAGCTGTCAGATCGTAAATCCATGTCGAAGACGGGCGTGGTTCTGGTGTTCCAGGGGAACGATGCCGCAGGCAAGGGCGGTGCGATCCGCCGCGTCATTCGTCCGCTGGATCCCAGGATCTACAAGGTTCATCCGATCTCAGCACCAACGGACGAGGAAAAGGCGCGTCCCTATCTTTGGCGCTTCTGGCGGCGGGTGCCGCGCAAGGGGCACTTCGCAATCTTCGACCGGTCCTGGTATGAGCGCGTCCTTGTCGAAAGGGTGGAAGGGTATGCCGGCCACGACGACTGGCTCCGGGCGTATAACGAAATCAATGAATTCGAGCAGGAACTGTCCGACTTCGGATTTATCATCTGCAAGTTCTGGCTTGCGATATCGGAAGAGGAACAATTGCGCCGCTTCAAGGCTCGCGAGGATACGGCTTACAAGCAGCACAAGATCACGGACGAGGATTGGCGCAACAGGCTGAAATGGGACCAATATGCCATCGCGGCGGGTGACATGGTCGACAGGACCTCAACCCACTATGCACCCTGGACATTAGTGTCCTCAGAGAACAAGAAACACGCCCGTATCCAGGTTCTCAAAACCATTTGCAAGCGCCTGGAAGAGCGGCTTTAGAGACTGCTCCCCACAAGCCCGGCTCGCTGGGGAGAGCTGTCTTGGTCAGAACGAAACTCACAAGGCTTCCGACAGGTAGTCGATGGCCGCCTGGACGCCGCCCTTGCCGTGTGGGATCGACAATTTCTCCAGACCAAGTTCGATCGCAGACAATGTCCCGAGCAGCATGACCGCATTGACATGACCCATATGGGCAATGCGGATGCCTTTTCCGGAGATTTCACCGATCGTTCCTCCGATCGTAACGCCGCACACTTCCTTGGTGAATTGCCTCAGATCCGAAGCATGGTCGCTTTCGAGGCGCACAACGGTGACGCTGTTGGAACGTGCGTGCGGCTCCGAAATGTTGAAGTCCACAACGCCTCCTTCGGACCACGCGCCGACCGCGCGGCGCGTTGCCTCCGCCAGAAGCGCATGCCGGTGCCATGCTTTTTCCAGGCCTTCGGCGAATAACAATTCCATGGCCTTTTGAAAGGCGTAAAGAAGATGCTCGGGCGGGGTGCCACAGTATTTTTGATAGTGTTCCGGCCCTTGCCGGAAGGTCCAGTCGGTGTAGTTGGTTCGAAGGTTTGCCGATTCATGCGCCTTGTCGGCCTTGGGACTGGCAGCGACAAACGAAAGGCCGGGAGGGCACATCAGGCCTTTCTGTGATCCGGTCAGGGCGACATCAACACCCCAGGCGTCCATTTCAAAGGGCATACAGCCGAGCGAGGCAATCGTATCAACCATGAACAGTGCCGGGTGCCCCGCCGCATCGATGGCTTTGCGAAGCGCGGCGATATCGTTCCAGACACCGGATGCGGTATCGACCTGGACAACCAGGATGGCGGAAATCTCGTTTTTGATATCCTGCCGGAGCCGTTCCTCCAGCCGCGCCGGTTCAACACTCCTGTCCCAGGAACCGGGCAGAATTTCAGCCTGTAATCCGGCGACTTCCGCAGCTTCACCCCATCCGAGCGCGAACCTGCCCGATTCCAGCACGAGGATCTTGTCACCTCGCTTCAGCGTGTTGCAGAGCGCAGCATCCCAGGCGCCGTGTCCATTTGCGGCGTAGATGTAGGTTTTGCCCTGGGTACGGAACACGTGCTTGAGGCGTTCCAGGCAATAGGCCGTCGTGTCCAGAAGCGGGCCTTCGTAAATGTCGACAGCAGGCCGGTGCATGGCTCTGAGGACCTCTTCCGGGACATTGGTCGGCCCTGGAATCATCAGAAATTCTTTGCCATGGCGAAGCGACATTTGATTTCCTTTGTTGAGGGTCGGGCTGAAGAGGCAAAAAGTCTTCTCAAAAACCCGATTGAACGGAGGCAGAGCACCGAAAATTGCCTGCCTTGGCTTTTGCGTCAAGGGAGCAGTTTGATCTGCGGCAGCGGAGCGCCGAGCGTCGCGAAGGAATTGGTCGACAGCAACGTAAATGTGCGCTCGCGAGCACGGCCCTGGCCGCCCTTGGAAAATTGCAACGCCTCCATTAGGGTGCCGAAGCAGAATCGGTTTCATTAATTGATCCAGCCCCTTCTTTTGAGGGTGTCATCTAAGCCTATGTTTCACAAACGTATTGCGTCCGCCGGTCGGCACCCAAGCGGCGGATGTCTCACAATTCCAACGAAAATGTCTTGTTTCCCTTTGGTAAATTCTTCAAGTTAGCGATGGTCGGTATCGTCGGTTAGGCGTTTCAGCATGATTTTGGTCGAACAAGGACAGAGCCCGCTTATTCTGTGCCTGCCTCACAGCGGCTCGGATGTGCCGAAGGCTGTGAACACCCGGCTAAACGCAACCGGTCGATTGCAGGCGGATCTTGCCTGGCGTCTTGAGCGCGTGTTCGACTTTCACAAAGACCTGGACATGACGGTCATAAGGTCGTCGGTCTCGCGCTACGTCATCGATTTGGACAAGGACCCGTCAACATACGCAAATGCGCCAACAGACACTGCTGGCTCCCTTTGCCCGGCACTCACCCTTGACGGAAAGCGAATTTATCAAGACGGAGAAGAACCTGGCCCGACTGAAGCCGAACAGCGTGTTCTCTTGTTTCATCAGCCCTTTCACAAGGCTCTGCTCAGTCAGATCGACAGACTGACGCGGATACACGGGCGGGTGGTGATCCTCGACTGTCAGTCCATGCGCTCCCAGATCAAGGGAGTAACCGACAAGGGATTGCCGCTGGTGAATATCGGCAGCCTCGACGGAGCGTCTTGCAATCGCGATCTCCGCAACCTTTTTGTCGGCTCATTCAACGGCTTGGAGGGCTTCACGATCGGCGTTGACGAACAGACTCGTGGCGGCTTCATCGCACAATGCTACGGGCGTCCTGGCCAAGGTCTTCATTGCATGACTTTCCTGTTGGCGCAGCGCGCCTACCTTCGGCATGAATCTCCGCCGTTCGAACCGGACAAGACGCGTATCGCCCGATTGCAATCCGTGCTGAAAGACAGCTTTTCCCGGGTAATTGACTGGGCCAGTGTCGGAGCAAAGCCGCAAGCGGTGGCCACTATCAGCGCTCAACCGGACACGTTCGGGCAGGCCGCTGGACAAGCAGAAGTCGACGCACCGGCACCGGTGAACGAAACGACAGACCAGACGGCGACTGTTCCCGATCCGCAAGCCGAGGTGGATGCCGGAGCGGAGCACGAGATCATTCCAGTCGATCCTATGACCTTGCCGAAATTGCCGAAAGCCACTGACGCACCGGCAAACAAAAACCTGCCGTTGCAGGTGGCCGAATAAGGGGCGCTAAATGCGCAGATTTTCAGTTGGAGGCAGCTGATGGTCTTAAAGGTACTCTAAACGACATTCTTTTCGACAATGGGTGCATTCGCAGCCAAGCGTTCGAACGACAACGGCGTCAGATCGAGTGTCTGATAGGACCCTGTGGTGATTAGCTCGGCGAGCCCCCGCCCAACCGCCGGCGATTGTTGCAAGCCGTGGCCGGAAAAACCCAGTGCCAGATGAAATCCGTCAAGCCCGTTGATGCCGCCGACGAAGGCATTGTGATCGAAGAGGTTCATGTCATAGGTGCCGGCCCAGGCTGCTCCCGGCCGGATTGTCTCGAAAGCGGGCACGCGCGCGGCAAGCACCGGCCAAATATGCTCTTCAAACAGGTCGTGGTCGACATCGAGATCTGTTGAGTCCGGATCGCGATCGGACGGAGGCGCGGAGCCGCAGATGTAGCCGGTGCCCTCAGGGCGAACATAGGTACCACTAGGATCGATCAGAAGGGGAAAGCGCTCCAGCTTCTCCCGGCAGTCGAATGTGAAGACACAACGCTTGCGTGGCACGACCGGAACGTTCAATCCGGCCTGAACGCAAAGATCCGGACCGCCCGATGCGCCGGCGCAATTGACGACAACGGGCGTAGTGACTGTTCCGCCCGTCGAAAGGGACACGCGCCAACCGGAATTCGCTTGCTGTGCGACCTGAGCCCTGGCTGCATCATAGTCGACACCCAGCGATCGTGCCTTCTTGCGAAAGGCCTGCATCAACCCGTAGCCGTCGAACCAGCCCTCGCCCGTGAGACCATGGCACCCGGCCCTGAGATCCGAAACGGTCAACCAAGGAAATCTTGATTTAAGTCCGTCCGTATCGAACAGGGCGATGTCGGCGCCGAGGCTTTTCTGAAGCGCATGGTTTTCTTCAAGAACATGGGCCTTGTCGGGTCTTGCCAGAAAGAGGTACCCCCCTTCCTTCAAGCCGATATCGGGCCTGTCGCCATTGACTGCCAGTGTCTCGCCGATCTCGCGGAGGAAGCGGACCCCGTAAAGCGAGATCTCTATATTGATCGCCGTCGAGAATTGCTGGCGGATCGAGGCTGCTGACCTTGCCGATGCGCAGATCTCGTAAGCCGGATCTGCTTCCACGACGATGATGCGGCCTTTGAAGTCGTCCCTGAGCGCGAGATGACAAGCCACGGAAGAGCCCATCACGGCGCCGCCGATAATGACCACATCCGCAGTCCGATCCGTCATGATGTCATCCTGGCTGAAACTGTTTGCACACCGGATGCTGATTTCGCGCGATTAGAAGAACGCCTGCAGGCCGGTCTGCGCACGGCCCAGGATCAGAGCATGAATATCGTGCGTACCCTCATAGGTATTTACGGTTTCCAGGTTCTGGCTGTGCCGCATCACATGATATTCTTCCTGGATGCCGTTGCCGCCATGCATGTCGCGCGCCTGGCGGGCGATCTCAAGTGCCTTTCCGCAATTGTTCCGTTTGATGATGGAGATCATCTCCGGGGACACTCTTCCGGCGTCGAACAGTTGGCCGACCCTGAGCGCGGCTTGCAGTCCAAGCGCAATCTCGGTCTGCATATCGGCGAGTTTTTTCTGAAACAGCTGTGTTTGCGCGAGCGGTCGGCCGAATTGTTCGCGATCGAGACCGTATTGGCGTGCACGGGTCCAGCAGTCTTCGGCCGCCCCCATGGAGCCCCACGCAATGCCGTAGCGGGCCCTGTTGAGACAACCGAACGGACCTTTCAAGCCAGAAACATTCGGCAAGAGAGCCTCTTCGCCGACCTCAACACCGTCCATGACGATCTCGCCGGTGATGGAAGCGCGCAGGGACAGTTTTCCGCCGACTTTCGGTGCGCTCAGTCCTTTCATGCCCTTGTCCAGAACAAAACCTCGGATGGCGCCGTCATGGGCCTCGGACTTTGCCCATACAACAAAGACATCGGCAATCGGTGCGTTGGAGATCCACATCTTGGTTCCGGTAAGCCGGTAGCCGCCGTCGGTCTTTTCCGCGCGTGTGCGCATGCCGGCGGGATCAGATCCGGCGTCCGGTTCGGTCAACCCGAAGCAGCCGACAAATTCGCCGCTTGCCAGCTTCGGCAGATACTTCCGGCGCTGCTCTTCGGAGCCGTAGGCGTAGATCGGATACATGACGAGCGACGACTGCACGCTCATCATCGAGCGGTAGCCGGAATCAACGCGTTCGATCTCACGCGCAACAACGCCATAGGATACGTACGACGCTCCGGCGCAACCATAGTCCTCCGGCAGTGTGACGCCGAGCAGACCGAGTTCCCCCATCTCATTGAAGATGGTTCTGTCCGTTGTCTCGTCCCGGTAGGCATCGATGATGCGCGGAAGCAGCTTGTCCTGGGCATAGGCCCGGGCGGTGTCCTGGATGAGCTGCTCATCTTCTTTGAGCTGGTCGCGCAGGAAGAAAGGGTCCTGCCAGTCGAATGTGCCACCACCAGAGGGGGAGGATTTGATGTTTGCAGGTGCGTTCATGGATTTTCTCCCGTGTGCGGTCCGCGCGAAGCCAAGCTGTCTTTTTCAATTGGTTTTCGCGCCGGAGCTCCGGGGTCGTGACCCCAGATCATTCTGTTTTTTCGAGTGTGCACTCGGTTTCGTTTGCAGAAAAGCGAAAGCTGGTTCAACATTCATGACGAATCGGAATGAACTAGGGTTTATCTGTGAAGCGTGCCTTCATCCCTTCAGCGGACACTTTGATCGCGTTTGAAAGCGCGGCCAGACACTTGAGCTTCACCCGGGCGGCAGAAGAGCTGCATTTGACGCAGGGCGCCGTCTCAAAGCAGGTCCGGCATCTTGAAGACAGGCTCGGGGTCGAACTGTTTCGTCGCGTGCGTCAGCGCATCGTGCTGACCGATGCAGGCCGCCTCTATCTGCACGACATTCGCGGCGCCCTGGAACAGATGACCGCAGCCACCCGCCAGGTCATGTCCTATGCGGGCAGCGCGGATGTTTTGAACCTTGCGGTTCTGCCCACTTTCGGAACACGCTGGCTTGCGCCAAGGCTGGCGGATTTCGCACGCCGCTACCCCGACGCTGGACTGAACCTGAGCGTCCGCCTGCAACCGTTCGACTTTGACGAGGAACCGTTTGACGGCGCGATCCATCATGGCGGCCCGGTCTGGGCAGGCGCCATTGCCGAAAGACTGTTCGCCGAAGAAGTCATCCCGGTGGCTTCAAGAATGTTCGCGGCAAAGTACGAGATTCAGGCGCCGGAGGATCTCGCCCGGGTACCGCGGCTTCAGTTGGCAACCCGCCCCCTCGCGTGGCGGCAATGGTTCGATCTTGCCGGTGTCGAAACGGACACTGCCTTTCAGGGAGCACGTTTCGAACAATTTGTAATGATAACGGAAGCCGCCGTCCATCATGCGGGGGCAGCCCTGATCCCGCGCTTTTTCATCGAGGCGGAGCTTGCATCCGGACGGTTGGTGCGTTTGTTTGATCTGTCATTGGACCAGCAGACGGCCTATTTTTTCGTCTATCCGGAAGGCCGGACCATGCGCCCGGTCGTCGCTGCATTCCGCCAATGGTTGATGGAAGAGGCGAGAACTGCACGCGTCAACCGCGAGACCATGTTGCCCGAGTAGGGGCTGCCTGAGTAAGGAAAAAATACTTTTGAAGAAGACGGACAAGCAGCACCTGCGGCTGATCCTGAACGGCAAATCCGCAGCTCGCAATGACGTGCGCACGGCCATCAGCGCGGTGCGGGCCATGGGGCACGAGGTTTCGGTAAGAGTGACCTTTGAAGCCGGTGATACCGAGCGCCTGGCGAAGGAGGCCCTGCGCGATCACCAGTCGGACAGGATCGATACCCTGGTCAGTGCAGGCGGCGACGGCACGATCCACGAAGTCGTGGATACGGTGCTGCATGAGTTGAAGGATGGCGATAAACCGCCCTTCGCCTTTGCGGTTCTGCCGCTTGGAACGGCAAATGACTTTGCGCGCCATATCCGCCTGGATCCGGCCGATATTCCGGGATGCCTGCGTTTTGCCGCACGGGCCAGCGCGAAACCCATGGATGTCGGCAAGGTCAATGGCTGTCACTTCGTCAACATGGCAACCGGTGGCTTCGGGACACAGGTAACGTCACAGGCCGATCCCAATCTGAAACGGGTCCTGGGTGGTGCAGCTTATCTCTTTACCGGTCTCCACCGGTTTTCCGAGCTGGCCGCCTGTGAAGGCCGGATCGAGGCAGAGGGCTTTTCCTGGGAGGGCGCCTTTCTGGCGCTTGCGATCGGCAACGGTCGCCGCGCCGGTGGCGGCATTCGCTTGTGTCCTCGCGCAAAGCTCGACGACGGTTTTCTCGATTTGACGATCCTTCCCTTTCCAAAATCCGGCAAGGTCACGGACCTGTTGTCGACACTTTTGGACAGCGGCGTTGATGGCATGAAGAGCGGCCTGATCCAGAGAAAGGCACGCGAAATCACCATCAAGACGGCAAATCCGGTTCAGTTCAATCTGGATGGCGAGCCGATGAATGGACAGGACTGGAAGATTGGGATAAGGCACCACCAGATTGCCATGCGGCGCTAGCGGTATCGATTTAGCCACCAGCCGCCAAAAAAAAAGATCCAGACGCAATGATGGACGAGTACCAGTTCAAAAACTACCTGAAGTTCGCGCCCGCACGCCTTGGGCTTCTTCCGAAAAAACATCTTCTGGTGCACATTCCAAAAAACGGGGGGATGGCAATCCGCCAGGCACCGGCGCTAAAGGACAAAATCGTTCTAGCGCATAGACGGCGACTGGTGAGCAAGAAATATGCCGACGACCTTCTTGCATTCAAGGGTTCTTACGGCCTTCATCCCGGATACGAGCACGCGAGGCTCCGCGACATTGACCATTCCGTGCGCGCGGGCTCGATACCGTTTGCGATCATCAGAAACCCTTGGGCTCGCACATTTTCCAGGTACAAATTCTATCTGCAGACAGGCGGCGGCGACCTGCCGGAGCGAGAGCTTTCGGTCGAGGGGTTCGATGCGTTCCTGGAAACACGGCATGAATTTGGAACAAGAGAGTTTTTTTGGCACCGGGCGTCGCTCGGCTGGTATCCGCAAACCGATTATGTTGTCGACGAGAGCGGCAAGCTCGCAGTGGATATCTTGCGCCAGGAAAATTTGAGCGATGAGGTGTCGCGTTACTTCAATGTTGCAGGCAGACTTGCATCAAAAAACGTCTCCCGCAACGCAGGTGCTCACTACACCGATTTCTTCACCAAAAGCACAATCCAGGCCATCGCCGACTGGTACGCGTCCGACATCGAGCTGTTCGGCTTCGATTTCGACACTCCTGCGCAAAAAAGTACGGTTTTCGCGACCGCCCCCTAGGACCAGGCGCTACTCGTCCTTGTTTGTCCAGACGCTGTTTCCCTCAACAACCGTCTTTTTCAGACCGACGTCTTCCCGGTGCGCTCTGCCGATATCTGTCGCAACATATTCACGGCGCTTTCCGATGAAGTGGTTACGATAGCGCGCCGTATATTGATTGAGCTCCGGATTTAGAGCATTCAGCTGCTTCTCGGGGTCGAGGTCGTCCCGCATCAGTTCGGCGCAACGATGCGCAAACTCCCGTTTTACGAAACTCGGACTGGTTGTGAAGATCGGTCTCTTCTTGTTGAGGCCCTTGCCGAGGTCTTTTCCCAGGATTTTGAACCGGCTGGGTTCATAATGATACGCCGAACGGTAGCCCCAGTTCTTTTCCTTGGTCATCAACGTAATCTGAACGACCCGACTTTTTAGCGAATTTGCGAAATCATCATACGTGACATCCCGCGCCAGAACCCAGTCATCCTCAAGATGAAAGCTCCATTCGGAGACCGGTTGCTTCCAAAGCCATTTGACTGCTTTGGTAAAGTGCGGGGTGTCGGGTTTGTTGGCCACAACGGTAGGGAAAAAGTCCCTGCAGATGCTTTGGCATGCGTCGACCTCTGCGGTTCCCCCTTCGAACGGATCTATGTTGACATAAAGGGTTTCCAGCGAGAAATGACGGAAGAGCCGTTCTGAAAAGCTCTCAAGGGTCTTTTTCAGAAGTCCGGTCCGCGCGCCGGACACCAGCGTTACATCAATCGATATCTTTTTGTGCATCTGGATCGGGCTGGAAAGAACCGGGCCGCGCCTCTCGACTTGGCGAATAAATCCGAAACGTTATGCCAACATGAATGTCGGAAATCCAGTGGCTGTTTAGTGGGTCGATGTTTACGGACACATCAGGGCCACCGGCAATCTCAACAGTTACGGCCGTGTTGAGAAGGAATTGGAGTTTGGCGTTTTCCGCTTTTTTTTCGATGTCGGAACGACTATAACGCTGCGATCCATCGCCTTGTTGGCAAGCCGGTTACGTGTTGAATTCAATGTGAGAATTGGATCAGCATCGACGGCGCAGGTTTTCCTCGTTGACTGACCTTTTTGGAAGTCAACCGGGACGCCCGCACATCACATTCGAGAAAAATGACAAAGACAGCACTTATCACCGGAATCACAGGACAAGACGGCGCTTATCTTGCCGAGCTGCTGCTTGGAAAAGGATATACGGTTCACGGCATCAAGCGACGGTCCTCGTCCTTTAACACCGCCCGTATTGATCACTTTTACCAGGACCCGCACGACCGGGATGTCAAACTGCATCTGCACTACGGGGATATGACGGATGCAACAAACCTGATCCGTATCGTTCAGGAAGTTCAACCGGACGAGATCTACAATCTGGCAGCCCAAAGCCACGTGCAAGTCTCGTTTGAAACACCAGAATATACCGGAAACGCGGATGCTCTTGGAACGCTTCGTTTGCTCGAAGCGATCCGGCTTCTCAACCTCACGGAAAAGACAAGATTTTATCAGGCCTCCACATCTGAACTCTACGGTAAGGTGCAAGAGGTGCCTCAAACCGAGAAGACGCCATTCTATCCGCGCAGCCCCTACGCCGCGGCCAAGCTTTATGCCTACTGGATTGTCGTGAACTATCGCGAAGCGTACGGAATTCACGCCAGCAACGGCATCTTGTTCAATCACGAAAGCCCGATCCGCGGGGAAACCTTCGTCACGCGAAAAATCACGCGGGCCGTCGCTGCAATCAAACTCGGATTGCAGGACCGACTCTATCTCGGCAACCTGGACGCAGAGCGCGACTGGGGTCACGCAAAGGATTATGTCGAGGGCATGTGGCGGATCGTACAAAACGATGTCGCGGATGATTTTGTGCTGGCGACGGGTGAAAAGCATTCCGTTCGTGAATTTGTCGAACGCGCTTTCGCGGAAGTCGGCATGTCCATTCGTTGGGAAGGAACCGGCGCGAACGAAAAAGGGTTCAATCAGGAAACCGGTGATCTGGTCGTATCCGTTGACCCGCGTTATTTTCGTCCGACCGAGGTCGACTTGCTTATCGGTGACGCTAGCAAGGCAAGGCGTGAACTGGGGTGGAGCCCGCATGTGTCTTTCGCGGAAATGGTTTCCCAAATGGTACGGTCCGACCTGGAAACCGTTCCCGCAGAGCTTGCAGGGGCCAGCAAGTCCTCCCGGACCAACGCTTGACGCGAGGCTTCAATGCAACCGACACCCTCTCCCGGTTCGACAGGTCGACCGGCATTTGATCTGACGGCAAAGAAGGTTTTCGTTGCCGGGCACAAGGGAATGGTCGGGAGCGCGCTTTGCCGCCGACTTCAGAGAGAAGCGTGCGAAATCATTACGATCGACCGAAAAACCGTCGACTTGAAACGGCAAACCGACGTCGAAGCATGGATGGAAGTCAACAGGCCCGATGTCGTGCTTTTGGCTGCTGCGAAGGTTGGTGGCATCCAGGCCAACAGTTCTCATCCGGCCAAATTTCTGTACGACAATCTCATGATCGAAGCCAATGTCATCCATGCGGCTCATTTGACGTCTGTCCAAAAACTCGTCTTTTTGGGATCGACCTGTATCTATCCCAAGATGGCATCACAGCCGATAAGCGAAGACAGCCTTCTGACAGGTCCACTCGAGCCGACAAATGAGTGGTATGCGATCGCGAAAATCGCGGGTGTGAAATTGTGTCAGGCCTATCGCGCACAGTATGGAAGCGATTTCATTTCAGTCCAACCCACGAACCTTTACGGTCCCGGGGACAACTATGACCTTGAGTCTAGCCACGTGCTTCCGGCTCTTTTGAGAAAAGCGCACGAAGCGAAGGGCGCTGGTCAGGACACACTTGAGGTTTGGGGCAGCGGCACGCCGTTGAGGGAGTTTCTGCATGTCGATGATCTTGCAGATGCTGTCGTGCACCTCACCAAGACCTATTCGGATGCGAAACCCGTCAACATAGGATCCGGAGTGGAAATCAGCATTCGGGCCCTGGCGGAACTCGTCTGCAATATTGTCGGCTTTGAAGGGACGCTGAAATTCGACGCAAGCAAGCCCGACGGAACACCACGCAAACTTGCCGATACCTCTTTTTTGAATTCGCTCGGCTGGAACGCCGCGCGTCCGTTGCGCGAGGGCATCTCGGATACCTATTCCCAGGCCTTTGGTTCAGGGCTCTGAAGCGGCATGTCATTCCATGATAGTTCTCAACGAAAATTGGTCATCGTCGAGCAGAAACTCGTCCGCAATCGCGGACACCAACACACTCAGATCGGCGCGTTGCGCAAAATGCTGCCCTGCTCTGATCTTCATTTGATCACCGGAGAGGATTATGACGGGTTCCTGGGCGAAGCGACTGCGAAGACGTCAAAGCGCTCCAGGCAATTGTCGAAATTGTACTGGCGGACCAGACACGGGTCCTTCAGGCAGAAAGCCGATGCAGTCCTGCGGGCGTTGGTGTCGGGACAGATCCTGTCTTTGCCTGGATCGCCTTACGGGCATGTCCTGTCCGAGACTTGCGATGCGTTGCAGATGAGCGCTAGCGATCTGGTCATTGTCCCCTCGGCAGATCTGGAGGCTCTCGAATCCGCATGCTGGTTTGTTGAAAACAGCCAAGGCCAAACGCCGCGCCTTTTTCTTCGCTTCCTCGATCCGGAACTGGGTGAGCACAAAAGTTCTCGTCGCAAAGAACGTCTGAAAGCTCTCTCAAAGACCTTGTCCGCTAAGAACAATCTGGCACTTTCCTGCGAAACCGAGGAGATGGCCGCATATTTGAATGCGAAATATGGCCTGGACGTGAAGGGCGGCTTTTATCTCCCGTGCAGTTTCGACCCTGCAGACCCGCCAATACAGCCGGAACGGCCAAAATCCGAAGCCTTCAGAATTGGGCTTTTTGGCGCTCCGCGGCCCGGAAAAGGTTACGAACGCATCGGCGCCATTGTGTCCTGCATCGAAGAACGGCTGAAAACAGCGCCACAGGAAAGGCCAATCGAGATACTGCTCCAAGGCGCTGAAGAAAACTATGCTGATGGTGGTGTCTACGCCTTTGCAGACAAATACAAAGCCGACGAGGGCATACTTCGTATTTCGAAACTCTCTGACCGCTTGGACCCGAGTGAGTTTACGAACCGTTTTCTTTCTGCCGATGCGATCTTGCTACCATACGACACGGCTGTTTATGGACTGCAGGGGTCAGGCATTATCCAGGATGCGGTCGCAGCAGAAAAATTCGTCATTCATTCAAGGGGATCTCGATGCAGAACCTTTTGAACAGTGGCAACGCGCTCGCGGCCTCTTCGGACAAAAGTTTTGCGGAGGCAATCTGTGAAGCAGCTATGTCGCGAGGGGAAAGTCATCACAATCGCCATGTGGCGCGGGAGAAATATCTGGCCAGGCTTGAGAACAACTTTCTGATCGGAGCAGACGCGCAAGAATAACACTGCGAGCTCTGATCGCCGCCAATCCGAGGTGATCTGATAAGCTCGCTGTTGTCTCAAAAACAAAAAGGGTCGTGGACGAGCCAATCATAAGGATTGTTGGAAAACGATTTGCAACATGTCACGGTATGCATTCTAGGACCTGATCCGGCGAACACCACCTTGTAATTTGAATGTCAAACGAAGACAGGTTGGCAGCGCAATGCCAAAATCGCGCGTGAAGATTTGCGAGAAATGGAGCGAATGTTGAAACCTGCGAGGTCAAAAAACAAAAAAAGACCGATCTCTGATCTGGTCAAAAGAGCTAAACATCAAATCAAGGTGCTTCGCGGTAAGAAACATTCTTTGCAATTTCGCTTTTCATCCGGTGATCATCCGCTCAGCGCGCTGGGTACTGAGTATGGCGGCTGGACCTTCGTTGACGACGACGACCTCAATGGCTCCGTGATCATATCTGCGGGACTGGGCGAAGACGCTTCTTTTGATGTTGCTTTTGCAAATCGATACGGTGCGAAGGTCGTCATCGTTGATCCGACACCTCGCGCCGTCGTTCACTTTGAACAGATCAGCGAGAGGTTTGGTCTGCCAAGCAGCCAGTCTTTCAACAGTACCGGACAGCAAGATCCTGCTGCGTATGAACTGTCGGAAATCGATGCGTCCAGGCTGATACTTGTGAAAAAGGCGCTTTGGAACGCAGTAACATCCGTTCGGTTCTACGAGCCGAAAGACAAGAAAAACGTCTCGCATTCAATCAGTAATTTCCAAAACGAGTACAGCAAAGAGACGGATTACATTGATGTGCCGGCAATCGATATGATCTCGTTGCTCGACGAAATAGGTGTCGATCGGTCTCAGGTCAAACTTGTCAAACTGGACATCGAAGGGGCGGAGATTGAAGTCATCAGGCACATGCTTGCCAATGATTTCTTTCCAAAACAGATACTTCTGGAAATTGATGAACTGAATTTCCCCTCCAAGGTGGCTTATGGCAGGGCCACTGAGGTAAGCACCCTTCTCAAGAAACGTGGCTACAAAGTCGTTTGGTCTGACGGACGCGCAAACTTTCTCTTCTACAGAAAGCAATAGGCTCTCTTTTGCGGAAAACCTATCAGACGAAGATGAAACCGCGCGTTCTAATGAAGTGCCGCACAAGGTGAGAAATGTATCGGACAGCCAACAACACTCTGTCGACCATGCTGCCAAGGGTGGTTGGTACCTGGGATAGTTCAGAACGGTTTAAGCGTGGATCTATAGATGGCATTACGTTTTGTTTTATTGACTGTCCGTTCTTCGAAGAAGACGTCTCTCCGCAATTTTACCGCTGAAAGGGAAAATGAATGAGTGCTGTTCTGGTAACAGGGGCGAGCGGGTTCTTGGGAAGGAACATTTTGCGTGAACTCCATAAGAGAGACATTCCCGCCTTCGCCCTGGTGAGGGCAGGACGACCGCCCGAGGCATATGCGAACTGTCAAATCCTTCGGGATGACGGAGACGTCCTGAAGCTCGCAGATGATTTCAAACGCCAAGAGATATCGCGCGTCATCCATGTGGCGACAATTTATCCGGCTGATGAATCTGCCGGAAACGCAATGGACATTCTGAACGCCAATTTGCTTTTTGGCGGCAAGATCCTTGAGGCTTCCCGGCTGGCAGGCATCACTGGTTTTGTCAACATGGGCACCTTTTCGCAGTTTGGCGAAAACGGCGATGTGAAGCCGAATTCGCTCTACGCGGCTACCAAGCAAGCGTTTTCCGAGATGCTGAGCTATTATGCTGACTGGCATGATTTAAATGCGATAACCCTTGTTTTGTACGACTTGTATGGTCCTGGCGACACCAGGCCGAAGCTTCTTCCGGAGCTGATTTCGGCTGCCAAGACCGGCAACGGGATGGATGCAACCCCGGGCTTGCAGAAAATGGTGCCGCTCCACGTTCGGGACGCGGTTTCTGCAGTTCTTTTGGCGCTCGAGAACCTGAGCGACAGTACAGGCTCACCGAACCCAAATCAGTATGTTTGCGGCGATGAGGTTATAACGGTGAGAGAGTTGGCGCGCGTGGTCGAAGCGGTTTCTGGCCGGGCTATGAATGTCAATTGGGGTGCGCGTCCCTATCGTAGCAATCAGCTCATGGTGCCGTTTGTCGGACCAAAATTCAGTGGCTGGGAACCGAAGATAAAAATCGCGGAAGGTGTAGAAGAATTGCTGCGGGAATGGGATGACACAGCCGGTTAACCCGGGGCATCAAGCGTCAGAAAGATATCATGCTCAGAAAAAAATTTTGGCAGGGCAAGCGCGTTCTGGTCACCGGTCATACGGGGTTCAAGGGCAGCTGGCTCCTCCACTGGCTGAAAAGGCTTGGCGCGAATGTAAGCGGCCTTGCACTCGACCCGGAAAGCGAACGGCATCTTTATGTCTGCACGGACGCTGGCAACGGTCTGGAAAACGACTTCAGGGTGGATCTTCGGGATCCGGCGCTGGTAAGGGACGCGATTGACTGTTGCAGCCCTCAAATCGTCTTCCATCTCGCCGCGCAACCTCTGGTGCGATTGTCCTATGACAGCCCGCTCGAAACGTTCGAAACAAATGTCATGGGGACCGCATATCTGCTTGACGCGCTCAGGACGGTAACTGGGCTTGAAGCGATTGTCATCATAACCAGCGACAAGTGTTACGACAACAAGGAATGGGTCTGGGGCTATCGTGAGAACGAGGCTATGGGCGGCAAGGACCCCTATTCAGCCAGCAAGGGGGCGGCAGAAATTCTTACAGCGTCCTACCGGCATTCCTTCTTTGCGCAAAACCGGACAGGATTGGCAACCGCCAGAGCCGGCAACGTGATCGGTGGCGGCGACTGGGCAATCGACAGACTTGTTCCGGATATTGTCGGTTCTTTCATGAAGAACGAAACTGCAATCATAAGGAACCCGCACGCGATCAGGCCTTGGCAACACGTGCTGGAGCCGCTGAGCGGGTATATGCTCCTTGCCGAACGGCTTGCCGAGGACCCGAAACGATTTGGTGAAGGCTGGAATTTCGGTCCGAATGTCGAGGGCATCTGGGAAGTCAGGAAAATAGCGGATATCCTGAAAGCGAGTTGGGGCGGGGGTGCCGATTGGCGCACTACAGGGCATGCTGACGCGGAGAAGAAAGAAGCCAGGATCCTTGCACTGGATAATTCGAAGGCGCTGTTCGGATTGGGATGGCGTCCTGTGTGGGACACCCGGACTGCACTGCAAAGAACGGTCGACTGGTACAGAAGCTTCCACGACGGAGAAGATCTGAAAGCATTGACGCTGGCCCAGATCAATGAATATGAGACCGCTCTAAGCTCAATGGAACAAATGGAACCGATTAAATGAAAGCGGTAATTCTGGCGGGGGGCCTTGGAACGAGGCTGGCCGAAGAAACGGTTGCCCGGCCGAAGCCAATGGTCGAAATCGGTGGCAAACCGATCCTCTGGCACATCATGAAGATGTATTCCGCGCACGGGATCAATGAATTCATCATATGCCTTGGATACAAGGGCTACATGATAAAGGAGTTTTTTGCCAACTACCTGATGCATGTATCAAACGTCACGATAGACTTGAAAAACGGCGGTGTGGAACTGCTCGAAAACAGATCCGAACCCTGGAAAATCACGCTTATCGAGACGGGGCTGAACACACAGACGGCCGGCCGGATCAAGAAGATACTGCCTTTTGTGGGGGATGACGATTTCTGCATGACCTATGGCGACGGTCTGTCCGATATCGACATCACCGAGAGCATCGCCTTTCACCGCAAGGAAAGCAGGCTGGCAACAGTGACTGCAGTGAGGCTGCCAGGCCGTTTCGGCGCGGTTGAAATAGAAGACACGAAAGTGAGCGGCTTCGTGGAGAAACCCAGAGGGGAAAGCGGCTGGATCAACGGTGGTTTTTTTGTCCTTTCACCGAAGATCGAAGCCTATCTTCAGGCTCCAGATATCGAAGATACTCCATGGGAACAGGCTCCGATGAAGCGCATTTCGCATGACGGCCAGATGTCGGCCTTCGTTCACGAGGGGTTCTGGCAACCGATGGATACCTTGCGCGAAAAGCAGTATCTGGAAAACCTGTGGCAAAGCGGTGATGCCCCCTGGAAAGTCTGGAGGGATATCCGTTGAGCGGTGCCGCGCCGAATGTCTCAGGTGATTTTGCAGTCGTGAGCGGGATTCCGGCGGGAAAATCCGGCACCGGTCAGCTGGTGGCTTACCTGGTGGCACAAGGACTGCCCTACATCGAGCCCGGTCCCAGGCTGGACAAGCGGGACGACCGGTCGGTGTTTCGCGAACTGTTCTTGTGGCTGAAAGGCGCACCGCGCTGGCTTCTGTTTTTTGTGCGCCTTTGGTTTCTGAGAAGGTCGAAGACGCCTGTGCTCCTGCTGCACCCACAGGACCTCGGCTTTTCCGCTACGTTGAGGATCATCAAATTCCTGCGTGGCAACTGTTGGATCTACCTGTTGGAGTCGAGCTTCTTCTGCGTCCGAAGCTACAACCATCTGCCATTGGAACACGCGGCATGCCTGAGATGTCTGGGTGATCCCGCTCAACACGCAGCAAAGATGTTCGGATGTTCGCCATTTCCCCGGCAGACATCAAGCGCTACCGTGTTTGTCCGCAAGCTGCATTCACTTGCGCGCGACAGGAAGGTTCATTTTCTGGCGCAAAACGAACGGCAGGCAAAGCTCGCCGAACAGCAATTTGGGATGCCTGTGCCTGTCGTGGGCCTTTGGGCAGCGGATATTGAAGAATCCCTGATTGCAGGCTCAAAGGGCTTGGAAGAGCCGAAGCCGGGCGATACCCGGTGGGACATTGTCTTTCACGGGAATGACGTTCTTGCAAAAGGTAGCCGCTGGGCGCTTTCGGTCGCGCGCCATGCGCCGCAGCTTTCATTCTTGTTTCCGTTCAAGTGTCCTGCGGATGTCGATGATGCACCGGAAAACTGTTCCTTTGTTCAGATGAGTTGGACGAGCGGGCTCAGAGATGCAGTCACGTCCTGCAAAGTCGTTCTTTCGCCGTCCTTCTGGTCGGCGTCAATCGAAGGGGCGCTTATCAAGAATATTCGCTTCGCTTCAACGACAGCGGTTGCCGTGAATTCCACAAGCTTCTCGGATGAAATACCGGAAGGTGTCGTTCTGCATTTGGACGCTCATCCTGAAAAAGCTGCCACGCAGTTGGCAGAGTACCTGTCATCAGAGCGATCGGTGGATAGTGACCAGAAACGAGAGTGGCTGGATTCGTTTACGAAGAGAAACAGCACCTATATCCAGAACATAAATGAACAGATGAGAAGTGAAGTTTGAAGACTGTTTTACGCGCGATCTTTCATGAGTGTCGGGTTTAGCGAGAAGTGACAGACGCGCAGGAAGGTCACCAAATGAAGAAAAACGAGCTGGCACCCGTCGCGCTTTTTGCATTCAACCGGCCGGATCATACGCGCAGGACACTTGATGCGATCGCGAAGAACCATCTTGCGGGCGAAACGGATCTGTTCGTGTTCGTGGATGGACCCCGCGCCGAAAAAGACATTGCTCTTGTTCATGAGGTTTACGCCATCGCCGATGCGGTCGAGGGCTTCAAATCAGTCACCATTGTCCGGCGGGACGCCAATATCGGTTTGGCGAGGAGTATTATCCAAGGAATAACCAGGACCCTTGAAGAGCATGACAGGATAGTTGTTCTTGAAGACGACATCGTAACCAGCCCAGCATTTCTGAACTACATGAACGGCAGTCTCTCGCACTTCCAAGGCGAGAAAAAAGTCTGGCATATCTGCGGCTACAATGAACCAACGCGAAGCAGGGACTCCACAAAAACCCACTTTTCACGATTGATGAATTGCTGGGGGTGGGGGACTTGGCGCGATAGGTGGCAGCATTTCGAAAAGGACCCTGAAAAGCTCCTGAGTGAATTCACGCCGGACATGATCAATCGATTCAATCTGGATATAGGTGAGAAGTTCTGGTTCCAGGTTTTAGCGAATGCTGACGGCAGAATGAACACCTGGGCCATATTCTGGTATGCGACTATCTTCAAAGAGGGTGGTTTATGCTTGAATCCAAATGTTTCTTACGTGAGAAACATTGGCTTCGACGGGAGTGGCGTGCATTGTAGCGTTGACGAGGTACGAAACAGGGCGAGGAAATTAAACCTGGAAGTTAAAGTTAAGTACCCTAAAAAAATCTCGGAAGATCCAAGTGAATTTAAAAAATTGAAGGAATTTTACAAAAATAAAAAAAGAAAAATCAGTAAAATCAAGAAAATAAGGAAAAAAATAATCAAATTATTCGTTGAAACTGATTGATTATATTGAATTTGAGTTTAGTCTTTCTGCTATAATAATGATTTCGGGAAATTGTATTCTGAAAATAAAAATAACTTCATTACACTTGCCCGCTATGCGAGCGAGGCACGAGTATCGTTGCAGGCCAATAATTGCAGCTCATAGTGGAGAAGGTCAATATACAACCTGCTGGATCACGTCCAATTTATGGCGCAAAGCAATCTTCGCAGTATAGCGTGTTCGGATGCACGCTAGCTGCTTGTCATTGTCTGGCCATGCCAGAAACAAACTATTTAGTACGGAATCCTTTTGCGTTTTTTGCGCGTTTTTTTGGGGTTCGCCCCAATGAGCAGAAACATTGCTTCATTCAAATGAAGTTGGTCGTTTAGGGCGTTTACTCGCAAACGATTTGAGGGTGGATTGTCCTTTCATTAGATCTGTCGAAACTGTTCTATTGGCAGCTTAATTCAGTGCAATGAATGATTTGCACATTTGTCAGTATGCAACAAAATGTCATGAAACCACGGTTGGGCCGATTGAGTTAACTATATAAGTCAACCGAACCAAGCAGCGGCGAAGCCAGCACCCGGATAAAAATGATTTTCGCTGATCTCCTGAAAATGAAGAAAGCGCCGATCCGTTTCGTTGGCGAACTCGTAAAGCGCAGGGCTTGTGTATGTATTATCGCTCATGACGATACAGTTTTTTGAAAGTTTGGGTTCGACCGCTCTAAATTCACTCGTCTCATGATCAACTGAATGATCGCTATCATGAAGAAATAGTTCGATAGGACCCTCTATGTTGGAAAGCAGATCAAGTGATTTGCCATAGCGAATTTCACCGAATTCTTCATACGGGCCAGAGAGGAGCCAACCGAAATGCGGTAAGACTTCAAGGCCGATATAACGCCCATGATGGTCTTCTGTCGCATTTTGCTTTAGTGCAGCGGTGAACGCCAATGCGCCGAGCCCATTGTGCACACCTGTCTCTACAATGAGCTTTGGTTTCAAGGCCCGGGTCAGGGCATACCAGCCCAATCGCCTACCCCACAAAGGGATTGGGTCTGCCTTGGTCTGGCTAATGGCCAGGGCCTGGGAATAGTGGTTTAAAACGCAATTATCTTGCTGGAGTTCTTCAATAAAACCCATGGCACTTTTGATCGGAATATTCGCGACAGTTGCTACGAAAGCTGCTAAATGCTGCCGATTCACCGCTCTCAGTTCATAAGTAAAGTTGCTGGCTTCTACGGATTTTTCGAGCCACTCGGCAATTCGCCCTGTATATTTCGCAATGCGACCTTGGGCATATACGGAACGCTGTTTTGACCAATTACCACTCAGCTCAAGGCTCGAGATTCCGTCACGAACGCCAGAAGTTGCAATGCTGACAAAAGCATCACTCGGTTTCTTTTTAAACAACGAGTTTTCTCCTACGAAATGGGCAGCAAGCTCGAATTGCGGTAGTCGTCTTCTATTATCTCTCATTTATTAGCCAGTTAGATCGACCAAGTCGCTGGGTGCAAGCTTTTTTACCAATAAAGTTGAGTTCAATAATTGCTTGCAAGAAGGTTCTCAACAGTGCTGCCTATTGGGTTATGAGTTCGCCAAACCAAGTCAGATGCATTCCTAGATTGTGTTTTCAGGAATTGAAAGCTGAAAGAAGGGCTGGTTGCCGACTTTCCCATGTGGGTGTTATTCGTTGTTGTACTCACGCAAACTCAAATTTTGCCGTTCGCGTCTGCAAGCTTCAATATAGTCCACGGTCAGTTTTTCCTGTCGGAGGTTTCGTTGCACAGATAATCGGGCGCTGGAATACTGTTTCGGAAAGGGTCGGTCAGATCGTCCGTGTACTCTCCACGCAACAGCCGGCTCGGTGGCAGCAAATGATTTCGGAAGAAGCTACTGACGGACACTAGTCTGCGGCCGCGGTCTGTGAGCATAACGCAGCCGTTTTCGATCCTGATCGTCCCTGATTCTTCCTGCTCGGTCAGCCGGACATCCACAAGCCTGAACTCGTGCATATATTCGTCGGTGAAAACATCTCCGAACCTGTCCACCAAAATCCCACCTCCGCGCTGATCCAGTTTTTCCAGTATGTAAAACGACAGCGACCGATCGAGCACTGTAGGGATGGAAATTGCGAAGGCGTAACCGCCCAGCAGCCAGATAACGAGCAGCAACAGCTTTTCAAAGTGGCCAAGTATCGGTGTTTTTCTGGGCCAGAACAGAACCAAAGAGGCGATCACGGTCGCAATCAGCGCGTCCAAAAGCGCGGAATACAAAATCACATCGACCCTGAAAAACCATGTGTGAAGGCAATAAGTGACCAAGAGTATCGCGATAAAGACTACAGTCATAAGCACGCTGGAGACGAATTTCATTTAGTGCCTTTCGTGATCTAACACACAGGGCCTGGTGGCATTTGCAAGGAAGAACGATTTCGAACTTCAGTAGCACACTTTGGAACAGGAGGCGGTCGCCACTTGGGAAAGCTCGATGCCGTTAGCTTGAACGCTGTCGATTAAGCCCGGGCAATCGTTCAGACGTCATGTCTCCAACTCTGACCACGGACTGCAGCAACAGAGTCATCAGAAATTGGATACTTTTTCGCGTGAACATTGAGATGCGTGTCTAACCACAATAAATCACCAGCCGGATATCGAATGGTGGTCATGTTCACGCCTCGCCGGCCCACTTCAGGACAAGCAGTTCATCGCGCTGAAGTATGCTGATCACTTGGCATCTCAAAAAACAGATAGCCCGACTTCTCGGTGGGTGTCGGTCTGTTGCCAGGAGCGCAATGTGTCGCAGTCCAGCAATCACCGCCGCCAGATTTCGGCCTGACCCCGAAATTGGCATCGGGAATCGTTTCGACGACCGGCACAGTAAGCAGGTGAAATCGCATAAGACCCTTGATTGAGAACCCTCCTTGATTGTTCGCAAGAAGCACAATGAGCAAAATGCTGAGCGCGCGCGTTTTCAAGCCGGGGACAAAGATAGGTGCTCCCAAAACAGAGATCGCAAAAAGCGGAGCGGCCACCATGAACACGCCAATCCCAAAGCGATCTGATGGCGCCTTTAAGAACCAAAGTGACAGCGCCGCGACGACGACAATGATCAGCACAAGCGCATCCAGGCGTGGCAATCGCTCCGCTGTCAGATAGCGTCGAAATACAATGGCGACACAGAAGGTGGCAAGTGCCGCAATAGCCAGCCAAACAAGTAGATTGGTGCTAGCTTCCAGCCAGTAATTTGAAATCCAGGACCAGCCCTCCAGCGAGTAGAGGCCAGCACTTGGATGTCTGGCCCAGGCGGTAACCCAATTTGCCTGGCTGATTGCTTCCTGTTCTGCATTCCAGGGGACGTCGACACAACTCCAGGAAGCCGGAAAAAGCAGGCATCCACTAACGATCACGCCGCGCAGTGTCCAACCAAAAGCAAAGATCGCAGGCAGGACGGCAATTCGTGCCAGATGAAAGGGTGATTCACCGGCTTTTTTGGCGGCCATGAAGAAGACATAGAGGGCCCAAATGACAATAAGGGCGCTGCTCACCTTGAGCGCTACGCTCATGGCTGAAACAATCAGAAACGCTAGAATCAGACCGAACCGTTGTGGCGACGAACGGGCCTGGGCCTCCAGCGTCAGAACACCAAGTGCCACAGCCAGTGCGAAGGCAATTCCAGCAGAACTGTCCGCGTAACTATATTTCCAGACGAAATAGCGATCGAAGACGAGGACGTTAATGGCCATAAGGATCGCGAAGATGCGCGAAATCGCATACCGGGAACTGATCGCGAATTGAACGAAGGAGAGGAAAGCTACGAAAAAAACTGCGGTCATATAGGACAGAAGCTTGAAAGCCTCTCCGATCCACAACAGCGAATTGATGTACTCAAGATATGAACTGAAACCGTAGCGCCCGTGCAGATTTGCAAGGCCGAAGACGATAGCGTGTTCCCGGATCCATTTCTGATGCGGCAGGTGATAAAGTGCAGCGTCCGGCCCTGGCTGCATGTCGGCCGCAAGAGGCGTACACAGGGCAGCAAGCAGGCAAACAATTGCAAGGCCGCGGACTTCTTCTTTCCGAACTGAAACGATCCCATAGATCAGCAGCGCCAACAAAACGGCATAAGAAAACGAGTTTGCGACGCCGCTGAAAAAATTCACCAGCATCGCTACAAACCCGAGCGTGAAAGCACCCAGGAGGGGAAAAACAAATACTGGCAGTCCGTCCACCGAAACACCTGATGCCTTGCAGGCGAGCTTCCAAAACCCCAGTCCGGTCAGGCAAACTGAAAGCGTAAAAAGCGGAAACGTGAATAAGTCGATGATCATCGTGCTACGAGTGGCAAATTGGACTGGGTTATTCCCCGATCATTAAATAGATTTTGTCACAACTTAAGCCACACTCTGTTCCTGCTGATTGGGTTAGCGTTGCTCAATGTGCTGCCAGTAGACTACGTCGAGCGGTTTGCCGGTAGAGACTGAGCGCGGACCTTTCTTGTTGAAAAATCCTTACATGTTCGGATGCCCACCTTGGTCTGTGAACGGGTTTCCCAGGCGCGTAGGTAGACGCACTCACATTTGAGGGAGAGCCAAAGCCGCTTGTCGAAGATATTGTCGAGGAACCGGCCTTTGCGGTCGGTCGAAATAAGCACGCCGGATTGGCGCTGACGGTCTGTTCAAACGAATGATGTGTACTGGCTCCCATGATCCGGATACAAAAGCTCGGGCATTCGTTCGCCGTCGCGTTCAAAAACCTTAGAAACGCCTTCCATAAGAGCCCGCTTCCATTGATGAATCATGGCCGGGTGAACGTCGAACCGGCTCAGAAGTTCAGGTATCGTCTCCTCGCCTTTCGATGCTTCCAGCGTGACATTCTCCTTGAAGTCCGGCGCATGCTGCTTGCGTTTAGAAATCTCGAGTCTCATTCCTATTGAAGGTCAGCGGAAAACTAATCTAGTCTTATGTCTATTTTCGATTTCTAGGAGCAGCTCTTTAACTCGTGGTTAGTGCGGGTTACGCGTGCCCATTAGTATTAGTCCAGCTATTAGGAGCGCGATCGCGATAAGTTGCCTTGTGTCTGTCGTTTCATTCAAAATGAAGATTCCCGTAAGCTGAGTTCCAACGATCAGCAAACCTGCCGCAAATGGAAATGCAAACGATAATGGGAAATGACGCAGCGCAACAATCCAAAGCATAGCCCCGACAAAATAGGCGAAGAGGCCAATCGAAAAATCAAGCGACAACAAACTGTTAGCTGATTTCATCTTATACAAGCCAAAAATGGATGTCGGGAAGTAAATTAAGAACGCCAAATAGTAAATGCTAATCATAAGTTTTTTCCCAAACTACAAATGGTGGACGCCCTTTTACCTCCAAAAATATCCGTCCGACGTACTCCCCAATTACGCTTAACGAAATCATCTGAATTCCAGAAAGCATGTATATTGGAACGACGATCGATGCCCACCCTGGCACGGCAGAGTCGGTAAACAATCGCACCAACAAAACATAAAAAGTTAATAATAAAGAAACAAATAGAACTAGAACACCGAGCGCTCCGATCAATCGCAGTGGAATGATGCTGAATGATGTGATGCCTGTCAGTGCCAGACGAACCATTTTTGAAAAACTATATTTTGACACACCAAATTCGCGTGGCTTAACCTCGAACTCAACAATATCTGACCGCAAACCGATAAGTGGAATAATACCCCTATAAAAAGGATCGCTTTCGGCAAAGCGACATGCAATAGAGAGAGCCTTGGCTGATAGCAGCCGATAGTCCGCATGTCCCCGCACTAGTTTGACGCCGATATGGCGGGCTAAGAAATAGAACACGTTCGCTAACGAATATTTGAAAAAGCCATCTGTGGAGCGATCTTGACGCACTCCATAGACTACTTCTGCTCCATCGCGCATTCGAGAAAGAAATTGCTCTATGGCCTTCGGATCTTGCTGCAAGTCTGCATCGATAGAAACGCAAGCATCACATTTTCCGTTGGCCTCCTGCATCCCTGCCGCTAGCGCCAATTGATGTCCTGCGTTGCTCGACAATCTGATGCCCTGTACTCGGCTACTGGACTGTGAAAAGCGTAGAATTAACGCCCAAGTCTCATCTGTACTTCCATCGTCGACATAGAGGGCATAGCTGTCATGCGTTACGAGTTTCTTGTCAATCAACTCTTGAATAAGACCATCGACTGTTTCCACTGTTTTTTCGAGTGATTCAGCCTCATTGAAGCATGGTAGAATAATTATCAATCTAGTCATTTCTACTGCCAAGGTCGAGAAACTACTGGGCACGAAAGGCGTGTTTCGCTACCAGAGAAGAGAACAGAAATACAGTTTGCTTCATTGATCTCTTTTAGCGAAACCCACCCCACTCTTCCGTTTAACTCAATTTCTCGTAACCTGCTCATAAGTTTGCTTTTAAGTGCACCTGCAAACTCTTCGTCGGTTTCAACAGATATGGAAACATTCATTTCTCCGAAGTCTTTCTTGAGAAAGCGCTTTACCGAAAATACAGGTTCATATGCACTGGGACCATGGATTGCCAGTACAACATCTACCTTGCCCCGTGACTTTATTGCCTTGTACAGTTTCGCATACTCTGCTTGAAACTCACGGGTCGCCGATACGCTAGATCTGATCCGTTCTTGAGCGTCAACAGCTGGTCCCACAAAAATCAGGAGAATCGCTGCGGTCAAAACGCTAGGAAACAGTGATTTGATCTTTGATGGCCATGAAAAGTCGCGAAACCGATCAAGTATCCAGCTTACCATGCAGATCAGTACAAAACCTACCATTGGCACTCCAGGAAAACCGTAGCGGTTGCCTGTTTTCAGTTCACGATACACGAATAGCTGTATTATCAATCCAGAAGCAAAAAGTCCCAGCCAGAGCAGGAGTTCGATCTGTCGATGTGAGAAGCTCAGTCGACTTAAGTGTTGCCAAACAAATTTCGAGAAAACTAGCAATCCGGCGCCGGCTACACTCGCCAATGCCAGCGAAGTGCCCATAGGATAGATACTTAGAAGCGAAAACGTTGGAATAGCATCTTGATATATGTTGGTTCCTCTACCCAAAGTGCCTGGAAGCACTGCTGCCCATATCAATAGGTTTATGACAAACGACGCGAACAAAACAATTCGTCCTAGTATATTCTCCCAATCGGTGGAAACAACAATTGCAACCGCTAACGGAAGAAGCAAAAACACAAAATTCTCTTTTGATCCGATAGCAATCAAGGTGCCAACTGCAATTAAAACACTTTCTAGAAAACCAAGTTTGCGAGCCTGAATACGCCGCACTGCAGTGAGGCAGATTGCGCAGCCGAGTACACCATATGTTTCGGAAGGACCAAGTCTGCCAAAAATATCTATGAATATCTTGCTAGTTAGCATCCAAAGAAAAAACACGATTGCATAACTTGGTCCAAAAAGACGTCGAACCAGAACAAAGAACTCTGATGCAAAATAAGCAAAAATTACGATTCTGAAGAGATACCAAACTCCTACATCCTCAGCCCAAACTCGGGTTTCGATGAGACGCACAAAGTAATAGACGGGTCGATACCTCGCAGTATCGAATGGGTGCCCAACCTCAGTCTCGTTTATCAGAATTATCCAAAGCTTGGAGATGGAAAACGGATCGAGGGCCAGGAAATTTACTATTTCGTGGTCGTCGATAATCCCGAAATCGGAGTGAAAGATGGGAAAATAGAAAGCAGCAATTATCAGCAAAAGTGTTAAGAACACTAAAGAGGGCCGCAAAACTCGCACAGCATTGAGCAGCGTAGATACAAACATTTTCGGCCAACTCCTGGCTGGTCGTGTCGGCAAACTCGATTCACGTGGCTTGAAATTCTTTGGACTCGATTTTGAACCATATACAAACAGACTAAAATATGAAGTTATTAGCTCCCATTCCTTGCAAAAAATGTCTGCGAGTCATGAATTGGAAGTTATCGACCTTTTTTGGGGTGGTTTGGGGGTAGAAAACTGGCTGCTTTCATCCTCCTCACTGAATTCGAACCTCTACCCTTTCTAACGCTACTAGCGCAAGCCAACCGTTTCGCCGGGGAGTGAAATGAAGGCGGGAAACGCCTGTGCGGTCACAGGAGTTGGCATTGAGATTGCGAGAACCGATCGGCTTATTTGGATCCAACATCAGATCGTGCCGCCAAGCCGATAGAATGTCATCTAACCGCTATGTCTCGCGAGTTTCGTTGCTTGCTGGATTGCCAAACACCTTTTACCAGTTTTTTTCGAAGCCACTATCAGGGTATTTGCTGGGAATCAGGCAATTCGACGCCAAACGGTTTACTCTCATTGAAGTGGGCGCATATTTGGACTTTATGGTCTTCGCAACCAAAGTCGCTACACGTCGATAAGCATGCTGGCACCTTCGTGTTGGAACAACGACGCAAAGCCTACTTGCAGAAACACAGGTAAATTGAGTAATTGTCTGCCAATGGTGGAGATCCCTGCAAGGCAGGTCTCCGCGTGTTTGCCGTCTGTTGATGGCTTCAGAAAGGAACCGCTTCGTGCGCAATCCGCTTAATTCGAAAACACTTAACGACCCAGACGGAACCGTGCGGCTGGTCAGACGGTTGCTCAGTGAGAATTACCGGAACTACCTGCCGAAATACGGGCTCGCATTCGTGTTCATGGCCATGATAGCTGCGACCACGGCTGCGAGTGCCTGGATCATGCGCGACGTGGTCAACGAGGTCTTCGTCAACAAGGACGCGACGATGGTGTATGTCATCGCAACTGTCGTTCTTTGTATCTTTGTGGTCAAGGGTGCATCGACTTACGGTCAGCTGGTCGTGCTTTCTAGGGTCGGCAACGAAATCGTTTCCGATCTCAGGCGGCGGATGTTCGCGCACATGATCCGGCAGGACCAGACCTTCTTCGACCAGAACACGATCTCAGAAATCGGGGTTCGGATCGGACAGGGCGTCGGGGCGGCGAAGGGGACGCTCGACCTGATCATCGTCTCGCTCGGCCGCGATGTCTTGACGTTGATCGGACTGGTTTTCGTAATGGTTTTTCAGAACCCGTTGCTAAGCGTTTTCGCCTTTGTAATCATGCCGCCGGCGATCCTCGGCGTGACCTTTCTGGTGAAGCGAACGAAGCAATATGTCAAACGAAAGGTTGTCTCGAGTGTCAAAATCGGTGCGGCACAAAAGGATACCGTTCTCGGGATACGGACGGTGAAGGCGTTCAGCCTCGAGCCATTCATGAAGAAGCGGATGGAAGTGGGCATTCTCGAGGTTCAGAAGCAGTCGAACAAGATAGCGTCACTGTCTGCCAGAACGGCCCCGTTGATGGATACTCTTGGCGGTTTCGCGATCGCAGGCGTTATGTTCTATGGCGGGTTTTCGGTTATCGAACTCGGCCAGGATCCGGGTGCCCTGTTTTCGTTCATCACAGCTCTCCTCTTGGCATACGATCCGGCCAAGCGTCTGGCGCGTCTGAATGTCAACCTCGGCAAGAACGTGGTCGGTCTTCGCATGATGTACGAGCTGGTCGATCGTGTGCCGGGCATGAAAGAGATCGAGAACGCGCCTGACTTGTGCGTCACCGGCGGGAAGATCGAATTCCGCAACGTGGTTTTTTCCTATGCGGGGACGCCGGCGCTCAAGGGCATCAGCTTTGTTGCCGAGCCTGGCAAAATGACGGCGCTCGTGGGCGCGTCGGGCGCCGGTAAATCGACCGTATTTTCGCTGATCGAAAGGTTTTATGATCCCGACAGTGGCGACGTACTTATCGATGACCAGACATTGCCGTCGCGCAATCTTGACTCAGTGAGGCAATCGATTGCGTATGTGGGTCAGGACCCGTTTTTGTTTGAACTCAGCGTCCGCGAGAACATTGCTGTCGGCAAACCGGGAGCAATACAGGAAGAAATCGAGGCTGCGGCAAAGGCCGCCAATGCGCATGACTTTATCGTGCAGATGCCCAAGGGATACGATTCGAGTACCGGGCAGGGCGGAAACAAGCTGTCAGGCGGCCAGCGCCAGCGGATTGCCATTGCGAGAGCGATGCTCCGCGACGCCCCGATCCTGCTTCTGGACGAAGCGACATCCGCGCTCGATTCAGAATCGGAAGCCAAGATCCAAAGCGCTGTTGAGCGGCTTACCGAGGGCAAGACCACGCTGGTGATCGCGCACCGTTTGAGCACCGTGAGGCATGCTGACATGATCCACGTGATGGACGGAGGGAAGGTCGTGGAAAGCGGCACGCATGATGAATTGTTCGATCACGACGGCATCTACCGCAGGCTTTGCCAATTGCAGTTCCAGAACAAAAAAGAAAAGGCGGCCTGAATTCAGGTCAAACTTGACCTGAACTACGTTCCGGTCTCCTTCGACGTGGAGTGATTTGGGAGCGGCAGAATTGCGCTCGTAGAGAGGGCTATCTCAATGCGATCATTGAAGCAAACTACGATATTATTTTAATATTTTTGATTTTTTCAGAATTAAATGAAAGTTCATGCAAAGACCAATGAACTTTACGCGTTGTTGAGCGGGAATAGAATTACAAAAACTCATTAGTAATCATAAAATTTCTTGTATATTTTCTTTTTTCCGAATTTCACATATTTTTGCACAACATCATCCGGTACATTTTTAGTCGGAGTATGAATTTTTGATCTTTCAAAACCTTGAAATGGCCGCCCTGTTGTATGTGAACCTGATTTTTCGATCACATCTGAAGACTCTACTCGATACGGCAGGCCATTTTGTTGGACTAGTTCGAAATTTACTTGGCTCAAATCCAGTTGTAACGTCTCGAATATCTTCGATATTTCTGTTGTAGGATCGTTTATCAAGTCTTCAAAATAGACAATTATATGATTTTTATTCTTGCGGGCTA
>NZ_JASHKA010000023.1 GCF_030732845.1 Roseibium sp. MMSF_3544
CATTGATTAACTCTAATCAAATTCTACACTTTAATGTGCTTTTTCAGCAAACCATTTACACATTCGTAACCGTGTTTCCATCAAATGATCTGACATTCACGGAGCAACGCTTTGGATCGCAGGGGGATTGATCCCGGACGCATTGCTCCAGACAGAAACGTGTGACCCGGATTGGGATTAGTAGCTGTGTTAGGTATGCGTTTTCTTCGCAGTGCACGGGCGATTGCCCGGATAGGCAAGGTACTGGCGCTCGGCGCTGTTTTTTTAAGCCTTCCCGCGACCGCAATGGCCAACCCAAAGTATGCCGGCATCGTCGTCGACGCCAAGACTGGCAAAACGCTTTATTCTTATTCGGCAGACGCCTACCGGTATCCCGCTTCTCTCACCAAGATCATGACGCTCTACGTGGTGTTTGAGGAACTCGAAGCCGGGCGCCTGTCCTTGAGCTCGCGCCTCAAGGTCTCGAAATATGCCGCTGGCCGGCCGCCTTCCAAGATTGGCCTGAAACCAGGAACGACCATCAAGGTTAAGGACGCGATCCTGGCGCTTGTGACCAAATCTGCCAATGACGTTGCCACGGTTGTTGCTGAGAATATTGGCGGCTCCGAGAAAAGATTTGCTGAGCGCATGACCCGCACAGCGCGCGCGCTCGGGATGAAGAAGACGACTTTCCGCAATCCTCATGGCTTGCCGAATTCGGGTCAACGCACGACGGCTCGGGACATGGCGACCCTTGGGCGCGCCATCCAGGAGCACTTCCCGCAGTACTACGGGTACTTCAAGACACGGTCCTACAAGTACAAGGGCCGCACATACGGCAACCACAACAAGTTGCTCGGCAGCGTGAAGGGTGTCGACGGTATCAAGACAGGTTACATCCGGGCCTCCGGCTTCAATCTCGTCACGTCCGTCAATACGAATGGCCGCCAGATTGTTGCCGTTGTCATGGGTGGCAGGACCGGTGCGTCCCGAAACGCTCAGATGACCAAACTGATCAACCGGCATCTGTCAAAGGCAAGTCGCGGCAAAAAGACCGTACCAGCGATCGCAAAACGGGGCGCAGCGCAGATCTTCGTCGCATCAGCGCTCACGAACCCGCCCTTGCCGAAAGCCAAGCCCGGCAGCACGCCTGCTCCCGCCACCGGGTCGCCAATGGTGCTTGCATTCAATCCCGTCGAAAAGCCATCGCCAATTCCTGCACCGGCCGCGGCAGCTGAAACAAAACCCGCAGACGTGGCACGGACGACCTCTTCCACGGTTCCTGGCTTCGGTGAATCGATCCCGCTGCCGCCGAGACTGGTCAAGCAGCGTTTCGACAGCACCTTTGCCGTTGCGACGGCACTGCCTCCGATCCGGCGCGAGAATCCCGAACTTGATTTGACGACCAACTCGGTTTCGAAACAGGCGCTCCGGGATGCCGCAAGGTCCGAGGCTGAAAGACGGACTCAGGGTCAAAAAGCCATTGCAGCTGCAGTGCCGCCCAAGACAATTCAGGTCGAGACCATCAGGATTGAAACGGCCCCGGCTCCCGAAGTGCGGACCGCACCGGTAAAGGTGGCAACCGCATCAATTGCCGCGACCCCGGTCTCCAATGTCAGTGAAAAGGGTGACACCGTTACGGTGGCGACCAGCGACACACCAGACATTGAACCAGGCTGGCAGGTACAGATCGCGGCCTCCGAAACAGAGAACCAGGCTGTTGCGCTCCTCAAGAAAGCCAGGGCCAGGACCGGCGGCGCCCTTCGCGGACGCTCGCCTTACACCGAACCGGTGCAAGCGAACGGGACCACTCTTTACCGCGCTCGCTTCGTCGGCTTTGAAACCAAGTCTTCAGCCCGCAAGGCTTGTAGAACACTCAAAAAGGCAAAATTCGCCTGCTTCGCCATCTATCAGTAACTGCGTAATGGATGCCGTCAATGTCTTCTGAGAAGCGTGTCTTTAGCCTCGTTGATTTTCGCCGCGAGGAAACTGGATCCCCCCTTGTCGGGGTGAACCCGCACCATAAGTCTGCGATGCGCGGCTCGAATTTCCGCGTCCCCGGCATCGGGAGAAAGCCCCAGGATCTCGTAGGCCTCCTCATCTGTCATGGGGCCAGAGCTCGCCGGGCTTCCCTGCCCCTCTGCTCCATCCGACTGGAAGTGTTCACGCCATCCGGAAAGCCTGCGGTCGAGATAAGCTTCGACTAGTTTCCGGCTCTGATCGTCCTGACCGGTCTCCTGCCAGAAGGCATAGAGATCCTGTTCGCTGAGATCGTCGAGCCTCTGACCCTGAAAACTGCCGGCCAATATCAGACCGGCCATTTCACCAGTATCGTGGTCCAGCTCCATTTCAACCATCGCGGTGCGGACGCGCGATCTTTGCCCGGACGCCTTGTTGGGCTTGTAAGTCCCCGTCAGGCCGCCAAGGCCGGCGACACCTAGAAGCGACAAACCCAGCCCTATTGCCGGTATCGCAAACATGAAGCGACCGGTTACGGCGAAAAGACCCCCCAGAAGCAAAAGCAGAATCCCACCGTATTTTCGCACCTGCCGCGCGAGATCCGCCGGATTGGCCTGGACGAAGCCACGCGCTCCGAAAATGATCGCAAGGAGCAGGATCACTCCAACGAGAAAATAAAACATCAGCTGCGTTTAATCTGTTCCAGGAGCAACCGGGCACCTCGCCCACCGCTCTTGTCGAGCGCCTTGAGCGCTTTGTGCCCACCGCTGGCGAAGACTGCCACCGCCTTCAGCAGCTCTGCCAATTGCTGCGCCGATCCGGCATCGAAGGGACAATAGGCGCCATTGGTCAGACGTGCCATTTCCCGAAAGGCGCTTTCGGCGACCGAGTCCCGTCCTTCCTGAAACAGGAACATCGGCACGCCCAACAGGCCGAGTTGACCCGCCCGGTCGCAAAGCATGTCAACGTCTTCCTCCATGCAGTCGCCGACGTAAACGACTGCGGCAATTTTTTCGTCAGCCGCCGCAGACAGCGCCGCCGACAGCACTTTGCCTATTTGCGTGCGCCCTCCCTGCACCGATATCCGGCTCATGGCCCTGGCAAGCTCGTCGCTCTTCTCGAACCAACGCGAGGCCCTGCATTCACCAAAACCGCGAAAATAAACGAGCTTGATTTTCAAGCCGCCGATCTTCCCGGCCTCCTGAAACATTTCCGCCTGGATGTGGCAAGCCCTGTCCCATGTCGCCTGCCGGCTCATGGTCGCATCCAGAGCAAATATCAACCGGCCACCGCCTCCCGGCTGGGGTTTGATTTCTTTCGCCTTTTCGAGAAAAGCGGAGATATCATCGGCAGCCGAAGGGACGCCGGCACTTTGCCGAACGAGAGTGTCCCTGTCGCTGTTCCGGGTTTTGGCCATTCTGCCTGATCCTTGTCGCAGTCCTTGTCCAAGAAAGTGGGACGGGCAGTTCGATTTGGCAAGTTTTGAAAAGCTGCTCAGTGTTCAAGGCTATGCCTTAAAGCAGGCAGAGTTCAGTCAGATCGCGGCGCATACCATCCGGCATCGCCTTGGTATCACCGATCGCGCGCATGTCTTCGGGTGCGTCCGACACCTTCAGATAGCGCCAACCCTGAAACGGGCGCTTTGGCTGGTAGCGGGTCAGTATCAGCCGTGGCTCCAGAACAAGATTGCATCTCTTGACCCCGGCATCGTCCGTGAACGGGCGAATATCCAGCAGATGCTGACGTGCCTGGATCCTGCCCTTGATGACCCAATAGAGCGAACCGCCGTCCAGCAGTTCATCTTTGCGGGTCGGCACCATGCGTGTGGTGTGGGTCGTTACTTCCTCAAGACCGGCAGTCCGCGCCTGTTCAACGCGAAAGTCGATCCAGGCCTGAAGAGACTCCGCACTATCGGCGCCCACGCATAATTTCACCAGATGCAAGGTCATACTTCTGACCTAGCAGGCCTGCACATAAGGTCAAGGAAACCGGCTCAATGGGTGGTGGGTTGTACACAGGTGCCCACATCAAAACCTTGCGCGCCAACCGCGAAAAGGGTTCACTTTTCCAATGGACGTGTTTGTAACCGGCGGCACCGGTGTCATTGGTTCCGCCGTGGTGAGAAGCCTGATTTCAAACGGCGTCCGTGTCATCGCTCTGGCACGGTCGGAATCTTCGTCTGACAAATTACGTGCCCTTGGGGCAAGCGCCTTTCCCGGTGATCTCAGAACGCCTGAGGGCTGGGTGGAACGGGCAGCATCATGCGAGGCCGTCATCCACACGGCCGCGACATTCACTGAGGACATGGGCCGAATCGACCGGTTGGCGATGTTGTCGCTCAAACAGGCAGCCAAACACAAGAAACAGCCCCTGAAGCTCATCTACACAGGTGGCATATGGTTGTTTCCTGCACTCGGCGGTGAAGAGGTCATCACGGAGAAAACCCCCTTCTCTCCTCTCCCGGCCTTTCGATTCATGGGTGAAACGATCCGGACGCTTTCACACGGTATGGATTTGAACCTTGTGATCATCCATCCGGCTCTTGTGTGCGGTCGGGAGCACGGGCCGATCACAGACATGACCAAAGCGCTCAAAGAGGGCGTTCCCTTTGAAACACGGGCGACGCCGGATACCATCTGGCCGCTCATCGAGGTCAACGATCTTGCCGCATTTTATGTCCTGGGTCTGAAGCAGGCCCGTTTCCGAATGTCCCTGATTGCCAGCAGTATACCGGGTATATCGGTCGGACATCTGGCCTCTCACATTTCTGCACGGCACGGTCTGCCGCTGGAAATCAAGACGGTGCCGACGCCTGAGAATGCAGTTCCGGAAACGGACTGGTCAGCAGGTTATGCCCTTTCGCAACGTGTCGATGTCGCGCACACGCAAAGGGCAATCGGCTGGCAAGCAGAGCTTTCCACGATCGAAGACCTTGTCGTGACACTCTCACGATAACCGGCTCATCTGACGCACTCACAACCCAGCCTGTTCCAAGACTTTCTAAACCTGTCTTCCTTTAGGATGCGCGGAAGAACAACAGGACCTGTGCATGCCAAGGCTGATTTCAATTTTTGCGTCTTTGATTTTGCTCGCCGTCACGCAAACGACTGCGCAGGAACTACCAACAGGCGAATTCAGCGTCGTCAACACCACCGGTTTCGTGGAACAAAATGGCAGCAGACAGCCCCTGCTTCCGGATCGCAAATCCGGCCTGGTCACCATGGTCTTGGATCCGGACCACAATCTCAACGTATCGATCAACGGCACGCAATTCAGGCTGTTCCCGCTTGAAGGCGGCCTTGCAGGCCTGTCCTGGAACGCATCTGATACTGAACTGTTGCACGGGATTGATATCGAGGCGTTGAACGCTCCAGAAAAGCTGGAAGCAATTCCAGCATGGGGCGCAGACATTGTTTGGCCGCAACTTGGCCTTGCGCGGTTCGTTCTCTTGCCGCTTGGACCGGCAGCCTACACTGGTTTCCTGGTGAGCTATCCAGAGGGCAAGACAGTCGTGCGCCAGATGGAATTCCGCCGGAATTCCGGCCCGCTTGACCGGCCCGATCCGTCCATCGCGCTTGATTGACGCTTGAATGGCTTCAAATTGAAAAAGGCGCAGTCTTCGCTGCGCCTTTTATTGAAAACGTCCCGTTGGCCTTACTTGGCAACGATGACGGCTTGTTGAGCGCTTTCCACGTCATTGAACAAAAGGATCATCGTCAATGCGGCGCCTACTGCAGCGACAGTCCAAAGAGTGACGCTCCAACAAGATTTCTGCACGTTTTCGTCCATAAAAGCCCTACACTTTTTTTTAGAGCGCCATGCCCTGCATCACGAAATATGGCGCCATTGGGGCGAGGAGGTAAACGATCCATTACCAAACCGCAAGCGCAAAAATGGAGCAGCTGACCAGCTATTTTTGCAGATCAAAAAATCCCTTCTTTGATTTCAGCCGCTTATGATTTTAAAGGGAGGCAGAATTTGAATGAAAGTTTTGCCATGCATGCTCTTTCGAACCTGGATTTAGCCGCAGCTATCTGGTTCCTGGTCGCCTGGTTCGGCTACGATCTGATCGTGGAGCTGAGCCCTTTAAGCAAAAGGACACTCTCCCACGCCATGGACGACTACCGGCGCGGCTGGATGATTTCCATGTGCTCGCGCGAGGTTCGCATCATGGACACCTCGATTATGTCCGGACTTCAACAGGGCACCGCTTTTTTCGCCTCAACTGCCTTATTGGCGATCGGTGGAGGGTTCGCGCTGCTTGAAGCAACGGACCGGATCGTTCAGATCGCAGGAGACCTTTCGATACCGGTTGAAACGAGCCGCGCCCTATGGGAGGTCAAAGTCCTCGGGCTGATGCTCATTTTTGCGTACAGCTTCTTCAAGTTTGGCTGGGCCTACCGGCTCTTCAACTACGCCAGCATTGTCATGGGAGCGGTGCCTGAACGGGAAACGTCTGACTCTCGCGAGGCTCAGAAAGTTGGCCTTCAGGCAGCGGACCTGATCGTGCTCGCCGGCCGCCACTTTAACCGCGGCCAGCGAGCCCTTTTCTTCGCGATCGGATTTCTGGGCTGGTTCGCCGGACCCTTTGCCTTCGCCCTGGCAACGCTGGCAGTGCTTGTTGTGCTGCTGCGTCGTCAGTTCGCTTCAAGGGCCAGAGCTGCCGTGTTGTCAGGGCAGTATCCGAACTTGGAGTCTCCGGACAAGTCAGGTGAATAGACAGAAACAGGCTCTTCGAAGCCCTTGACCTTGTAACGGCCGTAGAGGCCTGACCGGCATCCCATGATGTCCGACAAGGCATCAGATACGAGCACTTCCCGACCAAGATCCTTTGACAGCTGGGCAATCCGGGCAGCCAGATTGACAACCGGACCGACAACGGTGAAATCGAGGCGGGTCTCACTCCCGACATTGCCGTAAAAGACGTCGCCGGCATGAAGCGCGATGCCAACGCTCAGATCCGGTGTCATGGCACATGTGTTCGAAGAATTGATGTTGTCGATGCGCTTAAGCGTGTCCCGCGCTGCAAGCAGCGCCCGCTTCGCCGCATCCCGTGCCTCTTCCTCGCTCTCGTACGGAAAGATTGCCATGACCTCGTCGCCTATGAACTTCAACACCTCGCCGCCATGCGCTTCGACCGCAGCCGTCATGGCGCCGAAATACTTGTTCAGGAACTTAACGAGCATGTCCGCTGGAAGCGTGTTGGAAAGACGTGTGAAACCGCGAATATCCGCGAAACTGACAACCGCCTTGATCCATTCTCCCTGACCGCGCCGCGTGGTCCCGTCCAGAACCTTCACGCCCGCGCGCGGCCCGACATAGGTGTCGAGCACCGTCTCGGCAGTCCGCCGGAGCGTTTTGAGTTCACAGACCAGAGCAAGGGGACGAACGAGTGATTCAAAGACGCTGATGTGAGAGCCGCTGAACCCCCCGGGCGACTTGGTTGCAAATCCCGTCACCTTGACCGAACCGTCCGAGAACGGCAACGGCAACGCTATGTAATCCGTGTATCCGGCATCGCGCAGTTCGACGGTTATCGGAAATTGCGCAGCCTCTTCGGGTGACTTTTCCAACCGCACCCTGACGGGCTCTCTGGTCACATGGACTCGTTTGATCGGACTGGTCTGATAGTCTTCGTCGGAGCTGTTATCGGCTGTATAGAGCCGCAGTTCCTTGGTCCCGTCACTGGTCCAAACGGATCCCTCTGCGCGCACAATGGGATGAACAACCCAAATTCCGGTGGTCGCCCTGTCGACAGGCACACCGCCATCGCGCAGGCGCTCGGCCAGCTCGCTGATAATTTCAAGCGTGTCTTTCAAATGAGATGCATCGCTATAGAGCCACTGCACCACGTCTGCCGCAACAATCGGCGCTTCGAGGACCATCTGCCCACGTCCTTATCTAACCCTGAGATCCTTCATATGGTGCGCCGCAACGTCCTGAAAAAGAGGTAACTTTGGACTTATGATCACTATTTGTCCGATTGCGGCAGTTTCGGTGCCGGGAAAAGTGACGCACTGCGCCCCGTCAATCGGTAAACGAGCAGTCCGACCCATTCCCTGAAGGCAAGATCAAATCGCCTCAATCCCTTGGAAGCACCTGAAAACCCAAGTGACCTGTCCTCTTCACCGCGCGTTCTGTAGTCGACCGGATAGGCCGTTACGCCGGTCCACCCGGCCTCCTCAAAAACGCCCATGGCACGCGGCATGTGATATGCAGAGGTAGCAACCATTTTTGGCCCAGCTTCGGGTCAACGAGCTCCTTGGTCAGAACGGCATTCTCCCAGGTATTGCGAGACGCGTCCTCGAGAATCACCCTGTCAGGTGAAATGCCAAAATCGTCAAACAACCGGGCCGCTCCTTCAGCTTCGGTCGCCTGAGAAGACACGATGATCCCCTGCCCCCCGGAATGAATGACCTTGGCTTCGGGAAGGTGCGTCGCAAGACGCGCCGTAATGGTGATTCGCTCACCGGACGTGGTCAGTGCCGTATCACCACGCCCTCCCGTCACAATGGTATCGACTGCACCGCCCAGAACCACAATTCCGTCGACGTTTTCGATTTCCGAGGGTCTTGGGAACCGTTCTTCAAGGGGCAGGATTATCCAATTCGCTGCCGGAGACAGGCCACAAACTGCCAGTCCGGCGACCCCGAGCCAGGCCAAACTCAGGCCCGTTTTCCGGCGCTTGCCTAACGCAGTGAGCGCTAATCCGAAAAGCACAATCGCAATGAGAAAATTGGAGGGCTGGATGAAAAAATATCCGATCTTTGCAAGGTAAAAGAACATAAAGCAGTATCCGTTTGGCTTGGAATCGATTGCAAAGGCGGTGAGCCAGAGGCTGACTATTTTGAGATCGCAATGCAATCCACCTCAGACCTTGAGTAACAGTGTTACCCACTCGACAGGCAACATGTTTTCAGTCGTACCGGCTTTATTTCCAGGTTCTCATCTTCGTACAGCCAGATAAATTCTTCAGAAAAAAGATCCATTATTCCAGCTACTTAAGCTAATCGCGTTTGAGACATTACTGTAAATCAAATGTCATAATTTACGGCGAAGCTTCACCGGGTTTCCGCGCTTGAATGCAGGGTGACGCGTCGCTCATGTTGTCACAAAAACCTGTCGTTTTTCACAAAGGTGATAACCGTGATCGGGGTCACAGGGATGTGAGCGGAACTGCGGCAGTATTGTGGCACTCATTCAAAGGCACATTCGAGGGTAGCCAGATGACACTTTATTTGAAACTCGGTGGACGCGAAGCAGTCATGCGAGCGATGCCCCGCCTGCAAGCCAGGCTTGAGCAGGATCCTTGTTTCGACACCGCCGCGTTCCGCCAGGAATTTGAAAGCTCGGACGACCTGTCCGAATTCCTGATTTTTCTTGCAGGCGGTGCACCCTTTTATGACGGCAAGCCGATATGCGAACTCTTGTCACCGATTTGCACATGCGCGGATGTCTACGACCGCTTCGTGGATCATCTGATCATCGTGTTCTTCGCCGGAAAGAGAAACGAGTGCGATGAAGCGGAACTGCGCGGTCTGATGGAGATGTTGCAGCCTCAGGTTCTCGATCCAAAGCCAGTCGCGCCGATCATGGTGTATTCCGTCGAACAGGATGTCCTGAGCGCCTGACAAAGCCCGCCCTCATACAAAAAACGCCGGCGATCCCTCGCCGGTGTTTTTGTTTGAAATCGAGGGATTTCAGCCCAGTTCCTCGACGCTGGTCACAATCTTGCCGACCAGCCCGTATTCGATCCCCTCTTCAGGGCTCATCCAATAATCACGGTCGGTGTCTTTCTCGATCCGGTCAATCGGCTGCCCCGTTGCATCTGCAAAGATCTTGTTGAGGCGATCCCGCATCTTGATGATCTCTTTGGCCTGAATCTCGATGTCGGTCGCCATACCACCGGCCCCACCTGACGGTTGATGCAGCAGGAAGCGGGTATTTGGGGTGCAGAAACGTTTGTCCTTGGGTACGGAAACGTAAATCAAAGCACCGGCACTCGCGACCCATCCCATGCCGAGAATACGAACTTCCGGAGCAATGAACTTGATCGTGTCATGAATCATGTCACCGGATTCGACGTGGCCGCCAGGCGAAGACACGATAACCGTGATCGGATCGTTTGAGACCTGTGCCAGAGCCAGAAGACGGGCACAAACGTCACGGGCCATGTCCTGCGTCACCGGTCCGGTGATGAGCACGGTACGCGCCTCAAACAGGTGCTTGTCGACCTGAATCGACGGCTGGCTCTTTGGTTTGTCGTCCTCGTCATCATCGAGACGTGCAGGCACAGTGGTCGAATAGTCTTTCATGCGCAGGATTTAGCTCCCTTGGCTGTTGGGCCGGCCGGACCGGCAATTGTCTGGCGCGGACTGGTCTCGCCGCCGCGCAGGATTGGTTCATGTTTATGCGAAGTGTCGGCTCCTCGCAAACCTTGAAAACCTGAATAACGTGAAAAGAGTTATCAGAAAGGCAATGGTGGACGACACGCCCTGTTTCAATCTCCGCTCTTCGGGTTTTCGTTCAAAGCTCCCTCTCTTCGACCGACGACAAGGTGCCAGACAAGCATTGCTGCAAAGGGCAGCGAAGGCCAGAAGAACCAGAGCGTCGACAGGCCGGACGTCAGAAGGTTCAACACGAAGAAAACGCCGATCATGAAGACGCAGAACCTTACCCGGCGCGGCTGCCCGCGTAACCAGCGGCGCGCCTGTTCAAATCCATTCGCGACCGCGCGCGTGTCTTTGTCCCAGTCGGGGTGGGGTTCACTAGCGTTCGGCGCCGCAGAAGGGTCTTCTCCAGTCTGGTCAGACGGCATCTCCTGCGGAGCGTTTCGACCGCCAAGTCTTACGGCATAAGTCTCCACGGGCTCGCTTACGTTCTTGACCTGCTGCGGACCGAGTGGGTCGAAGCCAAGCGCGACCTTGGCCTTGACCTGGTCATACACCGATTGCGACAGCATGATCCCGCCGCGCGGCGCAAGCTCTTGCAAGCGCGCGGCAACGTTCACGCCGTCGCCGTATATGTCGTCCCCCTCAACCATGATGTCGCCGAGGTTGATTCCGACACGAAAGTCCATCCGGTTGATTTCAGGGAGGTCCGAATTTCGAAGCGACAGTTCGTTTTGAATGTCGACCGCGCACTGCACCGCCTCAATCACGGAGGCGAATTCAATGATAACCGCATCGCCCCACGTATTCACAATGCGCCCATTGTGGCTTTCTGTCAGCGACGACATGACGGACCGATAGGCTTTTAAGCGGTCGAGCGTCCCGTGTTCGTCCCGCTCCATCAGCTTGGAATATTGTGCAACATCTGCGCACATAATGGCCGACAGACGCCGCTTCACCCGTTGCATGACCTTACCCCTGAATGCTTACGGTTAGGAATGGGAACCCGCGCGCCAAATTGCAAGGTCAAATCCACGGCTCCTAAGACTTTCAGCCGGTCAGGCTATCCCTGATTTCGCTCTGAGAACCTCCAGGGCGTCTTCCGCCCGTTCAGCCGGCACGAAGACGTGGTCGTGAAAATAGGCCGCGACCACATTGGCCGGTATCCCTTCTTCAGCAAGCGCTGCAGCAATTGCAGCGGTGAGACCGACTGCTTCCAGGGAAGAGTGTACCGTCAGCGTGATTCTGCGAAACCACTCGGCGTCAGCAAGGCCCAGTTCCCGGGCGCGCTCGACCGGCAAGATCGCCGTTATGCCCTCCGTTTCAGCGAACAGGCCGACGGGCTCATACTCGGCAAGTTGCTCAAGTGTCCTGTTTGCGAAGGTGCAAAAGACATAGGGCTCCGGATCGAGCATGGGCCGCATATGCGAGATCAGGACATTCAGGTCGGTTTCGCCGGACATGGCGGGACACCTCTTAAGCGATTCCAAATCCGTCTGTCCGAATTTGGCGGAACATTTGAACTATGGCGCACATTGCGCTGCTCTGAATCGGTCAGGCAGCGCGCGCCCTTGCGGCCATTGCCATGTTGCACAGCAGCTCGAATATGATGGAAACACCGAGAAACGCGGTCGCGCCGCTCGCGTCGAAGGGCGGCGATACTTCCACCAGGTCGGCGCCGACGATATCCACGCCCTCCAGCAGCCGCGCCACCTGCAGCGACTGAAACGAATTCGGACCGCCCACTTCAGGCGTACCCGTGCCCGGAGCGAACGCGGGATCGACAAAATCAATGTCGTAGGAAACATAGGTTGGACCTGTTCCGGCGATCTCCCGCGCCTCGACCATCACATCTTCCGGTCCGCGTGCATGAAATTCTTCGATGGGAATGACCTTGATCCCGACACTTTCGGCAAAATCCCTGTCTTCGCTGTCATAGGCCGTGCCTCGAATGCCGATCTGCACGACCCGCTTCGGGTCCAGCAAACCTTCTTCGACGGCGCGGCGAAACGGTGTGCCGTGAGTGTACTGCATCCCACCGAAATAACTCTTGAAGAGGTCCGTGTGGCTGTCGAAGTGGATCATGCCAAGCGGCTTGGTCCTGGCCAGCGATCTCAATATCGGCAGGGAACACAAATGATCGCCGCCTGCCGAGAGTGGAACAATGCCAGCGGCAACGACCTTGTCGTAGAAGGTGGTCATGCGCACGAGACTGTCGTCAACGCTCGCGGGATTGGGGCCAACATCACCAAGGTCCGCGCAATTGACCAGTTCAAACGGCCTGACACCGGTCGCACCGTTCTGGGCCCGGATCATCGTGGACATGTCCCTGAGTTGCCGCGGGCCATGCCGCGGGCCCGGCCGGTTCGTCGTTCCGCCATCCCAGGGCATGCCGATCAAACCGATGGTAACCTCCGAAATCCTTGGATCCTCCAGATCCACATGCGGCAGTCGCATGAATGTCGGAACACCTGCAAAACGCGGCAAGTCGAACCCGGACACGGGATGGAAAAATGGATCGGTCATGTGTGCTACCTGAAACGTGCCAAATTGGAGGAAACCAGCTCAGAACGTTATTTCTGGCAGAAACGATGGCAGGTTCAACAAAAACCCGCTTACCAGGAAATCGTCTTGCCCATGTGGTCGAAAAAGCCGCCGGTCTGCGATGGAGACAGAGAGTCTACCACAGACAGCAGACGGCCTGCCGCGATTTCGGGCTCCTGGACGTCCAGACCGCTTTTGGAAAAACCGTCCGTCAGCTGGGTCCGGACGGTACCGGGATGCAAAGCAACGCAGATCGCCTCCGGAGCCTTTCGCGCAAGTTCCACGGAAGCCGTTCGCACGATCTGGTTCAGCGCGGCCTTGGAGGCACGATAGGCGTACCATCCACCGAGCTTGTTGTCGCCGATCGACCCCACGCGGGCAGATAGCACGGCAAAGACGCTGCGGCCTTGTCTCGGCAACAATGGCAAAAAGTGTTTCAGCAACAGCGCAGGTCCAATTGCGTTGATCGCGTAAGACCTTGCCAGCAGATCGGGATCAATTTCGCGCAAGCTCTTTTCCGGGCGCATGCCATCCGGCGTAAGCGAACCGGTCGCCACGAAAACCAATCGAATGTCACCTTCAAGTGACCCGGCCCAGTGCGCACAAGCAGCGATCGTCTTTTCGTCCAGCAAATCCAGAGGCGGCGCGGAGTTTCGGTTCAGCCCGATGACCTCATCGTAACTGGCCGATGTTTCCAGGGCCTCAATTGTAGCTCCGCCAATTCCTCCCGTGGAACCGGCAACCAACGCGATTTTTCGGGTCATGCAACGTCCTGATCAACTCTTCGGGCATGTACGCAACCCGGACAGCAGGAGATCAGGCATCAATGGTTTCCTGCCAAATGCCGTCCACATATTCAGCTTCGTCATCTCCGGGCCATGGCGGCATGGATATGCAGATGAACTTGAGGAATTGGTTTTCGTCGCTCCGATACTGAAAAGCAGTGCCAACGGGGATGTCGATCGACACGCCAGGTTCCAAATCGACAACACTTTGCGAACTGCCGTCCGACCGCCAGATTTGCCCCTTGCCTTCCAGCACGAACCAGAATTCGCTTACGGTCTTGTGCCGCGTCGCCCGATTGATCTGACCGGCTGGAACTGATGCGTGGATCATGTTGCCAGTCGCACCGTCCATGAGAAAACTGATATCTGCTCCCGCCGGGGATTTTGCATCCGCAGTGTCCGGCACTCTTGATTGTTTCACGACCCGCTCGCTTCCTCGTCGATCCTGGATTGAAGGTATTCAGAGAACCAGCCTCGATACCGTTTTTGCAGGTTTTCGATTTTCCAGTCCATTCCCGAGACCAGACCCCGGCAGTTTTTCGATCCGCAGGAACACGTCATGCTCCAGTCGTCATTGTCCCCGGTCGCATAATCGAAAGTCAGTTCTTCACCGGGCTCGATGCTGCGCATTGCATGAAAGCAGATTTGGCCTTTGATGCCGACATTGGGTTCACAGGAATGATTGAGGAACATCATGGAAGCGGCGCGCTCTTCGGGCGCTCGCGGCCCAAGAAACAGGTCATCGGCAATCTGGATCTCGGCCGGACCGAGACTTTGCGCCAGATGGTCGCGGGTTGCGCGGTCGAAGATGTGCCCGCCTTTCACAACAAGCAGCTCACCTTCAAAAATCTGAGTTTTGGCAAAAAGGCCCGTCCCCTCAATCCTGCTGGACTTCTTTTCGACCTTCGCTGAGAACCAGCTCGCGCTCATTCTCCCCCTCCTCCTGGGCAAAGGCGCGACCCTGCCTGACAATTACGACGTCTTGTTGAAGATTTCACGCCCGATCAGCATGCGCCGGATTTCGGACGTTCCTGCCCCGATCTCATAGAGTTTGGCATCGCGCAGCAAGCGTCCTGTCGGATATTCGTTGATATACCCGTTGCCTCCCAGAAGCTGGATGGCATCAAGCGCGATTTTGGTCGCATTTTCCGCGGCAAACAAAATGGCCCCGGCAGCATCTTCGCGTGTGGTCTCGCCGCGGTCGCATGCTCTTGCGACCGCATAAACGTAGGACTTCGTCGCATTCATGGTGACATACATGTCGGCGACCTTGCCCTGCACCAACTGGAACGTGCCGATCGGCTGGCCGAACTGCTGACGTTCATGCACATAAGGCATGACCACATCCATGGCCGCCTGCATAATGCCGACCGAGCCGGCGGCAAGTACAGCTCGTTCGTAATCGAGACCGGACATCAGGACATTGACGCCCTTACCGACTTCGCCAAGAACGTTTTCCTCCGGCACCTCGCAGTCCTGGAACACAAGCTCGCCCGTGTCGGAGCCACGCATGCCCAGTTTGTCCAGTTTCTGGGCAACGGAAAACCCTGGAAAGTCCCGCTCGACAAGGAACGCTGTTATCCCTTTCGGTCCCGCGTCAGGATCCGTTTTTGCATAGATGATCAAGGTGTCCGCAGTCGGTCCGTTGGTGATCCACATCTTCGAACCGTTAAGGACATAGCGATCCCCTTTCTTGTCAGCGCGCAGCTTCATGGAAACCACATCAGACCCGGCTCCCGGCTCGGACATGGCCAGCGCACCGAGATGCTCTCCGGTAATCAGTTTTTCAAGATATCTCTTTTTCTGATCGTCGGTGCCCCAACGGCGCATTTGATTGACGCACAGGTTGGAGTGCGCGCCGTAGCTCAATCCGACGGAGGCTGATGCCCGGCTGACTTCTTCCATCGCGATGCAGTGCTCCAGATAGCCAAGTCCGGAACCACCCCACTCTTCCTCAACCGTGATGCCATGCAGACCGAGTTCACCCATCTCGGGCCAGATTTCCCGCGGGAACCAGTCCTCCCTGTCAATCTTTTCGGCAAGGGGCGCTATACGGTCCTGACTGTAGGAACGTACGGTGTCCCGAAGCATGTCCGCCGTTTCACCGAGATCGAAGTTAAAGTTCGGAAAGTCGTTTCTGATCATTGATTTACCTCCCGGCGGCCCCATCCTTGGGCCGCACGTAGCGTATGGAATCGCTTAGCTCGCCGATGCGGTCGTAGAGCACCTGCGCGCGCTTGTTCTTTTGATCTGTGTGCCAGTACACCTTGCCGCTCGCATTCGATTCCGCGTCGGCGGCTGCGTAGACGGCTTCAATCAGTTTGCCACCAACACCACCGCCGCGAATGTCCGGGCTGACATACAAGTCTTCCAAATAGCAGACCCGATCCGAAGTCCACGTGCTGTCGTGGAAAAGGTAATGGACCAGGCCGACAACGTTCCCGTCGATTTCGGCGACAAAAGCACGGTGGGACGCCGGCGAAAGCAGCCTTTCAAACAGATCCTCCGTTACTCCGGCCGCCAGTTCCTGCTCGTAGAACACGAGGTATTCGCCCCAGAGCTTTTCCCACTCGGGTCTGTCGTCCCGTTCCAGCGGGCGCACCAGAATTTCAACCATTCTTCAGTCCTTCACCCCGGCAACGCTCATCAGCGTAAAAAGCCCGGTCGCCACATGAACCTGCAAACCATCGTCGAGCCCGTAAACGTCCGCCTTTGCGATCGTCAGCGTTTTGCCGGGCTTGATTACCCTTCCGCGCGCAAGAAGCACGGATTGTTTCGCGGGATTGAGCAGATTGACTTTGTACTCGCTGGTAAGCACCCCAAAGTCGGCGGCAAACAGCGTCAACGCCGCATATCCAGCGGAACTGTCGGCAATCGAGGATGTCGCCCCGGCGTGAAAGAAACCATGCTGCTGGGTGAGCTCCGGCCGCATCCTGAGCTCGATATCGACCCCACCAGGGGACAGATGCACCAGCTCGGCTCCCAGATATTCCATGAATTTTTGGGCCGCGAAACTCTTTCGAACACGGCTTTCCCAATCGGGATCCCTCGGGGCAAGATCCATCAATCGTTCTCCATTCGAACCTTGGCGCCTAATTCGGCCATACGCGCCTTGGCACCTTCTTCGACTTCATCGAGTTCGAGCAGGGTCAGCTCGATGTCACGCTGTTTTTCAAGCAGCTCGTCGCGCCGGAAGGAAATCCTTTCAAGCAGCAACCCAAGCTGCCCGGCTTCACCTGGCGCACTGCCATACATCTCGATCATTTCCTTGATCTCATTCAGGGAAAAGCCGAGCCGCTTGCCACGCAAAATCAGCTTGATGCGGGTCCTGTCACCGGGTGTGTAAAGCCGTTGCCTGCCACGCCGGTTCGGAGACACAAGTCCCTGAGCCTCGTAAAAGCGAAGCGTACGTGTGGTGATGTCAAATTCCTGCGTAAGCTGGGTGATCGTGAAATAGCGCTGCATGCCCGCTCCTTGTTGAGCGCACAGTTTCGCCTTTTTACGTTAAAGTCAATACATCTGTTTTTTTATAATAAATACAGATAATTAAATATCATGACTTCAGATCATTCACGCTGATCTCGCCGTTCAGAACATTCAGGTCCACATTGCCTGTAATGCCCTCGATCATGCCCCTGTCCTGATACTGCCAGAGGAACCAGTCCTTTGTGTAGGACGGCGAATGCCAGATGGACCGGGTCCAGAGCCGCCGGTTCAACCCCTGATCTTTCAGATAGGAGCGATAGAACTCTTCCGGTGCGTAGAAGATGACCTTTTTGGCGACCGACTGCTCCACGAGCTTCACGAATTCAGAGATTTCCCTTTGAACGTCCGCGACCGGCGGCCGCTTCGTGCAGCCATCGGTGAATTCAAGATCCAGCACGGGTGCCAGCATTCCCTGGTCGTTCGGCAGAACGCTCAGGAAGTTGGCCGCCTGTTCACGACCTGGCTTGCACAGACTGAAATAATGATAAGCGCCGCGTGCGACACCGGCTGCGCCCGCCCCTGCCCAGTTCCGAGCAAATGCACCATCCCGGAAGTCACCGCCCTCGCTGGCTTTCATATAGGCGAAGGCAACGTCGTCGCCGGCAACCTTGTCCCAATCGATCTCACCGAGATGATGCGAGACATCTATGCCTCGAATGGGAAATTCGTCTCTGTCCGGTTCCCAGTTCATGAAGAAATATGCCGCCCCTGCGATCGAGATAACCCCCCCGACCACAACGTAGAACAATGTTCGAAAGATTGCCTGCAAGAAGTTCATTTTGCCACCCGCACGCTAGGGTACGGACTCATAAATGAAGCCGATTTGGCGGCAGAATGGCGAAATCTCGCGAGGAAGCGTGTGAAGAGCGGGCTTGTTGCCCGGTCAAGCACGGTGACGCTGCGAGGTGAAGCCATTTTGCCGTCCTTCGGATTTGGCCGTTTTGACCATCTGCCACGTCACGAAAGGCTTGAAAATGAACCACAATTCCTGCGCTTTCGTTCCTTTCATATGGTCAAAACGACCCAAACCAGATCGATTTCATTTATGAGTCCGTACCCTTGGCTCAGACCCCAAGTGGCAAAACTTGCCCGAAAAATCTTAAGATTCACGATAAGAAGTTGAGCCAGAGTGGCGCAGCTGCCAATTCCAGGACATTTCCGTCCGGGTCCTCGAAGTAAATGCTGATACCTCCTGCGGGCCAGGTGACCTCACTCGTAATCGCCACGCCGCTTTTGGTCAGGTAGTCGCGCCAGGGCTGCAACTGATCTCTGGAAATCCGAAAGGCAAAATGGCCGTGCCCGACCGTGTCATGGCCCGGAACAACACCGCCTGACGTTTCAACGTCTTCACCTGTATGGCCGCGGTAAAACACGAGCAGTGTCTGCGCAGGGCCCGCGTCATAGGCAAACAAGCGCTCGCCGGCGACCATACGCTTGAGCCCAAGTATGTCTGAATAAAAAGCGTGAGCGGCCTCCATATCGTCGACATAGACGGCTGTTTCCAAAATGCCATCGATAGGTGGTGGTGCACTGGTCATTCATCCGCTCACAAAGACTCGTGTTAAAGGCAGTATTTCAGGTAACCGACTTGCTCGTCCATCGGTTTGAACGCAAAAACGCCCCGCACAGATGCAGGGCGTTCTGAATTGATTTCAATGCTACTCCGACCTAGGCAATCGAAAGCTTCACATCGATGTTGTTGCGTGTCGCGTTGGAATAGGGGCAGACCTGATGGGCTTTGGCAACGAGGTCTTCAGCCACGGAGCGCTCGACACCTGGCAATGAAATTTCCAGAGCCACCTCCAGACCGAAGCCACCTTCAGAACGCGGGCCGATCCCGACCGTGGACGTGATGGAGGTTTCGGCTGGTACCGCAATCTTTTCCTGGCCACCGACAAATTTCATTGCACCGATGAAACAGGCCGCATAACCGGCGGCAAACAGTTCTTCAGGGTTGTTTCCCGCACCGCCGGCGCCGCCCAATTCCTTTGGTGTCGCAAGATCCACCTTGAATGAACCGCTAAGGGTCTCAGCTTTGCCATCGCGTCCGCCCGTTGCGCGGGCCCTGGTTTCATAAAGCACATCCACTGTCATCTCATCGCTCCTTTTTCATCTGTAAATTCGCAGCAATCGCATTAGCTTGCAAATTTTTATATCGTGCACGATATATTTATTCACATATACAAACGTCCGAAAGAGGTCAACTGGTTGCGACCATATCGCGCACGACTTATAAGGTGACGAATGAACGAGACGACCAATCAGATGTCTCTTCTGGACGCGATCGGATTTTCCGCGCCCGGAGAGACCCAAAAGAGCAAAAAAGACCCTTCGCCAACGAAGAAGAAGCCCCTCAACAAGTCACAAGCCAAGAAAGAGGATGCGCCACAATCAGGTGCTACGGACAAGCGTGACACTGGGGAGGTGCGGCCCGGCGGGCAACCACCGGAAGGAGCCGCGACCGGCACCAGTCCGCAAGAAGCGGTGCGGGAAACGGCTCCGCATTCAGCAAACGCGTCGGCTCCACCCGAGCCGTTGCACCTTGATGATTTTCTCTGCTTTGCGCTTTATTCGGCAAATCACGCCATGCACGGCGTCTACAAGGACCTCTTGAAGGAGATCGGCCTCACCTATCCGCAGTTCCTCGCCATGACGGTGCTTTGGGAAAAGAACAACGTGCCGGTCGGAACCATCACCTCGAAATTGCAACTCGACACCAATACGTTGACGCCTCTCCTGAAACGCCTTGAGGCGATGGGGCTGCTGACGCGCACGCGCAACAGCAAGGACGAGCGCCAGGTCATTTTGAAGCTGACTCGCAAAGGCCGCGAATTGCGGAAAAAAACCGAGCGTTTCAGCTCCTGTGTCTTCTCCGCATCTGGCTTGACCACGGACGAGATCATGGATCTTCAGGCAAAGATCATGAAGCTGCGCGATAACTTAAGAAAATCCGATCAAAGCTGAATGCTCAAAGCGGCAGCCCGAACCAGATTGCCGCAATGCCGAGAAAGGCAAAGAAGCCGACGACATCTGTCACGGTGGTGACGAATACGCTCGATGCGATGGCCGGGTCGACATTGAACCGATCCAGCACGATCGGGATCAGCAGACCCGAAAGACCGGCAAACAGCATGTTGATGACAATGGCCCCGGCAATCACCACGCCAAGCCCTGGGCTGGAAAACCAAAGCCAGGCCGTCACACCGATAAGCACGGCCAGCGCCACGCCGTTGACCACACTGACAAGAACCTCGCGATTGAGAACCCGCATCATGTTGCGGGCACTGAGTTCCTGGGTCGCGATCCCGCGCACGGCAACCGTCATTGTCTGAGTGCCGGCATTCCCGCCCATGGACGCAACGATCGGCATCAGCACCGCAAGGGCAACCATCGCTTCGATGGTATCTTCAAAGAGGGCAATCACGATCGACGCCAGGATCGCTGTGCCGAGATTGACCACAAGCCAGGCAAGGCGCGAGCGGGCAATGGTGACCACGCTGTCGGAAATCTCTTCGTCGCCGACCCCTGCCAGCGCGCGCAGATCCTCTTCGGCCTCTTCCTGGATCACGTCGACGATATCGTCGACGGTGAGGACCCCGACCAGCCGGTCGTTCTCGTCGACGACGGCCGAAGACACCAGATTGTAGCGTTCGAACCGGCGCGCAACTTCCTCCTGATCCTCCGTCGCCAGAACCGCCTGCCGGGTTTCCTCCATGATTGAGGTCACCTTCTCGGCGCGCTTGGTGCGCAGGATCTTGTCGAGATGGACGGAGCCGAGGAGCTTGAAAGCCGGATCAACCACATAAATTTCGTAAAAACTGTCCGGCAAGTCGCGCGCTTCGCGCATGTAGTCGATGGTCTGGCCGACCGTCCAGAAGGGAGCAACGGCGATAAACTCGCTTTGCATCCGCCGGCCGGCACTTTCTTCCGGATAATCAAGGGCTTTTTTCAGCTGCGCCCGGTCGGCATATGGCAGCTCCTCAAGAATGGCCGCCTGATCGTCTTCGTCCAGATCTTCAAGGATGTAGACGGCATCATCTGAATCGAGGTCGCCAAGCCCCTCGGCGATGACTTCATTCGGCAGGTCTTCCAGCACCTGGAGGCGAACGGCCTCGTCCGTCTCCGTGAGCGCCGTATAATCGAATTCGTCGCCCAAAAGCCGGATAAAGGCCGCACGTTCATCGGCATCGAGCGTTTCAAGAAGGTCACCGGTGTCCGCTTCGTGCAGATCCCCGGCAAGATCCTTCAGCTCAATTCGGTCATCGGCTTCAATCGCAGCTTCGACCGCAGCAATGAAGTCGGGATTGAGGCGTTCTTCCTCGTCGCGAACAGGAATTTGCGGTTCCGGTGAGGCTGTGACGTCCAGCTCAGCTGCTTCGCTCATCTGTTGCCTCCCTCACCGCGCGTTCCCCGAAACCACGTCAAGAACTAGCGGTTACGCAGATAAAGCGCCACCGCAAAAGCCGAACCGGTCCACAGGCCAGCCGTGTTTTAGCTTGGAAGGATTTGGCTGTGTATTTTCGCACATACCGGATTTGTTCAAAATCCGGCACAACCCTTTTGCCGCCCAACCTGCCGGAGCTGGCCGAGATAATTTTGTGCTTTGGCTGGCAAAATCTTTTCGTTCGATGAGATGCAGCGATCAGCGCGGCTGAAGGCCCGCTTGGCCCGCTCGCTCTGAAGGCACACCCTGCCCTCGGCAAGCGTCTGCTGCTCCACATACCAAAGCTGCTGGCACGTCATTGCCGTAAAGCGTGCCGGGTTCGTGGAAAGGGACTGAGCGACCGAAACGGTCACAGGCAAAAACGCAATGCCGACGCCCGCCAGACCAAGAAAGACGAATTTGAAAAGAGCCATGCAACCGCCGCACACATGATAGCAACGCCGGTTATCTAGAGATCCAATCAGGGCGGCACCAAGGCCCCAAACCTGCCGGCGATAAATGCCCACAAAAAAACCGGCTCACGCCGGTTTTTGCACCACTCCTGTCGGAGTGAATGGTGCGGTCGAGAAGCATATTTTTGCATATGCAGTTACATGCAAATTCGCGCACATAGCGGAAAAATGCTATTATAATCAGTAACTTGACTGCGCAATTTTTTGCAAACTCGCTTGAAATTGTGCAGGCCGTGTGCCTATTTTTTGTGTAAGACATTGCATGGAGCACATAACATGGGCGCGATCCACAAGATCACACAGAAGCAAATCAACGAGGCCGAACGCACTTGCAGGAGCCTTGCAAAAGACACTCGAATCTCAGATGGCGGCGGGCTCTCCCTTCATATCAGAAGGCACGGCGCTTTGTATTGGGCGGTGCAGGTTACCATCAAGGCACCGTTTGGTCAGGGCAAGCGTGTCGAGATCGGCTTGGGCCGGTATCCTGACATGAGCCTTGCGCAAGCACGTGACGCGGCAAAAGAAGCCCGCGATCTTGCACGGCAGGGCATTGACCTCAGAGAGGAACGCAAGAAGCAGATAATTGCGAACCAGCACAAGGGCCGCACATTCAAAGAGATGTGCGACGAAGCATTTGAAGCCTACAAAGCCAAGCTTAAAGGCGGTGGCAAAAATGGCCGCTGGATGTCGCCTCTTGAGATTCATGTGCTGCCAACGTTGGGCACACGGCCGATTGAAGAGATCGACCAGAAAGAGCTAGCAAAGCTGCTCAAGCCGATTTGGCACACGAAGGCGTCAACCGCTGCAAAGTGCATGGACCGTATCGGCATCGTGTTCCGGCACGCGGCAGCGGCCGACCTCAATGTCAGCCTGGAAACAGTTCCTAAGGCCCGCACGCTGCTCGGCGCACAAGATCATGTCGTCAAGCATATCGAAGCGCTGTTGTGGCAGGACACGCCGGACTTCTACACCACGTTGGCCGACGACAACGTCACACAGCTTGCCCTTAAGCTACTGATCTTGACCGGTGCCCGTAGCTACGCCATTCGTCACGCCCATGTCGACCAGCTTAACGACGGTGTATGGACGATTCCGGCTGAGAACATGAAAGGGCAAAAGGGCAAGGCAAAGGACTTTGATATCCCACTTAGCCGTGAAGCTCAGCGCGTCGTTAAACTAGCTGTTTCCCGCAGCAAAGGCGGCTACCTATTCGCCAGCCCGCGCAAAGGCGTTATCAGCGACATGGCTATGAGCAAGTTTATGAAGGATCGCGGCATGGACGCCCGGCCACACGGTTTCCGTAGCACGCTCCGCGATTGGCTGACCGAGGAAACCGATGCTCAGTTTGACACTCGCGAACGCGTCCTGGCCCATAAGATTGGTGACAGCACGACTCAGGCATATGACCGCTCAAAAGACCTGAAGCGCCGCGCCGTGCTGATGGAACGTTGGGCCGGTCACGTAACTGGCGATGACGGTGTTGTCGTTAAACTGCTGAAGGCAAGCTAATGGCTGAGATCGAGTTCGACGAAGTTAAACTAGAAGCTGTACGTGCGGTGTTGAACGCAGACGTGTTTATTCGGACTGGTGGAACTGTTTCGATTCCGCCTGAGTTTCTCAACGATGCAGACAGCTTGAAGGAACTTGTTGATAGGGCCGAAACGGATTTTTTCCTCCACGAGTATCTTCGATCCTGGCTTGCCGGAGATTTAGAACACGAGGTGCCTGAGCACTTGCCAGCGGCACTTACGCCCTTCGTACAAAGGCTTGCCGCGCGTAAAGCCCCCGACGGTAGAGGCAGAAAGAAACCAGCACCGGACAGCCGACTTATTGCCATGTGCTACGCTGCACTGATGATGCAGTTCAAGTGCAAAAAAGGCGAGGCCTACGCCCACATCGGACATGTCCTAAATTGGAGCGCCGAAACAGTTCGGAGAGAAATTCAAAAGGTAAAAGAAGCCCGGAAACGGGGGTAAAACATATTTTTATAAACACAATATGCAAATACGCGCCAATTCGCAAACATAGCTCCATAACAACTCTAAACAACGCTAAAGTAAGTTATGGATCAATACAGTGTCATGGATAAATCTAAAACAACTATGCGAAAAGCTTGGCGATAGATCTAAGCGCGCAATCTATGATGACCTTAAGAAAGGTCTTCTCCCCCAGCCCCTCAAGCTGAACGGTACCAACCTCTGGAATGAGGAAGAGATTGACAAGCATCTAGCCGACATGGCCCTCAAGCAGCGTGAGGAGGCAGGCAAATGACCATCGCCCTCAAGCTGCTCGAACTGTTCGGCCTTACGCTTTATGTGCAGACAGCAAATCACATCATGCAGATCGCCGGGGGTGTGGCATGACCATCATTCCAGCTTTCCCCGGCCATTGGGAACAGGACCACGGCAACAAGTTGATGGTTGTTGCTTGGAAAATTTCTAGTAACGGAACTGCCAGCCCCATCGCCGTTGAGCCCGGTTCCCAAGTCGAATACGTCAGCCCTTACGAAGCCTCAGCACCGACCGTGGGGCCGGTGCCGCACACTCCGCCCAAAACAGCCGCACCAGCGCCCGTAAAGCCCGCCCCTGTGCCAATACCCCCGGCACCCGTGGCAAAGCCACCAGCGGCCCCCGCTAGCGATGCAGGCTACGTTAAGCAGCCTCGCGTGGCATCCACCTTTGAGATCAAAAGCAGTTCGGTGCACGGCCCAAACGCAAGCTCGAAGCAACGGTACCTTGCGTTCAGTTTGAAGAACGACATTACCCAGAGCTTGCTTCTCAAGTTCATGCGCAACAGCCCAAACGAACAAGAACGCTGGGACCGCTTGTTGCGCGAGTTCTACCTGAAAACCGGCATTGACGCGTTTGAAGATACCAGCGAGTTGAACGGTTACACCGTGAACCTGAATGTCTGGGGCATACCTCCGCACTCCGACACGTTGGCCGGATTGGATTCCATTGCCAACGCATTGGGAGTGCGACAACCATGAACCGCGAGCTAAGGCGAAAAATTGGAGCCGTGAAACGGCAGGGTCGCGGGTTACCAGTTGAGCTGGGGCCTGCGAATGCTGCGTTCCTGCGTGGCCGTATTTCAGCAAAGCCCGGCAAGATGCTTATCGACGGCAGTTCCTCTCAAAGTGACCGACATGTCACTGGTGTAAAGATATCCGAGTAGAACAATAAAAAAAAGCAATAAAACAAGATAAATCTACCAATTACTTGGATTCTATAGCGATGCCACGTACCGCTTGCTTCCCTGTTACTGCAGACAACACTGCAAAACAGAGCGACGAAAAGTAAAATCCCGAGCACTAGGGCCAGGATTCCGAGCAGACATCAAGGAATGATGAACACGCAACAGGTTAAGCACTGTTAGGCGCACAGCACACCAAAGATGTTTTCGCGTATAAATTTGTAGATTATTGGAATGTGCAATGCTTTCTCGGAATATATCTCCCATACACTCCGACCGTATACTTGGTATTATTCATAACGGTTCAAGAGATACACACATTGACATACTTTCTGACGGTAGAATAAACACTTCGCCGCATGCTGGTCAGCCATACGACACAATTACGCTTTCGAAGTTCATTGAGCTGGTTGAAAACCCGCAGGACGTACTAAAGGAAAACGCTCAGTGCATTATTGCTTCCAGCTACAACGAGTTTGACGCCCGAACCCACGAAGTGCAGCGTCAACGAGGAATGTACAATGCGCTTGTCGGTGACTTGGACGACTGTAACGCCAGCCTGTCACATGTCGATGCGTGCCTAGCTAAGTGTCTGGGCAACGATGTCTTTCGCATCCTGTACACCACTAAAAGCAGCACACCTGAAAAGCAGAAGTCGCGTTTTGTTATCCCGCTGGCCAAACAGTTGCCTGGCGACAAGTACAGCGCCTATCAGGCAGCGCTTTTTGATGCCCTGCAACAACAAGGCTTAGCGCTAGACCGCAGCCTGGAGCGCACCGCGCAAGTCTTTTACGGGCCGAACATGGGTGACCACTATGAGCACCTTATCAATGGCAGTGAGTTTCTAGACTACGACGGGCACCCGATAGAAATCGTCGCTAAGATCCATCTGGACACCATGCACAGCGAGAGCCAGAAAAGCAACACGGCGGCCACCGAGGGGCGCATGTCCTATATCGGCGCATTCCGCCGGAAGCATTCAATTGACGAGATGCTTGCGCTTTACGGTTTTGAATGTAGTCCAACGCACCGGGATCTGTGGCGGCATCCAGATCAGTCGACGGTCGGCTACGGCTCGATGCGCATAATGCGATACGCCAACGGTGACCGCTGGGTTTCCCTGTCCGACACGATCAACAAGTTCGGTGTTGGGCGTGAATCAGGACACGGGAGGCGGACTGGCGACGCTTTCGATTTGTACCTCTGTTTCGATGCCAACCGCGAACAGGCGAAAGCTTATGCGGTTGTGTGTTGGGAAGAATGGGAAGCGAAGCTTCTTGGTTGGAATCCAGAGTTGGAAACCGCCCGGGAATGTCTGGACCGCTTTATAAAACATGGGAAAGAGCTTTGGGCTAGGGTGGATTATATCGAAGGCATTCCTTACAGCGCCATAGCGAAAAACGAACAGATTGAATCCATCCGGCAGAAAAACCAAGCCGCTATACAGCCGGAAACTAGCGAGGACGACGAATGGGAGAGTGTGCCCAAAATCGACCCTGTCGCGCCACGGGAGCGTCCCACACCAGCACGTGCGATGACGGCGGCTGAGTTCTATAAGCGCTTCCCTCTAAAGCTGTCGCCATTCCCCATTACTAACCCACAAGAACAAGTTGGCGGCTTTGCAGGGGCGCTTGCGGACTATATCGACCGAGCTTCCGAAGTCAGTTCAATCAACGGCTCGTTTATGTTGTCCCTGTCGCTGCTAGCTGCCGTCATTGGACCCCGATGCGCGACGGCTGGCACACAAACCAGAACCAATATGAACTTCGCCGGTCTGGATGAGTCTGGCATGGGTAAGTCGTCGCTGCTCCAAGTTGTTTACGATCTCTTGGATAACTTTAAGCCGGTGGAAAGCGACTTAAACGCAACGAGCTATCTGTCAGCGCTGCGAGGGAGTGAAGACTTCCACAGCGACAGCGCCATCGTCGACGAACTACTCAACAAGAAAGCCGGTGGCTACAGCGTGAAGCTCTGTCTTATGGACGAGTTCGGAAAGATAATGCACCACGCGCTGAAGGGATCATCGGCAACACACAAACGCAAAATCATTGATGCGTTCACCAAGCTTTTCAGCAAGAGCAACAGCATCGACAAGGGAACGGGAGCTGCGACAAAGGAAGCCAAGCGCCCGCCTATTGAATACCCACACTTAAACCTTTTCGGATTCAGCACACCTGAAGTTTATTGGGGTGCTCTTGGCAGTGGAAACCTGCTTGACGGCAGTATCGCCCGCTACCTTGCTTTTTGCTTGGGCGATACCGTTGACCAGACAGCCGACCGCGCAGACGAGGAACACTTCCGAACGAAGCTGGAGCAGTTTGTTGTCTGGCTAAACGCCCTGCCCTCGGTGACCGCTGCCAACCCTTACCGCATCGCGTGGGATGGCAATACACACGATCGACGCATCAAGCTTCGCCGTTCGATGGCTGCCGCAGCAAAATTTGCACGAGAGAACAGCATACCGGGCGCTCCCGCCATCGTAAGGCGCGTGGCAGAAATGACCGCTAAGATCGCGCTGGTCCTGGCCCTGAGCCGAACCTTCTGGATCACCGGTCATAAGGCAGAAGAAACCCGCATCACGGACCACGATTTTGATATCGCCGCTGCGGTCGCGTTCCATTGCGCTGGTCTGGCCATCAACAATATCGGCAACCACATAACCGAGAACGACCACGACGCTAATTCAAAAGAGGTGTTGCGGTTCATTGAGGACGGCAAGGCCAAGGGCAAAACGATGAGCGACATCCGTCGCAAGTTTTCCAAGAAGTTCCCGTCTAGAGCTTTGGCCACCGTGTTGGAGTCTCTTGTTTCTGGCGAGGAAGTAGTCCACATCACTGAGGAAATGGACAGGATTCGCAAGCTGGGTCAAAAAGGCCGTCCGTCAGAACGCTATATTCATAGGGCGCACCTTTAGCATTTGTTGTATTTCTTGCACCGAAATGCAATAAATCAAAAAAGAATTTAAGTTATTGTTTTTATTATTTTTTTACCTTTAAGGGCTCATTTGTTGTATTTTTGCAGGGGGTGCACCTCCACTCCCCACAAATCACCAAAAAGTTGCAAAGCAATTTGAATACAGTCAAAAACAATGCTGGGGAAGCTACCCCCATAGCAACAATTAAAACAAATACTTTTTCCTTATATAAGTTATTGGTTTTATTGGGTTTCATTTGTTGTTTTTTTCAAATGCAACAAATGCGCAACAAATACAAGAAATGAAGGCTGGTGCTTCTTGAAGTTTTGTCTAAGGGCACATCAATTTAGAGATTGGAGAATTTTGTTGGTTGGGTGGCTGGCCGAGCAAAACCCTCGTTGGCCAAGGCTATTGGACTGTAGTAAACTGCCTTGCCGTTTCTACCCTTGATTGAATCCATGAGCCCGTCTTAGGATTGCTTTGAGCTTTGCCCGTGACCATCCAATCCGGTCGCTCCAATAACACTTGAACTAACTACCCCACCGCCTTAAGCCCGCCCTTCGGACCGGGCTTTTTCTCCTTGCAATCTTTGGTTGATTTTGTGACGTGTATTTACGGCCCGTTTTTTGGGCCTCTAAGCACAGCACTTACTTGAAGGCTGCCCTTGTGGGTGGCCTTTCTTTTTGCCTGACTAGTCTATTTTTCGTGTAATGAATCGCGCACGATACTTCCTATCTTGCTGTTAATAATAGACTTTTGACTCAAAACAGGTGCGTTCCGAGCGCACATAACTCTCATAGAATGCCCCCCACTGGTGGTGCACTAAGGGCAACTTTCAACGACTGAGATTCCGATACTGAGTTTTCAGGAGTGTCGTCCAACGAAGGTGCGAGCCACCACGCCTGTTTGCCTAGCCCCCAATTGACCGCAAAAAAGTAAGCCTTGCAAAGTGGAAACCCACCCGCTTGGATTGCGGATTACCAATGCCATAGGCTACAATTTTTCCATGCAAACGGCAGTCTAATGCGATGAAAATCAGAGATAAAAACCCCAATCGCCCTCCCTGGAGACCGCGAAAGATCGCTGCTCCTGAGGAGCTTATTGAATCCTTCGTAGCATACGCAAAGGACGTAGAGGAAAATCCTTTCTACACCGAAAAAATTTTCATAGTCGATGGCGGTGTCTTGAAAGCGAATCTGCGGGTCGCTCGTCCCATGACTATCGCCGGTTTCTGCAACTTCCTCGGCGTGTCTTCTCAAGCATGGAGATACTGGCGCGCTAAGCGCAAAGATCTCGCTGAGGCAATAGAGATTATCGACGGTGCAGTGTTTGCGCAAAAATTTGAAGGTGCTGCTGCAGGGATATTTAAAGCGAACATCATAAGCCGCGACTTGGCCCGCGGACATCAATCATAGCCCGAGACGTCCACTAGCAGCTGAAGCGTCGCCAGCCATTTGGTCTGGCTTGCGACGTAGTATTTTTATTTTGCCCAACGACCAGACAAAACCGCTTTTCGTCCACTCAGTCTAAGCAGGTCCGTGAGCTTGTCTCTTCGTGGGCACCAATAAGGGTCACTTCTCTTACAAACTGTCGATTGTCTGCATCCACAACATCCGCGACAGATGCGGTGATGCTGAGCTCGTTTGCCGGAATGTCATTGGGCGTTGTGTATAAGCCAATTCCGATTTCTCGTGACTCACCTGGATTTATTCCGCCAGAGATTTTGTAGAAGCTATTGCCCTCTTCCCACGGCACTTGCCGATTTTGGGATTGAACTGAATAAGAAATGCGCACTGAAGACACTGGCCAGGACAAATTGTTAGTAACAGTCACTCGCAGCTGCCTACTCGACACATATTTCATGCGTTCAACCCGAGCATTTTTAACAGGCAAGGCGCTCATCAGACAACGCTTCTTGCCTTCCTTATCGGCAACTTGAGATTTGGGTTCGGGTGTCGCTTTTCCAGCGTTTGGTGTTTTCAACCCTGCGGCTATGATTTCCGCGGCGGTCTTTCCGTCAACCATTGGCCGGATAAAGGCGATCACATCGGCCTGGGACAATTTAGATGCCCCGTTCTCGGCTTTCGGTCGCGCAAAAGCTTTTGGAAGAAGCGCAGTAACGGTGATTTTTGTCAGTGCCGCTTTAAACCTCTGCTGGTCTTCCGGCGACAGTTTGGACACAACGACGGCGATACTTTTTTCCATCGCCTCAGCAGAACTCGCATCTATCGTTTGTGCTCGAACCGAAAAAGACATCACTGTTGTAGCACCCACCAATATGGCTCCAGCAGTCAACACAGCCTTTAACATCACGGCCACTCTTTCTACTCTTGATTGCGTTTCTCGTACAAGCTACTTATGTGTGATTTATTAAACAAACGTAAATGGTCAAAAATTTCTTTAAAATTCTGTTTTTATTCACCTTTTTAGATTTCACGAATAGAGCAACCAATTCACACGACAGACGCGTTAGTGATATCTGACGCTGTTGGGTTGGAGCAATTGAACGAGTTTGTGGCCACCTCCCAGCACAAACAGCTGCTTTACAAAAAAGCCCTAGCACTGAAACACCAGTTTCAAGCTTCAAGATCACTTAAGAGTGTTGAGACTCTGAATTACCGGCTCGTTTGTTGCCCTACCATTGTCCACTTTGCGCTTCCATTTCGGTCGCTCGCCGCATATTAGGCTGCGCCCGAAAGCAGACGTTCATTTGAGGCGCAGCAAATTCACGGATTGGGCGGAGAGCGGACTTTTCCAGTGATTTGCATAATGGTCCGCTTTGCAAATGAATGTTATTTCGATCCGCAGATGTGGACTCGCGCCACTAGGTATTTGCCCGCGTTGGGAGCAGAACAAGCCAAGAAACGCTGCTGCCCAAAAAGACACTTTTTGAAGCACTAGCGCCCAGATTCACAGCGTCGTCTCATTGTAAGCAAGGTTCTTAGTGCACCTGACTTGCGCTCTGAAAATGACGTTTGCGGTCGTGGAAACGTGGCTCTCTTGCTGCAAGATTATTCGAGTATGGCACCTACGAAAGCGGCGATCGCAGCAGCATCCCAGCCGGTAAAGGCCTGTTCGCGACCATCTGCTAGCCGGACATAGAAGCCTGGCGTTCCTTGTATCCCAAGAGCGCGCATCGCGGCAGTGTTGATCCGCATTTCGTTCTGGTAGGCGTCGATCGCTTCCTGAGTGTTTGTCAGACCTGGCAAGATTCCGAGTTTCTCAAGTTCGCGCAAGGCCCGCACGCCGTTTATCTGACCCCGCCCGACCATCAACGCGTGGTAGGCGCGGTTGTAATCGTCAGGGGACACGAGCGAGAATGTGTGTGCCGTCGCTTCGCGCGAACCTGGCCCGATCAACGGCACGTCCACCGCGACGACGCGGGTGTTGTCGGGCAATTGCGCAAGGAAACGACCCATCTGCCGGTGCGCGATCCGGCAGATGGAGCAGTTGAAGTCGAAGAATTTATAGATCACGAGATCGCCGTCTGGGTTCCCGAAATATCCGCCCCGCGCCTCGGCGGCGGCCAGCGCTTCGGCGATGATCGCCTGCGGGTCTTCGTCGGCGTCGGGGGCTGCGGTCACCGCCAGCGGCAGCGGACGAGTCTGTGCAACCGGTCGTCCGGCGATGCGGTCGTCGATCCAGGCCGCGATGGCCCGGCGCCCGGCTCCGCTGACAACGTGGGGGACGGCGAAGATCTGCAACTCAACCGACAGGTCCGCGTCCGACAGCGCCGCGATTGTGGCGTCAAGCTCCTCGGCGCTGAACCGCGAGTCGCGGGTGCCATACCCAATAAGCACAGGAGCGCCGTTTTTGATTGTCCAGCCTTCGGCCCGCACTTCAGGCGGAAGGCCACCAGCGAACGCGATGTACCCCGCTGCAAGATCGGGGTGCGTCAGCGCAAGTCCGAGCGCCATCGACGCCCCTTGGCTGAAGCCGACGATATAGACTTGCGCCGGGTCCGCGCCAGTCTCGGTAACCAGTGCAGAGGTCGCGCTGGCGACCCATTCCGCATTCAAGCGCACGTCATCGGGGTCAACGGCGACAAAGCCAGAGCTGTCGTCAACCGGGTACCAAGCTCCGCCTCCGCCCTCTACGGGAACAGGCGCCTGGAGCGCAGCAAATGCGTGATCCGCTTGGGGTTCGACGTTGACAAGGGTTTCAATCTGCCTGGCATCCATCCCGTAGCCGTGAAGCCCGACAATCAGCGCGGCGCCAGGCATGTCAGCCTGGCGTATGATCCGGGCTTCGACTTCGCCGACTCCAGTTGTCAGCGTGACCGTCTCGGATGCCGACTGCGCTGTGGCACCGGTCGGTGCCACAGCAACGAGAGTAGCTGCCACGCCAAGTGCCATCAACATTGACTTGAATCTAAGCATGTACAGCACCTTTGCGATCAGGTCGGTGACGGGAACTGACGGGCGTAGGGCTCCCCGTTCTCGAGGAAGTACTTGAGATCGTCGATACCGAACCCGGCGAACATGTAGAAATTCGTCCGCGCGAATGCGACGGCCTGCGGTGGAACACCAGGGGCGGTCTCGAAAACGATCGAAACCGTAACTTCAGAAGTGTTCTCGTCGATCGGTGCGACGCTCCACACTGCCTCGTTGGAAGTCACAAAGGGAGGCATGCCTTCTTCGATCGTGTAAGCATAGGTGAGATTGTCTTCGTCGTACCGTGTGATGATCTCGCGGGTCGCGCCACCAAGACCGGGGATGAAGCAGGCGCGAACGTCGCCAACTTTCCCATCCGTGTCCTCAAATTCGATGGACTCGATCACGCTCGACCATTCGTGAGCGTTGGCGTAGTTCTCGGCAACCTCAGCCCAGACCTCCTGCGCCGACACGTTGAACACCCGGGTATGGGTGAGCGTCACGTCGGCAATTCCGGTGTGGGTACCCGCAATGTAACCGCCCAATTCCGAAGCCAGGCTGGCCGCGGCGTTCGTGTAAAGCGCGAGATCCTCTTTGCTGGCCTGTCCATCATAATATTGCTGCCAGCTCACAACCGAGCCCTCGCGCTCTTCGGCAGGACGGACCTGAAGGACGCCAAGGTGGTTCGACAACCCCATCGGGTTACCGTCGGCCAGACTGTAGGCGAACGAAAGTTTGTCGGCGTCGTTGACATGGATGATCTCTTTGATCTTGCTACCGTCGGACAAGGTCAGATCGCGAGACATGCCGTCAGCGGCCATCATCGCGGCGTCCACGCCATCTACCACTTTGGCGACGTTGTCGGCATCTGTGACGAACGCAAAGACGTCCGCTGGCGAGGCGGCAAGTTCGACTTCAATTGTAAACTGCATCGGTGCCATGGTCAGTTCGTCGACCATAACCGCGCCGACGACACGCGGCGGCATTTCCTGAGCGACCGCAACAGGTGCGGTAGCCGCGAGACTTGTGGCAACGGCCACAATGGCGGCGGTTGTCTTGAGAGTAGAAATCAGGCGCATGGGAAACCTCCTGGTTGGGTACCTGCGCACGAAAGCTACACCATTCGAATGTGCACCTCGTGTTCTGAATATGGGCCGAGCTGGACGAAAAATGGAACACCGGCTATGTATTGAAGTGTGACATCCACACACGAACGAAAATACAGCCTCTTAGCCAAAGGTGATCTCCACGGTGTCTGTCGATTGGAACGATTTGAAGGTCTTTCTCGCCGTCGCGCGTGCGGGTTCGATTCGCGGTGCATCAGATAGCTTGAAGGTCGCGCACTCCACCGTGTCCCGCAGAATGGATGCGCTTGAATTTGCGTTAAAGACCCGACTCTTTGACCGGACGTCGGACGGCTTGCTGATAACCTCGGCGGGCGAAGACCTGCTTGGATCTGCGCGAACGATTGAAGAAACAATGCATTCTGCCGAACGGTCCGTCGCGGGACGGGACCGCGAGCTGTCCGGCGACGTCCGCTTTACTCTTCCGCTACCAATGGCCGTTTGCGTTCTGACCGACGACCTAGCCAGCTTCGTTGAGCAAAATCCACTCGTTAACCTGATCCTCGATATAACCGAGGACCTTCTTGATCTGTCAAAGCGGGAAGCTGACATCGCAATGCGTTTTACATCGCAAGGCAATTCACCGCCTGACTACCTGGTTGGGCGCAACCTGGCGACTCAGGCGTCTTGTGCCTATGCCTCGGCCGGTTACATCGAGTCACATGTCTTTACAGGATCCGATCGAAACGGACGTTGGCTTGGATGGGATGACGTTGTCGAATATCCAAAATGGGTTCACTCGGCGGGGCTGGAGCCCATGCCAGTCACCGGCAGTTTCGACGACGTGTTTGTTCAGATGGCTTTTGCCAAGCGTGGCCTTGGTATGGCCTTTCTACCATGCATGATGGGCGACCTCGAACCGGGACTTCAGCGGGTACCCGGCGCACGACCGGTTCCGCATACTTCGCTGTGGGTTCTGACCCATCCGGACCTGCGGGACAGCGTACGACTTCGCAGCTTCCGCGAGTATCTGTACGACGCCGTTTCCGACAAGCTTGATCTCATCGAGGGGCGCGGCGCTTAACCTTGCGCCTCCCGAAGGGCGTCTAGGACGGCTCCGCGGGTCAAAAGCTCAGGCAGCACGATCCCGTCCGGCGCGCCGGGCCCGTAGACCACATTGAACGGAATGCCGTAGCGGCCGTGGCTCGTCAGATACGAAAGAATGCTATCGTCGCGCTGCGTCCAGTCGGCTTGCAGGGGCACGACTCCCTCCGCTTCCAATGCCGCGCGTACATCGCCGTCGCTGAGGGCAATGCGCTTATTGACCTGGCACGTGATGCACCAATCCGCTGTCACATCGACGAAGACGACCTCGCCCGCCGAGACGAGACGGTCTCGCTCCGCTACGTTGAATACTCCGAATTCGGCTGTTGCCACAGAGGAAGCACCGGGCTGCGGCGAGGTGATCACGCTAGGGCTGAACAACAGTGCCAACGCGACAATGGCAAGTGTCGCTCCGATGGCGCCGCCCCGGCCCTCCACCGACCGGCCTGTCCAAAGCGCCGCCCCCATAGCGACAAGGCCAACCGACACGACGATGGCAAGGCTCTGCCCAGAAACGCCAGCGATGACGAATAGAAGCCACACGGTCGTTGCAGCAAGGGCAAGCCCAAGCACCTTCTTCATTGTTAGCATCCACTTGCCGGGCTTGGGCATCGACGTCGCAAGTCGAGGGAACACAGCAACCAGCAGGAAGGGCGCGGCAAGACCGACACCGAGCGCCGTGAAAATAACGAGTATCTCGAACGTACCCGATGAAAGCGCGAAACCGATTGCTGTTCCGACGAAGGGCGCGGAACACGGGGTTGCGAGCAGTGTTGCGAAGACGCCCGTCAGAAAGTGACCCTTTAGCGTGTCGGAGTTGCCGATCTGCGCGGCTCCGGACATCCATTTTGGGAGCGGAATTTCGAACATGCCCAGCAGATTGTAGGCGAACACCGTAACGATGACGGCCATGAAGACAAGGAAGTAGGGGTTCTGGAATTGAATGCCCCATCCGACCGCAACACCGACTGATCGCAACGCGACAGCCCCAAGTGCGAGGACCCAGAACGAGGCGAGGATGCCCAAGGCTGACGCGAGAAAAGACAGCCGCACTCTCGCCGGGCTGTGCCCACCGTAAGACACGACCGAGAGCAGCTTCAAAGACAGCACGGGCAGCACGCATGGCATCAGGTTAAGGATCATGCCGCCGACAAAGGCGATCCCGACGAATCCCAGAAACGCGGAAATCGAGATGCCGGTCGTTGCCTGGGCGAACGCCGCGGTGTTCAGGTGAGCTTCAAGACCGCGTGTGCCATCCACGATGGTGAGTGTCAGGTTTTTGCCCGCGAGGTCGGCGGGCGTCCCTTCAAACGTCTCGGCCTCTAGCGTTGCCGAAAATCCCAGCCCGTTTTCCTGCAACTCTATCATTGGCCTCGAAAACAGGATGTCTTCTGGTCCCTCCACGACCACGTCCGGAGAAGTCAGCGGGAAAACGGAATTAACGCGCACTGAGATGCCGTTGCCGGTGTCCGTGAGGGTGACGTCCTCCAGAGACAAACCGGATTGCGAACCATCGCCCGGAACCTGAGACTGGTAGAAGTCTATCAACTGCGCATCCGGGCCAGCGGTCGGCGTACCTGGTTCGAGTGTAAGAGAGACTGAGGCGACCTGCGGGACGCAAATTTCCTTGCAGAGCAGATAGTCTACCACCGCATTCAATTGAACGGGCTGTGTCGGATCTGGGACATTCACATTCACCGGAAACACGACGCGTTCGCCGTATCCAAAGGTGTCAAGGTCGAACAGCGAAAACCGATGCGGTGCCGGCCATTGCATTTGGGTAGGTTGGGCGTTGTCCGAACCCGACCAATCCACCGTTACCGGATACCCCGCGTCGCCTGGGCTTCTCCAATAGGTTTTCCAGCCATCGACGAGCCGAATGTCGACGCCGACCTGAAGCGGCCCATCGGCTGGCGCTGCCGCTTGCGCCGCGATCAACCGCGCGCTGGACAAATCCAGATCCGTCCAGCCCTCATCCGCCTGCGCGGACAACCCTGAAAAGAGGGCAATCGCAACTGCAAACGACCTGAAAAACCTCATCGGACCACTCCTGTTCTCAGATAACTGCACACATCCTAACGGACCAACTTCAGACCAACATCCATCATTTTTGGAACTGACCGGTGCAAAATTGAGCATGGCGTAGATGAAGCCAAGCCCCCACCTTGGCGTCATCGATAATCAAAGGAGTTACGGCCATGTCCAAGCCTTCGCTCATATCAGTTGAGCTCAAGACATCCGACACCGCCGAAGGTGCCGCAGCGGGTATGGCGGGCTATGCCCTGTCCGATGACGATCTCGCGGAAAATGCCGCATAAGCGCGTGTCGCGCGCACCTCACCCTTAAACCTAGAAGGAACAAAAACATGCATGCTGAAATGACAAAACGCGTGAATGCGTCGGCCGAAGACGTCTGGGCGGCCTTTAACGACTGGGGCGGCATCTGGCGCTTTCAGCCATGGGTCGTGCGCTCCCCGCTGCTGAGCGAGAATAACCACGGAGTAGGCGCCAAGCGCCGCTGTGAGTTCGTCGACAAGACGTCCATCGTCGAGACAATCACGAAAATCGACGAAGGTCGCGCCATTCACATGTCGCTCAGCGAGACCCCCAAACCTATGAAGGGCGGGATGTCCGTCATCCGACTTAGCCCAAGTGGCAACATCACCAACGTCACCGTCGAAATGGACATAGAAATCGGCATGGGGCCCCTCGGCGCGATCATGGGAAATCTCATGATGAAGCCGATGATGAAAAAGCGCGTGTCGCTGATGCTGGAAAGCCTCGAGCACCACCTCAAGACCGGCGGAAAGATCGACAGCAAAGGCGTCAAGCACAGCTCCCCGTCTGCGGCAGGTGTCGTGCCCGCATAAAACATCAAAACGAAACAGGGCGTGGCCGGTCGTCGCGCCGCCTACGATGGAGAAAAAGATGAAGAAGATACTCAAAATATTTGGCGGCCTCGTCGTGATCGCTATCGTTGGGGGATTTGGGTTTCTCAGTTTCAGCCCCACTCTGAGAAGCGACCCGGGTGTCGGCCTTTCGCCCGAAACTCATGTGTTTGGGGAGTTGGATGTCCGCGATTTCACCGATAAACCGCTCGGCGCTGAGGTCAAGGTGTTCCTGCCGATGACACCGTCTGAAGCGATGGTGATCGTCGCTGCGTTCGAAGACTACTCCGAGTGGGTATCCCCTCCACCGGAGAATGTTGTGATTGACAACTCAGCCAGGGAAACTGGGGACTTTGGTGTCGGTTCTCTTGTTTCTTACAAGGAAGGCGAAACAGACGAAATCGTGCATCTTGACCCAGAGGCTTCCATGATCGCGAGGCCGCTTTGGGCACCTGATGCTTTTGAAGGTCACCGGGGGGTCGTGATCGTCACCCCTGCCGAGGGCGGATCCATCATGCACATGCGGCGGTACTTTGAAACTACCAGCATGAAAGGCTGGATGATGTCGAGGATGATGCCGATGTTCATGGAATCGAGCGCAGAAAATCTCGCGGAGATCTACGGCGGCGAGGTGTATTGAACGCCGGAGTTTCGGAGGGGGACGAGATCGTATCGCGCCGCGCAATCGATAGGCGGCGCGGTTTATCCAATCGCCAAAGTGATGCTTCTGTCGTTGTGTCCCCAATGGCGCGCTAGGGCGCGATGTCAGGCGATAGATTGATGAGCAATCGTTGCACACAAAATCACTCAACCCACTGAAATCCTGCGCAAATCGCCATCACCCATCGCAAGACAGAAGCAGGAACCATCCTCGAATAACCGCTTCACAGCTGTTTTCAGACCTTGGTGCAGATTGCAGCATCCCGTAGTTTGGGCTCTAAACGGGCTTTCGCTGCGCGGTGTGTCAACGACCGCTTTGGGGCCGAAACCGGCCGCCAACTTGCGATGCGAGAATGTCCGCTTCAATGACTTTTCGGATGGAAACCGACCGTCCGCTTCCGGCCCCATTCCGGTCATTCGAACAAATCGCAATGAAAGTTCGCTTGCCGCCCGAAGCGGTCATCGGCGTTTATCCAATTATGAGCAAACATCCTAGCGGGGCATCGGCCGCACGAAAGTGTCTTCCTCCTGTCCGGCAAGACCATGCCCCTGTCCGTACCTTGTCGCGACGAACACGTGATCAACCGCCCAGGACTTGTGCTATTAGCGTTGAAATAGTGGACTACGGTGGGTGGCTATACACCTAAGCCCTTCCATTTCCGGTCAAATACCCGAATGACCGGTGCGCACCACACGCACCTACCCACGTTGGCCAACGTGTGGGGTGCCATTGGCTACCGATCGCGCGTTTCTTGATACATTTCCAGAAGCTCATCTAAGCTGTGATAACTAATCTCTTTGTATGCAAATCCGGCGTCATCCGGCGACACTTGTGGCTTGGTGATGCCAGTAAGCAAACTCAGCTTCTCGTTCAGATCACTTATGGACCATGAGTGAGGATCACGCGCAGCGTTTTCTTCTTTTTCGAACTTTCGAAAAACGCTTTCCAAGAGTGCTGACTGGATTTCACCCCTCTTCGTCCAGAAATTGTGCTCGACGGACTAAACTGCCGCTAACTAGGATAATTCCGGTGTCCGATCTAACCCCTAAATCGTCCGCTGAGAGCTGTCGGCTCCGTTAGAAATCGAGCGGACTCGGCGCCTCGTTTCGCCCTCCAGTTGTTGCCATACTGGGATTAGCGTTGAAACGAGGGCAGCGATAAGTAAGACTAGCGGAGGCTAGTTATTGCTAACAGTTGAACGCGCGACACTAATTGATCTTCCCACTATGTCCGATTCGCCCGAAATTGAAATTATTCGCATCGCGTCCCAGGAAACGCTTGAAGCCTATTTACGTGCTGGGGATGAGGTTGCAATCAGCCTGATTCTAGAAGGAGCGAAAAGCTACTTGTTGGATCACGGTTTTCGCCGCCTTGCATTGTTGTCGAGAGGGTTCTCGCCAGATTTTACGCCCCTCGTTTCGGACTTGAAGAAGGCCAAGAAGCTCATGCTGATGGGCTTGCATATTTCGGATTCCGAATTCGAATTTGTTTTAGAAGCAAGCAACTCGCTGCAGTCCCTATCAGTCATTCGTGGTGGTCTGAATACCCGTCATGCGAACCTGATTGCAAAAAATCTGCCGAACCTCACCGAGCTCTGGCTCCAAGCAAACCTTGTAGGCGACGCCGGGGCGAAGGCCATCGCAAAAGGGCTACCGAACCTAACCACTCTCTTTCTCTATGAAAACAATGTGGGTGACGACGGAGCGCAGGCCATCGCGGAGGGAATGCCGAACCTAACCTCGCTAGCTCTCGTTGGTAATAGAGTGGGCGATTCTGGCGCGCAGGCCATCGCGGAAGGGCTGCCTCACCTCGCCACCCTCAGTCTCGCCAAAGGAAGCGTGCGCAAGGCCGGGGCGCAGGCCATCGCGGAAGGGTTGCCGAACCTAACCGCGCTCAATCTCAGTGATAACAGCTTGGGCGACGTTGGGGCGAAGGCCATCGCGGAAGGGCTGCCAAACCTCATCGCGCTCGATCTCGCTAAGAACAGATTGAGCGAGGCTGGGGCGCAAGCCATCTCGGAGCGGCTGCTGAACCTCGAATCGCTCAATCTCTACAGAAACAGTGTAGGCGATTCTGGCGCGCGGGCTATCGCAGAGCGATTGCCGAGCGTCACAACGCTCAATCTCGCTGGCAACAATGTGGGCAACACCGGCACGAAGGCCATTGCGGAAGGACTGCCGAACCTATCCTCGCTCAATCTCTATGGTATCAGAGTGAGTCACGTTGGGGCGCAGGCCATCGCGGAGGGGTTGCCGAACCTCACCACTCTCAATCTCAATGGTAGCGGCGTGGGCGACGACGGAGCGCTGGCCATAGCGAAGGGGCTGCCAAACCTCGCCAAACTCAATCTCCAAAGTAGCGGAGTCGGCGAGGTCGGGGCGAAGGCGATCGCGAAGGGGCTGCCAAACCTCGCCAAACTCAATCTCCAAAGTAACGGAGTGGGCGACGTTGGGGCGAAGGCCATTGCGGAAGGGCTGCCAAACCTCGGCTCCCTCATTTTAAGCAATAACCGTGTGGGTGACGCTGGGGCGCAGGCCATCGCGGAAGGGTTGCCGAACCTCACCGAGCTCTGGCTCCAAGAAAACCTTGTAGGCGACGCCGGGGCGAAGGCCATCGCAAAAGGGCTACCGAACCTAACCACTCTCTTTCTCTATGAAAACAATGTGGGTGACGACGGAGCGCAGGCCATCGCGGAAGGGCTTCCGAACCTCACTGCGCTCTTTCTCAACGGCAACAACGTGGGCGACGCCGGGGCGAAGGCCATTGCGGAGGGGCTACCGATCCTTGCTGGGCTCGATCTCAGTGGAAACAGCGTGGGTAGCGCCGGTGCAAAGGCCATTTTGGACAACTATCAGTTCCGGTTCCTTTCTTTACTCGATCTTTCAAAAAATCCGTGTACGGATCAACTTCTAACCAAGGCAACATTCCAAAGCAGTGATGCAAAGGCGCTTCTCGCAGCGTGGACAGAATTCGTCGCGGCCGACGCTTCAGGGACTCTCGTGCCATTAAATGAGGCCAAACTACTCGTGCTGGGGGACGAGGCGGTTGGTAAAACCTCGCTCGCGCGCTTCCTTTTGGAAGGCAAAGCAAGAGATCCTAACGAACGTAAGACGCCAAACGTTCGCCATTTTGAGCGCATCGAAACCAGAACTTGGCTTCCTGATGGGAGCGATATCCGATTGAATGTCTGGGACTTCGGTGGTCAGGAAATTATGCGCGGCACACATCGATACTTCTTAACCGAACGCAGCTTGTATATTTTAGTTTTAGAAGACAGAAGGGAAGATGACGATTCAATCGACCCTTGGCTACGCATGATACATTCTTCAGCTGGCAATGTCCCAATACTGGTGGTCATAAACAAATGTGATGGTGGTAAAGCGGACCTACGCATCGACGAACCGCACTACCAACGAGAATACCCTCAAATAATTGGGTTTTATCGAATTTCATGCAACGATGACAAATACAGTAAACAGCGGGCTGCAGCGCTGCGGGCAGTAATTGCAAATACGCTTGTTGTGCACGAGGCTTTCGAAGCAGCACGCACGCCCCAACCCTCCTCATGGCTCGCGGTAAAGGAAGCATTGACCGCGCGAGCGCGAGAGGAGTCGGTTTTGGAAGCGACGATATTCAATGCTATTTGTGTTGACCCGGAGGTTGTAGGTGACCGGCCGTTGGCAGGCGATGATGAACGCCGTTCACTGTTGCGGACTTTGCATGCAATGGGCGTGGTAGTTGCACATGGACTGGGTCGCGACGCCCCTGCCGCGCTGAAAGGCATCACGCTCCTAGACCCAAACTGGTTGACCGACGCTATTTACGAAGTTTTGGACCGGATAAAGACTGAAGAGCTTGGCGGACGCTTCACGCGGGCGAGTATTGCCGAGTGGCTAAACCCAAAAGTGTATCCTATTGAGCACCATGAATTCATAATATCCATGATGCTCGATGAAAAGATTGAACTTTGCTATCGCTTGCCAGATGAGAAGGAGACTTATCTCGCGCCTGAAGCGTTGCGCGTTAAATCCCCTGACTACAGCGCTTTCGAGCGGGACGCGCTGCGCTTTCGATATAGGTACAAAGACTTGCCACGCGCGCTGGTTCCAAGACTGATTGTGCGGTTGCACGACCGATTGCGCGACCCTGAGGACGCTTGGCTGACAGGTGCAAAGCTTAGGATAGACGATGCCGAAGCTGTGATCCGGGCCGATCGTGACGCCAAGCGGATTGACATCGCCATTCAGGGAGAACGTTGTCGCGAAGCACTAGCTGTACTGCGAGACGCGTTTTTGACCGTACACAAGGCGCTTGGTGACCTTGAAGCGACTGCCTGGGTACCTATGCCCGATAATCCCGAAATAGAGGAATCATATGACTTTTTGCTGCGCCTAGAACGAGAAGAAGAACCTGATTATCGGCATCGCCCAACCGATGCAGACCATTCCTACAAGATCAGTGAGCTTCTACACCATGTGGACTTAAGGCTCGTTCAACAGGGCGAAGCGGAGTTTCCTTCAACGCCACAACTACAAAATGATGTCAACCGCTCGTTTGAGTTGCCCTCATTTCAGCAGATCTTTCCTTTTGTGCCGGCAATTTATGTACTTGGTGTACTCTTGTTGGATTCCGAAATGGGGTGGTCGGTGAGTATCGGCGCGGCCATAGTAGTATTTATGCTGGTAAGGTATGGGCTTCGGTTGCTGGATCCAGCCTATTTCTTTCGTCGCCTTTTCCAAATGTGGGCGCTGACGGGCGCCGCACTGCTTGGTGCGCGTGGTATCGCTATGGCCTTGGATCTTGGATGGTTCAGCGCAAATATTGGAGACAGTGTAACCATTACGGCTGCCGTAATGTGGATAGTCGCTTTTATGATTTTAGGATTACTTGCTCACAACGAGACACATCGAAAACAATAAGCTTTCTTCACGTAGGAAGAGTGCGCGAGTGCGGTTCAATTTTGAGCTGATCTAGAATAGGTTAAGGCAAGCTCTATGACCTATTGCGTTGAATAAGCTGAATGCTTTCGACGTTCAAATAGCTAAGTCTTTCTAGTTCGTATCAAGTTGTTGCAAAAGCGATGCGCATAGCATGCACAGCTTTACGTCGTCACCCTAAAACCCACCGCAAATACTTAACTTAGCAAGCGTTTTCGAGCAAAGAAATAGTCAGTTAGTTGAGCTGAGCATTGTGATTTTGGAGAACTAACTTTGCTCATTTGCAGTCTCAGGTAGTAAGCGTTGTGCTAGATTCTCTTCAAGCAAAAAGATTCGAGGTGGCATATGCGTGAGAGTCTCAAGATAGTCCGCATCTTCATAGGTTCTCCCGGAGGACTGGACAAAGAGCGTAATGCTGCACATCATGTTGTAGGTGAAGTGAACCGAAACAACTCAGAGCATTGGGGCTGCCACTTCAAGCTGTACGGTTGGGAAGATGCGATCCCAGGATACCAGCGCCCGCAGAGCAAGATTAATGAAGACCTCGATAGGTGCGATTATTTTATCGGGGTCATGTGGAACAAGTGGGGCTCACGGCCTTCTACCGACGCAAATGGTTATACATCGGGTTTTGAGGAGGAATACTGTCGCGCAATCGATCGAATCGAAAGCGGAAATATGAAGGATATGGCCCTATTCTTCAAAACCATAGATTCACCAGAAGGATTCCAGCCCGGTGAAGATATACAGAAGGTTTTAGACTTCCGACAGAGCTGCATTGAAGAAAAGAAAGTATTTTTTAAAGACTTTAACGACACTTCTGATTTCAAAGATGTTGTTCGAGATAAACTGATGGAGATTGGCTGGCGCGAAACATCCTTCAAACCTTTCGAGAGCGTTGAAGACGATGGATCCGAAGCTCCACCTGAAGATGATTCAGATACCGAAACGACCGCGAGCTCTGCCTCACGTCTCATTGAAGAAAATGCTGGTTCTTTTTTGAGTGACGTTGCAAATCGGTCATATGGTTGGGATGCTGTATCTTCGCAAGAAGTTGCAAGATTTAGACTAATTTCCACTACACTGCATAGGTCTGGAAATGACGAAATATATTTGGAAAATCATGATGCAAATCTAATTTTTAAACACTACCGAGACGAAAAACTATCAGATCGAGAGTATAATGCTCTGGTGGAATGCGGTGTTATAGGGTTTACTCATCGGAATGTTCCTCTTTGGCGCTGGGTACAAAAATCTGGAGATTTGGAGAACCAGTTCTTTTACCTAAGATTTTTGTCGCAAGTGGGGACTCAGGACGAACAGCAGCGTTCTATTCGCATTCTCAAGCTTTTAGGCCAACCGCTAATCGACCTTTCAGAGCTGATCTCAAAGAGGAAAACACTACAAACGTGGCTCTCAAACGAGACTAAAGATCAAGTATTTGACGCTGCCGTATCTTTTTTGGCAACAAATGCCGTTCACGAGGATATTCCTCTGCTTGAAGAGATGTCCAATGATTGCGACCCGAAACGCAAGCAACAAATCGAGGGCGCAGTCGTAGCCATCCTCGCTCGAGGTAGCACTGACTCGGCGCTGAAGCGTCTTTGTCGCAATGAAGTAGACAAAGTCGAAAGTAGGGTTGCGGATGATCTCTTTAGCAGCCCACAGTCCTTACTGTCCGAAACTTTGGTCTCTTGTCTATCGGCAAAACAAGACGAAATACGCCTTCGTGCGGCACGAGTTTTATTTGATCGAAGCGAAATTCCAAAAGAGGCTATTGATTCACTCCTCACAGACAACATGCATGAAATTCGTCTGATCGCGGCCGAAACTCTTGCAAATCTCGACCAAGCGTTAACGGACGAAGTTTTAAAAAAGGCACTGACAATAGAGCGTCGTGCGGTCGGTCTTGGTATTGCATTAGGTTCAGCAACACGCAAAGAAACAGACACTAAATTCTATGAGCGTTATCGAGTAAATCGTCTTTCCGAACTGAGCTTTACAGACTTGAAGAGTAAAGTTGAAAAAGCTGGTGTTTTTAACGAACAAGAACTAACGGTTCTTTACTCAAGATTTAGATCAAAAACACAATCAGACATCCGGAAAAATCTTGCCGATGGATTTAGATCTCAGTTCGAAACCGAATTGAAAAAACTGGCAGCCAATTCCGGGGTTGTTGGCACTGCTGCAATTGAGAACATTCGCAAACTGGGTCCTTTTCTGACAAATAAGCTTTCCAGCAGTGCTCTGTCTATCCTTTGCGAGCTTCGAAATCGGAAAGATCTGGATTTAGTAAGAAAAACAATAGACTCGTTCGAAATCGACGCCAGTGAAAGCATAACGCGTTACCTGGGACGTTTTGGCGAATGGCCGGACGTCGAACGCATCAAAAAGTTGGGCGATTATCCTTCGGAAGGAAGCCTTGTGAGTTTCAGATCAACCAAGCTTCCCCAACAAAAAGCATCTGCAATTTTGGCTTTGGGCAGACAAAGAGTTGCAGATACATTAGACTTAGAATTGGACTCGCAAATTAGAGATGCCCTTCTAAAGCTAATTCCAAACAAACTAATTGCCAGTTTGAGTGACGATATAGTAATTCGAGAACTCGGGCGTAAGAATGACAGCGCCAGAGAGATATTCGCAATAAGATGCGTTCAATCTATACCAAAAAAGCGACTAACGTCGTTGCTTGATAACTACGTGGACGGTGAAAACCAACGTTATTATAATAGCGTTCATTGGTTGGATCTGGGCACATCTTTACCCAGTAGGTTAGCAAAATCAGTTGCTGAAAATTGGCTAAGGTGAGCTCGAACGCCCAAGTTCCGGCTAAACTACTGTGTTGTGGACAGCTTCTTGAAAGCGCTCCTTAGACCGCTAGCACAAACACACGTCAACTGCTGCCGCACGTTGACGAAATCAATCGTTCGAGGTTGAACGAAGCTCACGGCCATTGTTGAATTGTTGAATTCATTCAGAGAGTTGGTTTTTCCACAACCTCGTTGACCGCTGCAAAACCGTGCAAACCACGGCAAAACGCCTACGGGATTTTCGTGTAAGAAATCACTGCTGAAAACACCTAAATCATTGGGAAACATACGTTTACCCCAATCGAATGGTGCGGTCGAGAAGACTCGAACTTCCACGGGTTTTACCCCACAGCGACCTCAACGCTGCGCGTCTACCAATTCCGCCACGACCGCATATTCGATTGTTCCCGGCGCCTGTCTGCGTCGAGGCGCTCCATGTAGCAAAAGGATTTTGGGGGCGCAAGAGCCGAAACCGTATTAATTCACAAGCGCCCGATATTTCTTTGAGCCAGGCTTACAACGGCCCGTCGGTCCGCATCGGACGTACTTCCGGTGCACGCATCAGAACCTCGGTAATCGAAATACCAATCCGTTCGCCGAGCAGTACCACCTGTCCACGTGCCACCAGTGTATTGTTGGCGTAGATCTTGACATCATCGTCTTCTGATACGTCCAGATCGATGACGGCACCACGGCCCATGCGCAGGAGCTGATGCACCGGCATTTCGGATTCGCCGAGCACGACGGAAATGTCGACTTTGATTTCGTCAAAGGTGGTCATCGGACGTCAAGATCCTTAAATAGGGCGAACCCGCCAGCGCCACACCATATCACGGCCCGGCAAGCCAGCTCAAAAAACAAAGAAGTGTCATCCACATGTCACCAGCCGAAAGAGACCAGATTTCTCTCAGTTTTCAGCCGAAAACGGGTTCTGAACCGGTGGAGTGGAAGATATCTGACGAGCTTGTGGACTATGAGCACGCGCTTGAGGAAATGGAAAGTCGCGTCGAGAGAATCATCTCGGGCGAAGCCCGCGAGCTTGTCTGGCTTCTCGAACACCCTCCACTTTACACCGCCGGAACCAGGGCGGACGACAGGGATCTGGTGACCCCTGACCGCTTCCCCGTCTACCGCACCAAGCGCGGCGGCCAGCACACCTATCACGGTCCGGGCCAACGCATCGCCTACGTGATGCTCAACCTGAAAACGCGGAAGCAGGACGTCCGGGCCTTCGTGTCAGCGCTCGAAACCTGGCTCATCAACACGTTGTGGCATTACCACATCCGCGGTGAGCGGCGCGAGGACAGGGTTGGCGTCTGGGTTAGCCGTCCGGACCGGGGCGAAGCCGTCGAGGACAAGATTGCCGCCCTTGGTCTTCGGCTGCGCAGATGGGTCACTTATCACGGTATCAGCTTCAACGTTGAACCGGAGCTCGACCACTTTTCCGGCATCGTGCCCTGCGGTGTCAAAGACCACGGTGTCACAAGCCTTGTCGATCTTGGGATCCCGGTGACCATGGCGGAAAACGACATGGTTCTGCGCGCGGAATTCGAAAAGATCTTCGGCCCTGTCGTCTCTGTCTAGCTTCGCGTTGTTTCAAACAGGCGAACAGGTATTCAAGAAATCCTGCAGACGCTGAACACCACCGGGCTTCCATCCAAGGGCCCGGAGCCTGGCCGTATCCATTTCGCCCGGGATCCTGGAAGACTTTTCAGGAACTTCAATACCGACCGCTCGAAGCGAAGCGAGCATTCCAAGAAGGTCGCTCCGGTCCAGCATGAGGTCGGACACGTTGAAAACATCAAACCTTTTCCCGGTATTCCCCTGCTTCAAAAGCAAGGCGACGGCTGCTGCAAGGTCGTCTCCGTGCACTTCCGTTCCGCACCTTGGCTCGATCCGATTGCCCGACAGAAAGCTGTCGAACAGGCCGGACCACTTGTGCTCACGAAGACCTGGAGCCACACCGTAGACGCCGGTCGTTCTCAAGACGATCCCGCAAAACGCTTCATCGCATAAATCCGAAAGCTGGTGTTCACCGGCCAGCTTGGCCTCGCCGTAAAGCGTGTCAGGTGCCGGCTCATCGGCTTCACGCAGTGTCTCGCCGCCGCGATGATCGCCATAGACGGCTCGGCTGGAGACGAACACAGCATGCCGGCAACTGGTGGCTTTGGCGGCCGCGAAGAGCGCCTTCGTTCCATCGACGTTCAATCGCCAGAAGCGGTCCGGATCCGTCCCCTCGCCGCCACGGAACTTGCCCGGCGCGTGGTGAAGCGCACAATGGATGAGCACATCGGCCCTGGGTAGGTCAGGCACTGGATTGGCAAGGTCAAAGGGTGAAAACGCAAGTGGCATGTCCGCGACGGGAGCGCGGCCAAGCGAGGTGACGTCATGTCCCTCTGTCAGCATCCGATGCGCGAGAAATCGGCCAACTGTTCCACCGGCGCCTGTGATCAGGACATGCATTCAGGACGCCTGTTGCTCGGCCCATTCCGAAGGCCCTTTCAGCCGCGTCGTATCCGCCGGAATTCCGTCTCCGGTCGCAAAGGCTTGCCAAAGATCGATCAGTGGCCGGAGCCGATCCGCCTTTTCGTGCCCCGCCTGCCATGGCTTTTCATACTGATAATGCAGAATGTGGATTTGCTCCCAGCTCCACAGCTCCGGCAGGTTGAACCAGACATATTGCAGCATATTGTAAAAGACCGGCAGACCTTGCCAATCGGGAAAGTAATTCTCAAGGAACGTCTGATCGGTACGACGCCAGAAGACATCCGGCTTGTCCAGCCTGGAAAGCATCTGCTCGAACGTGGTTTCGCTCGGCCGCGCCGTGAAGACACCGCTGTTCAACCGATGAAAGTCGGCCAAACCCTCATAGACATTTGGTGCCGCGCAGAATTCCGGAAACTCAAACAACCGGTCGCAGTTCTGAAGCACAAGCGCGTCAGCATCGATGAACACGACGCGCTCATACTCGACAAGTTGCCAGAGCCGCAGCTTCACGAAATTGTCGAGCGGCGTATGAAAGACCGGCTTGCCTCCTTTTGAAAACGGTGCGGCCTTGTGCAGGCGGCCACGTTCGTGCCGCTCGTTGAAAGCATCGGATGTTGGCAACCGTTCGCAGCGTCCAAGCCGCGGTTCAAAGGTCTTTAGGGCTGCAAGGTCCTCGTCGTCGACACCCGGCGTTTGGAGAACCACAAGATCGGCGTCGGATCGTGCTCTGCGCAACGACCGCAGCAGCGCCGTCGCACCAAGAACATAGTCCCTGTTGGTCACCAGCGTTACATAGGCATATCTGGCGCCCTGCGCCTTGTTGAACTCCGGTTCACCGGTCATGCCAAAGCCTCACGAGACCGATTTTAGCCGGGGATGCTCCGGATCGTGCTCGATCTCTTCCGCGATTTCACGGGTCCACGCGGAAACTGCCGGTACCCGGCTGCGGTCAACCCGATAGGCATAGGCCTTGGCCACATCGACCACCTCCTCCAGAAGGCCGTCTTCCAGCTTGATCGGATCGAGCCCGAGATCCAGGAATTGTTCGTTCCTGACGACAAGGTCGTTTTCGGCTGCCTCCTTACGCGGGTTGGGCAGATAAGCCACCTTTGCGCCAGTCAGTCTGGAAATCAGTTCGGCAAGGCCACGGACCCGATGTGTTTCCGTCATCTGATTGAAGACCTTGACCCGGTCGCCGCTTTGCGGCGGGTTTTTCAGGGCAAGTTCAATGCAGCGCACCGAGTCCTGAATATGGATGAAGGCGCGGGTCTGGCCACCGGTGCCATGCACGGTCAGCGGATAGTCGATTGCCGCCTGGATGAGGAACCGGTTCAGGACGGTTCCATAGTCTCCGTCATAGTCGAAACGGTTGATGAGCTGCTTGTGGCGTTTGGTCTGTTCCGTGTGCGTGCCCCAAACAATGCCCTGATGCAGATCGGTGATCCTGAGACCGTCATTCTTGGCATAGAACTGGAAAAGCAGCTGATCGAGACACTTGGTCATGTGGTAGATCGATCCGGGATTAGCCGGATAAAGGATCTCCTGATTGACCTTTTCTCCGGCCAGGGTCTCGACATCGACGCCCAGATAGCCCTCTGGGATGGCCGCTCCGACGTTTGAGTATCCATAGACCCCCATCGTGCCGAGATGCACCAGATGTGCATCCAGATTCAGCTCAACCATGGCGTTGAGCAAATGATGGGTAGCATTGACGTTGTTGTTGACGGTGTAGTTCTTGTGCTGATCCGACTTCATCGAATACGGCGCCGCCCGCTGTTCGGCAAAGTGGATGATCGCATCGGGACGGTTGTCAGACAGCCAGGCCTTGAACACTTCATAGTTCTCGGCAATATCGATCAGATGGAAATGGATTGTATTGCCCGTTTCCTGTTTCCAGATGCGTGTGCGTTCCTGAATGGAATCCATCGGTGTGAGCGATTGGACGCCAAGTTCCGCATCGATCCAGCGCCGGCTCAAATCATCAATGATATGGATTTCGTGGCCGATGTCGGACAGATGCAAAGAGGTGGGCCAACCAACGAATCCGTCACCACCGAGAACCGCTATTTTCACGAGAAATCTCCCTGATTGGGCAGAAAAGCTTAAATCAGACGTTCTGATTGTTTCATATGTGAGATCAGATCATTGCGATAATTCAATGACAGTTCAACGTTGAAATTCGTAATTGATACACAAATCCAAAGATGACGCCGTCTCTTAAGCAGTTTCCCTGACTTTGAACGGGCCTTCTTGCAACTCGACCGGGTCCAGTTCCTTGACGCCGGTTACTTTGGCAAGTCGTGGTCCACGCCAGACAGCATCCAGCATGTCGGCGACACCTGCTGGCTGGCCTGAAAAGACCGCCTCAACGGCGCCGGAAGTTCTGTTCCTGACCCATCCTGAGAGACCGCGCGCGATTGCCGTGTCCGCACACCAGGCTCTGTAGCCGACGCCCTGCACCCGGCCCTCGATGAGAACGTGAACGGTCACCAGCCCAGATGTCATGGTCATTGTCCTGTCTTGTCTCTGGCGGCAATGTACCGGCGCTTGATCGGGCGCCGGTACAGTCTCAGCGACGTGCTCTTGAGGTCGTTTCTAGCTCATTTTCCGCAACGAGGCGCGTTATCTTGTGCGCTTCCCAATCACCGGGCGGTTCAAGTTTCTTCACCAGACCGGCGAGAGCCTCATCCGGTATTGCTGTGGATCTGCCACGGTTCTGCTGGAACAACCTGTCCGGTCCCGCTTCAAGATAGACGATTTCGATATGCGCGCCGTAGTCCCGGAACAGACGCAGCGGCTTCGCCCTGAGCTGCTCCGAAACATTCGTGGCGTTCCAGACAAAGTCCCGGCCCGCACGCAAGTAAGACCGCGCCAGCTCATAGGCAGCCTGGACTACACGCCCCTGATTGCCGGTTGCCGGCTCGCCAATCATGTCTCGCACGGCGTCAAGACTGACGACGGGCAGATCGGGGCAGTTCGCGGCAATCCAGGTATCCTTGCCAACACCCGGCAGACCGGACATCAACTTGACCCTGCTTTTGAAGCTCTCATGAGCCGCAAAGTTCGGGTCCCGGTCCGATCGTTCGAAAAATGCAACACGGCTCTCGTCATTTGCAAAGGCGAACCTCGACGAAAGACAGGCACTTTCTTCAAAGAGCTGCTCGGCCAGCGCGACATTGTCCAGAATGGACTGCTTGTCCGCGCAGACCCGTCCCAATGCGTCTGCGCGGGCATGAGTGCACAGAAGATCGGGCAGGCACCTGAAGGACGTTTTGATCGCCTGCCTCTGTCCGTCTTCCCGCTCAATGAGCCAGAACGGCAATTGATGACAGGTAATCAATCCGCAGATCTCTTCACGCCATGCGAACGGAGCCGCCGCTTCCCAGAGAAGTTGCCGGGCAATGAGCGCCCCTACCCTGGAGTGACCGCGCGAGGTCACCCGGCCGTTGTCTTCCTTCATCGTCACGGCCGGTTTGCCGACATCATGCAGGACCGCAGCCCAGAAAAGACAGAACCGTTGCCGCTGATCCAGGGACCGCCAGGCAGACATTGACACGAGCTCTTCGACAACCATGCGCGTATGAGTGCCGACATCGCCCTCTGCGTGATGAACCGGATCCTGGGGGCACACGTCCAAAGCGGCAAGCTGCGGCCACAACGCCCAGATGCGTCCCCAGTCGATCTGCCAGTCAGGTGCTGCAGGTACGAGGTCCAACAGATCGGGATACGAAACCTGGTTGGTGTTTCTAGACTTCATCGTAAGCCCCTTTCACGCCAAGAACAGGAGCAAATATGTCGGTGTCTGCAGCCAGTTGGTTCGGCAGTATGGGTCGAGATTGCCAGTGGCCATCAGAATCCGTAATTGCCTGAACGAAGTCTGCTCTGACGAACTTGAACCGATCCAGAACGTAGTCTTCGTCTTCAGACTTTACGTAAAGTCCTTCGGCAAGATCCGTGTCTTCCGTCTGCCGCTCGACCATGTCGAGCCGGTTTTTCGACGCCTCGGCCGATCGTTCCAGTTCGTTTCGCCAGCCGGCGGACTTGTACAGCGAAGGCTTTATGAGCCGGCGCAGGTCTTCAACCGACGACACCGCTCCCTCGTGAAGGACCGGGACAGGCATGACCGGCAGCCCGCCAAGCACGCGTCTGCGACCGGCAGTGCTCAAGAAACGGCCGGTTTCCCGATCGAATACATCAAATTCAAGAAAGTAGTGCGGCAGCCGGTCATAGAAGCTGGTGTGCTTCGCATAGAGCCATTCGCCGAACATGATGTAGCGGCGACCGAGCACCTCGCTCAGCGCATTGGCGTGAACGGATGCCCAGGTCTTCAGGAGATCGAAGTGCCTTTCGCGGTATCCGCCGACCAGAAAATGTCCGCGGCTTTGCAGCCTCAGCGTCCCTTCCGGATCGAACGAAACGGCACAATTGGCACCATCTATCTTTTCCTCGATGACAAGAAACTGGTCCGCCAATTCCGCAATCGGCTTGTCGTCCCCAAGATCACCTTCCTGCAGCCGCGACCCTTCCAGGTGCCGCGTGCGCGGATATTTCAATAATTCCATGATATCGCTCGAAGTTTCCAAGATCCGGGCCAAAGCAACCTCGTCGTCAGCGGACCATTAGAGTCCGTTGAGCTTGTTGTTGTCTGAAACGTCTGGAATCCTGAATTGCACAAAGAACCGATCCCGTTTGATTGGATCAGCCCGTTTTCAGCAAAGTGATCGAGCGGGTTACATTTTTCTGGCTCAAAACATTCGGGTTACTATGCGCTGCGTTATACAGCAATTGGACTGCCACGCAAAGCAGCCCCGCTTTTTTGGCCTGAAAGCAACTGGGCTGCGTGACGGAAACAGTGACCCTTTAAAACGCCTTTGCAAGACTGCTTCAGGCTGCCGCGCACAAAAACTCGACGATATCCGCAGGCCTCGCAGCAATCAGGATTGGGCTCTCCGCTTCAAGTTCCTTGCGGCTGCCATAGCCCCAAAGGACACCAATACTGGCCACTTCATTGACATTGGCACCGACAAGGTCGTGGCTGCGATCTCCGATCATCACGGTCTCGGACGCTGACAATCCCTCTTCTTCGAGAATGTGCGCAATCAGTTCACTCTTGGCGGAGCGATGCCCGCTGAGCTCGGATCCGTAAACCTTGCCGAAATGCGGCATCATCTCGAAATGATCGACGATCTTGCCGGCATATGCGTGGGGCTTGGACGTGCACACATGCAAGTTCATTTCCTCGTTCCGCAAGGTTTGCAGCACGCGCGGAATTCCCTCGATAAGCGTGTTTTCGTAGAGGCCGGTGACAGTGTAACGCTCTCTGTAAAATGCCACAGCCCTGTCAAGCTCTGTGCGCTCGCCTGTGTTCAACAGAGTTTCGAAACTGTCCCAAAGCGGCGGACCAATACACCAACGAAGGTCTTCACCTTCCGGAACCGCCGCCCCCATCTTTCCCAGAGCGTACTGGATCGATCTGGTGATCCCGTCGAAGGGGTCGGTCAGCGTGCCGTCAAGATCAAATAGAACGGTCGAAAACGCCATGAAGGCTTCCTTGCTTGAAAAAATAAAACGGCCCGGGACGTGGTGTCACAGGCCGCTTCAATACCTTTGGACCTGAAGTCCCGTCAATTCTCCGGATCAGGAAAACTCCATAATGACCGCGTCCACTGCAAGGCTGTCTCCCGGCGCTGCCTTGATTGCTGACACGACGCAATCCCGCTCGGCCTTAAGGACATTTTCCATCTTCATCGCCTCGACCACAGCGAGCTGCTCACCGGCCTTGACCTCTTGCCCTTCTTCGACGGCAATCGACACAACGAGCCCCGGCATCGGACACAGCAGCATCTTGGAGGTGTCGGGCGGCACTTTTTCGGGCATGAGCTGATCAAGTTCGGCGACACGCGGTGTCAGAACATTGGCCGTGACGGAATAGCCCTGCCAGTCAAGGCGATACCCGCCTGTTACAGGACGCACCTGAACCGTCACATCCTGATTGCCGACCTTTCCGGACCAGAGCACATCGCCCGGGCTCCATTCCGATTCGACATTTACTACTGGTCCATCACCGATTGCGACATCAAGCTCCACCGGCGTGCCGGGATATCCGGCAGCGATGCGGATCGGCACATATGCCTTGTCGAGCTTTATCACCCAGTCCTCCCGGATCGCTCCGGAATGCGGCCTGAGGCGTCCCGGCAGGTGATCAAGGCGCTCGCGTTCCAACGCTCCCATGGAGAGCGCTACGGCGGCGAGAACCGAATAGGCCGCTTCGTCCGGAACAGCAGGCAAGAACCCATCCGGATATTCATCAGCAATGAAACTCGTGGCAAGTTCGCCCGAGCGCCAGCGAGGGTGATTCATCAATGCCGTCAGGAACGGAACATTGTGCTGAATTCCGTCGACATAAAACGCATCGAGCGCGGCGCTCATGCCGTCAATTGCCTGTTCGCGCGTGGGTGCGTGCGTGATCAGCTTAGCAATCATCGGGTCATAGAACATTGAAATTTCCGATCCCTCGACCACACCGGTGTCGTTTCGGATCGTCAGCTCTTCCGCGTCGATTTCTTCCGGCGGCTGATACCGCACCAGGCGGCCAATTGACGGAAGGAAATTGCGATAGGGATCTTCCGCGTAGATCCGGCTTTCGACCGACCAGCCATTCAATTTGACGTCGTCCTGAGAGATCGTGAGTTCTTCGCCCGCAGCAACCCGGATCATCTGCTCGACAAGATCGACGCCCGTGATCAATTCGGTGACCGGATGTTCGACCTGAAGGCGGGTGTTCATCTCCAGGAAGAAGAAACTCTTGTCTTGTCCGGCAACGAATTCGACGGTGCCGGCGCTGTCATAGTCGACCGCCTTTGCAAGGGCGACGGCCTGTTCGCCCATCTTGCGGCGCGTTTCTTCGTCCAGAAGCGGCGACGGTGCTTCTTCGATGACCTTCTGGTTCCGGCGCTGAATGGAACACTCGCGCTCGCCAAGGTAAATCGCGTTGCCGTGCTTGTCGCCGAGCACCTGGATTTCGATGTGGCGCGGGTTTTCAATGAACTTTTCGACAAAGACCCGGTCGTCGCCGAAGGATGACGCTGCTTCCGATTTCGACCGGGCGTAGCCGTCCATGACCTCGTCAGCGTTCCAGGCGATCCGCATGCCCTTGCCGCCACCGCCGGCCGACGCCTTGATCATGACCGGGTAACCGATGTCCTTCGCAATCTGGACGGCTTGTTCGGGCGACTCGATAACCCCCAGATATCCAGGAACGGTGCTGACTTTCGCATCATTGGCGAATTTCTTGGATTCGATCTTGTCGCCCATCGCTTCGATTGCGCGCGGATTGGGGCCGATCCAGACGATCCCCTCCTTTGCCAGCGCTTCGGGAAAGCTTGAACGCTCTGACAAAAAGCCGTAGCCCGGGTGCACCGCTTCTGCGCCGGTCTCCTTGCAGGCAGCGATGATCTTGTCCGCAACCAGATAGGACTCCGCCGCAGCAGCAGGGCCGATATGTACAGCTTCATCCGCCATTTCGACATGAAGCGCGTCCCTGTCGGCATCCGAATAAACGGCAACAGTCTTGATCCCCATGCGACGCGCGGTTTTCATGACGCGGCATGCGATCTCACCCCGGTTGGCAACAAGAATTTTCGAGAACATTTATTTTCACCCAGCTGGATCGTTTGTTTGTTTGTAGGCTGCGGGTGAAACCGGCGCAACTTATCCAAAGGGCGAGAGTTGGATTTGCTGATGCGTGGAACTTGGCGAATATCGAACCGGTAAAACCTGCTCCTGAAGTGCCATTTCACCCACGCATTCCACATCGTGATACCATCGCGCGTGATCAAAGGTTGGCACACCCGCGACCTGCCGCTGGTTTCCTTTCCCGTGAATGATGATTTCTGTGGTGTCGATCACAACGGCTACACAATGCCTGCAGCACACTTGGATGTGTAACGCGCCTTACCGCAGGTGCACCTGAATATTACGAGGGTACCTACCCTGGGCTGGGCCGATCTTGTTTGGAAAACCCAGACATCAATGGAGCCAAAGATGAAAAACCGCCAATTTGCAACCGCAGCCTTCGTGCTCGGCAGCCTGTTTCTGACAACCGCAGCTGAAGCCAGACCGGATCTGCGCCAAATGTCATGCAATCAGGCACAAAACCTTGTCAGGCAGCACGGCGCAGTCGTGTTCACCACCGGCCAGTACACATATTCCATGTTCGTTTCGAACCGGAGTTACTGCGACTACAATCAGGAACTTTTCATTCAGTACGGCCCGACCCGCGACAATCGCCAATGCCCGGTTGCCTATCAGTGCAAAGAGCCTCTGTTTCCGCGTGGCTTCAATCGCTGGCGCTGATGCAATACGGGCCGGAAAACCCGGCCCGAAGTCGTCATGATGACGAACTGCTTCGACCCTCAGGTCTCAAAGCGGAATGTTGTCGTGCTTCTTCCAAGGCGTTTCGACCTTTTTGGTGCGCAGCAACTCCAGGGCTTTTGCGACCCGCCGCCGCGTTGAATGAGGCCGGATCACATCATCGATGTATCCGCGTTCGGCAGCAACGAACGGGTTCGCAAAGCGGTCTTCATAGTCTTTCGTCCGTTTCGCGATCTTGTCCGGATCACCCAGTTCGGACCGATAGAGAATTTCAACTGCTCCCTTGGCACCCATCACGGCAATTTCGGCACTTGGCCAGGCATAATTGATGTCGCCGCCGATATGCTTTGAACTCATCACGTCATAGGCGCCGCCATAGGCCTTTCGGGTGATCACGGTCACTTTTGGGACGGTGGCTTCCGTGAACGCAAACAGCAGCTTTGCGCCATGTTTGATCAATCCGCCATATTCCTGCGACGTCCCGGGAAGGAACCCTGGAACATCCACAAAAGTGAGGATCGGAATACCGAAGCAATCACAGAACCGGACAAACCTGGAAGCCTTGCGGCTGGCATCGGAATCCAGAACACCGGCAAGAACCATCGGTTGATTGGCAACGATCCCGACGGTCCGGCCTTCAATGCGTCCAAACCCGGTGATGATATTGCCTGCAAAGCTCTTCTGAATCTCGAAGAAGTCCCCCTCATCCACGGTCTTCAGCACAAGCTCGCGCATGTCGTAGGGCTTGTTGGGGTTGTCGGGGATCAGCGTGTCGAGGCTCATGTCGATCCGGTCTGGATCGTCGTGATTGGTCAGTTCGGGAAGGTCTGCCTGGTTGTTCATCGGTAGAAAATCGATCATCCGACGCATTTCCAGCAAGGCTTCGATATCATTGTCGAAGGCACCGTCCGCGATCGAAGATTTTGTTGTGTGGATTGACGCTCCACCTAGTTCTTCTGCGGTGACCGTCTCGTTGGTCACGGTCTTGACCACATCCGGACCGGTAACGAACATGTAGGACGTATCGCGGACCATGAAGATAAAGTCGGTCATCGCGGGACAATAAACGTCACCACCTGCACATGGTCCCATGATCAGGGAAATCTGCGGAATAACGCCCGAGGCCAGGACGTTACGACGAAACACTTCTCCGTAGCCGCCCAGGGCCGCGACACCTTCCTGAATTCGAGCACCGCCGGCGTCAAACAGACCGATAACCGGTGCACGGTTCTGAAGCGCCATGTCCTGCAACTTGGTGATCTTTTCCGCGTGCGCCTCGGACAAGGAACCGCCGAACACCGTGAAATCCTTGGAGAACACGTAGACCGTCCGGCCGTTGACGGTACCCCAGCCGGTTACCACGCCGTCGCCCGGGATATGCTGTTCCGCCATCCCGAAATCCGTGCAGCGGTGCTGCTTGAACATGTCGAATTCTTCGAAGGAGCCTTCGTCGAGCAGAACCTCGATGCGTTCGCGCGCCGTCAGCTTTCCCTTGGAATGCTGACTGTCGATGCGCCGTTGACCGCCACCGAGCCGAGCCGTCTCGCGGCGTTGTTCCAATTCGGCCAGAACTTCTTTCATGCGGTCCTCCAGTTCCCAGTCTGTTCAGGCCGTACCATGAACCAACTGTGAGGCATAGTCAGCACAAGGGCTTAGGAACCGTCTGCGCGGGTCTAACCAGAAGAAACTGGGCAAGAAATGATTTGCAACACATCCCGTGAGGTAATTTTCTAGTATTCTTGGTTCCCGGCAAAGGTGCTTTTCATACCTGCCAGCCTGAATAACACTTTGGAATTTTCGAAATAATTCAGACCATTACGGCCGTTTCTCCGGGCCGAAAGAGAGGTTTTTCGATGTCTTTATACAATCCAGACACCACTTGGATCGCCCTCTTGGGCGGAGGTTTTTCCGGTTCGGTACTTGCCGGGGGCAGTGTTTTTCAATTCGATCTCTGGAACATGGGAAGCAAACGCCTTCCCGTACAAGTGCTCGTCGTCGGAAAACGAGCGGGCCTCATGGCAGAAGTCGGAACCGCATTTGCCTTGCTGCTGGTGACTGGATGCAAGTCCGCAAGGGAGATGAACGGTATCACATCGTCCGGGGTCGATTGGGAAGCGTCACTTGTCGGCGACCTAGACGCAGGTATCAAGTCGGGCGCTAAGTTGTTCAAGGAAGTCATGAAGCACGCCGGCAAGAAGACCGGCGACTGGGCCCTTCAGGAATCGGGCAAGAGGCTGGCCCAATGGATTACCAATGATCTCGGCGTCGTGCAGCCGGGTCCTCAGTTTAATCTGCTGCCTACGCCGCTTTCGGTTTCTGCCGGCGCAGGCATCTTTTACGAATGGCAGACACTCTATCTTCTCGATAATGAGATCGGCTGGAATTACATTTCACCAAAGTATTCGGTCGAGAACCGGTCGGGATCCGTCTACATGCAAATGAAGGACATTCCGGTCAAGGACGGAACAACAATCCATCTCGGCTTTGGTGTTTCGGAATGGCTTTCCATTGATCCGAATATTCGATGGGCCTCAACACGAACCGGGCCCCGGATCGGCCGAAGCAAGTTGCATATCGAATGCACAGTCTATGGAGGCGTGCTTTACGAATCCCGCAGCAGGAACAGTGAGCCCGGCATCAATCTCAGTCAGCTCCAGCCTGCGGGCCGCAGCGAAGCCGGCATGCTGACCGTGACGCAGACGAAGGAAGTTGCCAAGAACGGGAAGCTGACCATTTATCCGCGCATTTTCAAGTTCACCAACTATCCCTACTGGAGCGCGGACGACACCATGACCGTTCATGTTGATGCGCAAGGCAGGTTCACGAAGGTAGACGGCTCGTCAGGCTATCGGGACTAGGAACGCGACTTGAGACTGACGTTAGGTCAGCTAAAGAATGGCTGAATCCATTTGAACGAACGAGGAAAGAGCGGACCAGGCGTCCGCTCGCAGACGCCGCCAAATAACGGCGCGCCGCTTTGTCAACGTCGGTTTTTCACATAACTGCCTAACCTCTAGGCAAATGCGGCGCGATATTGTTCTTTGACACACCTAAGAATTTTGCCATGATTGCCAAAGACCAAAACAATACAAAGGGGAGGCAATGGCGGACGATCGGTCTTTCTTCAACGAAATGCTCGATGATACCGGCGGTCCACGCTCGCCTTATTCAAGGCTTGCCGACTGGCTCGAGGACAAGCCCCCAAACTTCCTGACAAAGAAAAGCCGCGACGCCGAGACGATTTTTCGCCGCCTTGGCATTACTTTTGCGGTTTATGGCGCAGAAGAAGCGACGGAACGCCTGATACCGTTCGACCCCATCCCGCGCATCATATCGGCTTCGGAGTGGCGCCGCCTGTCGGCTGGCATAGACCAGCGTGTGCGCGCACTGAACGCTTTCATGCACGATATCTATCATCGTCAGGAAATCCTGCGTGCGGGCCGCATTCCGGCGAATCTCATTCTTCAAAATGAAGCGTTTCTGCCGGAAATGGCTGGGTTCACACCCGCACGAAAGGTCTATGCCCACATTATCGGCACGGACCTTGTTCGTGTTTCCGAAAACGAGTTCTACGTCCTGGAGGACAACACGCGCACCCCTTCCGGTGTCTCCTACATGATGGAGAACCGCGAAACCATGATGCGTCTGTTTCCCGAGCTGTTTCAGACCCATCGGGTCGCACCTGTTGAACAGTACCCTGAACTTTTGCGCAGAACGCTGGAAAGCGTTGCTCCCGATCCCTCGAAATCGGCGCAGACCATCGTTGTCCTAACACCCGGCATCTACAATTCCGCCTATTTTGAGCATGCCTTCCTGGCTGACTCCATGGGCGTTGAACTGGTTGAAGGACGGGACCTGTTTGTCGACGCCGGCAAGGTCTTCATGCGCACGACCCGCGAACCGGAACAGGTGGACGTTATCTACCGGCGCATCGACGATGCGTTCCTGGATCCCCTCACCTTCAATGCGGACAGCATGCTCGGAGTGCCCGGCCTGTTCGATGCCTACAGGGCCGGCAGTGTCACGATCTGCAACGCCCCCGGGACCGGCATCGCCGACGACAAGGCGATCTACGCCTATGTTCCAGACATCATAGAATTCTACACCGGGCAAAAACCTATCCTGAACAATGTCCCGACATGGAATTGCTCGCTCGCTGACGATCTGGCCTATGTGCTCGACAATCTCGAAGAGATTGTTGTCAAGGAAGTGCATGGATCAGGTGGTTACGGAATGCTCATCGGCCCGACCGCGTCAAAGCGCGAAATCGCGGAATTCCGAAAGGTTCTGGAAGCAAATCCCTCAAACTACATTGCCCAGCCGACACTGGCCCTGTCAGCCTGTCCCACCCACGTCGCCTCGGGGGTTGCACCCCGGCACGTGGATTTGCGCCCCTTCGTTCTGATCGGCGACCAGGTACGCATCACCCCGGGCGGGCTGACCCGCGTGGCTCTTAAGAAAGGATCGCTTGTCGTCAATTCAAGCCAGGGCGGCGGCACCAAGGACACCTGGGTACTCGAGGACTGACACTTTATGCTCGGAAGAACCGCCTCTTCGCTGTTTTGGTTGTCTCGATATCACGAGCGCGCCCAGAATGTTGCCCGGCTGCTGGAAGTGGCCTATCGCGGCGCCATCATGTCCCATCGCGGTCAGGAGCACGGAACCCATTGGGCATTCGCGCTTGCCTGTTCGGGATGCGAACCGGAATTTACGGAAAAATATGACGACATGAACATCCGGAACGTCGCCGCGTTTCTTATGTTTTCCAAGGAGAACCCGGTAAGCGTCCGCAACAGCCTGGAACTTGCCCGCAACAACGCACGGGCCGTGAGAACGGGCATAACCGCCGAACTCTGGGAAGCAATCAACACGACATGGATTGAGTTTATCGAAGTCAATCCGCAAACCATCACTCAGGAACGTCTGCCGGATTTTCTGGCTTGGGTAAACCAGCGCGCGCATCTGTTCCGCGGCGCTCTCTTGAACACGATCCTGCGTGACGATGGATACTATTTTTCGCAGATGGGCAATTTTGTGGAGCGGGCGGACAACACCGCGCGGATCTTGAACACGCAATATTGGGCCCTTCTCCCCGACAGCGACATTGTCGATGACGGATCGGTGGAACGGTATCAGTGGTCAGCTATCCTGAGAGCACTCTCGGGCCGGCGCAGCTACCGGTTCGCATATCCCAACGCCAGAATGAAGGCTTTCAACATTGCGGAATTTCTAATTCTGAGAAAGGCCATGCCGCGATCCCTCGCCCATTGCTACAACTGGATTTCGGATACATCGGAAGACCTGGCGCAGCTTTACAGCTCCCGCGAGCCCAGTCTTGATCTGGCAGAATCGATTTCCCGCGACCTGTCGGAAAAACAGATGCGCGAGATTTATCAGGACGGGCTGCACGAGTTTTTGACCGACTTCATCGGCAAGAACAACCAGTTCGCGCTGCAGCTTTCGAAAGACTACAATTTTGCCTGATCAACGAATTCAGCTTTCTGGTGCCGCATGCAACTGACCGTTCGACACACCACTCGCTACCGGTACGACGCGCCGCTCGCAAACGCCATGCAGCAATTACGCCTGACACCGGAAAACGGGCCTGCCCAAACTGTGCTGGAATGGACGATCGACGCTCCGGGAATATCAAGGGCGACCACCTATAAGGACGCATTCGGCAATTGTGTGCATATGGTTTCACGCAGCGAACCTGTCGAAGACGTGGAAATCACCGCGACAGGCGTCGTCGAAACGCGCGACACCAACGGCGTTCTGGGGCATGAGCCCGATGCGACTGTCCCCCCGCGCATCTACACCCGCGTAACGCCGCTCACACAGTCCAACCAGGCCATTCGAAAACTGGCTGCGCACGCTGAAGGTCACGACCGGATTGCCGGGTTCCACGATCTCATGCACGCCATCAGGTCGAAAGTCGATTACAAGGTCGGCGTCACGGATACGTCTTCTTCCGCAGTGTCTGCGTTGGCGGCGGGTGAAGGAGTGTGCCAGGACCACGCGCATATCTTTATTGCGGCTGCCAGATCCATCGGCATTCCGGCCCGGTACGTGTCCGGGTACCTGCTTCTGGAAGACGAGCAGGCCTCCGAAGCACATCACGCCTGGGCCGAGGTCATGATAGAAGGCCTCGGCTGGACGGGGTTCGATGTCTCCAACGAAATGTGCCCGACCGATCGTTACGTCCGATTGACCGCGGGACTCGATTCCCGCTCTGCTGCGCCAATCAGAGGTATCCGGTTTGGCGGCCTTGAGGAAAATCTCCAGGTTGAGGTCGACGTGGCACAAGCAGCTTTTCAACAGCAGCAATGAATGTCATTTTCCGGACGCCTAACCCGCGTTCACTGTGCTAACAGGGTTTGGGGTGACGTCTGAGGGGCTTGGGAATGACTTATTGTGTCGGCATGAAACTGGATCGCGGCCTGGTGTTCGCCGCAGATACACGTACCAACGCGGGCGTCGACAATATTGCGACCTACAAAAAGCTGCACGTCTGGGAGGATCCGGGGGAACGCGTCATCACGCTCCTCTCCGCAGGCAATCTGGCGATAACCCAGGCAGTGGTTTCCATTCTCAGCGAGCACATCACGTCAGCAGAGAATGACCGCGCCACGCTCATGACGGCCAAAACCATGTTCCAGGTCGCGCGCCTGGTCGGCAGCGCAGTACGCGAGGTTAAGGCGATCGACGGCGAAGCGCTTGCCACCAGCGCAGAAAGTTTTTTCGTCACCTTTATCCTTGGAGGTCAGATCAAGGGAGAAGAACCACGGCTGTTCCAGGTTTACGCCGCCGGGAATTTCATTGAAGTTGCTGAAGACACGCCTTTCCTGCAGATCGGTGAGCACAAATACGGCAAGCCCATTCTCGATCGGGTTACGCGCCCGGGAATGCGTCTCGGCGAAGCAGCAAAACTTGTCCTGCTTTCCTTTGATTCCACGCTGCGTTCCAATCTCTCGGTCGGCATGCCGATCGACATGTTGCTTTACAACAAGGACACGTTCTCAACCGACCGGCAGGTCCGGATTGAACAGGATGACCCCTATTTCCAGAAACTCTCTCAAGGCTGGTCTGAAAAACTGCGCACGGCCTTTGGCGAGATTGATGAATTCGACGTCTGAATTGCCAATACTTCGTGTCAGGAAGCCGTCATAAAGCGGCAGTAGAAGCGGACTGATCAACCGGAGTGGTTTCATGAACAGCAGCACCGCGAACGAACTCGAGCCCATTGTTTGGACAAGGGAAACGTCGCAGGAGCCGCTGGAAGCCAATGACGCGACACTCAAGTCCATCAGAGAGATGATCAAGTCGGGCAATCGGAATCAGATTGTCGATTTGCTCAAACGCTGGGATCCTGTCGATGTCATGCAACTGCTGACCCGGCTGCGTTTGAAACACGCGCGCAAGCTTTTCCAGTGGCTGCCGGCAAATCCATCCATCAAGGTCGTTGCAGAATTGCGCCCAGAGTTCCGCTCGCTATTGATGGAAGAGTCCACGCTCGACCAGTTCCGCGACATTCTCGCGGGCCTGGATCCGGAAGACGCCACGGAAATCCTCAATGAGTTTCCGGACGACGTTGCAGATGAGCTGATTGCGCGCCTTCCCGATGTGGAAGACATCGCCACCCGAGCGTCTTATGCCGACGACACGGCCGGGCGCGTCATGGCGCGAAAGTTTGTCGCCCTGCGAGAAGACTGTACCGCAGGCGAAGCCGTCGACCAGATGCGCGAGGAAGCCGGTCGAATCCGGAAGATCTTCACGGTCTACGTCACTGATGCGAGCGGCAAACTGACTGGAACGGTTGAGGTTGGAAAGCTCTTGCTGGCTCCGAGCGAAACACCGCTTGCGAAGATAATGAACAGGGACGTACTTGCGGTATCTGCAGACACCGACCAGGAAGAAGTGCTGCGCCTGGCCCGCAAGCGAGACATGCGCACCGTGCCAGTTGTCAGCGCTGACGGACATCTCGTCGGCCGGGTGACCCCAAAGCAGCTCACCAGGATTGCGGCTGACGAGGCCAATGAGGACATGCTGCTGATGAGCGGTGTCTCGGGAGAGGCCCGCTCCGATGACACTATCTTCAGGATCGTTCGCGGCCGTTTGCCGTGGCTGCTTGCTGGTCTCGTTGGCGCAAGTGTCGCGGCCACCGTTGTCGGTTCTTACGAGGACCAGCTGGCGGAAGCCGCAATCCTTGCAGCCTTTATTCCTGTCACCATGTCGATGGCGGGAAATGCCGGTCTCCAGGCGTCCGCTGTCGCGGTACAGGGGATTGCCACCGGTGCACTTTGGTCAGGTGACATTGTCTACAGATTGATGAAGGAATTCGTCGCCGCGCTCTTCAATGGTGCGATCGCCGGGCTGATCCTGGGGGCACTGGTCCTGATCGCATCCCTGGTAGTTCCTCTTGAAGCACCTGGTCAGCTCGCCCTGGCAACGTCGCTATCGCTCCTTTGCGTGACGACGCTCGCCGCCATGGTCGGTGCCACCGTCCCGATCATTCTTGACAAGATCGGCATAGACCCCGCCATGGCTATCGGCGTGTTCATCACGTCCTCGAATGACGTTCTTGGCGTGCTCATCTTCTTCCTGATGGCCACGACGTTTTACATGGCCTAGCTGGACACCCAAACAGCCCACCACGTGTGTCTGTCGAATGAAACACCGCTGACCATGAGGATTCCTGGGTCCCCGTTTTCGCGGGGACCCAGGACACGTCATGGCCAATTGCCGGGCAAATGCCCTCAGGCCTTCTCCAAGATCAGCGCCGCTGCATCGAACTCTGTGCGCTTGTAGGCGCGGATCTGGGCAGCTTCCGCATCTTCGCCCCAGCGCTCAATGTTGAAATCCTCTTCCACATGCGCAGCTGACCAGGCGCTTTCAGCGTTGAGGTGCTGCTCCTTCACAGCAAGCGCGAGCAGCGCCGACCCGGTGAGACTGGTCGCGGTATGGAGCGCTGCGAGCCGAAGCGGTGTTTCACTGGATATCCTGTTTCTGAAGGCTGAGAGCAGGTCGTCAGGCTGCGCCGCATGAATGACACCTTCGATCAGCACAAACCTGCCGCCAAGCAGACCACTTGCCCAATCGACCACAGGGTCCCAGAGGCGGCGCTGCGTATCAACGAGGCTCTGTGGATCATCCGCCCGATAACAAAGCGCGTCGTTTCCGGCAAACCCGACAATATCCTCAACCACATCATCGAATTGCAGGGTCACTGCATCCTGCGCAGAGTTTGCAATCCTTGTCAGCGGCATCGTACCCGGATTGATTTCCTTTTCCTGGGCCGCCCATTCACCAGCAACGGCCGCAGCGACGGCTTCGTTGGGCAACAATAACGTCGACTTTCCGGGGGTCTTGACGACCCGCCCGTCAAGCTGGATTGCAAATCCACCTTCGGCTTCCGAAAACGAGGCCTTTTCGTAGAAGCGCTTGGGCAATTCGCGCCGGGAGAGTTCTCGCGCACGCTGTTCCGGGTCCTTAGCCGCGCCTTCATGCAAAGTTTCAAGAAGATCGCGCATCACGCTGTTTCCTTGTCGAATTTAAGAATTTCAAGAAGTGCTGAATCCAGCTCCTGAAAGTCATGAATGATCCGGGTAGCCCCTTCTTCCACCAGCCTGGAATGATCATGATAGCCCCAGGTAACACCGATCGCATGCACGCCGGCATCCCTTGCCATGGCCATGTCAAACCCGGTATCGCCGATCATGACGGTCTGCTCAGGTTCTGCCCCGGTCTCTGCAAGAGCACGCTCAATCATGTCCGGATGCGGTTTCGATGGAGACGTGTCGGCGGTCTGGATCGTCACGAACTTGCCGTGGAGATCATGGGTATCCTGCATGTGGCGCACACCACGCAAAGCCTTGCCGGTCGCAATACCCAACAGGATATCGTCTCGCGCATGCAGGCGGTCAATGGCTTCCCTGGCACCGGGGTAGAGAGGGTCAATCTCCGCGCCTTGCTGACGGCGCATGATCTTGGACTGCCGATACGCGTCGGCCATGACCGGTATCTTGTCCAGGTGCTCGTCTCCGACGAGATCCGCAAACGCCTGTTCAAGCGACCTGCCGACAATCGACAGCGCGGTTTTCCGGTCCGGCATTGGCAGACCAACACGTTCGAACCCCACCTGAAGACCGTGATAAATCGTCTCCTGGCTATCGACCAGAGTGCCGTCGACATCAAAAACTATCAGATACATGACGAGCCCTTCGCCGCTTCAGCCGAGGCCCGCATGTGCCGGGTTTTGCCCGCCCGGTCAAGAGGGCTTGCCTCACCGGCTTAAAGAGGCAGGTGAAAAGTCGGCAGCGGATAGCCACGCGCCTTGGGTCAGTAGCAGCAAGTAATTCAATACAACCAGTGACATACAACTATCGGCCGAAATTGCCTGTTTCTGAAAGTGTGCCTGAAATTTGCCTTTTTGTAGTGGTTTTCGGAGCACCTACGCAGCGTAAGGTTTGGTTAACCATACTTGTAAACCAACCGGTTACCATAATGCCGGATAGTACTAAGCGCGGGTGGGCGCAGTCGTTTGGGGCAGTTTGTCGCCAAATCGAGAAAAGTTTTTGAAACGCAGTTCGTAAAACTGCGGGCGACAGAGTGGTTTTGCCTGAATGCAGCAGAAAAAGCAGCGACCCGATCAGGACCTCCAGGAAAAGAGCATCAACGGCGAACGCGTTTTTCCGGTTTTGATTGCAGCACTGTCAATTGTCTCCGCAATTCTGGCGGCAGCGATCATGATCTTCGGCCCGACAATCGCACCATCTCACTACTCAGCTTCAATTGATGCGACACAACCTCAGACGCTGGTGCACGCAGCACCGGGAAGCGTTGGCCTTCGATTTGAAGTGAGCGAAAGTCGCCCGGACTTGCTGGCAAGAAACATCGGAGCGATCGTAAGCGTACCGGCGCAAACACTAGCCTTGCCGCGCTCAACAGAATCTCATGGAACAGTGCAGTTTCCGGAAGACGGCAACAGCCAGAATGCCTCCGAGAAGCCTTTCAACCACGCTGAAGCAAAAAGACTAGCAAAACAGCAGCTCGCCAAGAAACTCGCGCAATTGAATCTCTCGCGCTCGCTGGCAGCGACACGTGAAACCGTAATCCCCTCTCCCGATGTCCGCGAGCTTGTAGCCAAAGCAAGGGAACCACGGTCTGAAACAGACGAAAACGTTATCGTTACGGCTTCTCTTCCTAGTTCCCGGGAATTTACCGGCGTTGTTTCAGACGTGACACCGGAGCTTGAGGAACAAACACAAAGCCTTTCCGGAAACATTGAAGACCCGTTGGAATTCCTGGTTCCCGTTCCAGGTTCAAAACCGGAACCACCTGCGCGCCCGGCGCTAGTTGTGACGGAACGCACGGAAGACAAACCGGCGGCGGTCAAACCGGTTCTCGCCTATGCAACACCAGGCAATCCTGAAGAAAACAAGAATGGCGCCTTTGGTGGTATTGGCAAGTTGTTCAGCGGGCGCAAAGGTGGTCTTCCCGGTCGTGGCAGCGGCATCGCCGTTTATGACATCAGCGCTGCAACAGTTCACATGCCGGACGGCACAAAACTGGTGGCGCATTCCGGCATTGGTCATCGCATGGACAATCCCAAATACGCCCATGTCAGGAACCTTGGGCCGACACCACCCAACATTTACGACCTCAGAATGCGCGAACGGCGGTTCCACGGCGTTGAAGCGATACGGATGCTGCCGCGCGACCTGGCGGCGATGAAGGGCCGGGATGGAATGCTTGCCCACTCTCCTCTCCTGCGTCGCTCGAAGGGATCTCACGGCTGCGTCGCATTCAAGGATTACGACAAGTTCCTGAAGGCCTTCAAAGCGGGCAAGGTCAAGAAGATGATTGTGGTCCCGTCCATGGACAAGCTTCCGAAATACATGGCGGCGCTCAATCGCGGCGCCGGTGCCTAGTCGCCTTGCGATTTCATCGGAGATTGTCTAGAGCGGTGTGATCTTATACTCGCCTGGAGCTTTCCTTGACCAAGATACTGGCAGTGCTGTTGATCCTGGTTGCCGCAATACAGGTGATCAAGCCACTCGGTTGGCCCGGCCTCGAAAAACGCTCTGATGCGTGGAAACTGGTCGCTGGCGTCGTTGTCGTCACGGTTATATCCGTGATCCTGAGTGCGCTATTCCAGGTCCTTTAGATGAGCGAGCGGCCGACGCTTCATCTGATCTGCGGTAAAGTCGCTTCAGGCAAATCGACACTGGCACGATCGCTCGCGGCAAATCCGGGAACTGTTCTAATCCAGGAAGATGCCTGGCTAAAGGGACTTTATGCCGACAGGCTCAAGACGCTTTCCGATTTTGTGGACTGTTCGAGAAAACTGCGAGACACGATTGAACCCCATATCGTCGATCTTCTGAGCGCCAACCTATCGGTTGTTCTGGACTTTCAGGCAAACACGATTGAAGCCAGACGCTGGATGCGCCATCTGTTTGAAACAGCCGGTTGCCTTCACGAACTGCATCTGATCGATGTTCCGGACAACGTCTGTAAGCGGCGGCTGAGAAAGCGCAACGCATCGGGAACTCATGAATTTCAGGTTTCCGACGAAGAGTTTGACAGGGTCAGTAGCTACTTTCAGCACCCGACAGAGACCGAAGGTTTCAACATTCGTCTGCACACACCTGACGTCAGCGTCTGATCAGTTCCTCGTCCGGATCGTCCGCTTCCGGATCATAGTCGCTTGCATCAAAACCAAGCAGGTTCCAGGTTTGCTGCATGTGCGGCGGCAAAGGTGCCGAAACATCAATTGTGCCATGCCCTGACGGATGGGGGATGACGATCCGCCGGGCCAGAAGGTGCAGCCTGTTTTGAATTCCGCCCGGCAGTTCCCAGTTCTCGATGTTGAAATACTTGTCGTCGCCGATGATTGGGTGGCCGATATGAGCTGCATGTGCGCGTAACTGATGCGTGCGCCCTGTTACCGGCTTCATCGTGACCCAGGAAAGCTTCTGCGCCGATTGTTCGAACACGGAATATAGAGAAACGGCGTGCTGCGCATCATCGTCGCCCTGCCGGACCACTTGCATCCTCTCTTCGCCTTCGCTGCGCGCCAGGAATGTTGAAATGCGTCCCTGCTTGGGTTTTGGAACACCAGCCAGCATGGCCCAATAGATCTTGCGCGTGTTGCGGTGACGGAACGCCTTGGTCAGTTCCTGTGCAGCTTGCCGTGTGCGCGCTACCAGAATGATGCCGGACGTTTCCCGATCAAGCCGGTGGACAAGGCGCGGTTTGTTTCCCTTGCGGTCGGTAAAGGCCTCCAGCATCCCGTCGAGGTGACGCTTGAGCCCGGACCCACCCTGAACGGCCAGTCCCGCAGGTTTGTTCAGCACCATGACCTGATTGTCTTCGAACAAAAGCATATCTTCGATGGCCTTGCGGTCATCGGCAATCAGCTTGGTGGATTTTGGCTTGGCGTTTTTCTTGTCGTCGGCCGGCAATTCAACGCCGAGCGGCGGTATCCGGATTGTCTGCCCCTTGGCGATACGGGTATTTGATTCCGCACGCTTGCCATCAACGCGGACCTGTCCGGTGCGCAACAGCTTCTGCAACCTGCCGAAACCAAGGCCTGGATAATGGGCCTTGAACCAACGGTCGAGGCGCATGCCCGCTTCATCGGCGGTCACTTGTTTCTGTTCAATCGCGGACATCTTGCTCTCAGATCCGTTTGGCGATCTCAACGGATCGCTGTCAACCGAAGCGCTTCGCCTGCTCCGGGCGGACATTCGTTCCGGTGCGTATAGGCGCAATCCATACGAATTGGAAGGGAAACTTACGACACCAACTGGCGGGCGACCACCAGTCCGACAAAGACAGCGGCAATGGACAATAGAACAGAGGCCAGGACATAGATCATCGCAAGATGGGCATCCCCCCGCTCCCAAAGAACGGATGTGTCGAGCGAAAAGGCGGAAAAGGTCGTGAACCCGCCCAAAATGCCGGTCGCGACGAAATAGCGAACCGTCTGAACGTGCTGGAAGTCAGATTTCACCAGCCACCCAATCAGGAGGCCCATGATCAATGACCCAACTACATTGACCGTCAAGGTCCCTACCGGAAAGCCGGTCCCGAACATCCTGATCGTCAAAAGCGCAACCAGATGACGAGCCCCTGCCCCAATACCGCCACCCAGCATGACAAGAAGAAGGTGTTTCAAGTTGTCTCCATCGGTCCGTGGACGGAAATGCCCAGACCCAAAGAGGCCGCTAAACTTCAGCAGCCGGCTGAATGGTTGACGTAGATTTGCTGCCTTATTGAAACGGACCGCTGTTCTGAATCAAGCCCGCAGAGCAAATGGGGCCAAGTTTTCCATGCTTGACCCGAACTGAAAACGCTGTCTCACACTTCTGCTTCGACATGCGCGAAGTCAGGATAGATTGAGCGGATCAGATCGTCGACGCGTTCAATCTCTTCAGGGATCTCTTTCAGTTTCTCCCGCTCTTCCTCAAGGATCGCGAGGAAAATCCGGGCCCTGGCCTGGTTGACCTGCGGCTGCGCCAAGCTGCCCTCGCCCGCTGCCGACAAGATGATGCTGACCAGCCTGTCGGCGGCGTTGAGCCGGCCCCAGAGATAGTCGTGTTCACGCCAGCCACGGTTGAAGAACGCTCCGAAAGAGTTCAAGGCCTTGCCCTTGAGTTCAAAACCGTCGGTATAAAGACTGTCTGCGTCTCGCGGACTGATCCGGTCGACAAGGATTTCTGTAACCTCGGAAAAGTCATTTCGCTGCAGAACAGGAAAGGTAATCAGGTCGTAGAACCCGAACCCGATATAGGATCGCAAAAGAGACAGATGGCGCTCTCTGTCCAGGAGATCCCGCGCCGTTTCGGCAAAAAGCTCATCATGCAAGCGGTCCAGGTCGGCAAGTCCCATCATCCGGGTGAGACTCTTGAGCAGCGGGTCGACTTGATCTTCCGTTCCAGGCGTTCCCGCCGATATGTCGTTCAAGAATGTTTCCGACGGCCCACGGCTCTTTCCACCGAAAAAGCGTTCGGTCCAGCGCCAGCCCAGATGATCAATCTGCTCGTAGAGCAATCCTTTCAAGTGATCGAGGGCATTCGCATCGGGCGGCGGCAGTGTCGGGTCCTTGCGCTCGTGATAAAAGCCGTTGAGCTTGCGGATCGCAAACCGTAAACGCCTGATGCGGTAGTCGACATCCAGCCCGCGCAACAAGGCAACGATGTGCGGGTCCGTCCGGCCAAGACCATCCTTGCTCTCCGAGGCGAGCCTACTGAAATGCTGGGAATAGAGCGACAACGCGCCTTCTTCCTGGATCTGCGTGTTATCAAGACAGCTCAGACGAGCGGTCAAGCTGGCAAGCCGTTCAGCCAGCGCATGCAGCTTCAGGGATTGATAGTTCAAGAATGCGAAACCGGCCTGTTCAAACGCGGCATTGGTCGCATCCTTCCGGCATCTGGCAAGAACATCAGCCGTGATTGATCTTCGGGTTGGAAGCAGACTGGAAACCGCCTGCTCCACCACCGGGCCCGTCGCATCGATCAGTTGCGACAGCCAGCGGCTGCGCCGATTGTTCTGCTCCAGTTCCTTCAGATCGTCACCGATCGGCTCATTTCGCGGAATATGCGCCAGTGAGGCGAGTATCACCCTGAAGAACCCGGGCAACTCGAGCGGACCTTCCCTCGTCTCAGTAATGTCGACAGGAACCGGGTCGACATAGATGAGCCGCCGGGCAACTTCGCGGGCTGCGGGCCTGTCCTCAATGACCTCGATCACCGGCGCGAAGGGCTTGTTCATGACAACGCTGCCGTCGACAAAACAACGCTGCGCGGTCGTGTCCCTCGACAGTCCAAGCCCGCGGGAAAGAAACCTGTCACGACCTGGCCACGGCAGATCGGCCTTCAGAAGAGCGCGCTCCATCTCCGCAACGGTGGCAGGTGGAAAGGCGCCCGGGAACGATGAAGTAGCACGCGCGGCAAACACGAGATCCGGAATGTTTTCCGCCTCGAACTGGCTTTCGACAAAGCCACGCGTGCGATGAGAGGCGTGGAAGTTCAAAATGCGCCTGTGATCCCGCTCCTCGACAAAGGAGGGATCGTCCAGGAGGATACGGCGCGTAACGCCGTTGTAATCCGTGATTGTCACAAACAGGTCCAGCGTCTGACCCCGCGGGATCAGCGTGCGGTCCTCATCGTCGCCGTTTTCCATCTTCTGGCAGGCATCAAGCATCCAGCCGATGAAGCGTTCGCCGGAAAACGGCGGCGAAAACCAGCGCGCCTGCATGAACTGGCGTAGCTTTTCGCGTGTTTCCACACTTTCGATCTGCTTGTCCAAGCGTGATGAAATCAGTTGATCCAGGACAGGAGAAATTGACAGTTTCAGATAGCGGGACAAACCGGACTGAGGCCGGGAAAGCCGGGTGACATCGGCATTTTCGAGCCACATCTCACTATGGCTGTCGAGCGGAAGGTCATGCGCGATCGCTCTTGCCAGCATGATGCCGTTTACGCCGCCGGCGGACGCACCCGCAATCGCATCAACAACCACGCGAATATTGGCGGAACCCGACAGCAGATCGAGCAGGTCCTGATAGGCACCTTGAACAGGATGCTTGCGAAAGGCATCGCTTTCTTGCTGCTTCCCGCCGTTTCGATCCAATCGGATGCTCGAGGCACGCACAAGGTTCAAAATCTCACGGCTCACCCCGTGCATATATATGGCGAGCGAAACACCACCATATAGGACGAGCGCAAGTCTGAGTTCGATTTCCTTCATGGAACGCCTGTTGGATTGATCGGACCACTCTAACAAAAAAGAATTGCCATATCCCTTAAGTGGCTACGAACTGTAATGAACAAAGGCAGGCGCAGGCGCAGCGTGATCATATTCGATCAAACCCGCGCGCGGAAAATGTGTAACGGAAATGTCGTGACGGTTCGAAGTGCGCAAACCTCAATACATTTTTTAACGCAGTAAGCGCAGGGTTTGGGCTAAAGTGCGCGACAAAGTGATTGCTGATTCTGAGTGTGCAACACCCGATCGCCGGAACGCTTCAAGATCACGAACCAACATCGCGAGATGAACAAGACCTTGAAAAAGAGTGCTGGAAAATCCTCGCGGGCGGCAAAGAAGGTCGCTCCCTCAAACGCATTGCAGGAAGAAAACCGGTCACTCCGGTCCGAGCTGGAAGACCTTCGCCTTCTTTACGAAGCGACAATTGAGCATGGCGAAGCCGTCGAAGACCAGCTTGCGGAACAATCGGAACGCATGGAAGCTTTGTCCAAGCAATTGGCAAAATACCTTTCGCCTCAGGTTTATCAGTCGATTTTCGAGGGCCGGCAGGAAGTCAAGATCACGTCGAAGCGCAAGAAACTGACGGTGTTCTTTTCCGATATCGCAGATTTCACCGAGATCGCAGACCGGCTCGAATCCGAAGATCTTACCGGTATGCTGAACCAGTATCTGACCGAAATGTCGGATATTGCGTTGAAGCACGGAGCCACCATCGACAAGTATGTCGGCGATGCGATCGTGATCTTTTTCGGCGACCCGGAAAGCCGTGGCGTGACCGAAGATGCGCTTGCCTGCGTCCGGATGGCGATCGAAATGCAGGACCGCATGACGGAGCTGCAACATGTCTGGCGCGAGGCAGGTATCGCCAAACCGGTGAAGTGCAGAATGGGAATTCATACCGACTTTTGCACTGTCGGCAATTTCGGCAGCAACGACCGTCTCGACTACACGATCATTGGAAGCGGTGTGAACACAGCTTCGCGGCTGGAAACGTTGGCCAAGCCTGGATCGATCCTGATTTCGTTCGAGACCTATTCGCAGGTCAAGAACGAGATCAAATGCGCGTCCAACGGCGAAGTGAACGTCAAAGGTATCGCGTACCCGGTGTCGACCTATGAAGTGATCGAACCGATGGTGCCCGAAGAAAAACCTGACCTTGATGTCAATGTCGACGGGATCACCCGTGACCTGCTAGCCCTTGCGGATGGGTCAGCGAGCGGCATGAGCCCGAAAGAACGCAAGCACTTGATTACGTCCTTGAAAAGTGCCTTGGAAAGGCTGCATCTGGACGACTGAGGTCTTGGACTTCCTTTACGGCTGTTCTCTTTCCTTGCGCAGCTTTGCCCAATAGTCGAGCCGCTTGCGCAGATCCCGCTCAAATCCGCGTTCGGGTGGATCGTAATAGGTCTGACGACCCACTTGCTCCGGAAAGTAATCCTGCCCTGAAAACCCGTCAGGCGCATCGTGATCGTATTTGTAGCCCGCCCCATACCCTTCCTGTTTCATCAACCGGGTCGGTGCGTTCAGGATATGCTTGGGGGGTAGCAGTGACCCGCTGGTCTTGGCGTCTCGCATTGCCGCCTTGTAAGCGACATAAGCGCCGTTGGATTTAGGCGCAGTGGCGAGATAGATCACGGTCTGCGCAAGCGCGAGCTCCCCTTCCGGAGACCCCAGCATCTGAAAAGCGTCGCGGGCGGCATTCGCCTGCACGAGGGCATTGGGATCGGCGAGCCCGATATCTTCCACCGCCATGCGGATGAGGCGCCGGGCGAGATACATCGGATCCTCGCCGCCATCCAGCATCCGGCAAAACCAGTAGAGGGACGCATCCGGGTCAGATCCACGAACCGATTTGTGCAGGGCAGAGATCAGATTGTAGTGGCCGTCCGCACTCTTGTCGTAAATCGGTGCACGCCGCTGCACGATCTCTTGAAGCCTTTCCGCATCAAAGACCTCATCTTCCGCGGCAGCGCGCCAGACATCCTCCGCGAGCGTCAGGGCCGACCGGCCGTCTCCATCCGCCATCCGGATCAGAACCTGCCTGGCTTCCGGATCGAGTGGCAGTTTTTTGTCTTCCGTTTCCTCAGCGCGGCTCAGCAATTGCTCGATCGCGTCCAGAGACAACGCATGAAACGTCATCACATGCGCACGCGAAAGCAGCGCTGCATTTAGTTCAAACGAGGGGTTTTCAGTCGTCGCACCGACAAGCGTGATCGTGCCGTCTTCCATGACGGGAAGAAAACTGTCCTGCTGGGCCCGATTGAAGCGATGGATCTCGTCGACAAACAGCAGTGTTGCGCGGCCGCTCATTCGCCGCGCTCTCGCAGCGTCAAAAACTTTCTTCAGGTCCGAGACACCCGAGAAGATTGCCGAGATCTGTTCGAACGCAAGATCCGTTTCGTTCGCAAGCAACCGCGCAATCGTTGTCTTGCCAGTGCCGGGCGGACCCCAGAAGATAAGCGATCCCAGCGTCCGGGTCTTCAACATGCGAGAGAGCGTTCCGTCAGGACCAAGCAGATGATCCTGACCGACAACATCAGGGAGCGTCGACGGACGCAGACGGTCGGCGAGCGGCCGAGGACCACTTTGGGTCAGACCCGAAGCTTCGAACAGATCGCTCACCGTAAGAGCCCTATCTCAGCTCAAGTTTCGTAACCTTGCCGTCACGTTCGATCTCAATCCGCCAGACACGAGGCGGCGTTTTCGTGATCGTTTCCAGCATGCGCGTTGTCTCCACATCCTGTTCGTTTACGCCTCGGATGATATCGCCGGGCCGCAACCCGACCCGGTTCGCGGTGCTCCCCCTGGTTACCGCTGAAATGACGACGCCCTCAAACAGACCATCCATGCCAAGTTCATGGGAGACTGCCGGCGACAGGTTCATCACGGTCGACCCTTCAAAGGGAGAAAACTCGAGAAGTTCACGGGTGTCTCGCGGCACTGTCTCGGGCGCAGGTTTGAGGGAAACCGACAGGGAGATTTCCTGCCCGCCCCGAACGACCTGAAACTCGGACGTTTCCCCGATCATCTTCGTGGCGAACCGGTAGCCGAACGAATTTGGATCGACAACCTCTTTGCCCTCAATAGACACGACAAGGTCGCTGACCTTCAGGCCAGCTTCATGTGCAGGCGACCCATCAAAGACGGCCGTGACAAGAACGCCTTGCGGCCGGTCCAGAGATAGTGCTTCGGCAATTTCCGCATTGACGAGCTGGACGGTGGCACCCAGCCACGGACGCCTCACCTTGCCGCCTTCGTCCGCTGCCTGAGCAACAAAGCGGGCCATATGGGCCGGAATGGCAAAGCCGATGCCGTTCGATCCACCGGAACGGGAAAAGATCGCAGTATTGATGCCAACGAGCCTGCCGGTCATATCGACGAGCGCGCCACCGGAATTACCTGGATTGATCGCGGCATCTGTTTGAATGAAGAACTGAAAATCTGTCACGCCCACCTGTGTCCGCGCCAGGGCGGAAACAATCCCTTGCGTTACGGTTTGCCCGACGCCAAAGGGATTGCCGATGGCAAGAACAATGTCACCGACCTCAAGACTGTCCGAGCCGGCGAAACTGACATGTTCAAAATCCCCCTCGCCCCGAATCTTAAGCACGGCAAGATCTGTGCGCTCATCCATGAGCACAATGTCGGCATCAAACTCCCGCCGGTCGCTCAACGCGACGCGGACAGCGTCCGCACCTTTGATCACGTGGTGGTTGGTGATCACCGTGCCATCGGCTGAGATGATGACGCCAGAGCCAAGAGAAGACTCAACCCGTTCCCGGGGCTGGCTGAACCCGCCCCCCGGTTGTCCGAAGAAACGGCGAAAGAACGGATCTTCGAAGAAAGGCGAAACGCGCTGACGCTGGACCACCTTTCGACTGGCATAGACATTGACAACAGCCGGCGCGACCTCCTTCACGATCGGTGCGAAGGATAGCTTGATCTGCGCTTCGTTCTGCGGGACCAGCCGCAGATCCGCAGGCGACGGGTCAACAGACTGGGCATAGGTCGCAGTTGCCAGGAGACCGGTCAGAGCCGCAAGCAACATGCGGCACAAAGGGCGGAAACGGTTTGAATTTGCAAGGCGCATTGCCGGGGCCCTCAATCTCGAATCGTCTTTTCACTCGGCGATACATGGCAGATAGGGTGGAATGGAGGCAAACGCAAAAACAATAAGCCACCGAAAGGTCCCAGTGGTTCACATTATTGTTTGAATATGGCAGCTCAGCACCACTTCAATTGCCGAACCGTCAGATAAATCGGCAGTTCGTCGACGCCCGTTGAAACCTGCAATTGCCCGAAAAAAAAGGCGGACCAAAGGCCCGCCTTTTGAAAGTAAAGCACTTGCTGTCCGAACAGATCGGATCAGGCTGCGGTTTCAGCAGCTTCTTCTGCTTCAGCGCGCGCGCGATCATCGGCACCACGTGCATCCGGGTCCCGGTCGACCAGCTCGATGACTGCCATCGGAGCGTTGTCGCCATAGCGGAAACCGGCCTTGAGCACGCGGGAATAACCGCCGCTACGGTCCTTGTAGCGCTCACCGAGCGTGTCAAACAGCTTGGCTACCATGGCCGTGTCGCGAATCTGCGAGATTGCCTGGCGGCGTGCATGGAGATCACCGCGCTTGCCTAGAGTGATGAGCTTGTCGATGATCGGCTTCATTTCTTTAGCCTTCGGCAGTGTCGTGACGATCTGTTCGTGCTTGATCAGCGACGCTGCCATGTTCGCGAACATAGCCTTGCGGTGGCTAGAGGTCCGGTTGAGCTTGCGGCCGGATTTACCGTGGCGCATGGCCCTCTCCTTTTTCTTTCAGGCAGTCTGCTCTTTCTGCAAAGCACTTGCCCGGTTGATCCTTCAGGGACGCGTGCGTCCCTTAATACTGATGGTCTTCGTAGCGCTTCGCGAGATCGTCGATGTTCTCAGGCGGCCAGTTGGCGACTTCCATGCCGAGATGGAGACCCATCTGGGCGAGAACTTCCTTGATCTCGTTGAGCGACTTGCGGCCGAAATTCGGTGTCCGCAGCATTTCCGCTTCGGTCTTCTGAATGAGATCGCCAATATACACGATATTGTCGTTCTTCAGGCAGTTCGCAGACCGGACAGACAGTTCCAGCTCGTCGACTTTCTTGAGAAGCGCCGGGTTGAACGCAAGTTCCGGGACAGTGTCCTCGGCGACTTCGCGTTGCGGCTCTTCGAAGTTGACGAAGATGGAGAGCTGATCCTGCAGAATGCGTGCAGCAAATGCCACGGCATCATCCGGCTTGACGGAACCATCGGTTTCGACAGTCAGGGTCAGCTTATCGTAATCAAGAACCTGGCCTTCACGGGTGTTTTCCACCTTGTAGGAGACCTTCTTGACCGGAGAGTAGAGGCTGTCGACCGGAATGAGGCCGATCGGCGCATCTTCCGGACGGTTGCGGTCGGAGGAATGATATCCCTTGCCGGTGTTGACGGTGAATTCCATGCGGATCTCGGCACCCTCGTCGAGTGTGCAAAGCACGAGTTCCGGATTGAGAACTTCCACGTCGCCGACAGTCTGGATGTCACCGGCCGTCACCACACCCGGGCCCTGCTTGCGCACAACCATGCGCTTGGGACCCTCGCCTTCCATGCGGATGGCGATTTCCTTGATGTTGAGAACAATGTCGGTAACGTCTTCGCGCACGCCCGGGATCGACGAGAACTCATGCAGGACACCGTCGATCTGAACCGCGGTCACCGCTGCCCCTTGCAGGGAAGACAGCAGGATACGGCGCAGCGCGTTGCCCAGTGTCAGGCCATAACCGCGCTCGAGAGGTTCGGCAACAACAGTTGCCAGAAAGCGGGGATCATGACCCGGCTTGATCTCGAGTTTGGTCGGCTTGATCAGTTCTTGCCAGTTTTTTTGAATGGTCACGTTTTCGTCCCTTCGGCTATCCCGCCCGGTGCTTCAGACCGGGCCATTCTTTGCCATTGGAGAAACAGGTAACTAAAGCTGGAAAGCCTTAGACGCGGCGGCGCTTGCGCGGACGGCAGCCATTGTGCGGAATCGGCGTCACGTCGCGGATGGACGTGATCAGGAAACCGGCAGCCTGCAGAGCGCGCAATGCGGATTCACGACCTGAACCCGGCCCGCGAACTTCAACTTCCAGAGTGCGCATGCCGTGCTCGGCAGCTTTCTTCGCCGCGTCTTCAGCAGCGACCTGGGCAGCATAAGGAGTCGACTTACGCGAACCCTTAAAGCCGAGCGCACCGGCGGACGACCAGGAAATCGCGTTGCCCTGTGCGTCCGTAATCGTGATCATGGTGTTGTTGAACGTAGAGTTCACATGTGCGACGCCAGAAGAGATATTCTTGCGCTCGCGGCGACGCACGCGCGTCGTGTCTTTAGCCATTCGTTTGTCCTTGTTTTGATCTCGTCACTGCCGTAATGCCGGCAGCTCCACCACCAATCGCTGTCTGATGATTATTTCTTCTTACCGGCGATCGGTTTTGCCGGACCCTTGCGGGTACGTGCGTTCGTGTGCGTCCGCTGGCCACGGACCGGAAGGCCGCGACGATGACGCAGGCCGCGGTAACAGCCGAGGTCCATGAGACGCTTGATGTTCATGGCGGTGTCACGGCGAAGGTCGCCTTCAACCATGTAGTCACGGTCAATCGTTTCGCGGATCGACAGGACTTCGGAGTCAGAAAGCTCGTTCACGCGGCGAGAAGCATCGATGTTGTTCTTCTCGATGATTTCCTGCGCGAATTTCGCACCGATGCCATGAATGTACTGAAGCGCAATAACGACGCGCTTGTTCGTAGGAATGTTAACGCCAGCAATACGTGCCACGTTTGTCTCCATGTTTGTGCGCCAGCCCGTTCGGCTTGCCGCAGTGGGTAAAGCCCGCGTCCGGTGGAGTCCGGCCCTTGCGGGGTACGAAATGCCAGGATGCTCCCGGCACAGAGAATGCCGGTCCCACTGACATGGAACCGGCTAAACTGTCTGGTAGAGCGCGTCGTGTAGCGCCCTTAAACCTTTTCGTCAAGTCCCTGAAGGACGGTTTCTATAGAAGCCGAAACTTCATCAATCGCCTGCATTCCGTCAATCACGGAAAGAAGGCCTGTCTTCTCGTAATAAGGCACGACAACAGCTGTATCGCGGTTGTAAGCCTCAAGGCGCTGCTTGAAGACTTCAGGGTCGTCGTCCTTGCGCACCGGCTGACCCGCAGCCTTGGCCTCTTCGGCCCGCTTGACAATACGATCGACCAGTTTCGTGTGATCGACACGCAGTTCAAGTACACCGTTCAGCTTGAGGCCGTTTTCCTCCAGCATCTGGTCAAGGGCTTCCGCCTGCGGAAGGGTTCTCGGGAATCCGTCAAGGATGAATCCGTTCTCGGCATCGTCTTCGGAAATGCGGTCGCGAATGATGCCTACAACGATTTCATCAGACACCAATCCACCGGCGTCCATAACTTCCTTGGCCTTTAGGCCGACCGGCGTCTGAGCCGCGACGGCGGCGCGAAGCATATCTCCGGTGGACAGCTGCGGGATGCTGTACTTTTCAACGAGGCGCGTAGCCTGCGTTCCCTTACCCGCCCCCGGCGGTCCAACCAGAATGAGCCTCATCGACGTTTCCCCCTGAGTTTTGCTTTCTTCACCAGTCCCTCATACTGATGCGCAAGCAGGTGGCCCTGGATCTGCGATACGGTATCCATTGTCACGCTTACGACGATCAGCAACGAAGTTCCCCCGAAATAGAACGGAACGCCAGTCGCCGAAATGAGGAATTCGGGTAATAGACAAACGAGGGTGATATAAAGGGCACCCACTACCGTGATGCGCGTCAGCACAAAATCGATGTATTGCGCGGTCCTTTCACCCGGACGGATCCCCGGGATAAAACCCCCATGTTTCTTGAGGTTATCAGCCGTGTCGCTCGGATTGAAAACGATCGCGGTGTAGAAGAAACAGAAGAAGATGATCATGGCCGCGTAAAAGACCATGAACAACGGCTGCCCGTGACCAAGCGCCGCAGTTATGTAAGTCAGCCACTCATTGCCGCCACCTTGGCCGAAGCCGGAAATCGTTGCCGGTACCAGCAGCAGCGAAGAGGCGAAGATCGGCGGAATAACACCGGCGGTGTTCAGCTTGAGCGGCAGGAACGAGGTGTTGCCCTCAAACATCCGGTTGCCCATCTGGCGCTTCGGATACTGGATCAGGAGCCGGCGCTGCGCGCGTTCCATGAACACGATGAAGGCGATAACGACGATGGCCAGCAGGATCACGCCCAGAATGATCCAGGTCGCCAGAGATCCCTGGCGCCCGAGTTCGAGCGTTTGAACGACCGCTGATGGCAACCCGGCGACAATACCGGCGAAAATGATCAACGAGATACCGTTGCCGATGCCGCGTGACGTGATCTGTTCACCCAGCCACATCAGGAACATGGTTCCACCGACGAGCGTAATCACGGTCGAAGCGCGGAAGAACCAGCCCGGATCGGTCACGACGTTGGCCGCCCCTTCCAGGCCGACCGCGATCCCGTATGCCTGAAACGCCGCCAGGACCACCGTGCCGTAGCGGGTGTACTGGTTGATGACCTTCCTGCCCTGCTCGCCTTCCTTCTTCAACTGCTCCAGGGACGGCACGACGGTCGTCATGAGCTGCATGATAATGGAGGCGGAAATATACGGCATGATGCCGAGGGCGAAGATTGCCATGCGTTCGACGGCACCGCCGGCGAACATGTTGAACATGCCGATAATGCCCTGCTGCGCACTGTCAAAGGCCTGCGCAAAGGCTTCCGGATTGATGCCGGGCATCGGGATATAGGTGCCCAGTCGATAAACCAAAAGCGCCCCCAGCGTGAACCAGATGCGCTTTTTGAGTTCTTCAGCCTTGGCGAAAGCTGAGAAATTTAGATTTGACGCCAGTTGCTCGGCGGCCGATGCCATGCCCTACTCCGGTCAGATGCTTGCTGACAAATGGGAAAAGCCCAGGCTGTTAAGCCTGAGCTCCCAGAACGGCAACCTTGCCGCCCGCTTTTTCAATTGCTGCAACAGCGCCCTTGGAGGCACCGGCAACTTCAAAGGTCACAGCAGCGGTGAGTTCACCGTTGGCAACGATGCGCACACCGTCGCGGACCCGTTTGACAACACCGGCTGCCTTGAGCGCCTCGACGGTGACCGTCTCGGAAGCGTTCAGCTTGCCTGCGTCGATTGCCTTTTGAACACGGCCAACGGATACAGTGTTGAAATCCTTGGCGAAGATGTTCGTGAAACCGCGCTTCGGCAAGCGGCGGTGAAGCGGCATCTGACCGCCTTCAAAGCCTTTGATCGCAACGCCGGAACGGGACTTCTGACCCTTGACACCACGGCCACCGGTTTTGCCCTTGCCGGAACCGATGCCGCGTCCAACGCGAGTGCGCTCTTTCACGGCACCTTCGTTGTCACGAAGTTCGTTGAGCTTCATTTTGTTTCTCCTCACCCCGTCCTTATGCGTTGTCTTCGACGACGCGAACGAGATGCTGGACCTTATTGATCATTCCGCGCACTTCAGGAGTGTCCTTCAGCGTGGAACGGCGGTGCATCTTGTTCAGGCCGAGACCGATGAGCGTCGCGCGCTGGTCCTTAGGACGGCGCAGCGGGCTGCCGATCTGTTCGACCGTAACAGTCTTTTCGGTGTTCGCCATGGAACCTACCCTCTCTCAGCTGGGGTCCGGAGCCGCCAAGGTCAAGCCTCAGCAGCAGCCGGAGCAACCTCTTCGGTGTTGTCACGACGACGGGACTGCAGCACGGAGACCTTGAGGCCACGGCGTGCAGCGACGGAACGCGGGCTGTCTTCCTTCTTCAGCGCCGCAAACGTTGCGCGAACCATGTTGTACGGGTTCGAAGTCCCCAGGGACTTTGCAACAACGTCCTGAACGCCGAGCGTTTCAAAGACTGCACGCATCGGACCACCTGCGATGATACCGGTACCGGCCGGGGCTGCACGCAGCAACACCTTGCCTGCGCCGTGACGGCCTTCCACGTCGTGGTGCAACGTCCGGCCTTCGCGCAGCGGCACGCGGATCATGGTGCGCTTTGCAGCTTCAGTTGCTTTCCGGATGGCTTCCGGCACTTCGCGTGCCTTGCCATGACCGAAGCCGACACGGCCCTTCTGATCACCAACCACAACCAGGGCTGCGAAGCCGAAACGGCGGCCACCCTTGACCACTTTCGCAACGCGGTTGATGTGTACGAGCTTGTCGACGAATTCGCTGTCTCGCTCTTCGCGATCGCGATTATCCTGTCTCGCCATATTATTTGTCTTCCGTTCTTAAGAGCGCCAACGGGCGCTGGTCAGAATTCAAGTCCACCTTCGCGGGCCGCATCGGCAAGCGCTTTCACGCGCCCATGATACATGTACCCGCCACGGTCGAACACGACCTGCTTGACGCCTGCGGCAACTGCGCGTTCGGCGACAAGCTTGCCAACGGCAGCAGCTGCTGCAACGTCGGCGCCCGTTTTCAGGCTGCCCTTGAGATCTTTTTCGATCGTAGAAGCAGAGGCAATCGTATGCCCCTCCGCGTCGTCAATGATCTGGGCGTAGATCTGCTTCGACGAGCGGAAGATGGAAAGGCGCGGGCGTCCGCCGGCGGCTTTCCTGATCGAACGACGCACGCGATCGCGGCGGCGCTCGAAAGCTTGTTTGCTGTTCGCCATGATCCTGGTCCGTTACTTCTTCTTGCCTTCTTTGCGGACGATGAACTCGTCTGCATAACGTACGCCTTTGCCTTTGTAGGGCTCAGGCGGGCGGAATTCGCGGATTTCAGCCGCAACCTGCCCGACGCGCTGTTTGTCGGTACCGGTGATGCTGATTTCCGTGGGTTTCGGGCACTTGATATCGATGCCTTCCGGGATCGGATAGACGACGTCGTGCGAGAAACCAAGCGCAAGCTGAAGGTTCTGACCCTGGACCTGGGCACGATAACCGACACCGGTAATGGCGAGGTCCTTCTTGAAGCCATCGGTTACGCCGGTGATCAGGTTCGAGACCATCGTCCGGCTCATGCCCCACATGGAGCGGGCAGGCTTGGAATTGTTGCGCGGATCAATTTTGATCCCGTCATCCGTCATTTCGGCCAGAACAAGATCATTGAGCACGAAAGACTTCTCGCCTTTCGGGCCCTTGACCGTAAGAGTCTGACCGTCGATCGATGCCGTTACCCCGCTTGGCACGGGGACTGGCTTTTTGCCAATTCGAGACATATGACCAACCTTGTCGTTGTTTAAAGGCGAGGCAGCCGCATCAGAAGACGCGGCAAAGAACCTCACCACCTACATTTTCTTCCCGCGCCTGATGGTCGCTCATGACACCGCGCGGAGTCGAAATGATCGACACGCCCAGGCCATTCGAGACATGCGGGATGTTTTTCACCGAAGAGTACACGCGGCGGCCCGGCTTTGAGACCCGCTCAATTGTGCGGATAACCGGCTCACCGTCGAAATACTTCAGTTCGATTTCCAACTCGGACTTACCGCCCTCGTAGTCAACCGTGGTGTAGCCACGGATGTAGCCCTCTTTTGCAAGCACATCAAGTACGTGTGCACGCAATTTGGAATTTGGTGAACTGACCTTGTTCTTGCGACGCAGTTGCGCGTTGCGAATCCGGGTCAGCATATCCCCCAACGGATCAGTAATTGCCATCGGAGTTTCTCCTTACCAGCTCGACTTGACCAGGCCCGGGATCTTGCCCAGGGAGCCCAGTTCACGAAGCGCGATACGCGACATCTTCAGCTTGCGGTAAAAACCGCGCGGGCGGCCGGACACTTCGCAACGGTTGCGAACGCGGTTCGGCGCGGAATTCCGCGGCAGTTTCGCCAGCTTCAAACGTGCGTTGTAGCGCTCTTCCAGGGACAGGCTGTCGTCTTTCGCCATTGCCTTCAGAGCTGCGCGCTTCTCAGCGTATTTCTTGACAAGCTTCTCGCGGCGCTTGTTTTTCTCGATTGCGCTTTTCTTCGCCATCGTCGTTCCCTTCCTTGCCCGTTACTTCGTGAACGGGAAGTTGAACGCGCGCAGAAGCTCGCGCGCTTCGTCATCAGTCGGCGCCGTGGTGCAAACGATCACGTCCATGCCCCAGATCTGGTCGACCTTGTCGTACTCGATTTCCGGGAACACGATGTGTTCTTTGATGCCCATGGCGTAGTTGCCACGACCGTCGAAGCTCTTCGGGTTCAGGCCACGGAAGTCACGAACGCGCGGCAACGCGATTGTGATCAGACGGTCCATGAATTCGTACATCTGCTGGCGGCGCAGGGTCACCTTCACACCCAGCGGCATGCCCTCGCGGACCTTGAAAGTCGCGATGGATTTCTTCGCCTTGGTGATAACCGGCTTCTGACCGGCAATCGCAGCAAGATCCTCTGCAGCAGTGCGCGCTTTCTTGGAATCGCCAACCGCTTCACCGACACCGATGTTCAGGACGATCTTTTCCAGCTGCGGAACCTGCATGACGTTCTTGTACTGGAACTGTTCCAGAAGCTGCTTGCGCACGACTTCGTTGTAATGCGTCTTAAGACGCGGCACGTAAGTGGTCTCAGCCATCGATCAGGTCTCCCGAACGCTTGGACACACGAACCTTGGTGCCATCGTCCTGCAGTTTAAACCCGACGCGGGTCGGTTTGCCGTCACCCGGATCGGCCAGCGCGACGTTGGACAGATGGATCGGTGCCTCTTTGGACACGATGCCAGCTTCCTGCGTCTGGGTCTGCTTCTGGTGGCGGCGGACCATGTTGATGCCGCGAACCAGGGCTTTGTTGTCACTCGGCAAAAGTCTGATGACTTCACCGGACTTGCCCTTGTCACGACCGGTCAGAACAACCACCGTGTCGCCTTTTTTGATTTTCGCAGCCATCAGAGCACCTCCGGCGCGAGCGAAATGATCTTCATATGGTTCTTAGCGCGGAGCTCGCGCGGCACCGGACCAAAGATACGGGTGCCGACCGGCTCCTTGTTGTTATTGACCAGCACGGCCGCATTGCGGTCGAACCGGATCACGCTGCCATCGGGACGGCGGATATCCTTAGCCGTGCGCACGACGACAGCCTTCATCACGTCGCCCTTTTTGACGCGGCCCCGCGGAATAGCCTCTTTGACGGAAACAACAATGATGTCTCCAACCTGGGCGTATTTGCGCTTGGAGCCGCCGAGCACTTTGATGCACATGACACGACGGGCACCGGAATTGTCGGCGACGTCGAGGTTTGTTTGCATCTGAATCATGACTGGCTGCCTTGTTCTTCTATTGGCGCACGGGTCACGGGCGCCTGATGCTCACTGAATGGAGCGGGGTCACTGAGCGACCACGGTCCAACGTTTGTTTTTCGAGATCGGCGCGCACTCTTCAATCTGAACAGAGTCGCCAACCTTGTACTGGTTGCTTTCATCATGTGCACGGTACTTCTTCGTACGACGCACGGTCTTCTTCAAAAGCGGGTGCGTGAAGCGGCGCTCCACATTCACCGTCACCGTCTTGTCATTGGCGTCGCTGACAACGGTGCCCTGCAGGATACGCTTCGGCATGGCCGTCTCCTTACGCGTTCGCCGTCACGCGCTTTTCGCGCATGATCGTCTGGATACGCGCGATGTCGCGGCGGATCTGCCGGACGCGCGCTGTGTTTTCAAGCTGACCCGTTGCCTTCTGGAAGCGCAGGTTGAACTGCTCCTTCTTCAGGCCCTCAAGCTCACCGCGGAGCTCATCAAGGGTCTTAGCCCGTACATCGGTAGCCTTCATGGCTTAACTCCTCGCCTGCCTTAGTCGCCGATACGCTGAACGAAACGGCATTTGATCGGCAGCTTGGCAGCGGCAAGACGCATGGCTTCGCGAGCCACGTCTTCCGGCACACCGTCGATTTCAAACATGATCCGGCCAGGCTTGACGCGGCAAGCCCAGAAATCCGGGGAACCCTTACCCTTACCCATGCGGACTTCGGCAGGTTTCGAGGAAACCGGAACGTCCGGGAAGATACGGATCCAAACACGACCCGCACGCTTCATGTGACGGGTCATAGCACGACGGGCCGCTTCGATCTGACGTGCTGTCACACGCTCCGGCTCAAGAGCCTTCAGACCGAATGCGCCGAAGTTGAGGTCAGTCCCCCCCTTCGACAAGCCGTGGATGCGGCCTTTGTGCTGCTTGCGGAACTTTGTGCGCTTCGGTTGCAGCATCGTTCTTCTCTCGTCTTTCTTGTCTTACGAGCGGCAGGCAGCTTGACTTAAGCTGCGCGCTCGCGGCCCCGATCCCGGCGTCCGCCGCGATCACCCTGGTTACCTTCAGAAGCTGCCGTTGCGCGACGCTCGGACGCCATCGGATCATGCTCCAGAATTTCACCCTTGAAGATCCAGACCTTCACACCGCACACGCCGTAAGCCGTGTGAGCGCTCGCGACACCGTAGTCGATGTCGGCACGCAGAGTGTGAAGCGGCACGCGGCCTTCACGGTACCATTCGATACGTGCGATTTCCGCACCGCCGAGGCGACCACCACAGTTGATCCGGATGCCCTGGGCGCCGAGACGCATGGCGGACTGAACAGCCCGTTTCATGGCACGGCGGAAAGCAACACGGCGTTCCAGCTGCTGAGCGATCGAGGCGGCAACTAAAGTCGCATCGATTTCCGGCTTGCGCACTTCAACAATGTTGAGATGCACTTCGGAGTTGGTGATATCGGCGATCTTCTTGCGAAGACGCTCGATGTCGGCGCCTTTCTTGCCGATGACCACACCCGGACGACCGGAGTGGATCGACACACGGCACTTCTTGTGCGGGCGCTCGATAACAACCTTGGAAACAGCGGCTTGCTTCAGTTCCTTCAGAAGGAACTCGCGAATGCGGAAGTCTTCATGAAGAAGGTCGCCGTATTCGTTCTTGTTCGCATACCAGCGGGAATCCCAGGTGCGGTTGATCCCGAGGCGCATGCCGATCGGGTTTACTTTATGTCCCATCAGGCAGTCTCCTCAACTTCGCGCACGACGATGGTCAGGTTCGAGAACGGCTTCTCGATCCGGCCGACACGGCCGCGTGCACGGGCCTGGAACCGCTTGATGACAAATGCCTTGCCAACATGAGCTTCGGCAACCACCAGGTTGTCGATGTCCAGGTCATGGTTGTTTTCCGCGTTAGCAACGGCGGACATGAGCGTCTTCTTGACGTCCTGCGCGATACGCTTGCGGGAGAACGTCAGGTCCGCGATCGCGGAACCGACCTTTTTGCCACGGATCGAAGCCGCAACGAGATTCAGCTTACGCGGCGAAACGCGTATCATGCGGGTCATTGCCCGAGCCTCGTTGTCAGCGAGCGTCCGCTCACGCTTCGGCTTGCCCATCGTTACTTCCTCTTCGCCTTCTTGTCGGCGCCGTGTCCGTAATAGGTCCGGGTCGGCGAAAACTCGCCGAACTTGTGACCAATCATTTCTTCAGACACCAGCACCGGTACGTGCTTTTGACCGTTGTAAACACCGAAGGTCAAACCGACGAACTGCGGCAGGATCGTCGAGCGGCGGCTCCAGGTCTTGATGACCTCGTTCCGGCCGGACTCACGTACCTTGTCCGCTTTCTTCAGCAGATACCCGTCGACAAACGGACCTTTCCAGATCGAACGTGCCACGATCCTTGCCCTTTACTTCTTACGCGCGTGGCGGCTGCGGACGATATACTTATCAGTCTGCTTGTTGCGCCGCGTGCGCTTACCTTTGGTCGGTTTGCCCCAAGGGGTAACCGGATGACGACCGCCGGATGTCCGGCCTTCACCACCACCGTGCGGGTGGTCGATCGGGTTCATGGCGACACCGCGCGTATGCGGGCGAATGCCAAGCCAGCGGGAACGGCCTGCCTTGCCGTGGTTGATGTTGGCGTGGTCCGGGTTGGACACGGCGCCAATGGAAGCCATGCAGGTTCCAAGGACACGGCGCTGTTCGCCAGACATCAGGCGAAGCGTGGTGTAACCTTGGTCACGGCCGACGATCTGAACGAATGCACCGGCAGACCGAGCGATCTGGGCGCCTTTGCCCGGCTTCAGCTCGATGTTGTGCACAATCGTTCCAACCGGAATGCTGGCCAGCGGCGCGGCATTGCCTGGTTTCACGTCAACGTTTTCACCGGCAAGGACAGTGTCGCCAACAGCCAGGCGCTGCGGCGCCAGGATGTAGCTCAGCTCACCGTCTTCGTAGCGGATCAGAGCAATGAATGCGGTCCGGTTCGGATCGTATTCGAGGCGCTCGACCGTTGCCGGTACATCCCACTTGCGGCGTTTGAAGTCGACCAGGCGGTAGGACCGCTTGTGACCGCCACCACGGTTCGGAGACGTCAGCCGGCCGGTGTTGTTGCGGCCGCCCTTTTTGGACAGGCCTTCGGTCAGTGTCTTGACCGGCTTGCCTTTCCAAAGTCCGGAACGGTCAACCTGAACAAGCTGACGGCGACCCGGGGACGTTGGATTGAATGTCTTAAGTGCCATTTTCTAAGTCCCCGTCTCAGAGCCCGGTGGTCACGTCGATGGCGTGACCTTCCTGCAGCGTAACGACGGCCTTCTTGAAGTCGGACTGACGGCCAAGGCGTCCACGGAAGCGCTTCACCTTGCCCTTGCGGACCAGGGTGTTCACTGCGGTGACCTTGACGCCGAACAGTGCTTCGACCGCGGCCTTGATTTCCGGCTTCGTTGCATCGTTGGCGACCTTGAAGACAACCTTGTTCTCTTCAGAAGCCATCGTCGACTTTTCGGTGATCACCGGGCCGACGATTTTGTCGTAGTGAGGAAGTTTGCTCATTTGAAGCGCTCCTCAAGTGCGGACACCGCAGCTTTGGTCAACACCAGCGTGTTGGCCTGCAGGATGTCGTAAACGTTGATGCCCTGCACCGGCAGCACATCCACATGCGGGATGTTGCGCGAGGCTAGTGCGAAGTTGTTGTCGACTTCGGCGCCGTCAATCACCAACGCACTGGAAAGGCCGAGCTTTTCAAGCTGAGCTTTCAGAGCCTTGGTCTTTGCCTCGGCAGCCTTGGCGTCTTCCACCACAACGATGCTTTCTGCCTTCGCCTTGGCGGACAGAGCATGCTTCAGGCCAAGGGCGCGAACCTTCTTGGGCGGGTCATGGCCGTGGTCACGAACGACCGGGCCGAATGCCTTGCCGCCACCGCGAAACTGCGGGGCCTTCTTGTTGCCGTGACGCGCGCCGCCGGAACCCTTCTGGCGGACGAACTTCTTCGTCGTACCGGAAATTTCCGAACGCTTCAGCGTCTTGTGGGTGCCCGCCTGGCGCTTGGCCAGTTGCCAGCGCACCACACGGTGGATCAAATCGGTGCGCGGCTCGAGACCAAAGATCTCGTCAGACACCGTGATCGAACCGGCCGCCCCGCCTTCGAGGGTCTTGACCTGGAGTTCCATCACTCACTCTCCTTCCCGGCAGCCTCAGTCGCCTCGGACGCCTTGAAAGCACCCGGAACCGGAACGTTTTCCGGCAGCGCCTTTTTGATCGCGTCGCGGACCAGGATCCAGCCGCCCTTGGCGCCCGGAACAGAGCCCTCGACCATGATCAGGCCACGCTCAACATCAGTGCGCACAACCTTCAGGTTCTGCGTGGTCACGCGGGCATCGCCCATGTGACCGGCCATTTTCTTGCCCTTGAACACGCGGCCCGGATCCTGACACTGACCCGTGGAACCGTGTGAGCGGTGCGAGATCGAGTTACCGTGCGATGCGCGTCCACCACCGAAGTTGTGGCGCTTCATTGCACCGGCAAAACCCTTACCGATCGACGTACCGGTCACGTCCACGAACTGGCCCTCGACATAGTGGTCGGCGGTCAGTACCGCACCAACGTCGATCATGTTGTCCGCAGTGACGCGGAACTCGGCCACGGTCCGCTTCGGCTCGACCTTTGCGACAGCAAAGTGACCGCGCAGTGCCTTCGGCGTATTCTTTACTTTGCGGGTACCCGCGCCGAGCTGCAGCGCAGTGTATCCATTCTTTTCGTCAGTCCGGTGGGCAACCACCTGGCAGTTTTCCAGCCGCAAAACCGTGACCGGAACATGCTCGCCCGCATCGTTGTAGATGCGGGTCATGCCCACTTTCTGAGCGATCACTCCAGAACGCATAATGTGTCCCCTTGACCCCGCCTTAGAGCTTGATCTCGACGTCGACACCAGCGGCCAGGTCGAGCTTCATCAGCGCGTCCACCGTCTGGGGCGTCGGATCAACGATGTCGAGAAGGCGCTTGTGCGTACGCATCTCGAACTGATCGCGGCTTTTCTTATCGATGTGCGGTCCGCGAAGCACCGTGTACTTCTCGATCCGCGTCGGCAGCGGCACGGGACCCCGCACCTGAGCACCGGTCCGCTTGGCCGTATTGACGATCTCCTTGGTGGAGGCGTCGAGAATACGGTGGTCAAACGCCTTCAGGCGGATCCGGATATTCTGACCGTTCATTGTTATTGTTCCCAATAAGACTGCGGGCCTGCCCGCGTTTCGTGTTGTTGCGCCGGCAGGCCCGGCTGTCGATTATTCGATGATGGATGCGACGACGCCGGCGCCGACGGTACGGCCACCTTCGCGGATTGCGAAGCGCAGGCCTTCTTCCATGGCGATCGGCACGATCAGCTCAACGTCAACGGAGACGTTGTCGCCCGGCATCACCATTTCCGTGCCTTCCGGCAGAGACACCACACCAGTCACGTCCGTCGTACGGAAGTAGAACTGCGGGCGGTAGTTGGTGAAGAACGGCGTGTGACGGCCACCTTCTTCCTT
>NZ_JASHKA010000024.1 GCF_030732845.1 Roseibium sp. MMSF_3544
GATATCCACGGATCGGCCGCCTACCGCGCAAACCTCGTCACCGTCATGGCCAAACGCGCCGTCAAAGCAGCTGGGTAAAGAGGCCCGCACCCTCGTGTGGTGCATCTTTGAAAATCGGAACGCCCCGCCAAAAAGGCGGGGCGTTCTTGTTTTTGCCTGCCAGCAATTCAGGGTCTGGTGAATTGAGGCATGCAGGTTTTAGGCGGAAGGTCCACACCAGAGCGATGTGCGTTGTGGCAGACCGTCGCGATGTGCTTCGACAAACTGTGTCAGGTTCGCCATCGTTGCGAAATCCGGCAGCGGCCGGAATCCCTTGATGTGGACATAGCTTGTCGGGTCCAGTCTCAAAAGACGTGCCATGACCGACGCCACAACTGTACCGCCAACCTTGTCGAGTTTCCCGTTTGCGGCATCGGCTTCTTGCAGGGCATAGAACCAAAGCGGCGTTTTGGAAATGTGGTGATCGGCAAGCTTTTGCGGCACGGGAACCGTGTCGAAGCCCAGCAATCCTGCTAGTCGTTGTCCGTTGCTGATATGCAGCGTGAAACGGTCACGAAGGATATTGCGCAAAGGCAGTTTCCGAGCCTGTTGCTTGCTGACCTCAGTTCCGTCCGACAGCGTGAAGCCATGTTGAACGAAAGGCAGTTCAAACAGGGAAGCTGCAACGGTGGTACCAACCGGCCGCGCTTTTTGTGCGCTGGGGCCAAACAAGGCGGCCATCTCGATATCATGCTCCGGTCCGCGTGCTTCGAACCCGGGCTTTTCAAAGAAGGTCTGGCTTGGCCCTCCGACCTTCAAGCTATAGGCATCCTGCGCCGTTGCGTGCCCAAACCGATAAACAGCGCCGGAAAACTCGACCGGCATGAGAGCGGCATGGGACCCGAAGGGCTCTGACTCCATGCAGGCGCTGACGATCTCAGGCACGACCATCTGAGGCATGAAATCGGTCATCGTGATGAACTGATAATGCAGTCGCATGAAGCGCCGCACGATCTGGAAGTCCGACATGGGCGGAAGGATCTGGGCACTCCAGACATCTGCTTCCGTGCCCTCCATGGCCTTGGTCTTCACGGTTTGACCCAGCGGCGTGCCGTTGATCACCTCGTTCAACAGGATGTTGTGCGCGCAGATGAAGATGCCCTGGAGCTGGCTGACGAAAATGTTCTCGTCATTGCGAGGGTCGCCGATCAGTGCGGTGCCCTTGCAATTGCGCGCCAGATCGAGTGGGCTGTCTTCCCGGCCGAAAAGAAGAAAGCCTTCGTGTCCGTCCACGGAGGTGTATAGGTGAGGACTCGCCTCAGGGCCATCTCCATAGACACAGTCGAGATCAAGGTTGGGCGTGCGGATGTTGCGAATGCCGCGTGGGTCCGCCACGGTTCCGATCGCAGACGATGCATCGAAGGTCACATCGTGGTCGACGAACTGACCGAAAAAGGTCATGCCCGCGTCTGCCGGACCCTCAACAATGTCCGTCTCCAGCATATCATCTACGAGAGACTCAAAGATCGCGACCAATTCCTCCTTGCTTCCACTCCATTGCAGGGGATTGGCAGGCGCAAGGCGACCGAAGAACTGCGGCAATACCGAAGTTGCCTTGGAATCGTTCAGCGCCTGGTGATCAAGACAAGCTTTCGTAAAACGGTCGAGTCGGGTGAGCCCGTGGTGTATTCTGGTCATGAATGTCTCCAAAAATGCATAAATCAATTTACAAATCAGAGATTGCGCTCACTTTTTGACCGATTTGTGTCAGTAAAGAAGCGGTTTAATTCTAATAAGTTACCCGAAGTCATGCACGTCAGAATGCAACTTCTGAATGAAGATGACATTTTTTACTTTCTCATCAGAAGTTTAGAGATGGAAAATTGACAAAAAACAGCGGCGTGCGGGTAATCGACAACGTCAAAAAAATTTACGGAATGTGTCAGCGCGTGGGCGCAGCGCACCGGCGAAGTTAGCGGAGCCGTCGTATCTGCATGACATCGATCGACTTCATGCCCGCAGCTGCTGCAGCCTGATGGCCTTGGGGACTGTCTTCAAACACAAGACAGGCCTCACCTGTTACACCGAGCCGGTGCGCGGCCTCCTGAAAGAGATCTGGTGCCGGTTTTGGGTGAGAAACATCATCTATCGTGACGACCGTGTCGAACAGTGTCAGCAGGCCTGTCGCCTCCAATGATGCGCGCACAATCTGCCGCGAACCGCCGGACGCAACCGCCATGGGCACGGACCCCTTATAGGCACGCGCGATCGCGGTGACCTCTTCGATCTCGCGCAAGGTGCCGATGTTCTCCAAGAGTGAATTGCGAAGAGCCTTGACGGTTTGAGGGCGATCCAGGATCACGCCGTGTTCGGCCTCGAATTCATCCATCAGGATATGTTCCGACAAGCCTTCCCGCTGCCGATACCAGGCGGGCTCCATGTCGAGACCAGCCTTGCGGAAGGCCGCTTTCCAGCCGGTCGCATAAAGACACGGGGTTTTGACCAGTGTGCCGTCGCAATCGAAAATGAGCGCTTTGGCCTGGTGGAGAACTGTCTCCAGATCACTTGCGTCGACGAATGCGTTCATGCACCAACGCTCGACTGGCGTTCGATCAGGTGAACGTCATGGTACCTGACGTCCGGAGGGCGTTCGCCGTCCACGATCCAGGCGAGCATGGCCTGCGCCGCGCTTTGGCCGAAGAGCTGGGTATCGCACCTGACGGAGGTCAGCCGCGGATAGACCAGCGAGCTTTCCTCAATATCATCGAAGCCGACGAGCCTGACGTCTTTGCCGACTTCGACACCTGCTTCCGCGAACCCGGAGATCATTCCAAGTGCGACGAGGTCACTGAAGCAGATCGCCGCTTCGATGTCTGGATATTCGGCTGCGATGCGAAGTGCCAGCTCGCGGCCGAACGCTCGGGACGGTCTGCCGTGGAATGTCTGCGCCGGCAGCCCGCTGGTCTCCATGACCGCGCTGTAGCCGGACATGCGCTCACGGGTGATCGGCCGGTCCTTCAAACCGCCGACAAAGGCGATCTTCCGGCAGCCGATGTCCAGCAGGTGACGGGCCGCAAGTTCACCTCCGGCGGTGTAATTGTGCGAGGCGAAGGGAAAGAGATCTGTTCTTTGGTCGATTTGTCTCAGGACCTGCATCGTCGGAATGCCGGCCCGCTCGATCCGGTCGAAATCGGAATCGCAGCCGCCATAGGCGGGCGAGATCACGAAGGCGGACACTCCGTGCTCGATCATTGATCCGATCACCTGCGCCTGTATGTCCGGGTCTTCATCCGTGTTGGCAATGACGGTCGAATAGCCTTTGCGGGCAAACTCCATCTGTGCGCTTGCTGCAAACTCTGTAAAGAACGGGTTTCGCAGATCGTTGATGATCAGCCCGATCAGCCCGGAGGCGGCGCCCCGAAGACCCGCGGCTGAGCGGTTATAGACATAACCCAGATCGTTGATTGCCCGATTGACGTCCTCACGTGTCGTCTGCTTGACCGACGGCGAATTTTGCAGAACCAGCGAGACGGTCGATTTCGACACGCCGGCCTTGTCCGCAACATCCAGAATTGTCGGTCTTTTCTTCATTCACCTTCGCCCGGCCAACTCAGTCCACGCCGTGAAGTTTCAACAGGAGTTTCATCCGATCGACGGCAACGTCAGGCTTTGACAACAAACGCGACTGATCCGCAAGCCGGAAAACTTGCGCATAGTGTGTGATTTCTCGCGAGGACTGGAATCCTCCCGGCATGATGAAATGGCTTTGGGCGTCATTCAGCCAGGCAAGGAAAGCGATACCCGCCTTGTAGAACTGGGTCGGAGCCTTGAAGATTTCACGGCTGAGCGGAACCGTCGGGCCGAGCAGGCCATGGTAGGTTTCGCGATCGTTTTCCGCCAAGGCTTCCAGTGCCTGGCTTGCTGCCGGTGCAATCGCGGCAAAGGCACCGAGCAGGGCGTGCGAGTAGTGTTCGCCATCGCCTTCAATCAGTTCCGCGTAGTTGAAGTCGTCACCGGTGTAGAGAAGAACGCCCTCTGGAAGACGGCTGCGCAATTCTTCTTCATAGGACTTTTCGAGGAGCGAGATCTTGATACCGTCGACCTTGCCGGTGTTTGCGCCGATGATCTTAAGAACGGTGTCCATGGCGGTGTCGACGTCCTCGGAGCCCCAATAGCCCTTCAGATGGGGGTCGAACATATCCCCAAGCCAGTGCAGAACCACCGGTTCCGTCGCCTGATCGAGGAGCTTTCCGTAGACGGCTTCATAGTCGTCCGCTTTGGCGCCGATTGCCGGAAACGCACGGGAGGCCATCAGGATAACCTGTCCACCGGCTGCCTCAATCGCCTCGACCTGTTCGGTGTAGGCGGCGAGAATGTCGTCGGCATTCTTGAAGGAGCCGATCTGTTTCTGGTCGGTCCCGGCACCGCAGGCAACGCGAGGCTTCAACGGATGCGCCCTGGCATCGCGCATGGTGCGTTCGATCAATTCCTTTGCCGTCGGCCAGTCGACACCCATGCCACGTTGGGCGGTGTCCATTGCTTCGGCAAGGCCGAGCCCCTGATCCCAAAGCCAGTTGCGGAACCGAAGGGAGTTTTCCCAGTCAACCGCGGGTGAGCCGAGCCACGGATCCCGTTCCTGCAAAGGTGCGGAAACGACGTGGGCTGCCGCAAAGGCGATGCGGGTAAGGGGCACGCGCGGTGCACGCGGGACGAGAGGTTCACCGGTCAGCCGATAGGTCTCAAGCGTGCCGTCCAGGGTTGGTAGGGTGAGCATTGGGATCTCCAAAGAATTAGCTGCCAGTCATGCCGCGACAGGGATGTCCAGAACCAGGATGCCGTCGAGCCCTCCGACCGCATTTGCGACGAGCTTTGCGCCGAGCGCCTTGTGATCGGGATGGGTCTGGTAGCGCTCGAGCGCATCCCAGTCCTCAAAATCGACGACGAACCCGTGCATGTAACCCCGTTCGATTTTCTCCGGGCTTTCGCTGCGGCCCGAGACAATGTCCAGAATGCCGGATACGTGGTTTCTGATTGCGCGCAGTTCCTCAAACAGGCCGGAGATCTTGTCTTCCGTGACGCCGGGCTGAAACTTGATAAGCACGATGTGTCTGATCATGAAAGGTCACCATGGTCCTGGCGGATCATGTCAGCACCTTTTTCGCCGATCATGATCGCAGCCGCGTTGGTATTGGAGGAAACGACGGTCGGCATCACCGATGCGTCGATGACGCGCAGGCGCTCCAGTCCGTTGAAACGAAGCCTCGGGTCGAGCACCGCCTTGTCGTCGGAGCCCATGCGGCAGGTGCCGGCAGGGTGATGCGACGTCTTGGAGTGCTCGCAGATGAAGTTGAAGTAGTCGTTGTCGGTCTTGACGTCGGGCCCCGGAAGCCGCTCCGCCTTGATGAATTTCTTGAGCGGGCCCTGGGCGAGAATTTCCTGGGTCAGCTTCAGGCCACGTATCGACATCTCCCGGTCCTGGGGATCGTCCAGGTAATTCGGGTCGATGAGCGGAGCATCGTTCGGATTGTTGCTTTGCAGGCGGACGCTTCCGCGCGAGCGCGGCCTGAGGTAACACGAATTCAGCGTTACACCGCCGTCCGGCATCGCCGCGACACCCGATTCAATGCCTGTGCCGAGGCCCAAGTGGAATTGCAGATCCGGTGATCTGGCTTCCGGGTTGGCATACCAGAACCCCCCGGTCTCAAAGAGACTGGAAGAGACCGGGCCACGCTTGGTGAAGAGATATTGCAGCCCCGCCAGCGCCGACCAGTGCAGCTTGGCATAGCGGTCGTAGGTGTAGGGGCCGCTGACCTCGCAGATACAATAAAGATCAAGATGATCCTGCAGGTTCGACCCAACTTCAGGCTGGTCGTAGACAATGTCGATGCCCAGTCCCTTGAGATGATCGGCCGGACCGATGCCGGAAAGCTGCAACAGCCTTGGCGATCCGATGGAGCCGGAGGAAAGAATGACTTCGACGGAGGCGGTCAGACGTGTTCCGTCAACCAACTCGACACCCTTGGCAACGCCGTTTTCAACGATGATGCGGCGCACCTGGACGCCGGTCTTGATGTGGAGGTTCTTGCGATGGCTGTTGGGTGCGAGATAGGCCATGGCTGCCGACGAGCGACGGGCATTCCTCTGGGTCAACTGGTAGTAGGCGACGCCATCCTGTTTTTCGCCGGTGACGTCCTCGTTCTTCGGGATGCCGAGCTCTGCAGCCGCTTCGAAATAAGCATCGCATATCGGTAGCGGAGCACGCGGTTTTGAGACGCCGAGGGGGCCGCCCTTGCCGTGATACTTATTGTCGTAAGTGTCGTTGTCCTCGGCCTTGCGGTAATAGGGCAGGATATCCTCGTAGCCCCAGCCCTCGCAGCCCATTTGGCGCCATTCGTCATAATCGAGTGCGTTGCCGCGGGTATAGATCTGCGCGTTGATGGCGGATCCGCCGCCGATCACCTTGGCCTGGGTATAGCGGAACACGCGGTCCTTCATGTTTCTTTGTGGAACCGTGTGCCAACCCCAGGACCCGATGCCCTTGGTCATTTTCGCAAAGCCTGCCGGGACATGGTAGAACGGGTGCCAGTCGCGACCGCCCGCTTCCAGCAGCAGGACATTGATGTCGGAGTTCTCACTCAGCCGGGCCGCGAGCACCGAACCGGCGCTGCCTCCTCCGATGATGATAAAATCGTAGCCTTTTTCCATATCGGTCTCTCAAAGGCGTGGGATGGAAAGTCCGCCATCCACATTGATGACGGTACCTGTGGCGTAGGCCATTTGACCCTCTGCAATCGGAAGGATCGCCGATGCGATGTCCGCCGGCTGTCCCCAGCGCGCAGACGGCACCAGGCCGCCCTCGATCCGCGCTGTGTATTTGTCCTTTACACCGGCCGTCATGGCGGTCTCGATGATGCCCGGGCGGATTTCAAAGACACCGATTCCATGAGGCGCAAGCCGGACGGCAAAGAGTTCGGCCATCATTGAGGCACCGGCTTTCGACAGGCAGTATTCCGCCCGCTCGATTGAAACCATGGCCGCGCTGACCGATGTCACGAACGTCATCGACCGGTAGATTTCACCGGATTGCCCAAGCATGCGCCGTGCGATTTCCTGAGCGAAGAAAAATGCACCCCGGAGATTGACGCCCATGGTGAAGTCGAAATTCTCCGGCTGAAGATCAAGCATGTCGCCGCGCGCTCTGGCGGGCACACCGGCGTTCGACACGAATGTTGTCACCGGCCCCAATTGGCGCTCGATTTCGTCGGCAATCGTTGCATGTCCATCGACGTTCAGAAGATCGTGTGAAAAGAAGGAGGCGTCGGGCCCAAGCCGGTCGAGCGCGCTCGTGACTTCCGGTTCGTCGGACCCGCATTGGGCCAGAATGGCGACCTTGTATCCTGCCGCGATCAGCGCTTCGGAAATGCCGAGCCCGATGCCTCTCTGGCCGCCGGTCACGAGTGCCACTTTTCTCATGCCGCCAGCTCCTGCTTGATCGTCTCGGCAGCTCTCAAGGAGAGAGCTGCGACCGTGAGCGCGGGGTTGACCGCGGCAGAGGTGGGCAGAGCGCCAGCATCAGTTACATAAAGATTGGGATGGTCCCAGGACCGGCACTGAGGATCGAGAACGCTGGTTTTTGAATCCGCGCCCATGCGTACGGTGCCGCATTGATGAGAGGGCACCCTGCCATCGAACAGACGCGAGAGAACAATCGGAAAACCAGCCTTGCGCAGTGTCGACCTGGTTTTTGCCACCAGTTCGGTGTGCGCGCGCATGTTGGAGCGGCGCCAGATGAGCTGGATCTTGCCGTCCTTCAAGACAACACGGCTTTCCGGGTCGGGCAGGTCCTCGGAGATCAGGTAAAGATCGAGCGCGTGTCCAGATATCCATTTGGCGGCGAAGCCGGGAAGCTGCGGAACCTGAATCTTCAGGATATCAGGCGTCACGCGGCCCAGAAGCTGGACATTGCCAAGAGGTTTGCCACCGTCTTCGGCCGAAAGATACCAGTCGTTGATGCCAAAGGTCTTCTGATAAACCGCATCGTTCCTGAACCGTGGATCGATGGCAATCATTGCAGTCGCGTTGTGGTTCATGAAGCAGCGGCCGACATGGTCCGAACTGTTGGCGAGAGAGGACTTGAGCAACAGGACGGCCGATTGAACGGCGCCGGCGCACAAGGCAACCGTTCCGGGGGTGAGTTTCGTTTCCGTGCCATCCTTCACGTAGGTCACGGCATCGATCTTGCCGGTTTTCGGATCAGCCGTGAGGCTGGTCACCTCGGCGCCGGTGATGAGGTCGACATTGCCGTGGGAAAGCGCGGCAGCAAGGCCGCATGTTTCGGCGTCCATCTTGCCACATCTGAGATCGGGATAGCCATCCCAGCCTGTTTGTCCCGCCGACAACCATCTGTCGATGTCGACGCCGAGGGGCAAGCTGAAGGGTTTGACGCCTGCCTCGACAAGCCTCTTCCGGGCCGTCCTGATCGCCGCTTCGTCCGGCACGGGCGGAAACGGATAGGGACCTTCATGAGGCGGTTCAGTGCCGTCCAATGAGGCGTCGCCCCGGACCTGATAGAGGGTCTCGGCTGCTTCGTACCAGGGCGCCAGTTCATCATATGCGAACGGCCAGGCAGGCGAGACGCCTTCGAAGTGCTCCATCTCTTCGAAGTCTTCCGCGCGATAGCGTATCAGCACAGCGCCGTAGAGCTTGGAGTTTCCGCCGACATTGTAGTAGTTGCCCGGCTCGAAGGCGTTGCCCTTCTCATCGAGCCAGGTTTCCTGCGAACGGAAAGCGCTGTTGGTGTAAATACGCCAGGGATCGCGTGCCGGCGCATCATCCGGGATCTGCCGGCCACGCTCCAGGATCGTGATCTTCGCACCGGTCGGCGCAAGACCGGCGGCTAGTGTCGCGCCGCCCATCCCGCTGCCAACGATGACGATGTCCGGCGCAGACGTCATGTCTTAGTCGATCCTGTTCTCGCTCTGCGGGTCGAAAGCGACGGCCTTTTCCATGTTGAAGGCAAACGGGAAGGTCTCGCCCGCATTGACAGCAACATCGGCACGGAACCGTCCCGTCACGTCCTTGCCGCCGATCTGGCTGACGACGAATGTGTCGGAGCCGGCCGGTTCGGTCACCTCGACGGGTGCCTCAACGACGTGAACCGCCTGGGAGTTCCTGTCCGCTCCGTCCCGGTCGGTGATCGCTTCGGGCCTGATGCCGAGAATGATGTCCCGTCCGACGCTTGAGGCCAGGGACTCCTTGGCGAACGGAATGGTGGCCTTGCGGCCGTCAGCCAAATCGACTTCCGCCGCAGGCTGCCCGTTCTCGGAGACGACCTTTGCCGGGAAGAGGTTCATCGAGGGTGATCCCATGAACCCGGCGACGAACATGTTCGCGGGATTGTCGTAGATTTCCTTCGGCGTTCCGAGCTGCTGCACGTAGCCGCCGAACATCACGGCAATGCGGGTGGAAAGCGTCAGTGCCTCAATCTGGTCGTGGGTGACGTAAACGATTGTCGTGCCCAGCTTCTGGTGCAACTTCTTGATCTCGGTGCGCATGTCGACACGAAGTTTGGCGTCGAGGTTGGAAAGCGGCTCGTCGAACAGGAAGACGTCCGGCTCGCGCACAAGCGCGCGGCCCATTGCAACACGCTGGCGCTGACCGCCGGAAAGCTGGCCGGGCTTGCGATCGAGCAGATGGTTGATCTGCAGGAGATCGGAAACCTGGGCAATCCGCTTTGCACGCTCCGACTTTTCAATGCCGTGCATTTCCATGCCGAAGGAGATGTTCCCGCTCACCGTCATGTTCGGATAGAGCGCATAGGACTGAAACACCATGGCGATGTTCCGGTCTGCCGGCTTGACCCCATTCATGCTGTTGCCCCGGATCGCGATTTCACCGGAGGTGATGTCCTCCAGACCGGCGATCATGTTGAGCAAGGTGGACTTGCCACAGCCCGAGGGGCCGACGAGGACGAGGAATTCGCCTTCCTCAATGGAGATGTCGGTTTCGTGCAGGACCTGAACAGCTCCGTAGGACTTGGTCGCCTGCTTGATGTCTAGAAAGCCCATTGTCTTATCCTTTAACTGAGCCGGCCATCAGGCCGCGGACGAAGTACCGGCCCGCGACGATGTAGACGAGGAGAGTTGGCAGCGCTGCCATGATCGCGCCTGCGAAATGGACGTTGTATTCCTTCACGCCGGTGGAGGACTGCACCAGGTTGTTCAGCGCAACGGTCATCGGCTGACTGTCGAAGTCCGAGAAGGAGGCGCCGAACAGGAAGTCGTTCCAGATGTTGGTGAACTGCCAGATAATGCAGACGACGGCGATCGGACCGGAAGACGGCAGCAGGATGCGCCAGAAGATCCGGAAAAAGCCGGCGCCGTCGATCTGTGCCGCGCGCACGAGTTCGGTCGGGAAAGCCGCGTAGTAGTTGCGGAAATAGAGTGTCGAGAACCCGATACCGTAGACGAAGTGCACGAAGATCAGGCCCGGGACAGACCCGGCGAGACCCATCAGACCCAGCATCCGCGCCATCGGAATCAGAACCATCTGGAACGGAATGAAACAGCCGAACAGCAGCAGACCGAAGACGATGGTCGAGCCGCGAAACGCCCATTTGGTCAGGACATAGCCGTTGAGGGCGCCGACAAGTGTCGACAGGGCGACAGCCGGAACCACCATCAGGATCGAGTTGAGGAAATAGGGGCGAAGGCCCGTCGCCTCGACACCGACCTGTGCACTCGACCAGGCGCTGAGCCAGGGCGCGATCGTCCATTCCTGCGGCAGGGCCATCATGCCACCGGCCGTGATCTCGGACAGCGGCTTCAGCGAATTGACCACCATCACGTAAAGCGGCAGCAGATAGTAGATGCAGAAGAAAACGAGGAGCACATAGAGAATGATGCGTGCCCAGTTGACGCTGCTTTTTGCGGGAGCGGCGGCCATCACTTCTTCTCCCTCAGTTCAGACCAGAGATAGGGAACGATGATCGCTGCAATGGTCATCAGCATGATCACGGCAGACGCGGCACCAATTCCCATCTGGTTGCGCGTGAATGTGTAGGAATACATGAAGGTCGCCGGCAATTCGGTCGCACGGCCCGGGCCGCCGCCGGTCAGGGCGATGACAAGGTCATAGGACTTGATCGCCATGTGGGCGAGCACCACGAAAGCGGACATGAAGGCCGGACGAAGCTGCGGGATAACGATCCTGCGGTAGAGAGCGAAGGTCGATGCGCCGTCGATCTGGGCGGCCTTCATCATTTCGCTGTCGATCCCGCGAAGACCCGCCAGGAACATGGCCATCACGAAACCGGATGTTTGCCAGACCGCTGCGATGACAATCGTGTAGATCGCCATGTCGCTGTCCTTGATCCAGTTGAATTCGAAGGTTGTCCAGCCCCAGCCGCGAACAACAGCTTCGATGCCGATGCCGGGATCCAGGAACCATTTCCAGGCGACGCCGGTGACGATGAAGCTGAGCGCCATCGGATAGAGGTAGACCGTCCGGATAAAGCCTTCGGCACGGATGCGTTGATCCAGAAGAATGGCCAGGAGCAGTCCCAGGGCGCAGCAGATGACGATGTAAAGAACACCGAAGATAACGAGGTTGGAAACCGCTGTATCCCAGGCCCGGATACGGAACAGGTTCTCGTAGTTCTGCCAGCCAACCCAGCCGAAAGTGGGCAGGATCCGGCTGTCGGTGAAAGACAGGTAGAGCGTGAAAAGGATGAACCCGTAAACGAAGATTGCCACAATGGCGACCGTTGGGCTCAACACGATTTTGGGTAAAGCGTCACGCAGTCTGTCAACACCGGAACCGCGCGGGTTCGACGTTTCAGAAATAGACATCTCAGGCCCCCGGTTGTCGGAAAGCGGTGAGGCATCACCGCTTTCCGTAGGGTATTTATTTGTTGATTTGAACGGCGGTCACGAGTTCGTCGACAGCAGTGGCGCTGTCATACTCGCCGTTGAAATGCGCCGTGATAACGTCATACATGGCGTTCTTGACGGCGGCCGGGTTGGCGTGGCCGTGTGCCATGGAGCCGTAGAGGTTGCCACTGTCGGCAGCCTTTTTCAGATCCGCCATGCCTTTCTTGCCGCAGGCATCGAAGGCTTCGTCGGAGACGTCGGTCCGTGCCGGAACAGAGCCCTTGACCACGTTGAACGCGGACTGGAAGCTCGGCGACAGGATAGCGGTTGCCAGGGCAGCCTGTTCCTTGCCGACTTCCGGACCCTGCGCGAACATCGCGAACTGGTCGGCGTTGAAGGTCACCTGGTCCTGGGTACCGGGGAAACGGAAACACAGGAAGTCGGTGTCCGGCACTTTGCCGGCGTTGAGGAATTCACCCTTCGCCCAGTCACCCATCATCTGGAAAGCGGCGTCGCCGTTGATCACCATGGCGGTCGCCAGGTTCCAGTCGCGGCCCGAGAAGTTGTCATCCACATAGGAGCGGATCACAGCCATCCGGTCGAAGGTTTCCTTCATCGTGTCGGAGCTGAGAGTGTCTTCATCGAGATCGATAAAGGCTTTCTTGTAGAACTCGGGTCCGCCGGTCGACATGGCGACAGCATCGAACACGGTTGCGTCCTGCCAGGCCTGTCCACCGTGCGCGATGGCGGTCTTGCCGGATGCCTTGACTTTTTCAAGGGCTGCAACGAACTCGTCCCAGTTGGTCGGAACCGCGATGCCAAGTTCATCGAGGACAGCCTTGTTGGCCCAAACCCAGTTGGTGGAGTGGACGTTCACCGGTGCGGAGACCCACTTGCCGTCATGCTTGGCAAACTGCTGCAGGGCTTCCGGAACAACTTCGTCCCAGCCTTCCAGACCGGCCTGGATGTTGAGGTCGGCGAGTGCGCCTTCATTGGCCCAGTCGAGAATGTCGAAGCCGAGCATCTGGACGGCGGTCGGCGGATTGCCGGAAGTCACGCGGGCACGCAGAACGGTCATGGCTTCAGAGCCGCCGCCACCTGCAACCGGCATGTCCTGCCAGCCGATGCCCTGACCTTCCAGGTCATCCTTCAGGACGTTCAGAGCAGCTGCTTCGCCGCCCGATGTCCACCAGTGCAGAACCTCAACGTCTTCTGCCTTTACGCTCGTGCTTGCAGCCATCAGGGCAGCAGCAGCCGTCATCATTACAATCTTACGCATGGATTTCCTCCCTTAGCGCGCCTGTCGTCGTCATGGGCGCCTCATGTCGGCAGCCCGGTCGTCACGCAACGTCTATTGTAACGTTGCAAACCATGTTCCTGTCAACAAATTAATTTTTTTGTTTTAGGAATAAATTATCCCTTTTTTTGCATTGGCTTATATTGATTTCGCGCATTTTGCGATGCAGCATCTTTCTTTGTTGCAACGATTTAAATTCCCTGATTAGACTTGTAGGGCTAGTTAAGCTACAAGCCTTCGGTTGAGGGGAGCGGGCATGTCGCGAAAGACCTTGGATACCAGAGACGAAAGCGCCGGCGACGCGATGGTGCGCCCGACCTTGCGCACGGTTGCCGCCGAGGCTGGCGTCGCGGTGACGACGGTGTCGCGTGCGCTCGCCGACGATCCCAGAATTGCGGAAAGCACACGAAAACGAATTGGCGAAATTGCCGACCGGCTGGGATACGTACCCAACCGCGCTGCCCAGAGATTGCGGACCGGCCGGACCAAGGTCATCAACCTCATGCTCAATCCGCGTCACGAGTTTTTGAGCTTCACCTCCGAGTTTCTCGGCGGCATGTATGAAGGGCTCGCCGGTACCGGATACGCCATCAACATCACGGCCGACAGTCTCAGGGAGGACCGCCTTGAGGCCATCCGCAACATCCGCCGGCACTCGCTGGCCGATGCGATTGTCTTCACGCGGACGGAGTGTTTTGACGACCGGGCGCGCTACCTTCTCGAGCACGACTTTCCGTTCGTCACCCACGGTCGCACCGATTTCATGACGCCGCATCCCTTCGTCGATTTCGACAACGAGGCCTTCGTGCGCCTGGCGATTGAACGGCTCGTCGAAAAGGGTCGAAGCCACGTCTGCATCGTGATGCCGAACGAAAAATACACCTTTGGCCAGCACTTGCGTTTTGGTGCCCGGCAGGCTGTCACGAAGCACGGTGTGCGTCTGACGATCCCAGAAAGCGTCGATCTCGACAGCGAACCGGACGAAATCGCCGAAATGCTGCGTGACCTGCATGCCGGTGCGAACGCGCCCGACAGTTATGTCTGTGTCGGCGAGGTTAGCGCGTTGATCACGCTTGCCTGTTTGAACGACATTGGGCTGACACAGGGGCAGGAAGTGGACGTTCTCGCCAAGCGCGCTTCGCCGATTTCCAACCATTTCCGACCCAGAATCGAGACGATCGACGAGAACCTTCGTGCCACCGGACGCGCCATGGCGAAGGTGCTCCTCGGCAGGATATCCGGCGCGCCCGTGGAAGATCTGCAGATCCTCCTCCAGCCTGAAGGGCCGTTCTCGATTTCCGGGTGATACCGTCATGCGTCCACCCAGGGTGCGCGCGTGCGGCCAACCCGCATCGTCACGGTCTTGGCTTCCAGGAACTCGTCCAAGCCGTGTTTGCCGAGTTCGCGTCCCTGACCACTTTCCTTGACCCCGCCAAATGGCATCTCGGCAAAGCCGTCCATCCAGGTGTTGGTCCAGACCGTGCCTGCCTGTGCGCGGCGGGCGAACTCCAGACAGGTGTGTACGTTTTCGCTCCAGACACCGGCTGACAAACCATAGTCCGCGTCGTTGACCAGATCGATGGCCTCATCAAGCGTCCGGAAGGTCAGCACCGATAGAACCGGTCCGAAGACTTCTTCGCGGGCAATCGGCATATCGCTGCGGACATTGGTGACCACTGTCGGCTGATAGAACTGGCCGTTCAGTCCGGGAACGTCCAGGGCATCGCCACCAATCGGCACCTCGGCCCCGGAGGCCTTGGCATCCTGAACGTAGCTGTTGATCTTCGCCTGGTGGTCCGGCGTGATGATTGCGCCGACCTTGGTTGACGGATCCAGCGGGTCGCCGAACGGCACCTTGCGCGACAGAGCAACGGTGCGGGCGACAAAGTCCCTGGCAATATCTTCGTGAACGATAATCCTGGAGCCGGAATTGCAGCATTCGCCGGCATTGAAGTAGACGCCAAAAACGACCGCATCGACGGCGCTGTCGAGATCGGCATCTGGAAAGATCACCTGCGGGTTCTTGCCGCCAAGTTCGAGCGAAACCTTTTTCAGCGTTCCGGAAGCAGCTTTGACGATGGCCTTGCCGACGCCGGTGGAGCCGGTGAAAGTCACCATGTCGACGCGCCGGTCTGCCGTCATTGCTGTGCCGACCGGGTCGCCGAAGCCCAGGACAATGTTGACGACGCCTGCCGGAATACCGGCCTCAAGAAGAAGTTCGCCCAGGATGACCGTTGTCGTCGGCGTCATTTCCGACGGTTTGACCACCGCCGTGCACCCTGCCGCGAGCGCGAATGGGAGCTTTTGCGACACGATCAGGAAGGGGAAGTTCCAGGGCGTGATGATGGAAACGACACCGATCGGCTCCTTCAACACCATGCCGAGGAATTCGTGTCCGAGCGAATTGTAGCTTTCGCCGTGAAGCGTGCGGGCAAGAGAGGCAGCGTAGCGCCAGATATCGGCAGCACCTTCGATTTCGGCCTTTGCCTGACTGATCGGTTTGCCGGATTCGAGCGTCTCGTGAAAGGCAATGCGGGCCCGGTCCCGATCGATCAGATCGGCGACTTTGAGCAGAAGCGTTGCCCTGTCCTTGCCGGTCATCTTGGACCAGCGGCCTTTGTCAAAGGCAAGCCTTGCGGCTGAAATCGCGTCGTCCACATCCTGCGCGCCGCCGCGGCTTGCGACGGTGACGACGGAGCCATGCGACGGGGATACCCTGTCGAATGTGGCCCCGTCGGCGCTGCCCCGCCAGGACCCGTCGATCAGGTGTCTGGCAACAAACGGGTCAGCCGGAATTTGGGCTTCGCTGATGGAAACGACGTTCAGTTCACTCATGACTATTTTCCGGGAAAATTCGGTTTGCGCTTTTCGCGAAAGGCGGTGACGCCCTCGATGCGGTCTTCTGTCTGTCCGATCATGCCGGCGCCGAGTGCTTCGACCATGGCATTTCGGTCTTCACCGACCGCGGCGTGGATCATGTATTTGGCAACTTCGACAGAGCAGGGCGACTTGCCGGAGAGGCCTTCGGCGAGTTCGAAAGCCTTGCTTCTCGGATCATCGGAAATCTCTGCGGCAAACCCTGCGGCATGGGCGCGGTCCGCGGTGATCCTGCGTCCGAACAGGGCCATTTCCTTCACCATCGGCTCGCCGATAAGGCGGATGAGGCGTTGTGTGCCAGACCATCCGGGCACGATGCCGACGCCGGCTTCCGGGAGGGCCAACGTGGCGTTCGGTGCCATAACCCGGATGTCTGCCGTCGCGGCAAATTCCAGGCCGCCGCCGAAGGCATGACCGCCGATGGCTGCCACCGTCGGCTTGGACAGGCGCGCGACGCGGTCGAAGATGCGATGACCTTCGCGAACCCAGTGGCGCGCGAAGTCCCAGGGCTCCAGCTCGGACCAGGCGATAATGTCCGCACCGGCGCAAAAGGCCTTGCTTTCCTCTGCGCTGATGACAACGGCGCTGATGCCCGGGTCGCGTTCGATCTCCGCACAATGGGGTTCGACCGCGTTCAGCATGTCGAGCGTAAAGGCATTCAGCTTCGCCGGGTTGTCGAGACGCAGTTCGGCGATAGCACCGTGCCGTATGAGGTGAAGGCCGCTCACAGACGCAGCTCCATCGCTTCGGTGCGCAGCAGCGCAACCGGCATTTCCATGAGATCGTTGGCGAGGTGAACGCGGCCCTTTGAGGCGTCGACAATGTCTTTCTGCGGGTCGATGCCCGGCATGATTTCAGTCGCCAGCAATCCGCTTTCGGTGAGCTGAATTACGCAGCGCTCGGTGACGTAAAGGACTTCCTGACCGAGCTCGCGGGCACGTTTTCCGGAGAAGGTGACGTGCTCGACTTCGTCTACCATCTTGGTGAACTTGCCCGGGGTGTTGACGGTCAGCGCGTCGTCGGTCAGCGACAGGTCGGCTCCAGCTTCGAAAAGGCCCGAGAAAACGATCTTCCGGGCACTTGCAGTGATGTCGACGAAGCCGCCGCATCCGGCCGTGAGGTAGGGCTTCTTGCCAAGTTTGGAGACGTTGACATTGCCCTCAAGATCAATCTCCAGGAAAGACAGGAACGAGACGTCAAAGCCGCCGCCCTGGAAATAAGTGAATTGCTGAGGGGAGGGCATGAACGCATCTGCGTTGGAGGCACAACCGAAGGCAAAACCGGTCAGCGGCATGCCACCGGTGGCGCCTTGTTCGATCGCCCAGGTCACAGCCTGTTCCTGGCCGGCTTCCAGAAGAACGCGCGGTACCATGGCAGAAATGCCGAAACCGAGATTGGCGGTCTGACCGGCGCTCAGTTCCATTGCGGCCCGCCGGGCGACAACCTTCTCGATGCCATGTTCGGCAAGCGTGAAACTTGACCAGGGGCGCATGATCTCGCCTGAAATGGCCGGATCGTAGTCCGTTTCGGTTGTCTGGCGCTGGTCGGGATCGATGACGATCAGATCGACAAGATGGCTCGGAACACGAACATCATGCGGACGCAGCGAGCCCGAAGCTGTCACGCGTTTTACCTGTGCGATGACGATGCCGCCGTGGTTGCGAACGGCAATGGCCTGCTCCAGCCCACCGAGATAGGCGCCCTCATGCTCATAGGTCAGGTTGCCGCGTTCGTCTGCAGTGGTGGCGCGGATGATGGCAATGTCGGGGACGATGTTCGGGAAATGCAGCCAGGTTTCACCGCCCAGCTCAATCCTGGCAACAATCGGCTTTTCCGCCGCCACATCGTTCATCGCGCACCCCTGTCTGATGGGATCGACAAACGTGTCCAGTCCGACCTTGGTCATCACACCCGGACGCCTTGCGGCGACATCGCGGTGCATGTCGAACAGGATGCCGGACGGAACGTTGTAGGCAGCAACCCGGTTGTCGACCAGCATCTGCCAGATTTCCGGCATCGGCAAGGACGACGGGCCGGACGGGTAAGATCCCGCGATGATCGTCGACAAAAGCCCGTCCTTGGCAATGTGGTCGATTCCTTTGATGCCGTACATGTCGCCGGCGGCAATCGGATGCAGCGTCGTAAGGTTCCTCGGGTGCCCTTCCTTGTCGAACCTGTCACCAATGGCTTCAAGGATCTTGTCAGGGCACCCGAGGCCGGAGGAAGAGGAAACGGTGACGACGGCGCCATCAGCAATGCGTGCAGCGGCTTCGTCTGCAGAGACGATCTTGGAAGACATGGATCAGAATCCCCCGTAGTCGACGCGAGCTGTCGAGCCGGATTGGGCTGCTTCGCGGACCGCGTGCGCAACAGCCAGCGACTTGATGCCGTCGACACCATCGGCAGACGGGTTTCCGGTGCCGCGAACAGCGCCGGTAAAGAGGCCAAGCGCACGATGGTAAAGATTGTGGGTTTCAAACGGGATCTGTGTTTCGCCAGACGCGTCAACGAGCCTGATTTCGCCGACCGGCTCCTGGGTCATGACATTGCGTGCGAAAATGGATCCTTTTGTCCCGTGGAACTCGATCCCCGTACCGGCAAAGCCGTGGGTGAAGCTTTCATGGGTCTGGACCATCGCGCCGGAGGGCATCGACCAGACTGACATGACGCTGTCTTCAACGCCTTCGCCCATTCCGGATGTTCCGGATTTTGCAACAACGTCGATCGGGTCTTCCGCCAGATGAAAGCGGACCGTGTCTGCATCGTGAACGGTAATGTCCGGAATGACGCCACCGCCCGCTGCGGCATCGTTGATCCGCCAACCCTGCAAGTGTGCCGGCAGATGGACCGCATGAAAAACGCGTGCACTCAGCACTTTGCCGATCCGGCCTGATGCGATCAGGTCCCGGATGGCAAGATGCGAGCCGGCATTGCGCAAATGATGGTTTGTGGCAAAGACAACGCCCTTCTCGCGCGCGGCCTGAACCATCTCGACCGCATCGGCAAGGTTCATGGCCAGGGGTTTTTCGCAAAGAACGTGCTTGCCTGCCGCGATTGCAGCCATCGCCTGGGGATGGTGTTTTTCGTTGGTGGTGGAGATGTAGACAGCATCGACAGTGTCGTCAGCGAGCTGTGCGTCCAGATCCGTAAAGCTTTCGGGAATGGCGTTGTCCTTCGCAAAGGCTGCACCGCGCTCTGCATTGGAACTCAGTACCGACTGAATTTCCGCACCATCCTGCGTGCGGATCGCATCAATTACATAACCAGACGCAATACGGCTCGCACCGATCAGGGCCCAACGCATTCAATCCTCCCGTAAGATTCTTTTTTGGAACGTTCCAATTTGATCGTATAAAAACTTGGAACGTTCCAAAATGTCAAGTCACCTGAGCGGAAAAAATGAGAATTCGTTCTTTTCAAACTTGAAGAAGCGGCGCGAAATTTAAGCGCCTGAGCGTTGCAACGCACCTGGTTGCGCGAAAACTGACAACGGGAACAGGCTGCTACGCTTCAGCTCTCAGCCGTTCCGGAGAAGTGCTGTACGCGTATCGAGGTATGAGGCCCCGGGAGATGGCGATTGCGACCGCGTGTTCACGTGTGCGGGCGCCAAGCTTGCGCCTGGCGTTGCGCAGGTGAAAGTCGACGGTGATCGGTGCGATGCCGAGAATGGCCGCAATCCGCTGCGGGCGCTCTCCCGAGGCCAGTTCCCTCAGGCATTGGCTTTCGCGAGTCGTCAATTGATCCTGAGCTTTACCCGCCGATCCAGTGACACACACGTTCCGCCTCCTTGATTCCCGCGCTGACGTTCCTAAAACTGGTTAGCAGAGCGGTTCCCATACGGCATGACCAAATTTGGGTATGCGCTCGAAACTGGGCGCGCGCAGTGGGGCAAGATCGTTTCCGGCAGTCAGTTCATTGGTTTTTTCTCCAGAGCGGAGTTCCGGAATTTGAACGATACGAGAAATACACAAGAGCCGTCCCGGCTGGACGACATGATCGCACAGGCCTACGGCGCCATTCTCGATCAGGACCGATTTGACGAACTTATTGCTCTTGCGGAAGGCAGCATCACAAACCCGGCAGCCCACCGGGAGTTGCTCAGGCGCAAACGGGACATCGAAACTCATTTCGAGACAGCGGAAAAACTGCTCGCAAATCTTCAGCAACCTGAACGGGACGCCGATCGGCCTGTCATAACCATCGGTCCGGATCTTACCGTCAAAACGGCAAATGAAATTGCCGAAACGATGCTTGGGACGCTGGCGGGAACCTCGCTCGAAGATCTGCTCATCGACGCCGATACCATCCAGATGTTGCGCGATGCGGTTGCCGGGCGCCTGCAAGACTGGCCGGTTGTGCGGATGCAGAAGACCGAAACCGGGAAACAGGTTCTGCTTGCATTGTCGCAAGGCGATGCCGCCACCGACGGCAAGGTCTGGCGTCTGGTGGGTGTAGACAGTGTCTGGCGGCCCGGCGCCAGCCTTGCAATGCAGAGCCTCTATGCATTGACCCCGTCGGAAACCGACGTGCTCTCGCTGCTGGTCGAAGGGTATTCACCGTCCGAAGCCGCGCAGGCCAGGACCCGGTCTGTAGAAACTGTCCGCCAACAGATCAAGTCGATGATCACGAAGACCCGGTCCAAGGGCACGAATGAGCTGACAGCCCTGGCGCGCGCCGTCGCTGCATCCGCAAGCCGGCAATCGGCGGCCGGTGGTCAGCCCACGCACGACTTTGCCCGCTTTCAGCTGCGGCTGAAGGACGGGCGCAAGATAGACTATCTGGAGCAGGGTGCACGGGACGGCGAGGCCGTATTGTTCCTGCATGGGTGTTTGTGCGGCAATCGCATGCCGAATGCGGCGGCCCGCCACTTCGCGCAAAACGGCATCCGGCTTCTGTCGCCCGCGCGGCCCTGGCACGGCCAAAGTGACGGACACAATATATTGCTGCTTGATCCGAAACGCTACGCGCATGATCTGCGGGAGATGCTCGATCAACTCGAGGTCGACAAGGTGTCTGTTGTCGCCTTTGACGTCGGCAGCATTTTCGCGCTCACCTGCCTGCCGGAGTTGCAGGACAAAGTGTCCGGTCTGCTTTGTGTTTCAGCGCAACCGCCGATGCGAAGTTTTCAGGATTTCGCCAGTGCACCGCCGCAGCAGAAACTGTTCGCGATCCTGCCCCGCGTGTCGGTTTCGCTGCTGAGCTACATGGCAAAAATAGGCGACAAGCGGCTGAAGCGGGACGGGCCCGGCGGCTTCGCGCAAACGGTCTTCGGCGGCGCACCAGCCGATCTCGACGCCTGCGAGGATCCCCATCTCCTGGACCTTTTCTGGCAGGGGCACCTTTTCCATGTCGAAAACGGATCGGACAGTTTCATAAATGATTGCCGTTTCGTGGCATCGGACTGGGACCGAACGCTGCAGCCCGCAAATGTTCCGATCCATTTCATCCACGGCACGCAAAATCGCTCAATCCGTCCTGAGCGCATTCTTGCGTTCGCTGAACGTTTGAACGCGCGCGTTACGCTTGTCGAAAATGCCGGACACAGTCTGCCCTTCAGCCATTGGAAACACTGGGTCAGATTTCTCGATCCGGCTGGCTCGAATTGACCTATTGAAATCAATAGCTGTCGCTGGAAGCGGCTACATGGTTTCCTTGAATTGCTAGGCGATCCAAGGATGTTTATGGATGCATGCTCACTTTTTGAAGGTATTTAGTCTATTTTTTTCAATTGCTTGCGCCGCCACACCCGTGGCGGCGCAAGACGCTTCTCCGGGCCGGGCCATGATCGTGTTCGACGGTTCGGGTTCCATGTGGGGACAGATCGACGGCAAGGCGAAGATCGTCACGGCGCGCGAGACGCTTGCCGAAGTGGCCGGCAGACTGCCTGCGTCGCTGCAAGTTGGTCTGATTGCGTACGGCCACAATCGCAAGGGCGATTGCAGCGACATCGAAACGCTTGTTCCCACGGGGCCGGCCGCTACACAGGCCAGTGCCCTCGTAGCTTCGGTCAGGGCCCTGAACCCGAAAGGCAAAACGCCTTTGACCGAAGCGGTCCGCCGTGCGGCGGGCGAGTTGCGCTATCAGGAAGACAAGGCCACGGTCATCCTCATTACCGATGGCATCGAAACGTGTGAAGCGGATCCTTGCGCCGTTGCCACGGAGCTTGAGTCGCTGGGGATCGACTTCACCGCCCACGTGATCGGCTTCGGACTGTCCGACGAGGAAAGCCGCCAGGTATCCTGTCTTGCGGACAATACCGGCGGGCTCTTCCTGAACGCTTCAAATGCGTCGGATCTGACCCAGGCTCTTCAGCAGACCGTCGCGGCGGCACCACAGCCGCTTCCAGCTCCACCGCAGCCGGCCCCTGCGGTCTCGTTGTCGAAAAATCTGTCGGCCTCGGTGAGCCTTGAAGACGGGGGACCAGCCCTGACCGACGCTGATGGTGTCCGGGTCTACTGGTCCGCCGTGCCAGCGAACGGCAGTGAGGAAATCAATCTGATTGCGTTGCCGGAAATTACAGCGCGCCTGGAACCGGGCTCCTATCAGATCGTCGCACGGACGGACAGGGGCAGTTCGGCATCGGCTGCGGTCACCGTTTCGGACACGGAAATGACGGAGGTCAATCTCGTCCTTGGCGACGGGAAAATCGATCTGGCTGCCATCCTCTCCAATCAGGACCTGCAGCTGTTCGACACGGATTTCCGATGGGACATTGAGAACACCGTCACCGGCGAGACTTTTTCGGTCTATACGCAAAACCTTGTGAAGGTTGTTCCCAGCGGCAGCTACAGCGCGCGCCTGGTCATCACGCGTCTGGACAAGATGTCTCCAGGGAGCGTTGACCTTGATGTGGCGACGGGTGAGACCGTGCAGGCGGAGATAATTGCGCCTACGTCGAAAGTGCTGTTCAGAGCCTTCAACGCCGACGGCAGCGAACTGACAAAGTTCGATGTGAGGTTCGGTGTCTACCAGGGAAGTTCGACAACGAACCAGGACGCCTGGGTCAAGGGACTCATCGGCGGCGACCCGGTTTTTCTGCTTCCAGGTCAGTATGCAGTACGCGCTGAAGCCTGGGACGGCAGCAAGCGTGACCCGGTCTCGAATGTGGTCGAGGTGACACCAGCCTCCGACCAGACCATCGACCTGGTGTTCCCATGAGTGGACAGACACTGTTTTGGGACCCCTTCGAGGTTTCCGTGAAACCTGCGCAGGAGCCTGCCGGGAACGACACGAAGCCGCTGCTGCCAGCCTCCTACAAGAAACTGGAGCTGCCCTCTTTCGCGCTTTCCATACCCGGCTTCCTGCTGGCTGTTTTCAGTGACAGCCTGCGCCCGCTCGGTATCGTGCTTGCAACGCTCGGCATGGCTGGCGGGTTTGCGATCAATCACTTCACCGGTGCGTCGAAGGATCGCCTCAACCGTTTGCGCAAGGCCGCAGAGGCACTCGACTTCCGGTTCCGGTCCAAGATACCGGGCACGCGATTGCAAAAGATCCGTGAAGAGATACCGGAGTTTTTCAAGTTGCGGGTCGGCGGATCAATCCCGCTTGTCATCGAGAGCGAGATGTGGGGGACTTCGGAAAACGGTGCGCCGATCTGGGTCGGGTTGGGGGCGCACTCCTCGGCCGCTTTTTTCGGCGGCCCGAAACAAAACACCACGACCGAAAGGGGCGGGCCACAGGGCAATGTCGTGATGATGATTGCTGCCTACAAGCTCGACCGGGACACCGGCATTCGCCTGGTGCTGATGCCGGAAAATGTGAGTGCGATCGGACCGTTGGACCGTGACCTGAAAACGGAGAGCGTTGCCTTCAACAATGCCTTCAACATCCGGGTGACGACATCGCAGGGCGCGGCTGAACTCGACCAGGTTTCCGTCGAGGTCCTGCAAGTTCTCACACCTGCACTCCAGACGACACTTCTCGATCTTGCCGACCGGTTCGCGGCGCGGCTCGTCATCGATCGCGGCATCGTCTATTTCGCCGGTTTTCGCAATCTCCAGAGCCTGGACGACGCAGTCCTCCAGACATTCGTGAAGGACGTTGTCGCTGGATTTTCACAGGCGTCGATTTCGTTCAAACATTACGCGGAGTAGTCCGGACATGACTTTTGTTTTGACTTTGATTTTGCTGGTCGCCGTTGTCGTTGCCACCTATGTCCTTTGCTACAATTCCCTCATGGCAGCTCATTTCCGTGTCGATGAAGCCTGGTCCGGCATTACGGTTCAGCTTAAGCGCCGGCATGCCCTCATTCCCAATCTTGTTCAGGCAGCCAGAACGGCCCTCGGGCACGAGCAGGCGATCGTCGACAAGATCGTTTCGGCGCGAACCGAGGCCCTTGAGGCCATGGCGAGCAACAGCCATGCGGACATCGCCAAGGCGGAGGCGGGTCTGTCCCGGGCTCTCGGGCAATTCATTGCCTACACGGAAGACAATCCGGAGATCACGGCGAACGAAAACCTGGTCGTCTTGCAAAGACAGCTTGAAGAGACCGAAGACCAAGTTGCGGCTGCGCGGCGTATCTACAATGGCAATGTCCAAGCCTACAACACCAGGGTGTCTTCCATTCCTTGGAATTTCGTCGCGGGCATCAACGGTTTGAAGCCGGGTGAGATGTTCACGCTGGACGAGGCCGAGATGAAGGAAATTCAAAAAGACCCGTCCGTTGACGATCTGCAACTTGCCGTGCCTTCCCAAAACGAGAGGACTTGACCTGATGATCCGGCTCCTCTTCGTCTTCCTGGTTCTCGCTTTCTCGGTATCAAGCGCGTCTGCTTCGGCTGAGACCTGTATCGCGTCTGCTCCGAACGGCAGTTCCCTGCGCATCTATGATGCCCCAAGCACAAGTGCTGGGGTTCTCGGCGGGATCGGCGTTGGAACCTGCGGCATTACAGTCACCAACCAATGTGAAGGCGCGATGTGCGTGATCACCCTGCCCGGCCTGAATGGCTGGGCGGATATGCGCCATATCTCAAACAGTCCTGTTCAGGCGCCGGGCCTTATGAATGGTCCGCAGGGTGGCGGCAGCTACACCTATGCGGTGGTCGGTGGCAGCGGAACCGTGACGGCGGCCGGAATCACGCAACCGACACCCGTGGACGCAACCGGTTCCGTCCGGATAGAGGCGTCGTCCGCGACATCGGCAACCCTGTTCCTGCCCCGCGAAGTCACGGACGCGCCTGTCCGGCTGACCGGGCAAGGGACGGGACCCTGGACGGGTGGGTTCGGCAGCTGGGGCGGCATGCCCATGGGCGTTTCCGTCACCTTCAACGGGCTGGGCGATCAGACTGCGCGCCTTGTCCTGGAAGGGGCAAACCAGATCGCTTCGATGAAAATCAGCCTCGATCTGAGTGCACGGGCACTTCCTTCAAATCAACAGTCCGGTGCGGCAAATGCCGGAAGCGGAGTTCCCCAGGCCCCTTCTCCAGCCCCGTCGGCACAAGGGGCCGGATCGAATGCCTGTGCAGACCTGGAGCGGATCACCCGGATCATCAATCGTCAGGCAGGGACACGGCAAATCCAGGATATGCGGGGCATTTATGTCATCGCAGGTGTCAAAGGAACCGGTCCGGCGGACGATCAGGCCGCCTGCGCCAGAGCGCTTGACCTGATTGCGCAGGACGAGGGTCTTTGGAAGCTTGCTGAAAACGGGCTGGGCGCTGGCGCCGGGACGGGCCAAGCGACACCGGTGCCCGCGCCGAGACCAAATCCGGGCGGGCAACAAGCCGGATCAGGCGCGTCGGCAACACCAGCGGTCAATCCGCAAGGCGGCGTCTCGGTGGGCGGGAGCACAGCTTCACCGCCTCAAAATGGTGAGCTTCTTGCGCAAGCCTGCGTCATCCTTCAGCCGGTCGTGAGCCCCTTGCTGCGCGGGCAATCGCGGTCAAACCGGGAAACCGTACTGGCCATTCTTTCGGCCCAAGGCGTTGTCAGCGTTGCTTCAGCACAGTCGCGCCAGTGTGCGCTCGTGATGGCCGAACTAGTTGCTGTCGGGTTGATCGTGAACGACACGCGTCCCTGGCTTGAGATTGCAAATTCCAACCCGGGAGGCGGCGGAGAGGATCCGGCGACGATGATTGCCGGCGGCGTCGAAATCGGCATTGATCCGTCCGACTTCATTCCGGAGTTCGACCCGTCGGGGCAACAAGGTGCCGGAACTGGAAATTCCACGGTTGCGGTATCCGGGCAGGAGGCCACGGCGGCCTGCCTCGAACTCGGCGACGCAATGATCGTTACGATCCGCCTCGGGTTTGCGGGCGATCTGGAAACCTTCTCGCAAATTCTGAAGAAGCACCGCGTTGAAACCCTGGCGCCGTCTGCGACCCAGGCCTGCGCGCGGGCGCTCGATGAAGCGCGACAGGCGGGGTTGGCGAGATGAGACAGTCGACTTGGAGCAGTCTGATGACCGGTTCGCTTTCGAAGATAATGACGGTGACACTCGGCGCCCTGATGCTCGGTCTGGGTACTTCGTCGGCCACAGCGAGTGATCAGGACCCCGCTGAAGTGAACGACCTGCCGGGCTTCGGCGTTTGGGGCCCGGCTTACCGGTTGCGCAACGTGCCGGAGGGCATGCGGCTTGTCGTGCGCTCGGAAAGTCGTCGCGGTGCGGCAACCGTCGGCAGTCTGACAAGATCGGCGACCGAGATCCTGGTTCTGAATTGTGCGCCTGAAATTGCTCCGCTCGCTTTCGAAGACGCTTCGCCTGACGGAAAGCGCGAGTTGCTCGGCGGTGCCTGGTGCCAGATCGATCACTACGGCATGACCGGCTTTGTTCCCGGGATCTATCTCGACCCGATTCTGGGCCGCTGAGATCTCAACTCGATCAAGACACTCGTAATGCGGTCAAAGATGACTTGGTGGCACGCGTTTTCTGATTGCTAGCAACGGCATTAACGAAGACTGGAGAGACAAATGACAGCTTTGTATATTCATGATGCAAACATTTATGACGCGGGATTGAGCTTCAAGCAGGACCCTGCAGCGCGGCATCTGAAAATTCCCAAAAGCCAGTCGATCTCTCAGATAACAAAAGCGGTGAAGGCGGTCTGCGGCCCGCGAAACCACTACACGGTCGTCGTTCTGAATGCGCATGGGAACAAAGACAGGATCAATATCGGGACCGGCATCACGCACACGCATACCAGTTTCTGGAAAGCGGTCGGCGATGCGCTGTTTACAAAAAACAGGGGTATTGAAATCCATTCCTGCCTCTTTGCGGCAACCAGGCGGGCGACTTCCATGGCCGATGCCAAAGCCATCGCGAAATACGATGAGGCCAACAATGCCTATAGCTCACACGCACTGAAAGTCATTGCCAATGCAGCCGGCTGTGTCGTGAAGGCCGGAACCGGATTTCAACTCGGCCAGACAGCGTCCGGTTCCGGGGATACAGACGGACGATTCGAAACCGCCTGGGTCAAGGTCAATCCGGCCGGGTTCGCCGCACAATTCTCGGCCGATGTCCACCCCAGAGAACATTGAACGGGTTTCAGCCCTTTCGCTGGCTGAATGCAGTGCGGCGAGCTGCAAAGTGTATCGCCAATTGACGAAGCGTTCGCGCGTGGGAACGCGTGTGTGCCGGCATGCACAGCTATCAAATTTAGTAATAATCGATAAAAGAGAAAAAAGTGACAAATAACGAATAACTTGAAAAAAATCGACTTTATGCATAGGGTCTTTTCAGGTCGATCACAAACGCGTGTTCGAGTCAGGGCCGGCCCGAATCCGGCTCCCGCGCAAGGGAGGAAAAACATGAAGCACCTCAAGTCATTTCTCATGGGTGTGGTCGCTGCGACCATGTCCTTCGGATCCACTGCTTCTGCAGCCAATATCGACGGCCCGTCCGTCTTCTGGAAAATCTCCATGTGGGGCAACCCGCGGGCCCTTTCTGCCGGCATGGAAGCGCTGGCCGAAAAGGCTGCAGAGGAAACCGGCGGCAAGTTTCAGATCAAGATCTTCTATGGCGGTCAGCTTTCCGGCGCCCGCGAGAACCTCGATGGCCTGAAACTGAATGCTTTTGAAGGCGCCGCGTTCTGCAATTTCTATCACCCCGGCAAGAACCCGGCCTTCATGGTGTTCTCCCTGCCGTTCCTGCCGCTTGGTGATCCGCAGGTGGACAAATATGTCCGTTCGAAAATGTTCGAGCACCCGGCACTGATCGCCGACATGGAAAAATGGAATGCCATTCCCTACGTCTCCGGATTGCTGCCGCAATACGAAATTCTCGGCAAGGGCGATGCGCCGAAAACGCTTGAGGGTTGGGAAGGCCTTCGCGTGCGTGCCGGTGGCGGTCTGGGTTCAGCGATGGAAAAGCTCGGAGCAACCCGCCAGACGCTGCCAGCCGGAGAAACGTCTACCGCGTTCCAGCGTGGAGCGCTTGATGCAGCCGCGTTTCCGTTCACCTATGCCCATGTGGCGTTCAAGATCAGCGAAGAAGCAGACTGGTACACGAGCAACCTGACGCCCGGAACCTCCGAATGCGGCTGGCTGTTCAACAAGACGGCTTTCGACGCCCTGCCGCAGCAATACAAGGATTTCCTCTGGGAAAACCGTGATCTTGTCATGGATACGGAACTCGCCGCCTATGCGGAGCAGGACAAGAAGAACCTGCCGGCGTTCGAAGAAAGCATGGAAAAGATCGTCTATACCGATGAGGAACTGGCGAGATTCAAGGAAATTGCCGGCGAACCGGTTTGGCAGGAGTGGATTGCCGCCAACCAGGACAAGTTCGACGCTCAGGGTGTTTTTGACGCCATCTGGCAATATGCCGAAGAAGCACAGGCCAACAAGTAACCGTCGATGATATGCGCAACCGGACCGGCGGCGCGGCCTCCGGTCCGGTCTGACCCCTGTCTGGATGTTCCATGAATTTATCGTCAAAGCCACCGGATGGTGTGCACGAAGGCGCCATCGGATTTGCCAGCCGCCTGCTCGCTCCTGTCGAGGATATTGCCAACATGGTCGCGGGGATTGCGATCTTCGTTCTGATGGTTCTCGGTGTTGCACAGATCGGGTTGCGGTCGATCTTCAACGCGCCGGTCGTCGGCTATATCGATCTCGTGGAGCTCTCCATGGCAACCATGGCGTTTCTGGGCGCCGCCTATTGCCAGCGCCTCGGTGCCCATATCCGGATGGAGCTCCTGATTAGTCACCTTCATGGCCGCCTGCTTTGGCTGGTCGAGATTTTCGGCCTCCTGTGCGGCCTGTTCATTCTCGGCGTTCTGATCTGGTACGGATGGGATCATTTCCTGCGCGCCTATGAACTCGGCGATACTACGATTGACGCGGAATACCCTGTCTGGCCGTCGAAACTGCTGGTTCCCGTCGCGCTTTCCTTCTGGTTTGTCCGGCTGCTGATCCAGCTCGCCGCTGCGATCCATATGCTGATCAACCCGAGCCAGTACCAGGAAGGCGCCATCACCTCCAAGGATGTCGTCGAAGTCGCCCACGAAGAAATTGAGGGAGCGTTCGGTCACGGCACGGCGGAAGCGCCTGGCGAGCGCGAGGGGCAGAACCGATGATCCTGGGTATCGGATTTGAAAACCCGCTTTTGGTCGGCATTATCGGCCTCTGTGTGCTCATGGGCCTTGTCTTTCTTGGGGTCAGGGTCGTCTTCGCGGCTGCCATCGCCGGTTTGCTCGGGCTGGTCGAGCTGCTCGGATGGGGGCCCGCTGCCGGCATCATCGGAACGATCCCGCATTCAAAGTCTTCCACATATGCGCTCAGCATCTTGCCACTGTTCATCTTCATCGGGTTCCTGGCCTTTCATGCTGGCATGACGCGGCAATTGTTCGAGGCGGCGCGAAAATGGGTCGGCTGGGTGCCGGGCGGCCTTGCGGTCGCAACTGTGTTTGCGACCGCCGGATTTGCCGCCGTTTCCGGCGCGTCGACTGCGACTTCGGCCGTCTTTGCACGCGTTGCCATCCCCGAAATGCTCAGCCACGGTTATGACAAGCGGCTTGCGGCAGGGGTCGTTGCCGCAGGCGGGACGCTGGCGACACTCATTCCGCCGTCGGCCATTCTGGTTATCTACGCCATCATCGTAGAGGAATCGGTCGGGCGTCTGCTCCTGGCCGGGTTCCTGCCCGGTCTCGTTTCCGCGCTGATCTATGCTGGCATTATCATCGTCTGGGCGATCCGGAAGCCGGAGAACGCGCCGTCCGTGGGTGGGTTCACATTGCGCGAGAAAATGGCAACCCTGCCCGGCATTTCTCCGATCGTGCTGGTCGTTTTCATCATCATCACTGCCATTTACGGCGGTTGGGCAACGCCGACGGAAGCGGGGGCCCTCGGAGCGGCAGTGGTGTTCGTGCTGGCGCTCTTCCGCGGCACAGGGTTCGCGACAATCAAGGATGCGCTGATGGAATCGGCCAAGCTGACAGCGATGATCTTCTCGCTGATCTGGGGCGTGCTGATCTTCGTTCGTTTCCTGGGCTTTTCCGGCCTGCCCGAGGCGTTTACCAACTGGATCCTGTCAATACCGGCAGATCCTATCATCATCATGATCGGCATTCTGATTGCCTACGCCATCCTGGGCATGTTCATGGACGCGATCGGCATGCTGCTCTTGACCCTTCCGGTGGTCTACCCTGCGGTGATCGCCCTAGGGTTCGATTCCATCTGGTTCGGCATCATCGTGGTCAAGATGGCCGAGGTCTGCCTGATCACGCCCCCGATCGGACTGAATTGCTTTGTCGTCAACGGCGTGCGGCCAGACATATCGTTGGGGCAGATCTTCCGGGGCGTCACCCTCTTTTTCATCGCCGACGTGATCACGATCGCCGTGCTGCTTGCCTTTCCGGAGATCGTGACCTGGTTGCCGGATCTCATGCGAAACTGACATTAGCGGGAAAACGCCATGCGCTTGAAAACCACATTGCCACTGAACCTGGCCGAAAAAATCGTCGACGGTGCGCTTGACGCGGGACGCGCGGAAGACATGTTGCCGCTTACGATCGTCGTGCTGAACGCAGGCGGTCAGATCGTTGCCGTCAAGAGCGAGGACGGGTCGGGGATCATGCGGTTCGACGTTGCTCTGGGCAAGGCTTGGGGGGCGCTCGGCATGGGAATCTCCAGCCGTCTGATCCGGGACCGGCTGGCAAGCCGGCCGGTTTTCCAGAACGCGCTTGCCGCCGCCTCCGAGGGCAGGTTCGTGCCGGTGCCTGGGGGTGTCCTCCTGGAAGACGAGACCGGGGCGACCATAGGTGCCGTCGGCATCAGCGGAGATACGTCGGAAAAGGACGAATACTGCGCGATCCGTGGTGCTGCGGCTGCCGGCCTGCGCTCCGAGCCATCCGAACCGGATGAGGCCTGGCGCAGTTCGAGCCTCTCCGATACGCCGGGTCAGGGGTAGGGCTTTTTCCGATCAAAGGATCCAAGCCAAATCGGCAGCATTCTAGAGCCTGTACCCTAGACGAAGGGAGCATCGAAAATCCGGTGCGTGACTTGCAACCGCGGCTTTTCGGCATCTTCAGGATCGCACAGCTTGAACGTGGAGGTTCCTTCATAGTCCTTGGGGATCACCATGCATCTGACGAATGCGGACACCCGATCCTTGGCGGCGTATGCGGTTACCGGCGTATTCAGGGGTTCGAACCATGCACTGCCCGGTGTCATCGGCGAGACGCCTTGATCCGTGTGGATGTCGAGCGTGCCCTTGAAGAGGTAACGGATGCCGGAGCCGGCATGCGTATGCCGATAGGCCTGCGCCCCCGGCGGGAAGGTAACCGTGTCGAGCCGAAGCAGCGAATGCGCCGGGTCGAAGGAGACCGTTTCGTTGAGCAGGGGCGTGCCGTGCAGTGCCCGGTCGGCCGGAGCGACTTCGAAGCAAATGAGGATGGTGTCATCACCGCCGACAAAATCGATAGTGACCGGGCCGGACGTGTGCAGCCCGTGTTCTGCGGTCAGGTTTTTGCCGTTGATGTTCACCGCGCCACGCTCAGTCCAGAAAGCACGTGGCAAAGGAGATAGATTGACCGGCCCGGTCTCGTCTGCCGTTATCCTGGACAGGGTCAGCCGATGGGGAAGCTGGGACATTTGATTATGAGGCCCTTGTATTGAATTGCAGTTTGAATCTTCGCGGATTGAGTAGGAACATGAACGCGTGCCGGTGTTGCAACTGATCCGAAATCCCTCAAAAAGCGCCATTGCGGCTGTTCTGGTTCTGCTCTCACTTGCGGAGCTACTTTATCTTTATTTCGGCCTGGCGATCGCCGGGGTCGTCAGCTCATTTGCGTTTTGCGGCATCATCCTTGTCAGTTCCTCTATTGCCAGTCTGCGGGAATGGTGCCTTGCGGGCATCTGTGTTCTCTTGGTCGTGCTCGCGTTTCTTGTCGGATTGCCGGGCGAAACCATATTCGGTGCTCTTGAAAGGGCCGCCTTTTTCGCTGCGTTCATCTACCTCGTGACCCTCTTGAAGGAAGCGGCCGAACGCTCGCCTTCCGTCCTTGAAATCGGCCGCTACCTGACCAGCCAACCCGAAAGGCGGCGCTACTATGCAACGGCTTTCGGCGGGCATTTGTTCGGTGTTTTGCTCAATTTCGGTGCCATCAGCCTGCTGGCTCCGCTGGTGCAGCGCGGGGCAAGAGCCGGTGTGCCGCCGGGCGAGGAGGGCGAACGAAGAGCGAGACAGCTCGAACAGCGCCAATTGTCCGCACTGATACGCGGATTTTGCTGGGTTATCATCTGGACGCCGACAGCTCTCACGCAGGCGGTGATCCTGTCCGAGATGCCAGAGGCCGACCCGGCAACGGTGATTATGCTCGGACTTGTCGCGAGCCTCGTCATGATCCTGATCGGGCGCGTCGAGGACAGGTTCGCCTGGCGCGCTTTGCCGCCGGGTGGCCAGATCTCTGCAGGCCCTTTTCCCGGGCTCGCCTTCCGGCGTCTCATGGCTGTCTGCCTGTTCCTGATCGGTCCGACCGTCGCAATCGTAATGCTCAGCGACTTGAGCACGGCAACTGCAATGATGCTGATGGCGCCGATCGTCTTTATCGGCTGGACCCTTGTTTTGACGCCTGCAGGCAGCGGTCCGGGCGAGCGATTGAGCACGGCGCAGAGCCAGCTTGCGGTCTTGCTGACACAGTCTGCGCCGGGGCTCGCAAAAAGCGCCTTTTCGTTGGGGGCATCCGGTTTCATCGGCATCATGGCGGCGGCCCTGGCACCGGTCGACCAGATCGCCGCGTCCATGAACCTTGACGGCATGCCGGCATGGCTGTTTCTGGCAGCTCTGCCGATCCTGATCACCCTCGGCGGCCAGCTTGCGCTCAGCCCGATCATGGTCGTCGTGTTCCTGGCTTCGGTCATTCTGGAACTGGAGTTCGTGGCGGCCTCGCAGACCATGATTGCCTTTGCGCTCGGTGCCGGCTGGGCTCTCAGCATGACAGCGTCGCCGAATGCAACGGCGACGCTGCTGATATCCGGTGTCAGCGGCATACCGCCGACAACGCTCACGTGGCGCTGGAACGGGCGCTATGCACTGCTGTGCTACGCCGCTTTCTGCGTTTTCTTCGCAGTGCTGGCGTGAGCGCCTATCCGGGACAACAATCTTCAGCCGGCCGGAATCTCGCCCACCTGTTTCGGGACATGGTAGCCCTTTTGCACAGCCGGACGCGCGGCGAGACGCTGATACCAGGCGCGAACGTTCGGATAGTCGTTGAGATCGATCCCCTGCCACTCGTAACGTGAGATCCAGGGCCAGCAGGCCATGTCGGCGATCGAGTAGTCATCGACAATGAAGTCACGGCCTTCAAGGCGTTTTTCCAAGACTCCGTAGAGCCGCTTCACTTCCGCTGAAAACCGCTCTTCCGCATATTCGGCCTTGCCCGGATTGAAATGCAGGTAGTGGTGGGCCTGACCGAGCATCGGACCGAGCCCGCCCATCTGCCACATCAGCCACTCGATGGTGCGTGTGCGCTGCTCGCCGTCCGGGGCGAGAAACTGGCCGTGCTTGTCAGCGAGATGGATCATGATGGCACCGGATTCCATCAGCTTCAGGCCGGTGTCGCGGTCAACGATCGCGGGGATCTTGTTATTCGGGCCGATTTCCAGGAATTCCGGCGTTTTCTGGTCACCCTGCCCGATGTTGATCAGGTGAGCGGTGTAGTCAACGCCGAGTTCTTCGAGAAGGATGGACACCTTGCGCCCGTTCGGCGTGGTCCAGGTGAAAAGATCAATCATGGGATTTGCTCCGAAAGCTCTCAGCTGGTTCTAGTGCGTTTGTCTCGACGTCACGTCGCCGCCATGTCGAGGGACGGATCGTCGGTTGCCCAGGGGCTGAACGGTGCCGGGATCAGGATCCGGTTTTCCTGGCTGATCTGAAGCGGGCGTGTTTTCTGCACGTAAGCCTTCCAGCGAGGATCTGCGCCGAGCCGGGCGCGGCGTTCGGTGCGCTCATCCATGCTCTTGTAGGCCCACATATGCACGATCTGGTGCAGGGGACCGATTTCGGTCGAAAAATACCCGACCATGCGCCCCAGGATCGGACGCTGGATTTCCAGGCCCTCGTTCTCATAAAGCTTCAGGTACTCCGGCACCGCACCGATCTGGAGGGAATAAATTCGTTGTTCAACAATCATTTGTCTGCTCGCTTTCAGGAAGTTGTCAGGCGTTTGAACCAAGGGCTTTTTCGCCCTGCTGGCGTGCCGCCGAAAGGGATTGTGTCGGGGTCAGCGCTTCCGGGTCGACCACGATTTCGATCATGTAGCCGCCCTTGGCCTTGCGGGCCCGTTCCAGGGCTTCGGGAAAGGCATCTGTCGTCTCTACCCGTTCACCCGATATCCCGAAGGCAGCTGCAAAGGCCACGAAATCGGGATTGATCAGATCGGTCGCGATGACATGGGCAGGATGATGGCGCTCCTGGTGCATGCGGATGGTGCCATACATGCCGTTGTTGACGATGATATAGATGACATCGGCACCGTGCTGGCGCGCCGTCGCAAGCTCCTGACCCGTCATCAGGAAACAGCCATCACCCGAAATGCTGACGACCTCTCGTGCCGGATTGTGCAGCTTGGCAGCAATTGCGGCCGGGACGCTGTAGCCCATAGAGCCGCTGGTCGGTGCCAATTGGGTGCGAAAGTGCCGGTGTTCGTGAAAACGGTGGACCCAGACGGTGTAGTTGCCAGCACCATTCGTGATGACCGTATCGGCCGGCATTTCATTGGTCAGGGTGCGGATGACCTCGCCCATGTTGACCTTGCCTGGAACGACCGTCGGTTTGAGAAACGCTTCGTAGTCGGCCCGCTGTTCGTCTCGCCAAGCTCCAAAACGATCATTGCCGTCAGTCCCACCAGCGCTGCCGATACCAAGCACCGAATCGAAGAAAGCTTCCGGATCGGAGACGATGGAAAGGTCAGGCTGGTAGACCTGACCGAGTTCTTCCGGGCCCGGATGCACGTGCACAAATGTCATGCGCGGGTGTGGGATACCCAAAAGGGAATAGCCCTGCGTCGTCATCTCGCCAAAGCGCGGTCCGACGGCGATGAGGAGATCAACCTCCTCCAGCATACGCTTGCGCAACTTCGGCAGCGGTGCAATGCCGATCACGCCGACATAGTTGTCGTGGCCGTTGTCGACATAGTCCTGACAGCGGAAGGAAGCCGCGACCGGGATACCAGTGCGCTCGGAAAAGGCCATCGCCTTTTCGCGGCACTCCGCGCTCCACGATGGCCCGCCGACCACAAGCAGCGGTTTTTCGGCCTTCGCGATCATGTCCTCGAGCGAAGAAACGTCTTCGGGCAAGGGCGCAGACCTGGCGATCGACGTCGGTCGCAGATCCTCGCAATCGGCCATTTCGGTGAGCATGTCTTCAGGCAAGGCCAGAACCACCGGACCCGGTCTACCGGACATCGCCGTCTTCCAGGCGCGGGCCAGATATTCGGGAATGCGGCGGGGATCCTCGATCTGGGCAACCCATTTTGCCATTTCGCCGAACATGCGCCGGTAGTCCATTTCCTGGAACGCCTCACGATCCATCATGGTGCGCCCGACCTGTCCGATCAGCACAATCATCGGGGTGGAATCCTGAAAGGCCGTATGGACGCCATTGGAGGCATTGGTCGCCCCTGGTCCGCGCGTCACCGCGCAAATACCAGGTTTGCCCGTCAACTTGCCATAGGCATCGGCCATGTTGGAGGCACCGGATTCGTGGCGGCACGTCACCACCTTGATGTCGTCCTGATGTGCGTAGAGCCCCTCCAGCAGGCCGAGGAAGCTTTCGCCCGGAACGCAATAGACGGTGTCGGCGCCGAGCAGGTGAAGCTGATCGGCAAGAATGCGGCCACCACTGCGAAGCGTGTCGCTTGCGGGTGCCGGTGGTGTTTGCAGTTCCAGAACGCTGGACATTTCCCGGTTCCCCTGCCTCAGATACTCTTGATCATGCCGCCGTCGACACGGGTCATCTGACCGGTCACGTAGCCTGCAGGCTCGCTCAGCATGAAGACCGCGACACTGGCGAATTCCTCGGGCCGGCCGTAGCGCTTGGCAGGCAGGGAGGCGGCAATTTCGGTCCGAACCTGTTCCAGCGTCTTGCCTTCGCGCTGTGCTCTTGCGGTATCGAGCTGTCCGACGCGGTCGGTATCGATCTTGCCCGGCAGGATCATGTTGACGGTGATGCCGTCACCGGCAACCTCGTTCGACAGCGTTTTGCAGAAACCCGCCATGGCGCCCCGGATCGTATTGGAGACGGCAAGGTTCGGAATCGGTTGCACGACACCTGACGATCCGATCGCAAGGATCCGGCCCCATTTGCGCGCCTTCATGACCTCGACGGTGGCCTCAGTGATCCGGAACAGGCTGAACAGTAGTGTCTGGGCAGAGCGATGCCAGACCTCGGCCGTCACGCCGAGCGAGGGCGAGGGCGGTGGGCCGCCGGCGTTGTTCAGAAGGATATCGGGCTTGATCTCGTTGCGTACGCGATCGCAGAACACCTCGACAGCTGCCGCACCCGAAAGGTCAAGGGCAACCGGTGTAACCGTGACGCCGAAGGTGCTTGAGAGGTTGGCTGACAGGCCCGCAAGCTTGTCTTCGCTGCGGGCGACCAGAAAGAGGTTTGCGCCTTCTTCGGCCAGCTTTTCAGCGATGGCTTTTCCAAGCCCCTGGGAGGCGCCAAGAACCAATGCGGTCTTTCCGCGAATACCCAAATCCATAAGAGAAACTCCACAAAGGTTTATTCAGAAGGTTGTGTCTGTTCGCCAGTGGCCGGTTTGAAACCGTATTTGAGGCGATAGAGCAGCATTACAATGCCGGTGACGGCCATGGCGATGGCGACGACCGGGCGCACGATGCCCGGCATCATGAAGACCGGGACAGCTTGTACGATCAGAAGCGCTGGAATGAAGAACCGGGTCCACGCAGCCTTGCCGATATGCTTCTGGTAGTATGGGAAGACCAGGGAGAAACAGCCGAGCAGCAGAAAGAACAGCGACCAGGGCCGGCTGATGAACACCCAGATATCATCCGAGCGGGCAACCACCTGGCTGAGGCGAGCCTCGGCAATGCCACCCAGAACCACGCCCAGCACCATGGGCACGATCGGAAAGCCGAGTGAGCGCAGGACAAAGCCGATGATGCCGAAGACGAACAGCGTCCACATATCGTAGGTGACGTTGTTGAGCGCGAAAATGCCGACGGAGCAGTAAAACAGGATCACAGCTGCGAGCATGTACATCTTCACCTTGGTGACGAGCACGAAGCCGCGCAGAGTGAAGGATTGCAGCGCGAGCATCATGAAATTTGCAACGAAGAACGCCAGGAAGATCGAATAGGCAATCTGCGGCTCGTCGGAGATGAAACTCGGGCTCGGAATGACGTCATGGATCAGCAGCGCGCCGAGCATGATCGCCGTCATGATGTCACCGGGAAGGCCAAGTGCCATCATGACGATCAACGCACCGCCGGCTGTTGCATTGTTGGCGGATTCCGGCGCGATAATGCCGTCGACGGCACCCTTGCCGAATTCGTCCGATTCCTTGCTGGTCTTCTTGGCCTGGTCGTAGGCCAGGATGTTGGAAATCGTGCTGCCCGCCGCCGGAAGAACGCCGACAAAGACACCAATCAGCGACGAGCGGATGATGTTGCCCCAGCGGCTGAGCACCTGACGGGCGGCTCCCAGGTAATCGATATGAACCGCGTGCGCCTCGTTTCCGCCGAGCCGCTGATGCGCTTTTTCGGATGTCCGCACGTCGCCCAAAAGACGGCTGAAGGCGAAGAGACCAACCAGCACCGGCAGGAACGCAAAGCCCTGCGTGACCGGATCGAACCCGAAGGTAAAACGCGGCTGGCCGAACACCACGTCGCTGCCGATCGTGGCAATCAGCAGGCCGAGCAGGGCTGCCATCAGGCCTTTCAGGATCTGATCACCGGCCATGCTGGCCGTAACCGTGAGCGCGAACAGGATCAGCGAGAAATAGTCGACCGGCTGGAACTCAAGGCCGATGAGAGCCAATTGCGGGGCGACGATCATCAGGACGATGGAGGCGATAACGCCACCGAAAAACGATGCCCAGACACCGATGCCGAGCGCCAGACCCGGGCGTCCGCCGCGGGCCATCGGGTACCCGTCAAATGTTGTTGCGACCGAAGACGGCGTCCCGGGGATTCCTGTGAGGATACCAGACATCAGGCCGCCGGAAAGACCGCCGACATAGACCGCGATCATGGTCGCCAGTCCCTCGACCGCTGTCATGGAAAAGGTGAACGGCAGCACAAGAACAACTGCCATTGCGATGGTGAAACCAGGAATGGCACCTGCGATCAGGCCGGCCATGGTGCCGACCATCATCAGGATCATCGTCTTGATGGTGAATAGCTCGGGCGCTGCCAGCGTCAGGTTTTCAAATAATCCCATGTTATCAATAAACTCTCAGGATTTCGCCTTCAGGCAGCAGGACGCCGAGCATCTGGGTGAAGATCGCCCACATGCCGATCACGAAGAAAGCGGCGATGGCGGCGTGCAACGCCAATTGGCGCGGTTTCCAGCCACCCAGCACGCAAAGCGTGAGGAAAACATAGGCAAGGCCGCCCAGAAGCATGCCGGCATAGGGCATCGTGATCAGAAACAGAAAGAACAGCGCGAAACATATGAACGGGTTCTTGTTGTGCTGAAGCCAGTCGGAAACCGTAACCTTCTCCGTTTTTTGCGGAGCACGCTGGGACTGGAACAACAGCAGCGCGGACAAGAGCGCCAGCGGCACGATGATGATGCGTGGCCAGAGCGCCGGCGACATCTGGCCAAACATGGCCGGTGGCAACTCAAGCGACGCTGCAAACATCACGGCGCAGAGCAGCAGAAAGAATACCGCAACGAAGGCATCTCGATTGAGCGACATATGCTGAATTCCAGGAATTGAAGATCACGCCCCGGGAAGGGCGTGATCGGACAAGCTGTTTGGTGCGGCCTTTTCAGGCTGCTCGGAACGCGGTCGGAGTTACTGGAAGCGTCCGACTTTCAGCGACTTGGCCGCATCCAGGAATTCCTTCTCGGTGCCTTTCCACCACTCGGCATATTCCTCCGGGCCGAGATAGACCACGGCTGTCCCCTTGGCCGCCTGGGCGTCGATGAACTCCTGATCCTCGGTCGGTGCCTTGAAGACCTCGGCCCAGTAGTCGACGATTTCCTGAGGCGTTCCCTTCGGCAGCATGACGCCGCGGGTCAGGGAATAGGTCATGTCGACACCCTTCTCCTTGAGCGTCGGAACATCCGGAATGAGGTCGTTGCGCTCGTCAGCCGCGATCGCAAAGGCTTTGAGTTTGCCATCTCCGCGCTGGGTGCGTGCTGCCGCCATGTTGATGCCGCCGAGATCGATGGAGCCGTTGAGAAGGCCGGTGATGCGGCCTGCGGTTCCACCCTGGAACGGCACATAGGCATAGTCGGTTCCGGTTTTGGCGCCGAGCATGATCCAGAGGAAATGACTGGTCGCGCCCATGGAGACGCCGGTCGGAATGCCGCCGGGGTTTTCCTTGGCGGCATCGAGCATGCCCTCAAGGTCTTCGTAAGGGACGTGTCCGCCCGCTCCGATGATTTCCGGAGTGTCGGTGAGCATGGCGACCGGCTCGAAGCCGTCCCAGCTGAATTCGGTGACGCCGTTGATATAGTTGACGACGAGATGCTGGTGGATCGCAAACAGGGTGCAGCCGTCCGGCTTGGCGGCATGCGCCTCCTTCGCACCCTTGGCACCGCCCTGACCCGGAACGGTCACGACCTTGACCTTGACCGGAGCATCAGAGCCATCGATTGCCTTTTCGAAGATACCGAAAATGACGCTTGTTCCTCCACCGGCACCCCAGGGAACGACAAGCTTGGCCGTGCTGCAGGGCAGTTCGACAGCAGACGCCGATGTCACGCCGCCGACCACGGTCGCCGCAGCCAGGGCGACCCCGCCGAGGAGTTTGGAGATGGACTTCCTTTTCATTGACTTCCTCCCAGAATGTCAGGTTCCGATGCGTGTCGACGTATTATCGATTTTTTCTCGCAAAGGGCACAAAAGACCATATTAAGGCAGATCTCTTATCTTTTGCAGCATAATTGTGTTTTTGAGGGAAACAATATAGAAAGCAAAAACACTTTGTTGCATGGATGGGATAATATGGATCCTGATTTGCTCACGGATATGGCGGTTTTTGCCGCCGTCGTGGAACAGAACGGCTTCACTCCGGCCGCAGATGTCCTGAATATGTCGAAATCGAATGTCAGCCGGCGCATCTCCGCGCTGGAAGACCGGCTCGACCTGAAACTCATCCACCGCACCACGCGCAAGATCGGTCTGACGGAGAGCGGCCGGGTCTATTACGAGTATTGCGCCAGGCTTGTCGCCGAAGGCCGGGCGGCGGATGCCGCGATGATGGCCATGAACTCGTCACCGAGCGGTTTGTTGAACGTGAGCCTGCCCGAAACGCTTGGGCGCTCCTTCATCTTGCCGCTGCTGCCGAAGTTTCTGGAAGAATACCCCAATATCCGGCTCAACGTTTCCTTCAGCAACCGCAAGGTTGACCTGATCGAAGAGCGCTGTGATGTCGCCGTTCGCAAGGGGGCGATCGAGGACGATACGCTGTGCGCGATACCGCTCGGCGAAAGCCGGCAGTATCTTTTTGCCGCACCGGACTATCTGACCAGATCAGAGGCGATCGAGCAGCCCGCCGATCTGGAAAGCCACGCCTTTGTTGCAAGCCGAACGGGTTTCGGTCCGCTGCAGGTTGAACTCACGCGCAAGGGCGACGTCTCTGTCATCAACGTGCTACCGCGCGTCGGCGTCCGGGATCATGAGGCCGTGCTGAGTTTGGCAAGGGCAGGTATGGGTGTCGCGTTGCTGCCGGCCTGGCTTGCCAGGGAACAGGTTGCAAACGGTGAGCTGACGCCAGTTCTGCCGAGCTGGCACGGACCGTCGGTCCAGTTCAATGCTGTCTTTCATCCGCATCGGGGCATGGCACCGAGCCTCAGGGCGTTCGTGAGCTTCCTCAAGGACCATTTCAAGGTGCATCGCCCACTCGACGAAAACTCACCCGATCAGCGCCTGCAACCGCGTCTCACGGTCGTGCGTTAGCTTGAGAAGCTGAAATTCAAACTATTCGTCTTGTCTTCCAAGAGCGTGACCATCACGCGCGACCATCCGGCCAGCTCGCATGAAGACTGTCGATCACGTACATATGCGCGTGCCGTTTGCCTGAGGCATCCTTCAGGTGGGGATGATCTGCCGGAAGCTCGGGATGATCGTGCAATATCACCGTTGCATCGGACGCCGGCCAGAGCCGGGCAGCTGCCAGCACGCCGATGAAGGCCAACGCGGCCAGGGTGATGACGGTGGCCGAGAGCCCCGCACCGCTGCCAAGCCATCCTGCAAGCGGGTAAGTCACCATCCAGCAGCCGTGGGAGAGGGCAAATTGCGCGGCAAAGACCATCGGCCTGTCTTCGGCATGGGCCGAGTTGCGCAAAAGACGCCCGGAAGGAACCAACACCGCGGCGTTCGCAAGCCCCATCAGGAACCAGATCAGCAGTAGGCAGTACCACAGTGCTGACAAGGGGAATGCGAGGATCAGCATCGAGAATCCAAACAGACACAGTGGCAGGACGAAGGCGCCAGACACCATGATCGTTCGGTCTTTGAGTGACGAAAGCAGACGTGGCAAGGCAAGCGCCATCAGCATGGAACCACCGCCGTAGGCGGCCATCGCCAGGGCGAGGTCGGCATCGCTGCGGCCAAGCAGCGTCTTGACGATCACCACCGAGTTGACGATCACGATGGCTCCTGCGGAAGCGATTGTCAGGTTGAGAGCAAACAAACCCTGCAGGCGAGGTGTCTTCAAATAGATCTGCATTCCTTGCGAAATACGTTTCCAGGGCGAAGCATGTTTGACGATCGTTGCCGCCGGCAGCGTGACGGAGACAACAAGTGCTGCCGAGACAAGAAATCCGGCCACAGTGCCGCCGAAGAGCCAGTGAAAACCGACAAGGCCGATCAGGGCTGCTGCAACCATCGGGCTCAGCAGGTTTTCCAGATCGTAGGCCATGCGGGACAGCGATAGAGCGTTGGTATAGTCGTCCTCGTCGGGAAGGATGTCCGGAATGGTGGCCTGAAACGTGGGTGTAAAGGCGGCCGACGCCGATTGTAGCAATGCGATCAACAGATAAACCTGCCAGACAGCGTCAACAAAAGGCAGAGCGATTGCAACACCGGCCCTGATCAAATCAAGTACGACGAGAAAGGCACGGCGCGGGAAGTGAGAGGCGAACCCGGCTGCTACTGGCGACAAGCTCACATAGATGATCATCTTTATGGCGAGCGCGGTTCCAAGCACTGCTCCGGCTTCCGCACCAGCTAGATCATAAGCAAGCAGCGCAAGCGCGACCGTCATCAGTCCGGTTCCGAAGAGAGCGATGACCTGGGCCGCGAAGAGATGCCTGTAGGTGCGATTGGCAAGAACGCTGAACATGTGTCGGGTGTGGTTTCTGGCTGGAGGTAATCCAGAAAAGGAATAGCACTTGAATTCCTCAACACAAACGACGGTTGAAGCTCAGCGGAGACGCTGCACATAAAACTAACGAAGCGGTTCCGCAGTTTTCGCAGTAGCTCTAAGCAGCCAAGGGGTGCCAGGTGACGAAAAACGGCGATCATATCAAGGTGGAAGTCAAAAGCCGGGGCGCATTGCGGAGCTGGCTAATGGCCAACCACAAACAGGGCGAAAGCATCTGGCTCGTGACCTGGAAGAAAGCGCACGGCGACAATCATGTGCCTTATGACGACATTGTCGAAGAAGCGCTGTGTTTCGGCTGGGTCGACAGCCTGCCACGCAAGCTCGACGAAAACCGCTCCATGCTGCGCCTGTCACCGCGCAAGCCCGGCAGTGCGTGGTCAGGCCTAAACAAGTCGCGCGTTGAGAATTTGTTAAAGGCAGGCCTCATGCAACCGGCCGGATTGTCAGTCGTTGCATCCGCCAAGGACGACGGGTCATGGACCTTTCTCGATGATGTCGAACGCCTGGAAACGCCGGGTGATCTGGCCGAGGCGCTTGCCGCCCATCCAATGGCGACGTCGCATTTCGATGCGTTTCCAAGATCCGTCAAGCGCGGCATCCTGGAATGGATCAAACAGGCAAAGCGCCCGGAAACGCGTGCAAAGCGCATTGAAGAGACAGCAAGGCTTGCCTCGGAAAACAGGCGTGCGAACCAGTTTCGATAACTGGCTACCGCGTGGCGACGCCGAACGGCATTTTTTCCCGGGCACGCCGGTACCATTCGATGATCTTGCGGCGTTCGTCTTCTTCCATGTACGAGACATTGACCGGCGGCATCGCGTTGGTCACGCCCGCCTGGAGATAGATCTCGCGCGCGGCGCGGACAACGTCGGCTTCGGTCTCCAGAACCAGGCCTTTTGGTGCCCAGTGAATGCCTTCGTAAAACGGTTCGCGGGCGTGGCACATGGCGCAGCGCCCAGGCACGATCGCCATGACATCCTCAAATCCGTCGGTGGAAGCAAACACCTGCTCAGTCGGGTTGAGCTCACGTGCCTCTGCCGCGTCCAGGCTGCCGTCCTTCCACATGGGGGCCATGCTGAGTTGAATGATTGCGATAAACAGGATCGCCGTCACCAGCCAGGTCCACATCACGCTGCCGCCACCGGCATGTTTGGTGTTGAAGTAATGGCGGATCGAGACGCCCATCAGGAACACGAGCGCGGCGATCACCCAATTGTATTCGGATGCGAAAGCGAGCGGATAGTGGTTGCTCAGCATCAGGAAGACGACCGGCAGCGTCAGGTAGTTGTTGTGCATCGACCGAAGCTTGGCGATCTTGCCGTATTTCGCGTCAGGCGTTCGTCCGGCCTTCAGGTCCGCCACGACGATTTTCTGGTTCGGGATGATGATGAAGAAGACATTCGCCGTCATGATCGTTGCGGTGAACGCACCGAGGTGCAGCATCGTGGCGCGGCCGGTGAAGATCTGGTCGTAGCCCCAGCCCATGCCCACAAGCATGACAAACAGCAGAACCATCAAAAGGGTCGGGCTGTCGCCGAGCTTCGACTTGCACAGGTAATCGTAGATCAGCCAGCCGATTGTCAGTGATCCTGCGGAAATCAGAATTCCCTGCCAGAGCGCCAGATCCGCCTTTTCCGGATCGATCAGGTAAAGCTCACCGCCGACCCAGTAGATGATCATCATGAGCGCGGCGCCGGAAAGCCAGGTGGCGTAGCTTTCCCATTTGAACCATGTCAGGTGTTCCGGCATGTTTTCCGGAGCGACCAGATATTTCTGGATATGATAGAAACCGCCGCCATGAACCTGCCATTCCTCGCCGAAGGCGCCCTTGGGCAGATGCGGTGACTTGCGGAGACCCAGGTCCAGCGCGATGAAGTAAAAGGAGGAGCCGATCCAGGCGATCGCGGTCACGACATGCAGCCATCTAACTGCAAAAGCCAGCCAGTCCCAGATGATGGCGATATCCAGCATGTTGTCCCTCCGCTGCCCCTGTTCCGGCTACCCTAGTCTAACTTGAAATTTTCTGGTATCTCGACATAATTCCGAGCAGTTTCAAAAAAACCGGAATAATGAGGCCGTGGCCTATCTGGAGAATATTCGAACTTTTCTGCGTGTATATGAGCTCGGGAATATGTCTGCAGCCGCGCGCGACCTCAGGATTTCCTCGGCCGTTGCCTCTGCCAGGGTTTCGCAGTTGGAAGAGCACCTGAATGTGCGTCTGTTCCAGCGAACGACGCGCGCTCTCAGCCCGACGGAACACGGCAATCTTTTTTATCGCGGAGCCACGAAGATCATCGATGCGGTCGAGGAAGCTGAAGCGGAAATCAGCCATGTCACCCGCTCGCCGCGCGGCACCTTGTTCATCGCAGCTCCGATCGGGATGGGACAACGCCTGATCGCGCCCGCAATCCCGTTGTTCAAGGACGCCAACCCGCTGATCGAAATCCGGCTGAGACTGTCGGACAGGAAAGTGGACTTGACCGGCGAGGGGCTCGATGCGGCTTTCTTTCTTGGACTTCCTGAAGATTCAACACTGAAGATACGCAAGATCGCAGATTGCGAGAGGATGCTGTGTGCAGCGCCGAGTTATCTTGCGCAAAGAGGCACGCCGAAAAGCCATGAAGACCTGTCTTCCGGCAAACACGATTGCCTCAATATGCGCTATCCGGGTGCACCGGAATTCCAGTGGCCTCTCGTGACAAAATCGGGCGTCAAAAAAGTGCCTGTTTCAGGCCCGTTCGAATCCGATCATGGCGATGTGCTGACCGGCTGGGCGCTCGACGGGCACGGTATCGTGCTGAAACCGGTGTTCGAGATTGCCAATTATCTCGCCTCCGGACAGCTCATTCCGGTTCTGGAAAACGAACCCCCAGTGCCTGTGCAGATGGCCTGTCTCTACACGCACCGGAAGCGGCAGGATCCAAAGGTGCGGTTGTTCCTCGATTTCATGGTTGCTCAGATCCTGAGGCATCTGGATGAAAATGCAGTGCCGTAACTTGCTGCGCAAGTTGGACGGTGGTGCCTTATGAGCAGTTTCAATAATTTCCGGAAAGCCTTCAGATCTTTTTTGCGTTAGACATCCTTGAGCAGCAGGAGGTGTTTCGTGAATCGCTACATACGTGACTTGAGGGGTTATGGGCCGTTTCCGCCGGATCCGAAATGGCCTGGAAATGCCAGGGTCGCCGTCCAGTTCGTCCTGAACTACGAGGAAGGTGGCGAGAACAACATCCTGCACGGCGATGCCGGTTCCGAAGCGTTCTTGTCCGATATTCCAGGCGCTGCGCCCTGGCAGGGACAGCGCCACCGGAACATGGAATCGATTTATGAATATGGTGCCCGTGCCGGGTTCTGGCGGCTTCACCGCCTGTTCACCCGTGCTGGAATCCCGCTGACGATCTACGGGGTTGCTTCCGCGCTTGCACGCAATCCGGAGCAGGTTGAAGCCATGAAGGACGCGGACTGGGAAATTGCCAGCCATGGCCTCAAATGGATTGAGCACAAGGACATGTCGGAGGAGGAAGAGCGTGCTGCGATCGCCGAAGCCATCCGATTGCATACTGAAGTTGTCGGCGCGCCTCCGCGCGGCTGGTATACGGGCCGTTGCTCTGAAAACACCGTTCGCCTTGTTTCGGAAGAAGGGTGCTTCGATTACATCTCCGACACCTATGACGATGACCTTCCCTATTGGCTTGACGCTGATGGCAGGGATCAGCTGATCATCCCCTATACGCTTGAAGCCAATGACATGCGCTTCTCCGTGTCGCCCGGCTGGAGCGATGGTGAGGACTTCTTCAACTATCTGCGGAATAGTTTCGACGTGCTGTACGAGGAAGGCGAAACCGACACACCGAAAATGATGTCGATCGGGCTGCACTGCCGCCTGGTCGGCCGCCCGGGCAAAATCGCGGCACTCAGAAAATTCATCGACCATATCCAGTCGCGCGAGGGTGTCTGGTGCGCGCGCCGCATTGATATTGCAGAGCACTGGGCAGAACATCACCCTCCGCAACACCGAATGAGGCCAAGCGGCATGGACCGGCCCGAATTCGTCGAGCAATTCGGCGGTATCTTCGAGCACTCTCCCTGGATCGCGGAACGCGCGTTCGATCTTGAGCTGGGGCCTGCCCACGATTGTGCCGCCGGTGTTAATAATGCCCTTTGCAGAATGTTCCGCTCGGCAAGCGATGAGGAGCGCCTCGGCGTTTTGAAAGCGCATCCGGATCTGGCGGGCAAGTTGGCAAGAGCCGGCCGGCTGACGGCGGAAAGCACGTCGGAACAAGCCAGTGCCGGGCTGGACCTTCTAACGGATGCGGAACGTGAAACGTTCACGCAGCTCAATGCCGACTATGTTGAAAAACACGGGTTCCCGTTCATCATTGCTGTGCGCGATCACGACAAGGCATCGATCCTGGCGGCCTTTCATCGTCGGATTGGCAATGACCGGGACACCGAATTCAAGGAAGCGTGTTTCCAGGTGGAGCGTATTGCCCACCATCGGCTGAAGGATCTGTTGCCGTGACGAAATCCAGCGACCGTGCCCCGCTCCTGACGGCGACCGCGCTGACTGCAGAGGCCTTCGCCGCCCATGGCGACGTGATCGAGGTCAACGGCATACCGGACTTGATCATCAATCAGGGCATGTGCGGACGCCATCATGACCGGGCAACGCTCGACTTTGGTTCCGGAAAGGCAGGTATCAGTCTGTTCGATGCCAACGCAAGGTCATTGCCATATACGGTCGATATGGTCGAGCGGCACCCGGAGGGAAGCCAGGCCTTCATTCCGATCGATGGTGTTCCGATGCTGATCGTCGTCGCTGATGACAGTGACGGTACCCCCGTCAATCTTAAGGCTTTCGTCAGTCAGTCCGGACAATCGGTCAACATTCACCGCGGTACCTGGCATGGCGTCCTCGCGCCGCTGGGCAGGTCAGGCAGGTTCATCGTTGTCGACCGGATCGGCGAGGGTAACAACCTTGAAGAATACTGGTTCGAAACGCCCTATGTGGTGGACGCCGCCGAGGGCTGAGGCTCAACGGAACGGCAACGCGGACAAGCGCCGGATTGCCTTGTCATCCCTGCGTCAGGCGTCGTGACCGATGCTCTGGCGTGGGTTCCGCGGTTATCCTCGCCATCGCAGCCAGCGCCGGGGGTACTGGATCCCGGTCTTGCCGCTTGAGCGACAAACCGGGATGACAAACAGAGCGCGTGACGAAATGGCAGAACCTGTTGGCTTACGGCTAAGCAGCGCTTGATGTTCTCGTCTTGTCATCCCTGCGAAGGCAGGGATCCAGTAGACACCCGCTCTTGAGATTTGATCGAAGGTCTGCGGCGTCCTCGCTCCTGGTTCGGACAGAGCAAACAGCGATGATCTTTTGCAGCTCTTTCTGCGGGCCACACCACAAACCAGGACCGCATCCTGACCGCTTTCTGCTCTGCGCAGTCTTCAGCGCGCGGTCATCAGCCGGGCCATATCGATCATGCGCCGGGAAAACCCCCATTCGTTGTCATACCAGCCGAAAATGCGGGCTTGGCGTTCGCCGACGGACAGGGTCTCGGGCAGAGCGATGACGAGGGACTCGGGCCGCGCGCGCATGTCGGTGGAAACGACATGGTCGTCAGTGAAACCAACGACCGGGTTGTCTGCGAAGATCTGCCGAAGGATTTGATTGACGGGCTGGCCGACGGGTTGCTTCCAGGTCACCGTCAGATCGACCGCCGACACACTGATGGTCGGAACGCGAACAGCAGCGCCCGTAATCACGCCGTCGATTTGCGGCAACACCTTGCCAACCAGTTTCGTCGCGCTGGTGGTGGTTGGAACCATCGAAACGCCACCCGCCCGGCTGCGCTCAAGCGGTCCGCGCGGTGCATCCACCATTGGCTGGCTGCCGGTGTAACAATGGATCGTTGTCATGTGACCGGCTTCGATGCCGATGGCATCGTCGAGGCCGCGCAACAGCGGGGCAAGCGCATTGGTCGTGCAGGATCCGTTTGAAACGATGCGATGTCCGTTGAGCTTTTCTTCATTCGCGCCCCGCACAAGCGTGATTTCGGCGGCAGGGGACGGACCTGAAATTAGCACGTTCTGCGCGCCTGCCTTTAGTCCGCGCTGCGCTATCTCGGGTGTGTTGGCCCTGCCTGTGCATTCCATCACGACATCCACACCACGAAGGTCCAGCTGCGAGAGATCCGCTTCTGCGGAAAACGGGATCACATGACCGTTGACTGCAAGGCTCTGATTGCTTTCTGAGACGTCACCCGGATAAGGGCCGAAGACGCTGTCATACTTGAAAAGGTACGCGCAGGTGTCGAGCGGTGCGATGTCGTTGATCCGCACAACGTCCACCTTCTCAGCTTCTGGCAGCTGCAAAATCTGGCGCAAGACAGTTCGGCCAATCCGGCCGAACCCGTTGATGACAATCCGCATTCCAACGACCTGCTAGTTGAGTTTCGTCGATCGTGGCACCGCCCTATTCAGGTGCCGTTCCGGAAGGCGTATCATGCTTTAAGCTATTGATCTCATTTATATTGTCCTTAAGGACAATATGATCTTTGCGCTAGCGCGCGGCTGGTCTCAGCGGCATGTGCCGGTTGACGTCCTTGTAGAGCAGGTACCGGAACGGACCAGGTCCGCCCGCATAACAGGCCTGCGGACAGAATGCGCGCAGCCACATGTAATCGCCGGCCTCAACCTCGACCCAGTCCTGGTTCAACCGGTAGACCGCCTTGCCCTGAAGAACATAAAGGCCGTGCTCCATGACGTGGGTTTCCGCAAAGGGAATGACGGCACCGGGCTGAAAGGTGACGATGTTGACATGCATGTCGTGGCGTAGGTCCGTTGGTTCAACGAACCGGGTGGTGGCCCATTTACCGTCGGTGTCGGGCATGGCAATGGGCTCGTTCTCGCTTTCGTGGGTCACGAAAAAATCCGGTTGGTCGAGACCTTCGACTGGTTCGTAGGCTTTGCGGATCCAATGGAAACGCACATGTTCAGTGCCGGAGTTCCTGAAGGTCCAATCGGTTTTGGGAGGCAGGTAGACGTAGCTGCCAGCGCGCAGTTCATGGGTCTGGCCATCCCTTGAGAGCGTCGCTGTGCCCTCGACAATGAACAGCACGCTTTCGGCAACCGGGTCGGTGTCAGGCCGCTCGGACCCGCCGTCTGGTGCGACTTCCATGATGTATTGCGAAAAAGTTTCGGCAAAACCGGAAAGCGGGCGCGACAGAACCCAAAGCCTGGTACCGGACCAGAAGGGCAGGTAACTGGTCACGATGTCACGCATTGTGCCGCGTGGTATGACCGCGTAGGCGTCGGTAAACACGGCGCGGTCGGTCAGAAGTGTTTCCTGCCCAGGGTGTCCGCCTTTCGGCGCGAAATAGCTATCAGACACGGTTCGGCTTTCTCGGGTTCAATCGGATACAGCACAGACTATGCCGACGAGGCCTCACTTGGACCAGCCGGTTTGAGGGATGAAATCTTTCCTGAAAACCAAGAAAGTGAGATCCGCATTTTTGTTTTTTTGGAAAATACGGCGATCAGGCACTTTTCTTGATCATAGCGGAGCGCATGGTTGTCATTTCATCGCTCAGAAAGTCGCAAAAGTCCTTGGCGACGATTGAAATTGGCCGGTGAGTTGGCGTCAGAATGGAAAGGCCGTTCTGAATGCGCGGCCGGAACGGGCGAAAGACGATCATCGGGGGACCCATACCAAGACGCCCGTCCTCCTGGGCCTTGTATGCCGTCAGCATGTCGCAGATAAGGGCACACAACCCGGCTTCGACAAAGCGCAATCCCGCCAGCGCAGTCTGCAGCTCAAAGCGTTGATTGAAGCGCACGCCGGCGTCGCGAAAACGGGCCAGTGTCTGTTTGTGGCTGCGATGCTCGGAATGGAGCAGCGCCAAGGGATATCCGTCGAGCTCCTCGGGCGTGATGACTTCTTTCGCGGCAAGCGGGTCGGTCGCCGGAACGGCGCAAAGGCATTCAAGGTCAAAGTCGATCTGATCGAAAGAATTGCGCGCGCGCGGGGTCTCAGTGAACCCGATATCGAATTGCTGGGCTGCGATCAGCTCCTCGATCTCCGATGATGTGCGGCTGGCCAGCGCCACTTTGACGCTCGGTTTGTCCGCCACAAACTTTGAGAGACTGTTGGGCAGGAAGTCGGCGACCGCTTCCGGTACACCGGCGATGCGAAGCTGGCCGTGTTCCCGGTTGGCGAGGCCGCGCAGTGTGCGTTTGGAAATCTCGAGCCGCTTCAGGATGGCTTCTGCTTCCTCGAGAAAGAATTCCGCTTCCGGCGTCGGCACGAGACGGCCCTGTTCGCGCACGAACAGTTTCAGTTCCAGTTCCGTTTCAAGGCCCGCAATGGTTGAGCTGACGGCGGGTTGTGTCCGGCCTAGCGTACGGGCTGCCTCTGAAATGGAACCACTACGCATGACCTCACGAAAGGTCGCCAATTGCCGAATCGACAGGTTCATGGATACGCGAGAACCGCCCCCTAGATCATATTATGAAATAATGTGTCGCGTAAGGGGGGCAAGGTCAACTGCTGCAAGCAAAACCCGTTCAATTTCACAGATTTAGCCGGGGATTAATTTTTCAACTTTGAAGAAAAAATCAACATTAAACTCAGGCACAACTTGTAATTGCTTGCGCGGTTTAAGTGAAAAACTGAAGGAGTCGACGTTTTTCAAAATAACATTGTCCGGTCATTCATCCGGCGACCAAAGCCGGTCGAGATCGAACGCGGCGACGTCCTGCAACAGCTCGATAAAGCCCCTGGCGGCGTGGTCAAGCGACTGACGGCCTTTTTCGGCTGTCGCAAGAGCCGCGTTGCCGACCGCACCATGTGGATTGAGGTCTTGCGCTTTCCAGCCATATTGCGCCTTGCCGTGTCCGCGCAGGTGATTGAATTCCGACAGATAGCTTTGTTGTTCTGACGCAAAGTCCTGGGCCAGCTCCATGCGGACAAGGTCCGGGTGGAGGTGCAACATCAGCGACGTTTCAATGTCGCCGCCATGTATTCCATAGGTGAACTCATCCTCGGGAAACAGCCCCTCCGGCTGTCCAAAACGAAGCCAGTTCGTCGCGACCGCAAACATATGGTGCTTCACCCTGAGTTCGCGCGCCACGATATCCAGGATGGGGACGTTGCCGCCGTGCGAGTTGATCAGCACCAGCTTGCGTATGCCGGACCTGGCGACGCTTTCCCCTATTTCGATCCAGCAGCGTGTCACCGTTTCCCAACCAAGTGTCAGCGTTCCCGGAGAGGAAATGTGTTCGTCGGATTTTCCCACCTGTTGCGTCGGCAGGAAGGTAGCCGGAATGCCGTCGGGCAGGAGCTCCAGGACACGCGCAATCTGTCCTTCCGCGATGGCTGTGTCTGTAAAGAGCGGAAGATGGGGACCATGCTGTTCAATGGCGGCGACAGGCAAGACCGCAATCCAGTTCTCCCGCGACGGGTCCCGGAAGTCCTCAGTTGTCATATTATGCCAATAGCGCTTTGGCAGCATGGTCATATTCCGTTCGATCGATATTCCCACCCTGCTTTGCATAGCAGGGACTGACAGGCAAGTGGCACGCTGCCTACACCTCACGAACATATGATCGAAACAACTTAACCTCTGTTTAGAATTTGCTGACGTCTCTTGGCGACAATCGGTGCCATGATCGGCGCCTTGCTGTCCAATACGCCGGCGAACCTTTTGAGAAGCAGTGGTGTCGCGGGCGAACGGGACCCCGGGACGGGAGCGGATGCTTTCGGCCGGGACAGGGAGAGTGCGCGCAACAGCCTGGCCAGCGCGTCCGTCCAGTCCGTCCGAAAGAACAACAGCCCGGTGCTGACTGCAGAAGCTGTTCTCGCGCTCCAGGATGCCGAGAGCGCGGAGACAGCAAAACGCGGTGCCACGAACTCCCAGTCCCAGGGTGCTGACGAAGAAACCGACGGTTCTACCGAAGGACAAACCTCCGCTGCCGGAACAGGCGCCGCATCCGGCCAACCCGGGCAGGGCCCTGCGCAGGCCCAATCAGGCGCTGACGACAAAGAAGATCCTGACGGTGACGGCCTGAACGAGGCAGAGGAAAAACAGGTTCAGGAACTGGCCAAGCGCGACCGCGAGGTGCGTGCGCACGAACAGGCTCATGCGCGTGTCGGCGGTCCTTACGCAGGCGCACCGAGCTACACGTTCCAGCAGGGGCCGGACGGCAAGCGCTATGCCATTGGCGGCGAAGTTCAGATCGACACCGGCAAGGAAAAGACACCTCAGGAAACCATCCGGAAGATGCAAGTCGTCATTCGCGCCGCGTTGGCACCGGCAGAACCGTCGTCGCAGGATCTGAAAGTCGCACAGCTGGCCCGCTCGCAGCTTTCTGAGGCTCAGGCCGAAGCGCGCCAGGAAAGAGCAGACGAACTGAAGGGCGGCGATGAAGATGCTGCGAAAGTTTCTGATGTTGGAAATATTGGCGGCGCGAGCGATGCCCGGCGGTCCGCTTCGCAGGACGGCGAAAACGGGTCTGGCTTGGGGGCGCGCAATTCGGAGGCATCCACGGCCTATCAATCAGCACTTCAACGGGTGAATGAAGCCGAGGCTTTGGTTGCTTCGATTGTGGCCTAGCGCCTACGCTCGGTTTGTCTTTCCATGATTTCCTTCCCGGGCAGGCACTAAATGAACATACAACGAAAATCCGTCCGAATACAGGATGGCACTGTCTTGAGTTATCTGGAGGGCGGGGCTGGCAGGCCGCTTCTCATGGTGCACGGCTGGTCTCAATCGGCCATTGGATATTCCGGTCAGTTTGACGCTCTTTGTAAAATCCGCCGCGTGATCGCTCTCGACTGGCGCGGGCACGGGGAGTCCGGAAAGCCCGAGACAGGTTACCGGATTTGCCGGTTTGCCAAAGACCTGCTGGAATTTACAGACGCTTTGGCGCTTCGGGATTTCGACATTCTTTGTCATTCTCTCGGCGTGTCTGTGTTCTGGGCCTACATGTCCATGTTCGGAAACGAAAAGCCTCCCAGGAAACCAGTGTTCGTCGATGAGCCGGCAGCTCTTCTTGCCCGGCCTGACTGGACTGAGGAGACGAGGCGCAACGCCGGTGCGATCATCGGCTCTCTAAAGATGCTAACGGACTTCACCACGGCCATCCGCAACGCCGAAACGGTTGCCGCGCACGCGGAAATCATGCGTCCGATGTTCACCGCGTCCTATCCGCAGGAAGCACTTTTGGGCACTGCAAAGGAAAACCTGAAACTGCCACGACGGTACGCGGCCAGTCTTCTTGAGGACAATTGTCTTCAGGATTGGCGAAGCGTTGTCAGCGACTTGCGAAATGAGGTTCTCGTCGTTGCAGCGGAAGCGAGTCCGCACCCTTTGGACTCGCAGAAGTGGATAGCCGAGCAAATAGACGGCGCAAAGCTGGAGGTCATCTCCGAACGCGAAGGTGGCAGCCACTTCATGTTCATGGAAAACCCGGATTGGTTCAATGTTGCGGTCGCCGGGTTTTTGAACGGAACAGAAAAAGGCTGACCGTTCGAGTGACATCGCACCGGTTCAACAGTTGTTTTACCCCCGGACAAATGCATCGCTTGTTGAACCGGGGCTGAGAACACGATACAGCCGTCGTCACAGTTTTTTGCGGAGACACGTTTCTCCAAATTCAGGTCACACCATGCCAGCCATCGCCGCGCGCCGAGTAGTTTCGGCGGTCTTTTTCATGTGCGGAACGTTCATCGGTCTCTGGGCGTCGCGCATTCCGGACTTCAAGGCGGCCACTGGTCTGAGCGAAGGCGGGTTCGGTCTTCTATTACTGGTCATGGCGCTTGGGGCCTTTACCGCTTTTCCGCTTGCCGGTGCGCTCATGGACCGGCGTGGGTCTGCTGCGGTCACGAAACTTACGGCGGTCTGTACGGTCGTTGCCTTCACGCTTATCGGACTGGCGCCTTCAACGCTGCTGTTGACGATAGCGCTCTTTCTCGGCGGATTTGCCTTCGGCGCTCTGGACGTATCCATGAATGGGTGGGGGGCGGAGGTTGAAACGGCACTGAAGCGTCCGGTCATGTCCTCGTTTCATGGTCTGTTCAGCCTGGGTGCCGGAGGGGCGGCGGCTGTCGGCGGGCTCGCGATCGAGCTGGGCTTGAGCGTGCCGCAGCACTTTTGTCTGTGGAGTGTTCTTTCGCTTCCGATCCTCGTCTGGTCGCTTCGCCAGGCCTGGCCGCATACGCCTGCCGGTGATCCGGCGGCCAACAAGCCGCCGTTGTTCGCCATTCCAAAAGGTGCGCTCTTGCTGGCAGGGCTGATCGCGCTTGTCGCCGCGCTCGGAGAGGGCGCGATGACGGACTGGGCCGCGCTCTACCAGATCACCGATCTTGGATATTCGGAGTCGATTGCTCCGACGGCATTCACGGTCTTTTCCGTCGCCATGGTGATCATGCGGCTTGCAGGAGATCGCATCATTGCGCGCTATGGGCCCGTCCCGGTCGCTCGTGCAAGCGGTGTTGTTGCCGCGCTTGGCGGTGTGTTGCTTGTCTCGGGTGTGAACATCTGGGTCGTCTGGTCAGGAAGCTTCATCATGGGACTGGGATACGCCGTCCTTTTCCCGCTTGCCATGTCACGGGCCGCGGCAGACCCGCACATGTCGAAGGGCCTTGCGCTCGCGTCCGTTGCAACGCTTGGCTATGGTGCGTTTTTGTTTGGACCGCCGTTGCTCGGATTCATCGGCGACTTCTTTTCCCTCAGGGCGTCATTCGGAACAGTCGCAGTTTTGACACTCGTGATCCCATTCATGGCAGGTGCTCTCAAAGTGCGCTCCTGAGCCGCAGAACCCACAGGTATTTGGCACAGCGCAGGCACTGGCAATCAGCCCATTACAAAGGTCCAAATGCGGTTGGTGCTGCCTTCCCGGAACCGGGCTGATCGTCCGCCGGTTCGACGGGCTCGCAGAGGTGCTTCGAAGTCACGTCATGAAGCGTTCAGAAAACAACGGCCTCTTAAGCTATTTTGCCGGCGAAAGACGGGCAAGTCGTCGCAGTTTCAAAAAAACCAAAAGCAGTCTTGAATGTGTCATTTGACGGTTAAATACTCCCGCTAGGTTTCGGCCGTGGCAAACGACTTGATGATTCGGGCTGATGTCGGGACAGGTAGCGAGCGATGGCGTTTAACTACAAAAAGAGCATTACTTTTCGGCTTGTTCAGGCGGCTAAAGCGCAGCGCGCCCGGTCGGGTGCGCATTTGATGCGTATCGGATTGCACCCCGGACAGGAGCTTGTGTTGAAGGTTCTGGCGGACACGGACGGTCGAACCATGAGCCAGCTGGCGCTAGCGCTCGGCGTTCAACCGCCGACCGTCACCAAGATGGTTACCCGTCTATCCAGCCAGGGATATGTGCGCCGGCAAGTCTCCGACACGGACGGTCGGCTGGCCCGTGTTTACCTGACCGAGGAGGGCCGGGAACTTGTCTTTTCAGTCGACAAGGCCTGGAAACGGTTGGAGCGGGAAGCCATGTCGGGTCTTGATGACAAGGACCGCAAGAAACTGCGCAAGCTGCTGCGTCAGGTGGAAAAGAACCTGTCTGTCGCTGTTGATGACGATCCGGAACATGAGAACGATTTTGAACCGGATAACGAAGAGACTTCCGAAACCGAAAAGAAGGGTTCCAAGGGCAAGGAATTGTCTGTTGCCTGACAGCCGGGACGCGAGGCAGTAATGCGCCAGCCTCCGTTCGGCTGTTTGTGAAAACGCGCCCTAGCGTTTCAAAGCAGGAACGATTTCGCCAGGAAGCCAAGTATCGCCGTCGTTGCAAGTACGGTGATGATCCCGCGTTTTGCACCGAAGACCAAAAATGCCGCCAAGAGGGCTATTGCAGCAAGGACCGGGTCCAGGCTGAGCGGGCGGGGCCAAAGAACCTCGAGCGGGCCGAACTCCACGGTCCGGGTTTCGGAAAAGAGCACATTCAGGGAAAACCAGACTGCAAGGTTCAGGATCGTTCCTGCTACTGCAGCGGTGATTGCGGAAAGTGCCCGGGCGAGTATTCGATTTCCCCTGAGCTTTTCCATCCAAGGCGCACCTGCGAGGACGAACAGAAAACTCGGCGCAAACGTGACCCAGGTCGTCAGAGCGGCGGCAAGGAGCGCGCCTGAGACAGGTGAAAACGGACCCGGGTCACTCCAGCCGCCCAGGAAGCCAACAAACTGTGTAACCAGAATGAGCGGACCGGGTGTTGTTTCCGCAAGTCCGAGACCGTCGAGCATTTCACCAGCTGTGAGCCAGGACTTGGTTTCAACCGCAACCTGAGCCATGTAGCTCAAAAGCGCATAAGCGCCGCCAAAGCTGACGACCGCCAGCAGTGAAAAGAACTCAGCGATCTCGACATAGACGTTCCCCGGTGCCAGCAGGAGGGCTGCTGCCAACGGCGGCGCGATCCAAATGGCAATCCCGATCAGGACCGTCCGAATTGTTTTGGCGACCGTCGTTTGAGATGTTTCGGCATCCTGATCCTGATGAGATGCGCCGGGTGCATGACCGAAAAACAGGCCAACGGCGGCGGCTCCCAGGATCACGAAGGGAAACGGAATCGACAGGAAAAACAGGGCGCAGAAGGAGAGGGCGCAGATCGCCCAGGCGAGGCGGGTCTTTAGTGCCTTCTGGCCGATCTTCATGAGGGCCTGCAGCACAATTGCGAGAACACCGGCCTTCACACCGTAGAAGATCGCCGAGATCACCGAGGTGTCGCCGTAAGCTGCATAGATGTAGCTGACTGCGGCCATTGCGAACGCGCCGGGCAGAATGAACAGCAGACCGGCAATCAGTCCGCCCAGTGTGCGTGCACTCAACCAGCCGCAATAGGTAGCAAGCTGTTGCGCTTCCGGGCCGGGCAGCAACATGCAATAGTTCAAGGCATGCAGAAACCTGTCTTCGGACAGCCACTTGCGGTTTTCGACGAATTCCTGGTGCATGACCGAAATCTGAGCCGCCGGTCCACCAAAGGACAGGAGACCGACCTTGAGCGACACGCGTGTCACTTCACCCAGCGACGGTCGTGTGCCACCGTCCGGTGAAGTTGGCTCTTCGGAGACTTGGTCAATCTGCATTGCGGAACGGTTCTCACAAAAGTCGCCGTTACCTACGCGGTCTTCATGACGGCTGCAAGACGCGTTGGCCGATACAAAAAATTACAAATTGCTCATTTGCAAACGTTTGATCCTGAACCCATTTCTTCCAGAACGCAGAGAATGTTCGGGAAGGAAACTGACATGACAACCTATCAGACCATCAATGAGGAGCGCGGCGCGCGGCGTGCTGCCGAATTGCGCCGCCGCTTCAGTACCGTTTCAAAAGCGTCGACTGCTCGCGGAAGCACTCGTTTGCAACTGCCTGGAATGTCTTCACGCAAGCAATATCTCAAAAGCTTCCTGGTCTGGGTCGCGATGGCTGCGGTTCTTGTCCTCTTCGGAACCGTTCTTTTCTAAGAAGCTACGGATTGGGAGGATCGGTTTTGACGCCGTTGATTGCGGGTCGAAGCACTGGATGGAAAGGCGGTCAATTGAAGGCATTCCTTGAGAGCCGATGCAATTGCCGCAGTGATATCTGCCGGCGCATCGTCGGCCACGATGAGCGATCGCGTGACAGCCGGCAGTTCCGGGAGGCGGCGCTCCGCCGGGCAAATGCGCATTCCCTCCTGCATCGCGCGTGCCGGCAGGACCCCGACCGCCAGTCCAGCGCGAATTGCGCAGCGCAAGTTTGAAAAGCTCTCACTTTTGAATGCCACGTTGTAAGCACGTTGAACCTTGGCGAGATGGCCGATTGGCATCTGGCTCCACCAGCACCCACGATCGAGCAAGGCCAGTGGGACGGGTGTGTCCGGGTCACAATAGAAGGTGTCAGCTTCGACCCAATGCGTTGGCTCGGTCTCAAGCGGTTCTTCGCCATCGACCGGGCCGGGAACCACGGCAATATCGAGTTGACCGCTGTCTATGGCAGCAGGAAAGCCGGACGAACATCCTGATCGCACAAAGACATCGAGCATTGGATATGATTTGCCGAACTCTGACAGAACCCGTTCAAAAATCACGTCGTCATAGTGGTCGGGGATGCCTACCCTGACCTTGCCTCGCAAAGGTTGCTCGAACAGGGATTGCGCATGATGCAGATCGCTCAGGATTGATTGCGCGACAGGCAAGAGTTTTTCTCCGTCCGTCGTCAGCGTCATACCCTTTGCATGGCGCTCGAACAACTTCACCCCGAGCGCTGTTTCCAGTTTTCGCAATTGTACGCTGACGGCGGATTGAGTCCGGTTGAGCCGGTCCGCGGCGAGCGTCAGATGTCCTTGCTCGGCGATCGCAACAAATGCCTTCAGCAGATCGGTGTTCAAGGATAGTCGTTCGATTTTTGTCATGATCTAGATACATACAATTCATTTTATCAATGATCTTAGTCTCCCTAGTCTGCCGGTCAACAGCAAGGGGGTGGCTTATGACAAATCCGGAAATTCTTCTGCTTGTTTTTGTGGGATTGATAGGAGGGGTGTGGAACGCCATTGCAGGCGGCGCGACACTCTTTACTTTTCCTGCGCTGATGTTCGCCGGTCTTCCGCCAGTGGTCGCAAACGCGACAAACTTTCTCGGGTTACTGCCGTCAAATGCGGCGGCACTTGCAGCTTACGGTGAAGAATTGCGTCGGGCGGGGCCTCAATTGATCACCCTAAGCTTCGTTTCCGGCGCAGGGGCGGCGGCCGGGTCCATGCTGCTCCTGATCTCCGACCCAGGGACCTTTGTGGTGCTGGTGCCTTTCCTGCTTGCCATTGCCACTTTGCTCTTCGCGTTCGGCGAGCAAATGCGCAAGGCATTCGTGCGCTGGGCGGGGCCGTCGCAGACATCTTTCGCGGTCTACGGGGTGCTGTTTTGCGTCTCGGTTTACGGTGGCTATTTCGGTGCAGGACTGGGGATCATCCTCCTCGCGATCGCGCAGGTGATCGGCCATACCGACTTTCATGCTGCCAACAGCATGAAAAACCTGCTTGCAACCAATTTCACGATCATCAGCATCGTCATTTTCGGTGTCGGAGGCCTGATCGACTGGCCGGCGGCCCTTGTCATGATGATTGGCAGCACGCTGGGGGGCTATTTCGGCGGGCGGTGGGCAAAACGCGTCAACCAGAAGGTTCTGCGCATATTGGTCATCGGCTTTGGCACGTTGCTCTCCGCCGTCTATTTCTGGCGAACTTTTGCAGTCGACTCCGTGTAAGTTCGTTCCGAACGTTATCTTGAAAAAAACACCAGGCAGAAAGAACGGAGAGCTATGGAAAAAGCGTTTTGGCAATCCCGCTGGCAAGAGGGAAAGATCGCCTTTCACGAGGGAGCGCCCAACCTGCACCTGGCCGGGCATTTCAGTGTGCTGTCCCTGGCACCCGGTTCGCATGTCTTCGTGCCGCTTTGCGGAAAGTCGGTGGATCTCGATTGGCTGCTGGCCGAGGAGTACCAAGTCAGCGGGATCGAATTGAACCGGGATGCAGTGGACGCGGTGTTCGAGCGGTTGAAGCTGATACCTGAGGTCAGCCCGGTCCGCGGACTGATCCGATATTCAACGGACGCGCTCGTGATCTGGTCCGGAGATTTCTTTGAGCTGAAGCCGGATGATCTCGGCCCCATCAACGCAGTCTACGACCGCGCTGCCCTCGTAGCTCTTCCTCCAGCCATGCGGCAAGCCTATGCGACACACTTGCAGACCCTGTCCGCGAACGCTCCGCAATTTCTGGTGACCTATGACTACGATCAGGCCCAGACCGAAGGCCCGCCTTTTTCAGTGCCGGAACGGAATGTGCGTGATCTCTATGAGGAGCTTTATGACATTCAGAAGCTCACGAGCGTGGACATCTACGGATCACTTGCTGAGCGGTGCAGCGGACAAGAAGAAGCCTGGCATCTCACCCGGCGCTAGGTTTTTTGCGAACGAGGTCAGATTTCGCGAACTGCTGACTCACATGGCGATGAGTGCGAACACTTCTACTATGTCGCCTGCTTCTGGTTGCGCGGGGTAACGCACATCTTGCCAGCTTTAGCCTCGAGCGCCACGAAGAGTTCAACAGCGATAAAATGCCGATCATCGACCTTGCCTCGTGCCATTGATCGGTTGACGATGCTCCCCGAATGGGAGGTCGTGTTAGCGAAATTGAGGCAAGTATGAAGTACGTGGAATGAGGGCTTAAGCCATATCCATCCCTGCAATATCCTGGCTGAGTTGGTTGACAAGCTCGACCTCGGCCGAATGCCGTTTGCCGTCAACGTCCATAAGCGAAACAGCGCTGACTAGGAGGTCCGTGATTTCGTGAGGTGGGGCAACGCGCAACCTTTCGACAGCATTTTGTAAGGTCTTTTCAGTGGGACGTAATCGCTTTATGTAGGCGGTTAGTTTTTTGCTCTCGCCCTCGATCAGAAAACCGGCGGCCACCGCTATTTGTAGACAATGCGCTACGGCGATGCGGATTTCCGCCGGTCGCATGGTTCCGTCGCTGAGGGACAAAGCAGCAAGCAGCTCCGCGTGTGGGCGTAAGTGCGAGCGCGCAAGCGACCACTCGGAGCGCTGTTTTTCCTGCTGATGAACTGCGTTCTGCCGCTCCGTGAGACGCGAAACGGACAGTGACATACCGAACGTTTCGTTGAGGAAAACGGGTACGTCCTCGTGAACCACGCCGTCATAGTCAATCGCGCAGCGAATTCGGTCGGTCCTGAACGTTCGAGTCTGCTTGCGCTCGTGACACTTGGCGACGAGGAGCGGTATACCGCCAGCGCCTTCTTTGATACCCCAGACCGTGATCCGGCGAGTTGACTGCTCTCCTTTGCTGTTGACATATTCGATCACGAAAGATTGGCCCTCGGCGTCTCCAAGTTCGCGGCCTGGTTGCTCCTTATCGTCCTCATCCGCAAGTTTGATAGCGCACGGGGCAGGTGGGGTCGGCGCGGCGTTGTTCCGCTCAACGACTGTTGCGATAGCGGCGTACAAATCACTCATTTCAGACCTTTCCGGTCCCCCGCTAGCAAAAAAGCAAAAGAACAACCGTGAGTCGAGTCATGAAAGGTATGCTTGCGTCGCCCCTAAACCAAAAACGGATATCCGCCTTCCATCTTGAGAAGGGCGATCTTGGTGTCTGTTCCGCCCTCGCCGGAATAGCCGCCGAGACCGTTGGCGGACAGGATCCGGTGGCAGGGAATGATGATGGGAATCGGATTTGCACCACAGGCCTGACCGACGGGCTGGCCATAGGTGTTCAATTCCTTGGCGACGTCACCATAAGTTCGCGTTTGGCCGTAGGGGATCGCGAGCATTGCCTGGAAAACGGCCTGGTGGAGTTCACCGCCTTTGGGCGCCAGCGGCAGGTCGAACACCTTCAGCTTACCCTCCAGATACGCTTCCACCTGGGCGGCGGCTTCCTTCAACAGAGGCGTTTCTTCTTGGCTTGGTTGCCCATTCCATTGTAAGCGGGTGACCGCGCCGTCCGCTTCATGAATGGACAAGCGCCCCAGCCATGTTTCGATTTCTGTAACAGGCATATCGGCTCCAGCTTGAGATCACTTGGTCTAGAGCGAAGCCGGTCCAATCTCAACCGGGCATTTTGATCGGAATGTCCGTCTTCGCTGTGTCGTCATCAATCGGCGATGGGGACAAGGTCGCTTTCAGATGTCGCGAGAACACAATGACCATGATCGGAAGGCGTCTGTCGCTCAGGCAGCGCCCTTGGCCGGGATCGGGCTTTTGCTGCTGGCCGTCCTGTGCTTTTCGCTACTGGACGCGACGGCCAAATATCTCGTCGAAACAGTGCCGACGCTCCAGATCGTGTGGTTACGCTTCGTCAGCCACGTGATCCTGTCTCTGGTTCTGTTCCGCGTCTGGGCGAACCCTTCCCTTCTCAAAACCAAGAGACCCGTTCTCCAGATTGTGCGCGCATTCTGTCTGCTGGGCATCACCATCTTCAATTTTCTGGCGGTTCGTTACCTGCAACTCGCTGAAACGACGGCGATCATGTTTGCGGCCCCTTTTGTTATCACGGCCCTTGCCGGTCCAATCCTGGGCGAGTGGGCCGGACCGAGACGGTGGATTGCGATTGTGGTCGGGTTCCTGGGTGTGCTTGTCGTGACCCAGCCCGGCTTTGGAGACATGCATTGGGCAGCGATCTATTCCGTCGCATCGATGCTCTTTTACGCTGTATACGCGATCCTCACGCGCCAGTTGACCGCCACGGACAGTGCGGCCGGGATGCTGATCCTGTCGGGAATCGTTGCCGCCGTTGCCATGACGCCCGCAGGTCTTTCGGTCTGGGTCACGCCGCCGGATCTCTGGACCTGGTCTTTGCTGTTCGCGACCGGTGTTTTCGGGGGCGGAGGGCATTTCCTGTTCATCATTGCTCACCGGATGGCACCCGCACCCGTGCTGGCACCTTTCATCTATACCCAGATTGTCTGGATGATTGCGCTCGGCTACCTGGTTTTCGGCGATGTTCCGACGCTGACGAACCTTATCGGCGCGGCCATCGTGGTGGCGTCCGGCCTTTACATTCTCTACCGCGAACGTGCGCGTGCTTCCTGAATGGCGTATTGGTAAAACTGACAGGTCAATGCTGTCGTTCAGACCACAAACCGTTACAATCTCTGTTGGATGGTTGACGGCTCGGGTGTGTTCCCGTCTAAATGGCCTCCGGGCGTGGGCTTCATGTGAGACATGGTCACCAACCTGTTTAGGAGGAATGGGATGGAAATCGATCGCCGCACATTTCTAGGGGGAGCCGCAGCGGTTGCAGGCACCCTCGCATTGCCGCAGCTGGCGCAGGCTAATGCTGCTGCCAATGCATATTTTAACGGCTATCAGCCGGACAACGGCTTCCAGTACCGGCGAACAAATCTGAACCGCATCGATCCCGTCTGGCGCCGCCAGATGGTCAAGTATTTCAGCCCGGAGCCTCCCGGGACCGTCGTTGTCGACACTCAGAACCACTTTCTTTACTGGATCTGGGAAAACAACACGGCCCTGAGATACGGCGTTGGCGTTGGCCGCGAAGGCTTCAAATGGTATGGCCGTGCGCGGATCGACCGCAAGGCCCTCTGGCCGCGCTGGGTTCCGCCACCTGAAATGCTGAAGCGTCAACCTGAACTTCCGCGACTGGTGGAAGGTGGAGCTGCGAACAATCCGCTCGGACCGCGCGCTCTTTACCTCTACAACAACGGAAGTGACACCGGATATCGTCTGCACGGGACGCTGGAGCCCTGGAGTATCGGGCATGACGTTTCCAGCGGCTGCATCCGGATGCTTCCGGAAGACATCATCGATCTTTACCAGCGGTGCCCGAAAGGCACGGCGGTTCTGGTGCTTGAACATCTAGGTGCAAGTGCCGGCTAATGCCGGCACCTCCGGATAATGATTGAATGGCGGGGGGCTTCCTTGGGAAATTGGATTGGCCAAACGGGCCGGGGCGCGGCGATCGCTCTCTTGTGCGGGATCGGGCTTGCGGCTTGTAATTCCGCCGGTGGATTGTCGTCGCCGGATGTTACCAACGCACCGGCGGCAGGGTTCGGGGATATCTCGACGGGGTCCGAAGAGGAATTCATCATCAACGTTGGCCGTCGGGTCTATTTCGACCGGGGTTCGGCGACTGTCACCGATGAAGCCAAGATGACCCTTCAAAACCAAGCCAACTGGTTGAACAAGAACAAGAATTGGCTGGTTAAGGTGCAAGGGCACGCGGATGACCCGGGGTCCGAAGCCGCACAAAAAACCTTGTCCACGCAGAGGGCAAATGCCGTCATGACGGAACTTGTCAGCCTTGGTGTCAGCCAGAATCGCATATGGGCCAAGGGCTACGGCGTCGAACGGCCGGTCACGGATTGTCCTTCGATCGAGTGCCAGTCGCAGAACCGGCGCGTCGTTGTTAATCTGAGAGAAGAATTCGATGAATCTGCGCCTCAAGCGCGATAATCGATGATTTGTCTGTTTACCGCGGCGGCCGGGGGCTATATCGGTCGTTCCTGTCGCTGCCGCGGGAAATAGAGACGACTGAATGTCTGAAGACAACGATTCCAATCCATCCTCGCCGGAATTGCCGCCCAAGCCGGGCAAGCGTCTGACCCTTGGCCATATTGCAGATCAGCTGGGTATTTCGACCGCAACTGTTTCGCTCGCGTTGCGGGACAGCCCGCTTGTCGCCGAAGAGACACGGGAAAAGGTCAAGCAGACGGCACATGAAATAGGTTACATCTACAACCGGTCTGCGGCGTCGCTGCGCACATCACGCAGCCAGATCGTCGGCGTCGCCGTGCATGACATTCTCAATCCCTATTTCGCCGAAGTCTTTTCCGCGCTCGAAGATGTGCTGGAAGAGCAGGGGCAGATGATTTTCATCTGCAATCACCGGGACGACGTGAAGCGTCAGCGGGGTTTTGTGAACACGCTTCTGCAGCACCGGGCGGACGGTTTGATCCTGTGTCCCTCCGTCGGCACGTCCGCCGAGGAAATCAACCGCCTGGTGGATCAGGGTATTCCGGTGACGCTTGTGGCCCGCGAGGTGCCGGGCGTCTGGGCACCATGCGTGCGTGGCGACGATTTTGCCGGGACCTACCAGATCACCAAGCACCTTTTGGCGCAGGGCCATCGCAAGATCGGCATGGCCGGCGGGCGCAGGGACAGCTCGACGGGCCGGCTCAGGCACGGTGGCTGGCGCAAGGCGCTGGAAGAAGCCGGGATTGACCCGGAAACACAGTTCGACCTGCCGGAGCTGATGACACAGGCTGACGGGCGGGCCGCGGTGCCGGCCATCGTTGATGCGCCGGATCGTCCGTCGGCCATTGTCGGTTTCAATGATCTCGTGGCCTTCGGAATGATGACCACACTGCGGCGTGCGGGCATCGAGCCCGGTCCGGACATGGCGATCACCGGTTACGACGATATCGACGGCGCGGATGCCAGGACGCCGGCACTGACGACGGTCGCCAACCAGCCGGACAAGATCGGTCGGCTGGCGGCACTGACGTTGCTTCGGCAGATCGCCGGTGACCGGGTTCCGAACAAACCGATCGTAATCGAACCTGAACTGCGTATCCGCGAAAGTTCACCACCGCCGGGCGTCCGGCTGGCGCCGCGTCTTGCGGACTGACGGAAGATCGGTCTTTCCAGAAGAAGAAACGCGTGAAAACGCACTTTCATGCAGACGGGCCTTCGCTCAGTCCGGAAAGGCTTGCACGCACGCGTTCGTCAATGAGGCGTGACGGCTCTGGCAGATGCTGGATCCAGGTGGTCTCGATAAGCAACGCATTTGTTGCGCCCGGTGGTTTTCGCTTCGTAAAGCGCCGCGTCGGCCCGCTGCATCAGCGTGGAGAAATCTACATCCTCGGTGACGGCTTGCGCCAATCCCATGCTGCAAGTGACCGTCTGTTCCACAATGTCCAGCTGGCACTCCTGCACCACCTTGTTGCGAAGCCTTTCGCAGACATTCTTTGCATCATCCAGACCTGTTTCGGGCAGAACCAGGCAGAATTCCTCGCCGCCAACGCGGCCGAAAATGTCAACTGAACGCAGTTCATCGCCAATCACGCGGGTAAAAACCTTCAAGCACTCGTCGCCCGCTGCGTGACCGTGCTGATCGTTGATCTGCTTGAATTTGTCGATATCGAGCATGACGGTAGTGAAGGGCCGTCTCGTTCTGCGAAACCGCTGAATTTCGGTCTGCGCACGCTCCAGAAAGGCGCGCCGGTTGCAGATCTCGGTGAGGTCATCGATGCTGGCAACCCGCTCCAGATTCACCTTTGCGTCCATTAGTGCCTGGTGGTCGCGTTGCCGCGCGATCTCGTGGCCGATCCAGTCCGCAAACTGCCGGATGATCTGTATGTCAGCGGGGGTAAAAGGCCGTTTGCGGATCTTGTGCGCGGTGAAGTTGACCGTGCCGTGGACGATCCCGTCAACCAGCAAGGGCGCGCCGATATAGGTTTCGACACCGAACAGTTCGTAACAGGGATGTCCGGCGAAATCCGAATCTGCAGCGTGGCCGGTTGCAATCGGCTCATCCGCTTCAAGTGTGAGTGTGCAATAGGTGTCCTTGAGATCGAAAGTCTGGCCAGCAGCAACCTTGTTTCCCGGACTATGCGCATGGGTGATCGTGTAATGGGCGCCGATCACCTGGCTGATGATGCCGTAAGGCACGTCGAAGTGGTCGCAGCCGAGACGCAGGATCTCTGCGATCTTGCCTTCGTGACAGAGCTCGCGGGTGGATGTGATTGCGTAAAGTTCGGCGAGTGTCCGCTCGGTCTTCTTCCGGTCGGTGATGTCGGTTATGAGAACGACGAGCCCGTCGACGTCTCCGGCGTCGCTCAGCCTCGGATTGCAGTCCATCTGGCATTCTCTGAAAACACCGTCGGGAAAATGCAGTCCCAATTCCATGGTTGCTTTTTGCCCGCTCATTCCGGCTCGGAAAAGGCCCTTGACCGCTTCCCGTTCCTTCCAGGGCAGCCGCTCGCGCAGCCTTGTTCCAAGGAGTTCTTCTCTGGTTCCGTTGAACCACTCGCAACCGGTCTTGTTCAGGAAGAGGCAGCGTCCTTCCAGATTGACTTCTCCGACGCAGGCGGAAATTCCGTCGGCCATGAGGTTGAGGTTCTGATAAGCCTTTTCCGCGAGCGCCTTGGCTTCTTTCAATTCGGTGATGTCGGCGCGTATGCCCGCAATTCCGCCGCTGCTGGTGCGTTTTTCCGAAACCCGCAGCCAACGCCCGTCCTCCAGCCTCTGTTCGATCACGGCGCCGTCCGCAGCCTGGTGTTTCGCCAGTCGTTGGGTCAGCCAGGTCTCGTCATCGAGACCACCGGTATCGTACTGGTTCCTCTTCAGGCCATATCGCAGGACGTCTTCGAACCGGTTGCCAGGAAACATGGCCGGAGCCGACGTTGCATAGATTTCGCGATAATTGTCGTTGCAGATCACAAGGCGGTCTTCGCTGTCGTAAATGGCAAAGCCCTCCAGGATCGCATCCAGAGCGTCCTCGAGCGTGACCGCAACGTCGCTGAGTTGGGATTCGAGCTGTTTGCGATCGCTGACATCATGCGCGATGAACAGGAGGCCTGCGAGCTCATGAGATGTTCCGAACAAAGGTGCGCTGACGACTTCGAGATGCGTGTTTGTACCGTCACCCAGAACGGCTTCGATCGGATACAGCCTGCGGTGTCTTTGATCGGACGGCCGGTGGTAAAGCTCTGCCATGCGGTCGAACTGCGCAGGATCGGCGAAGAAGCGCCTTGTTGTCGAGCCGACCAAGTCACTTCGATTCACGCGCAGAAGCCTTTCCATGGCCCTGTTCGCAAAAACGATGGTTCTTTCCGGATTTGTGACCAGAACGCTCTCATTCAGGTCGCCGAATGATCGCTCCAAATCGAGCGTCACAGTCCTCAAGAAACGCCTCCCCACGAGGTTAAAATCGGCCCAAATGCCGTCGTTCATGAAGACAAGGAATGATTAACAAAAGGTCACGCAGGGTAAGATTCCCATTGTCACATCAACGTACAGTTTTTGAGTTTCCTTCGTAGGGAGAGCAAACATCAGCCTTTTCAAATATATCCGTCACTCCTCGACGAAATTCTTTATTCGCTCAAGCGCGATTTTGATGTTCTGCGTGGAGTTCGCATACGAAAGCCTGATGTAGCCTTCGCCCAGAATACCGAAATCAGGGCCGCCAATGGTTGCGACGCCCGTTTCTTCCAGGAGAGCGGATGCGAGCTGTTTCGCTTTCCAGCCCGTTTCTTTAATGTTCGGAAATGCGTAGAACGCGCCGAGCGGGGTCTTGCAGGAAATGCCGGAGATGGCGTTCAAACCTTCGACAATTATTTTTCGTCTGGCATCAAACTCTCCGACCATTTCCGAAACAGCGGACTGAGGTCCGGTCAGAGCGGCAAGTCCGGCATATTGTGACGGCGCATTGACGCAGGACCACGCATTGACGGCAAGTTTTCGCGCCTTGTCTATCAACGAGGCGGGCCAGACCGCAAAACCCATGCGCCAACCGGTCATCGCATAGGTCTTTGACCAGCCGTCCAGAAGGATCAATCGGTCCCTGAGCGAGTCAAACTTGAGCAGAGAGACATGCTCCATGCCGTCATAGGTCATTTGTGAGTAGATTTCGTCGGACATGACGGCGACGTCCGGATGCTTCTCCAGTCCCGCGACCAATGCTTCAATTTCAGAACGTGGGGTGACGCCACCGGTCGGGTTTGCCGGAGAGTTCAGGATCAGCAGTCGAGTCCTGTCAGTGATGAGCGAAAGTGTCTCTTCTGCTGAAAAGGCAAAGTCATTTTCCTCCCGGATCGGAACGGGAACAGGTCTTGCGCCGGTAAATTCGATCATCGAGCGGTATATCGGGAAGCCGGGATCGGGGTAGAGGATGTCCGCACCCGGTTCGCCGAACATGAGGATCGCCATGAACATGGTGACTTTGCCGCCGGGCACGATCAAAACGTTTCCAGGATCCGTCTCAACACCGTGCCGCTTGCGCAGATCGGCGGAAACGGCCTCCCGCAGCGGTGCAATTCCGGTTGCCGGTGTGTAGCCGTGGTGTCCGTCGCGCAGCGCCTTCACCGCTGCTTCAACAATATGATCAGGTGTTTTGAAGTCCGGCTGGCCGATCCCGAGATTGATAATGTCGCGGCCCTCTTCGGCAAGCTCGGTTGCACGTGCCAGCACGGCAAAGGCGTTTTCCTCGCCAATCCGGTCAAATCCGGGAACGGTCTGAAGCATCCTGGGCTCCTGTTATTTCTGCTTTGATCACCGCGCAGGGTATGTCCGTGCCGATTGCATGCAAAGAGCGGAATCGGTGAAAGGTGTTCCCGCGACCACAGGAATTTTTACCGGCTCTCTCCAAAACTGCGAGCGATGTGCTTATATTCGCGGCCAAGCAGCCTGCATCCGCGCAGGCAATCGACACATCAAAAAAGCCAGGAAGATTCGCAATGTCTGCGACCCAGGACGCCCAGGCACAAATTCCGGTCACTGTACTGACCGGATATCTCGGTGCCGGAAAGACCACGTTGCTCAACCGGATCCTCACGGAGAGCCATGGGCAGCGATATGCCGTCATCGTCAACGAGTTCGGCGAAGTCGGCATCGACAACGACCTGCTCGTTGAATCCGACGAAGAAATATTTGAAATGAACAACGGGTGCATCTGCTGCACCGTCCGTGGCGACCTCATCCGAACGGTCCAGAACCTGATGAAGCGCAAGAACGCCTTTGACGCAATCATCGTTGAAACGACGGGTGTTGCAGATCCTGCGCCTGTCGCCCAGACGTTCTTCATGGACGACGATGTCCGTGCTTCTGCTCGGCTCGATGCAGTCGTTGCCGTTGTTGACGCACGCCACGTGATGCAAAGGCTGGAGGATACGGAGGAAGCCGAAGACCAGGTGGCATTTGCCGATGTTATCCTGATCAACAAGACCGACCTCGTCACGCCGGAAGAACTTGCAACGGTCGAGGCGCGTATCCGCTCGATCAACCCCTATGCGATCCTTCACCGGAGCGAGCGTTGCAGCGTCGAGCTTGGCCAGGTTCTGGATCGTGGAGCGTTTGATCTGGACCGGATCCTGTCGCTCGATCCGCACTTTCTGGGTGACAGCGATCCCGCACATGTCTGTGGCCCGGACTGCGATCACGACCACCATCATGATCATGACCATCACCACCATGACCACGATCACCATGGTCACGGTCATCACCACCACCATCACGACGAGAACCCGCATTCGGTCAAGAGCATTTCGCTGACCGCGGGCGACCTCAACCCCGACTTGTTCTTTCCCTGGATCAGCCAGGTCACGCAGGTTCAGGGCCCGAACATCCTGCGCCTGAAGGGTATCCTTGCCTTCAAGGATGATCCCCAGCGTTACGTCATTCAAGGTGTCCACATGATTGTCGAAGGCGACCATCAGCGTGATTGGAAAGCTGATGAGCCGCGTCAAAGCCGCCTGGTCTTTATCGGCCGGGATCTGAACTGGGATGTTCTGGAGCAGAGCTTCCAGGCCTGCATTGCGCAATAGGGAAGCGAACCTTGCCGACAGTTGCTCCCGTGAATGTGGACGGTTTCGTCGTTCGCGCCGGTTTCTTGAACGACCACGCGTTTTTTGCTTCGGGCGAAGGAGATGTCGTGATCGCCGGACAGGGCGAAACAACGCTCAGACCGCACAAATCAGGACTGCTTGCCGCTGAGGTGGCGGCTGACGGCGTGGGTCTGATCACGTCTGGTGACGACGGTTGCATCTATCGGTGCAGCCCGGACGGTTCATTTGAACTGGTCGCAGAGCGGCCACGCAAATGGATTGATCTGATCGCGGCCGGCCCCTCCGGTGCGGTCGCGTTTGCCAGCGGGCGTGTTGCCTGGGTCCGTCTGGCAGATGGCCAGGAAAAGGAATTCCAGCACGAACGTGCCGTCGGTGGACTTGCTTTTGCGCCGAAGGGATTGCGTCTTGCGGTCTCCCGATACGACGGAGCAACGCTCTGGTGGGCCGGCACGGACAGTGCCCCGGCGGAACTCACCTGGAAGGGCGCGCATCTCGGCATCAGTTTTTCGCCTGACAGCAAGTTTCTTGTTACAGCCATGCAGGAAAATGCACTCCATGGATGGCGGCTTTCGGATAGCAAGGACATGCGTATGAGCGGATATCCGGCCAAGGTAAAATCGTTCAGCTGGTCCGCTAAGGGGCGCTATCTAGCGACTTCCGGCGCCAATGCAGCCATCCTCTGGCCCTATTTTGGCAAGAATGGTCCGATGGGTCAGTCGCCGTTGCAGCTCGGGTCGCGCCAAGGCCTGCTGGTGACGGCTGTTTCCTGCCATCCGGTGGAAGACGTGACAGCGGTCGGTTACCAGGACGGCTCGATTGCGATGTGCCGGATCGAGGACAAGGCGGAGGTACCGCTGCGAGGCCCGGGCGAAGGACCTGTTTCGTCAATCGGCTGGGACCGTGACGGTTTTCGGCTCGCCTTCGGAACCGAGGCGGGGGAAGCCGGCGTCATAAGTCTGAAGGACTGACCTTCACGGTGCTCAAATTGGCTTGGAGGCGTTGATGCTCAGGATTTTCATGGTCGCCGTGATGCTGATGAGTGGAACTGCAACGTCCCAGCTCCCAGAGTTTTCTCAGCAATATCGCCAGCGCCTGGGAGGCGCCATTGATGCGCTTGAGGAAATTCTGACCGACTTCAAGCGCGATGCAGAACAGTTCGGGCTGACAATTTCCGAGGCGATCGAGCGTCAGAAGGGTTCCGATGACCCGTTCATCAGGGCGCGCGGAAACAGTATGGCAACCGCGGATGCGCGTCTCGATCGGCTGAAGCAACAGCAACAAGAGCTGGAAATGGCAGGGCCGATCGGGCGCCTCATGGTGTTTGTGCGCGGCTTCGATCCCCAGTTGGCGCAGGCGACGGCGGAAGACTATGAGCCCGCGGTGCCAGTTACCATTGCCGGCGTTGCCAGTGCGGCGGTCGGTGCGCTGGCCGGGTTTGTTCTTGTCAGCATGTTCAGCGGCCTGTTCCGTCTTCGCCGCCGGAAGCCGCTACGCCCCTGACCGCAAAGTCGTTGTGCGCCGCTGTCCCTTTTGACCGGATCACGGCAAATCATGTAATCAGATCTGAACGAATGCCTGAAGTGGGAAGGGAGCCGGATGGACGCAATCACGCGCATGCGCTGTTTCATTCAAGTTGTCGATTCCAACGGGTTTTCCGCAGCCGCTCGGGAAATGGGCCGCTCTAAGGCTCTGGTTTCGAAATATGTCGGGGAGCTCGAAGACGAACTTGGTGTGCGGCTGCTGAACCGGACGACACGCCAGGTGTCGCTGACCGAAGTCGGTGAAGCCTACTACAAGGAGGCCGCGGAAATCCTGCAGCGGATCGACGATCTGCAGGCTTCCGTGCAATCGTCCCACCAGGAGGTGCGCGGGCGTTTGCGGGTTTCCGCGCCAAGGTCCATGGGAGACGATCTGCTCAACAAGGCAATGATGCAGTTCCTTGTTCTTTATCCGGACATCAATCTTGATTTGCGCCTGGAGGACCGGTTCGTCGATCTGGTGGAAGAAGGGTTTGATCTCGCCGTTCGGGTCACGCAGCTGGAAGATTCCAGCCTGATCGCACGCAAGATCGCACCATTTCGCACGGTTGTCTGCGCAACACAAAACGCAATTGAACGCTATGGCGCACCAAATGTACCAGCTGACCTTTCGACGCGTCCCTGCATCATCGACACCAATTACCGCTACAAGCAGAACTGGGCTTTTCGAGACGGAAGCGAGCGGGTTTCCGTTTCCGTGAAAGGACCGCTGGAGGTCAATAGCGGCAACGCTGCAAGGGAGGCGGTTCTGTCGGATCTCGGCTTTTTGCGCACCCCGTTGTTTTTCGTTGCCGATGACGTCAGGAACGGGGACCTGACGGTTCTCCTGGAGGACTACGAGGAGCCGGAACGCGGGATCTACGCGGTCTATCCGCATCGTCGGCACCTGAGCGCGAAAGTGCGCGCCTTCGTTGATTTTCTTGTCGACTGGTCTTCAAAGCACCCCAGCTGCTAGGGTACAGACCCTGGCTGCTGCCTTGTCGCGCTGTCCGTCAGTGGTCAGCTTCTACTCTGTCATTCTTGACAATATAGATTTTTACTCTCCTGATAGGCGCCAGTTTTGGAATTGCGGGCAGGCCATCATGAAAGTTTGACTTGCAAATCCAGTGTATACGCACCAATGTTCGATGATGAATGACGCTCAAAGACAGATAGCTGCGGGTTTGGAGCAGGTTTTTTGGAGCCGGGGATTTGCAGAGCCCAGTGTTCCGGAGCTTCGAGCGGGCGTCGGTGTGAGCATGCGGACGTTGTATCGTCACTTTCCGTCCCGCGAAGCCATGATCCTGGGTGCCCTGGAATACCGGCACCAGCGTTATCTGAAATATGTGCGCGAGGGTGTAACCGCACCGGGTCTGGCAGCTGCCGAGCAGCTTTTCGACAAACTCGGCGGTTGGATGCGCGTGACGCAGGGCAAGGAGTGTTTTTTCCGGCAGGCCCTGGCTGCCAACCCGGACAGCTTCGAAATCAAGGCGACCGTCAACCGGCACAAGGGTGAGTTGCTGGAATTCTTCGGTGTCCTGAGCGGGCAAGAGCAATTCGCCTCGACCCTTTATCTGCTTCATGAAGGGGTCACGGCCTGTTACGCGGAGATGGGCGAAAAAGCCGTTGAAGACGCCAAGTTTCAAGTCAGGCTGATGTTCAAGGCAGCAAGCGAGACGCGGTATTCCTAAGAGCCCATCTTGAGCGCGCGTACCAAAGAAAACGGCGGCCTCGGCCGCCGATTTTTGTCGTGCTCCTGAATGGGGTTGCTAGCGACGAGCCGTCTCCAGTCTTTCCTCGGCAATTTTGTCTGCGATCCTTTCGGGCGTCGTGCCTTCTTGCAGCGCGCGCTCGAAGATGAGTGTCAGCGTGTCGCCGATCGCCAGCGTCTTTTCGCGCACTCGGGTGTCGCCGCCACCCGGACGCGCCAGCGCAATTGAGATAACACCGCCGGCATTGATGGCATAGTCAGGTGCATAAAGAATGCCGCGCTGCTTCAGGGCCTTGCCGTCAGCGGGGGTCTGCAGCTGATTGTTCGCAGCGCCGGCGACAATCCGTGCCTGGATCTGCGGGATCGTGCGTGCGTTCAGTCCGGCTCCCAGAGCACAGGGAACAAAGATGTCGGACGCTACCATATGGGCCTCGCCGGGATCTACGGCGGTTGCGCTGAATTCTTCGAGCGCGCGGATGACAGCAGGCGCATGGATGTCGGACACGATCAGTTTGGCACCAGCCTCGTGCAACTGGCGGGCAACATCAAATCCGACGTGGCCGAGACCTTGCACGGAAACCGTTTTGCCTTCGAGATCCTTGCTGCCATACACATGCTGAGCAGAGGCCTTGATGCCTTCGAAGACACCAAGCGCAGTATAGGGCGACGGGTCGCCGAGCCCGGTGGCGCTGGTTCCGCGCACATGGTCCGTGTGGCGCGCGACGGCTTCCATGTCATCCGGGGAAACGCCGACATCTTCGGCTGTGATGTAGGTGCCGGAGAGGCGTTCGACGTGGCGGCCGAAGGCTTCCATCATGTCGACCGACTTGTCCTGACGCGGACATGCCATGATTACGGCCTTTCCGCCGCCAAGATCAAGGCCGGCCAGTGCGTTCTTGTATGTCATGCCGCGCGAAAGTCTGAGTGCATCGGTGAGGGCGTCGGCCGGATTTTTGTACGGCCAGACGCGGCATCCGCCCAATGCAGGACCCAGAGTGGTGTCGTGAACGGCGATAATTGCGTTCAGTCCGCTGTCCTTGTCTTTGGCAAAGACAACATTTTCATGTTCACCCATTTCGGGGTGATCAAAAACCGCGCTGTGGTGAACAGATGTGTGCAAGGCATTCATGTTTGGCTCTGTCAGGTAATTGTTGTTGTAAATAATTTAGGTGTTATCGAAAGAATTTTGTCTTCTTTCTCCCTTAAATCTGCGTGAAAGCGGAACGTATGTTCCTCTTATCGGCAAAAATTGTCTAAAATCTCCCGCAGGCGTTTTGCGGCGCGGGATAACGGTTAGCCATTATCCTGCCGTGTTCTCTGGTCAGAGAAAGCAACGCATGTCATTTAACTCGAAGTATCCGACGAAACAGGTGATTCCGGTGCGTAATATTCCCGCCTCATTTGGCGCGGCCGCTCTTACGTTTTTCAACCGCATTGTACTTGCTGTGGCTGTGCTGTGCGTTTTGATCGCCGGCGCATTGGCACATCCTCATGTTTTCGTGGAAGCGCGCTCGAAACTGATCTTCGACGATCAGGGTGTGGCCGTCGCGGTCAAGCACGTGTTCCGCTTTGACGATGCTTTTTCAGCGTTCGCGGTTCAGGGGTTTGATACCAACCAGGACGGTGTCTATTCACGCGAGGAACTTGGCGAGCTTGCCAAGGTCAACGTCGAAAGCATGGCCGATTTCGGCTACTTCACGTTTGGCGACAACACGCGGGTCGAACTCGATTTCACGACGCCGACCGAATACTGGCTGGAAGTCCATAACGTTTCCATGGAAGACTATTGGATGATGAAGCCCGAGGACTTCGAGGCCATCCAGGAAGACATAGAGCTGAATGGTGGAACAGCGCCGGAAGACGTGGATCTTCTGGAACTGCATTTCGTGTTGCCGCTCAAGGATCCGACCGATGCGTCCGCGCCGATAACGCTCGATATCTACGACCCCACCTATTATGTCGATTTCCGGTTTGGACAGGAGGCCGACGCGGTTGGCACCATCAATGCGCCCGGAACCTGCCAGGTGACACGCAAGGAGCCGCCCCCGCTGGATGCGGCGACAGCGTATGCGCTGGCACAGATCGGACCAGAGCAAAGAGATTTGCCGCCAGAGCTTCAGTGGGCTGCGGAAACGCAGGTCAACCAGATGATCATCAACTGCGCCAGCACCGGCGCGGTTGCAGCGGCACCCGGCGCACCGGACCAGGCCGCGCCTCAGGAGACGGGTTCTGCTTCTGGCACGTTGCCGCAAACGGACACAGCCGCCCTTGCCGGACCGGCAGAAACAAGCACGACGCGTGCGGACGAGGTTGCCGCTTCGACCGAGGTTGCCGTCATCAACCCCGCGGATGGTGCTGCTCTTCAGACCGGCCTGCTTGACCAGGTATTCGGAACGATTGCGATCAAGCAAAGGGAATTTTACCAAAAACTCGTCGCCAGTCTGCGAGCGTTCCGCAACAATCCGAATGCGGGTTGGCTGCTGATCGGACTGTCCTTTGCTTATGGTGTCTTTCACGCAGCCGGGCCCGGACACGGCAAGGCAATCATCACGTCCTATGTGGTCGCGAACAACGAGACGCTTCGCAAAGGGATCGCACTGTCCTTTGCCTCCGCCTTCGCACAGGCGATTACCGCGATCGTCTTGGTCAGTGGTTTGGCGGTGGTCTTTAATCTCACAAGTATCGCGATCCAGGATACCGCACGTTGGTTTGAAATCGGTTCCTACGTGATGATCACCGCACTTGGCGGCTGGCTTCTCTGGCAAAAGGCAGGCCGTCCGCTCTTTTCAGGCCTGGCCGATCGTCTTTCAGGAAATCGACTCGCCCTGGCCGGTGCAGATGGTCATGCGCACGTGCATCACTTCCAAGGCCACACGCACGATCATCAGCATCAGCATCAGCACCAGCATCATCATCACAGCTTCGGTCCGGATGGGGTTTGTACGACGTGCGGCCATGCGCATGCGCCCACGCCTGACATGATCCAGGGCAAGATAACGCTTGCCCGGGCTGCATCGATTATTCTCGCGGTCGGGTTGCGCCCTTGCACGGGTGCGCTGGTGGTCCTCGTCTTCGCATTGTCGCAGGGAATGATCGCGGCAGGTGTCGCCTCCACGCTGGCAATGGCAGTTGGGACCGGCATCACGGTGTCGCTGCTCGCCGGGCTTGCGGTTGGTGCAAAGGACCTCGCGGTTCGCCTGTTTGGTGAAGGCAGCCCCATGTCTATGCGGGTTCACCGGACAATCGAAATTCTCGGCGCCGCGATTGTGTTCCTGTTGGGAATTACCCTGCTGATCGCCGCTCTCGGGTGGGGATAGGGTCAATAACCTTGCGCTGTTCCGGACCTGATCCGGGACCTGCCAGGTATTGAAAAGTGACCCCGGCTCATGGCCGGGCCAGCGCGTTTCATGAGGCCATAACCTAAAGCCCGAGACGCTTTTCCCTATAGGCCCTGACGGCATCACCAAAGGCTGAGAAGAGCTTTTGGGACGGACCGTCCGTCGTCACCCAGTATTCCGGATGCCATTGGGTCGCGAGCACATAGCCGGGACTGTCCTCTACCGACATGGCCTCGATTGTGCCGTCTGCAGCCTGCGCCTCGATGGCGAGGTCGTTGCCGAGATCACCGACCGCCTGGCGGTGCAGGGAATTGACTTCGAACGGCTCGCCGCCCACGACGGTCTCCAAAGTACTGCCGTCTTTGACTTCCACAGGGTGCGCGATTCGGAACCGCTCGTCTTGCCGCTCGGATGCCGGCGCACGGTGATCCTCTCGGCCACTCAAGGTCTGGATCTCTGTCAACAGCGTGCCGCCCAAGGCGACATTCAGCTCCTGCATGCCCCGACAGATGGCAAAGACCGGAATACCGCGTTCGATTGCGCGTTTCAGAAGCGGCAATGTTGTTGCGTCGCGGTCCGGATCGTAAGGGCCGTTTGCCTCTGTCGGCTCCTGACCGTAAAGCTGCGGATTGACGTTGGAGCGCGATCCGGTGGCGAGAACGCCGTCGACCTGATCGAGCGCCGCGTCCAGATCCAGTTCAGCGCCGAGCGACGGCAGGATCATGGGAATGGCGTCGGAGCCCTTCAGAACAGCATGAAGATAGGTGGAATTCACGGCGTGCCAGTTGAACCCGTCGACGGGTTTGACATCTGCAGTCACCAGGACAAGCGGTTTGGTCATGTTCAACCTTGTGAGTCGAGTGGTACCGGATTTCAATAGTTCAAGAAGGTGTAACGGAAAGACATCTAATCCAGCAATCCCAGTTCTTGAGCCACCTTGTAAAGTTGTGCGGCGTTCTTGCTGCCGACCTTTTCGCGCAGGTTGAGGCGATGCGATTCAACGGTGCGGACGCTGATGCCAAGCGCCTTCGCAACCTCCTTGTTCGGCTGGCCCTTTGCAATGGCGGTGAGTACCTGTCGCTCGCGTTCCGTAAGCCCGTAGGGGTCTTCAACCGGCGCTGAAGCGTTGGCGCCGACCAGCTTCGGCCCGATGGCGGAGGAGAAGAAATAGCCTCCCGAGGCGACGCTGGTAATGGCGGTGATCATCTCTTGAGCAGAAATGTCCTTCAGGATGTACCCGCGGGCACCGGCCTGCACCACGCCGCGCACATATTCGGGATTATCATAGATGGACAGGATCAGCACCGCGACCCCGGGCTGGGTTCTGCGGATTTCCATGGCAGCTTCCAGGCCATTCATGACCGGCATGGAGACGTCCATCAAAAGCACGTCCGGTTTCAGATTGCGGGTCATCTGCACGGCCTCGCGGCCGTTTGTCGCTTCGCCGACCACTTCCAGCTCGGGAACTTTTTGCAGGCGGGCCCGGATGCCGTCACGCACCAGTTCATGGTCGTCGGCAAGCAGCACGCGTATCGGTCTGTCAGGGAAATCGGAACCGGCGGCGTTCAGTGTCATTGGATCACGCTGCCTTTGCAGCGGTATTGTCGAACGGCATCTGAACCTTGATCCGTGTGCCGCCGGAAGAGCGGCGGCTCAGGATCAGTTTGCCGCCATACGTTTCGATGCGTTCGCGCATGTTGCGGAAACCGAGGCCACCGGTCTTGGGAAGCGGGCGCGGGAGGCCGACACCATTGTCGGCAACGCTCAGCGTGAGGCTTTGTGCTCCGACTTTCAGATCAATGTTCACCTTGCTCGCCTGGGAGTGGCGGGCAACATTCGTCATGCATTCCTGCACAACGCGGTAAAGCGCTGTCTTGGCACCGTCCGACAGCCGACTGTGGCACTGTTCGGCGTTGACGTTGACCTTGATGCCGGACTGGTTCTGGATCTCCTTGCCGAGACTTCCGAGTGCGGCGGCGAGACCCATGTCGTCGAGTACACTTGGCCGCAAGTCCCTTGAGATACGCCGAACCTCCGCGATCGTGCCGTCCAGCGTCTTTAAACACTTGGCGGCCTGCACCTGCAGGTCCGGGTCACGCGTTGCTTCCGAATGGATCATCTCAACGCCGTAGCGAACGGAAACGAGCAGTTGCGAGATGCTGTCGTGAAGTTCGGTTGAGACGCGTTTGCGTTCCTGTTCCTGAACCTGGAAGATCCGGTTGGTCAGTTCCTTCAGCTTGCTGTCGGCAAAGCGCTGTTCAGAGAAGCGGACGCCGGCAATCAGGGACCCGGCGATGACGATGCCGGCCAGTGTGATCAGGAAAGTCACCAGCAGCGTCTGGCGTATGGAATGCGCAAAGTCGGACCGGATCGCTGAGACCTCCCTTGCAATGTCATCGGTATAGAGCCCGGTGCCGAGCATCCAGTCCCACTTGTTCAAAAGGATGGCATACCCAAGCTTTTCCTCCACCGAACCGGTCGAAGGTTTGTGCCAGACATACTGATGGAACCCGCCGCCGCCCTTGGCCGCAGCAATGAGGTTCCGGATCACATAGTCGCCATTGTCGTCTTGCAGATCCCACCAGTTACCGCCCACAAGATGGGGCAGCTTCGGATGAACGACGTTGGTACCGTCGAGTGTGTAGACGAAGAAGTAGCCGTCATATTCGAAGGTCAGGTTTTCCAGTATTTCCTTCACTTCTTCTTGAGCCGCTTCACGTCCTTCCGGTTCTTCCTTGTAGATCTGTTCAATGGAGGTCAGCGCCAGACTGACATAGTTGCGGATCTCCTGTCGTTTGGCCGCAAGAATGCGTTGCTCGACGGATTGCGTTTCGGCGTTGATCAGTTTCAGGGACTGGTAGTAGGTGGTGCCGCCGATCAGGAAAGACACCGCGATCAGTGGCAAGATCGTTATAAGTAGCAATTTTGTCTTAAAGGTCACGAAAGTTGCCCCCTATTGCGCACTCACGCCGGAAACCGAAAAACTATTGCGCAGATCTCGGTAGTACTACTGAGAAAATGCGCAGAACCACGAATAGCATTCCCGCCGTACCGTCAACTAGACATACGTCGAGATCGGTGCAAGGGTGTATTCCGGTCCGATAACTGGTCCGATTAGGGAGGAAACTAATGGATCGTCGTTCGTTTATCAAAAAAGCTGGTCTTGGCGTCGGTGGTGTTGCTGCTGGCTCCGCGCTTGCTGCTCCGGCAATCGCTCAAGGCACCAAGGACATGGTCATCGTGTCCACGTGGCCGCGCGACTTCCCGGGTCTGGGTATTCCCGCGCAGCGCCTGGCAGCCCGTATTGCCGAACTGACCGAAGGCCGTATCAACGTTCAGTATTTCGCCGCCGGCGAACGCGTTGGTGCTTTTGACTCCTTCGACGAAGTCGCTTCCGGTAACGCACAGGCTTACATCGCCGCGGACTACTACTGGAAAGGCAAGCACCCGGGATGGGCTGCGTTCACCGCCGTTCCTTTTGGTCTGACCGTGACCGAGATGGATGCCTGGATCAAGTTCGGTGGCGGCCAGGAGCTGTGGGACGAACTGGCTGGCGAATTCGGCCTGAAGAACATTGCCATGGGCAACACCGGCGTCCAGATGGGCGGCTGGTTCAACAAGGAAATCGAAACCGCTGACGACCTGAAGGGTCTGAAGATGCGTATTCCGGGTCAGGGCGGTGACGTCATGGCGAAACTCGGTGCGTCTCCGGTCTCCCTGCCGGGTGGCCAGATCTACGAAAACCTTGTCTCCGGCGCGATCGACGCAACCGAGTGGGTGGGTCCGTTCAACGACTACTTCATGAAGTTCTACGAAGCCGCCAAGTACTACTACTATCCGGGCATGCACGAGCCGGGCGCAATGCTTGCACTGGGTGCAAACAAAGCTTGGTGGGACGGCCTCGACAAAGTCGATCAGGCCATCATCACCGCAGCCTGCGCGGAAGAAAATGCCAACACGATGGCAGAAACCAACGCAAACAACGGTGTCTACCTCAACCGTCTGATCAACGAGCACGGCGTCGAGCTGCGCGAGTTCAACGACGAAATCTACGACGCCTTCGGTGAAGCAGCCCAGGAAGTTCTGGAAGAAGCGATGGATCACTCCCCGCTTGCCAAGAAGATCTTCGAAAGCTTCATCAATGCGCGCCAGGAGATTGGCAGCTGGATGGCGATTTCCGACATCGCGTATTCCAACAAGCGCAACCGCGTTCTGGGTATTCCGTCCTAAGCGGAACCTGGTGTCAAAGGGACGGGAACTTTCCCGTCCCTCTTTCATTGACAAGACGAAAAAGGCATAGCCACGATGACGGCCTTGGACACGGTTCAAGACGGCTCGCCTGCCATGAAATCCGGCGATGCCGGCAGTGCCCGCATATTCCGCCTCTTCGGCTGGATCATTCTTGCGGTCATGGCAGCGTTTCTGATCAACAACTATCTGACCTATTGGCAAGATCTTCCCGGCATTGATCCAATCTTTGGCAGACCGGCGAACGGATCTCTGCCCATCATGTGGTCGTGGCTGCAATTGCTGCTTTATGCCGTTCTGGTCCTGTGGGCGATTGCCTATGTCCTTCGCAACGGAAACACCCTGCGAGAGGACAGTGAGCGCATCAGCAACATCAACACGTTCCTGATCCGAGCTGCCTTTTTTGCCGTCCTGATCGTCGGCCTTGTCGACAGTGCCATCTCCTTCATGCGGATCGAGGGATTGCTGCCGGGAGTGGTCGGCGAAGGCCTAGCCAATGACCTGGGAAGATCGGCGTTCCGCGGTGCCTATGTTCACATGCCGCTGATCGCGTTGTCGGTTGTACTGGCGGTCTTCACCCGAGGTATCCTGGCCTTTCCCTGGCTTGCTCTTCTGGTCGTGGTCGCTGAACTTCTCATCGTTATCGGACGCTTCGTTTTTTCTTACGAGCAGGCCTTCCTGGCCGACCTCGTGCGCTTCTGGTACGCAGCCCTGTTCCTGTTTGCGAGTGCCTACACGCTGCGCGAAGAAGGGCATGTGCGTGTCGACGTTTTCTATGCCGGCATGGCGGCGAAGACGAAAGGCTACGTCAATGCGATCGGCTCGGTGGTTCTCGGCATGAGCCTTTGTACGGTCGTTCTCGTCATCGGTATGGGCGGCAAGCAGAACATCATCAACAGCCCGATCTTGTCCTATGAGGTGACGCAGGCCGGTTTCGGCCTCTATGTGAAATACCTCATGGCAGGTTTCCTGGGCGTGTTCGCTGTTTCCATGCTGATCCAGTTCGTGGCCTATTTCCTGGACGCGATCGCCGACATTCGCGGCGAGCCCGGCGGCCGGGAACACGAAAACCATCCAGTCAGTTAACGCCCGGCGAGATCTTCTGAAATGGAACTCTTCTTCCTCCTTATTCTTGTTCTCCTGATGGCGTTCGCGCTCGGCTCTGGCTTTCCGGTTGCCTTCGCCCTGCCTGGATCCGCCATCCTGACCATCGGTATCGCAGCCGGTGCGGGCTACATGTTCGCCGGTGATACGGATGCCTATTTCGCCCATGGCGGACCGGGCCAGTGGCTCAGCGCGGGTGTTACCAATTTCCGGGGCATTTACTGGGAAGCTGAACGTGACACGCTGATCGCGATTCCGCTGTTCGTCTTCATGGGCATCATGCTCCAGCGCTCCAAGATCGCGGAAGATCTGCTGGTGACCATGGCCCGCCTGTTCGGTCCCGTCCCTGGCGGTCTCGGCATCTCAGTCGTCTTCGTGGGCGCGCTTTTGGCAGCGACCACGGGTATCGTCGGTGCAACCGTTGTGGCCATGGGTCTGATCTCGTTGCCGGCCATGCTGCGCAACAAGTACTCTGTACCGCTGGCAACCGGCACGATCGCGGCGTCGGGAACGCTCGGTCAGATCATTCCGCCGTCCATCGTTCTCATCATTCTTGCCGACCAGTTGGCAAGCGCGGTCGATCAGGCGGGCTCGCTGCGCCAGACACTCTATAAGGCCAGCACCGGTGAGCTTTCCATGCCGTCGGACTTCTCCGTGGTGTCGACAAGTGCGGGCGAAATGTTCCTCGGCGCGTTCCTGCCGGGCCTCGTCCTTGTCGGGCTCTACATGCTGTTCATTCTCGGCTTTGCCCTGATGAACCCGAAGGCGGCGCCTGCCGTTCATGAAGAAGGTACGTTTACCCGCCAGTTCGCGGTCAAGGTCGTCATCACGCTGGTGCCGCCGCTGGCCCTGATCTTCCTGGTTCTCGGTTCCATCATCGCGGGTATCGCGACGGTCAACCAGGCCGGTGCCATCGGTGCCGTCGGTGCCATGATCATGGCCGGTTATCGCCTGCGCGAAGGAGAGCGTGGCGCTTATTCGCCTGCGATCATTGCGATCATCGCCCTTCTTGGTCTGGCGATGGTGATCAGTTTCATTGGCGCGGTGAATATCAAGCTCATCGAAACAAGTCAGGATGCGCTCGGTCTGGTGCTTGCCCTGATCGCCGTTTCCCTGCTTCTGATTGCAATCTTCTGGTCCGGCTGGCGGACGCTGAAGCTTGAAGACACGCTGCGCGGCGTGATGATCGACACGGCGAAAACAACGTCTCTGGTGTTCATCATCCTTCTTGGCGCCGCCATGCTGACCTCTGCATTCAGGGCTTTCGGCGGCGAGGAACTCGTCAAAGACTTCCTGCAAGGGTTGCCGGGCGGTTTCTGGGCGCAGTTCCTGATCGTCATGCTGGTGATCTTCATTCTCGGCTTCTTCCTCGACTTCATCGAGATTGCCGTGGTTGTCGTGCCGATCGTGGCCCCGATCCTGCTCGCAGATCCGTCTGCGAACGTCACCGCCGTCTGGCTCGGCGTGATGATCGGCCTGAACATCCAGACGTCGTTCCTGACGCCACCCTTCGGCTTTGCACTGTTCTATCTTCGAGGTGTGGCACCGGCGGTGGTCAAGACCATCGACATGTATAAGGGCGTGATTGCCTTTATCGCGCTGCAGCTCGTGGCCCTCGGCATTGTCGGGTTCTACCCACAGCTTGTGAACTACCTGCCGAACCGGTCGACGCTTCTGTCGGAGACCGCGCCGCCGCCGAAGAACCCGCGCCTGCAATATTGCATGGAAAGGCTCGTTTATGAGGACTTCCAGCAAAACGGCAGCACGATCCTGGCGGCCATCGAAAAGGCGGAAGGTGTCGACATGAGCTACCTGCCTGAGGATCTCCGCGACGATCTGGTGGAAGGATTTGCAAAGGCCCGCGAAGCCTTGCCGCAGATGGAGGCGATCCGCGAGGCGGAAAATCAGGTGCAAGCCGCTGCGGGCGACTTCAAGCCGATCCATGTCGAAGTCCGGGCTTATGAGCGTGATGCGCGCCGGATCGATCACCGAATTGAGGAATTGCAGGTCATCGTCGACCGGTCTGGCGAGGGTGCCGTTTACACGCCGGAACAGGGTGCCCGTGCCCAGGCGAGGATCGAAGAGCTTCAGGCGGAGCATGACGCGATCCTGGAGAATATTCCGGACAACTGGGAAGAGGTCTATGGCGAATTCTCCCAGATCCAGAAGGCGGAAAACACGGCACGCACGACCTACCGCCGCACGGTCGACCAGGCTTACGAGCCGATCGTGGAACTGAAAGCGATCCTCGCGGATGTGCAGACAGTTGCCGATTTCGGACCTGAGCTGGATGCGCTGAAAGAACAGGTGGCCCAGCTTGAACCGGAAGCGGCCGTCGAGGTGATTGCCGAAATGCGCTCCAAGGTGGGTGAAGCCGAAGGCACAAGCGAGATCCGCAAGGGCCTGACCGAAGCCCGCAAGATCATGCGCAGCCGTGAACCCAATGCGGAAGCGGCCATTGCCGAGATCGACAATTCGATTGCCGCACTCCAGGCCGATCTGGCCTGGCGCGAAAGAGCTGCAAACGAGCTGCTGCCGGTGCTTGAAGAATATGACGCAGCCATCGTCAACAATATCGGCCTAAGACAGCAGGACCGGTTGCCGAATGACATGGCGCTCGATGTGGCCGGCTGCCTTTCCGACCACAGGGATATTTCTCTGAGCTTCTAAAGCGTCGGACCAGAACAGGAAAAGCGGGGAGAGAAATCTTCCCGCTTTTTTTGATTGGAGGCGGGGGGATTTTGACCGGATTGACTTTGCGTCACCCCGGCCAAGCGCAGCGCCGAGCCGGGGCCTACTCTCAGATCATCTTGCTTCAATTCTGACGATTTGAGGTTGGAATTATTGTCGCAAGACGCGCTCTGGAAGTGAGT
>NZ_JASHKA010000025.1 GCF_030732845.1 Roseibium sp. MMSF_3544
CCACGCTCGACGCCGATCTGGATAAGCTCACCGACTCCCTCGGGATCGAGAGATACAAAGGGGTCCTGCTCCAGGATGCCGCGGCTCTGGTAAGTGCCCAGGAACGACGCCGCATCATCGCGCGAGATGCCGAATGTCGTCTGCGTCAGATCGTTTGTGCCGAAGGAGAAGAATTCAGCCGACTCGGCGATCTCTGCCGCCTTCAGGGCAGCACGCGGCAATTCCACCATGGTTCCGATCTGGTAGTGCAGTTCGGTGCCGGTCTCCTCGGCAACGGCTTTCGCCATTGCCTCGATGCTCCGGCGGACCAGATCCAGTTCGCCTTTCAGACCGACCAGCGGCACCATGATTTCCGGCACCACCGGCGCTCCGGTATCCTGGGCAGCTTGAACAGCCGCTTCGAAGATGGCCCTTGCCTGCATTTCCGCGATTTCTGGATAGGACACCAGCAAACGGCACCCGCGATGACCAAGCATCGGGTTGAATTCTTCCAGCGCCAGGGCGCGATCTCTCAGACGCTCCGGATCAGCTCCCATTGCCTTTGCGACTTCGGCAAGCTCGTCTTCGGACTTCGGCAGGAATTCATGCAGCGGCGGATCCAGCAGGCGAATGGTGACCGGCAAGCCATGCATGATTTCGAATAGATCGGTGAAATCCTTGCGCTGCATGGGCAGCAGTTTGGCAAGTGCGGCTCTGCGGCCCTCTTCCGTTTCTGCCAGGATCATTTCGCGAACCGCCACAATCCGCTCACCTTCAAAGAACATGTGCTCGGTGCGGCAAAGGCCGATGCCTTCGGCACCGAATTCCCGGGCGACTTTCGCGTCCTGGGGCGTTTCCGCATTTGTCCTGACAGTCATGCGCCGGACATTGTCCGCCCATCCCATCAGGGTGCCAAAATCCCCGGAAAGCGTCGGTTGCAGCATCTGCACCTCACCGGACAGAACCTGTCCAGTCGCGCCGTCGATGGTGATGACGTCCCCTTCTTTCAATTGGCGGCCCGCCGCATTGATCACGCCGTTCCTGTAGTCGATCCGAAGCATTCCGGCACCTGCCACGCAGGGTTTGCCCATGCCGCGTGCAACCACGGCCGCGTGGCTGGTCATGCCACCGCGGCTGGTCAGGATACCTTCAGCGGCATGCATGCCATGAATGTCTTCCGGACTTGTTTCGACACGCACCAATATGACTTTGCGCCCCTCGGCTTTCGCCTTCTCCGCCTCGTCGGACGTGAAAACGATCGCTCCAGAAGCAGCACCCGGTGAAGCAGGCAGGCCCGTTGTAACGATGTCTCGTTCGGCATTCGGATCGATCGTTGGATGGAGCAGTTGATCCAGAGCGCCCGGCTCAACCCGCCCGATCGCCTCTTCTTCGCTCAGAAGCCCCTCTTCAACCATATCGACCGCGATCTTCAGGGCAGCCTTCGCCGTCCTTTTGCCGGATCGGGTCTGAAGCATCCAGAGCTTGCCCTTTTCAATGGTGAACTCCAGGTCCTGCATGTTCTTGTAATGCGCTTCCAGCTTGGCGCAGTAGCCCTTGAATTCCGCGAACGCCTCCGGCATCAGCGCTTCGAGCGACGGGCTGCTGGACCCGGCTTCGATGCGGGCCTTTTCCGTGATGTCCTGCGGTGTGCGGATGCCGGCCACAACATCCTCGCCCTGTGCGTTGACCAGAAACTCGCCGTAAAGGGCGTTTTCGCCCGTGGATGGATTGCGGGTGAAGGCAACGCCTGTCGCTGAGCTTTCGCCCATATTGCCGAAAACCATCGCCTGGACGTTGACCGCCGTTCCCCAGCTCGTTGGGATGTCGTGCAGACGCCGGTATGTCACCGCGCGGGGGACCATCCAGGAACTGAACACCGCCCCGACTGCGCCCCAGAGTTGCTCACGGGGATCCTGAGGGAACGGCTTTTCCATCTCCTCCTCGACCAACGCCTTGAACTTGCCGATGATTTCCAGCCAGCCATCCGCGTCTATGTCGGTGTCGAGCGTCAGGTCGTTCCGTTCCTTGTGATCCTCGAGTATTTCCTCGAATTCGTGGTGATCGAGGCCCAGGACAACGTCCGAGTACATCTGGATGAAACGGCGGTAGCTGTCATAGGCAAACCTGCGATCACCCGCTTCCGTCGCAATCGCTTCAACGGTCTGGTCGTTGAGGCCGAGATTGAGCACTGTATCCATCATGCCCGGCATCGATACTCGAGCGCCGGAGCGCACGGACAAGAGCAGCGGACGTTCCGCATCGCCGAAGGCACGACCGGTGATCACACGAATTTTCTCAAGAGCTTCAAGGACTTCAGCTTCAAGCGCATCCGGATAGGATTTGTCGTGCTCGTAATACCAGGTGCAGACTTCGGTGGTGATCGTGAACCCTGGCGGGACAGGAAGACCCAGGCTGCTCATTTCCGCAAGGTTGGCGCCTTTTCCTCCGAGTAAGTTGCGCATCTCGGCTGCACCTTCTGCAGCACCGTTGCCGAAACTGTAGACCCATTTGGCCATTTTTTACTCTCCTCGCCAGGCGCGGAAGGCTTTTCGCCTCCATAAATTTTGCACTGCACATTCCTGCTACGGCAGACGAATGTCTTCAAGCCCTTTTTGGCAGAAAGCCGTTTTGAATACGAATAACGCGCAAGATTTCCCGCAACGGGCAAAATCAAAAGGATTTAAACCCTCAGAAAGTTTTGCCATCGCCTTGCCGCAGGGCCTTAAAGACGCCATTCTCAAGAACAATAAGCAACGAACTGATTTGCCCATCGACCGATTAGTGCGAGGAATGATGACACACCTAACCAGCGCCGTTTCCCGGATGGACCGCAGGTTTTCAAAGTTGAAGGTTCTTGCGCTGGTCAGTGCCATCGCCCTTGTCCCGACTGCCGCGGTTGCCGAAACCGACGCGACAGCGCAATCTTTCGGTACACCGTCAAACCTGCCATTCACCTTGTCTGGGAGCTATCTGTCGGGCCGTCTGGCGGGCTTTCAGAAGGACTACGGTCACGCAGCCGCCTTTTATGAGGAAACGCTCGCAGCCGATCCGACGAACACGATGCTGCTGGAGCGTACCTTTCTTCTGAAACTCGCCAATGGAGATGTTGACCAGGCTGTTCATTATGCCGGTGAACTCGAAAAGGCCGGATTGGAGAATTTCCTCGCCCAACTCGCGCTCGGCGGTCAAATGATCGTTGATGGAAGCTACACTGATGCCGACCAGGCCTTGGCCAAGGGTCGAAACGGCCCGCTTGCCCAACTGTCCATCGGAATCTCGCGTGCCTGGGCACTATACGGCAGCGGAAAGGTTGACGAGGCCCTTGAAGCAATTGACAGGCTGAACGGCCCGGACTGGTTCGAAGTCTTCAAAGCGACCCACAAGGCCCATCTGCAGTTTGCCGCTGGTCGGAACGAAGAAGCTTTGGAAACGATCGAAGGCGCCTACGCCCTCGACCAGGCGGCACTTCGTGTCGTCGATGCGTACTCCAGAATTCTTGCCGCCAATGGCCGTCAGCAGGACGCAATCCGCGTCCTCGACCAGTATGATGAACAGTTTCGTGGTCACCCGAAGATCCTGCAGACAAGAGAGCTTCTGGAAAGCGGCGATGTCATCCCGCCGATGGTCACGGACCCCGCGCAGGGCATGGCAGAGATCCTTTACGGACTGGGTGCCGTGATCGGACGCGACGGCGGCGAGGAATTGTCGACATCCTATCTACAGCTGGCGTTGCATCTGGACCCAAAGGCAGAATTCGCCGCAATCGCTCTTGGAAGTGTTTTTGAGCGGATGGACCAGCCGGACCGGGCTATCGACGCTTTCATGCGCGTTCCGGAAGACAGCGTCCTCAAACGCGAGGCCGAAATCCAGGTTGGATTGAATTTCAACGCACTGGACCAAATCGACGAGGCCCGAGAGCATCTTGAAGCACTGATTGCAGCAGACCCCGCGGACCTGGAAGCTGTAATCGCGCTCGGAAACATCCTTCGTTCGCATGAGATCTATGACGAAGCCGAGGTCATTTATTCGCAAGGGATCGACACGATCACCGAACTTGAGCGCCAGCATTGGCTGCTCCTCTACTTCCGCGGCATCAGCCGGGAACGGCTCGACAAATGGGATCTGGCGGAAACCGACTTCCGCAAAGCGCTGGAATTGAACGAAAACCAGCCGCTTGTCCTCAATTATCTCGGCTACTCTCTGGTCGATCAGGGCCTCAAGCTCGACGAAGCGCTTGAAATGATCAAGACCGCTGTCGAGATGCGTCCGACGGACGGATACATCGTCGACAGTCTCGGCTGGGTCTATTTCCGCCTCGGCCGGTACGAAGAAGCCGTCAGAGAGCTGGAACGCGCCATAGAACTTCGCCCTGCCGATCCGGTCATCAACGATCATCTCGGTGATGCCTACTGGATGGTCGGCCGCCGCAATGAAGCCCGTTTCCAGTGGAATCATGCGCGCGATCTCGGCCCTGATGAAAAGGAACTTCCCAAGATCCTCGACAAGATCGCCAACGGATTGCAGGACGCTCCCAAGACCGATGCCGCCAATGCCGAGAGCGACAAGAACGGCGGCTGACCGGACTGGGCAATGGTTCGAAACGTTACGACGGAGCTCCGGGCCGAACTGGCCCGGGCCAAGGTCAATCTGGCGCTTCACATCACCGGACAGCGCGCGGATGGCTACCATCTTCTCGATTCTCTAGTCGCCTTTCCGCAGATCGGCGACCGGCTCGCTCTGGAACCGGCTGAAAAACTCGAAATCCGGCTGGAAGGCCCGTTTGCAAGAGATCTCGAGGGCCCGCCGGAGGCAAACCTCATCCTGAAGGCGGTCAATTCGTTTATAGATGCTGCGGGTCTACCGAGCCCGGAAATACGTCTCACTCTCAGCAAACGCCTGCCGGTTGCCTCCGGCATTGGAGGCGGCTCGAGCGATGCGGCAACCACGCTGCGCCTGTTGCAAGACTACACCGGAACGTCGCTGACTGAGGAAACCCTCAACACGCTCGCACTCTCGCTTGGAGCCGACGTCCCCGTTTGCCTTCGCGCCGAACCGCAACGCATGTGTGGCATCGGCGACGAGATTTACCCGGGCCCGCAACTCCCCAAATGCGGCATCGTGCTGGTCAATCCGAGGATCGGCGTTTCAACGCCCGAAGTCTTCAAGTCTCTGACAAGGCGGGACAATCCTGTCCTGCCCGAGTTCCCGGATGCCTTTGAGACACTGGACGCACTGGTTCGATATATCGCAACTTGCCGCAACGATCTGCAGGCACCGGCGATAAAGCTCTGTTCCGAAATTGGCGAAATCATCGCGGCGCTTGAATCCGATCACAGGATCGCTCTTGCCAGAATGTCAGGATCCGGTGCGACAGTGTTCGGGCTCTGCGAGACAGGTGACGCGTTGGATATCGAACGTTCGCTGAGAGAGCATTTCCCGGCTTGGTGGATTGCGTCCGGCCTCTTGTCTTGATCCTGGGCGGCCAGCAAGGCCGCCCTATCAATCGGGAGGCTCTAGCTAACGCGTGAGATGCAGAACGCGACCGCATCTCCCAACGCGTCATTGTGGCTGCCGGCGGGCAATACCTCCAGCGCCTTCAACGCCTTGTCGCCGTAGTCCCTTGCACGGGCGACGGTTTCACTCAGCGCATCATATTTCTTGAGCAATTCGATCGCCTGCTCCAGGTCACCGTCTTCGATGTCATCACCTTCAAGGCAACGTTTCCAGAATGCACGATCTGCGTCCGTGCCGCGCGATACCGCGAGGACCACTGGCAGCGTAATTTTGCCTTCCCGGAAATCATCGCCAATGTCTTTTCCGAGATCGGCTGAAGATCCGCCATAATCGAGCGCATCGTCGACAAGCTGGAAGGCGTAGCCAAGCTCCATGCCATAGGTACGCGCCGCCTGTTTCATATCAGCGCCCTGCCCGGCAATAACCGGCCCGACTTCTGCCGCTGCAGCGAACAGGGCCGCAGTCTTCGCTTCGATCACACGCAAGTAGTCCGCCTCGGTGGTCGCAATGTTCTTGGCGGCGCCCAGCTGAAGCACCTCACCTTCTGCAATCACCGCGGACGCCGTGGACAGGATCCGGAGCGCTTCCAGCGACCCGACATCGACCATCATCTTGAACGCTTGGCCCAGCAGATAGTCGCCGACGAGCACGCTCGCCTGGTTGCCCCACAGCTTTCGCGCTGCAAGCTTGCCCCGGCGCATGTCGCTCTCGTCGACAACGTCATCATGCAGCAACGTGGCTGTGTGCATGAATTCCACGCTTGCTGCCAGCGTCACGTGGCCGGTGCCCTGATAGTTGAAGATATCGGCAAGGGCGAGTGTCAGCATCGGGCGCAGCCGTTTGCCGCCGGAAGAGATCAGGTGTTTTGCGATCTCAGGGATCAGCTCCACATTGGATCCCGCCTTGGACAGGATCAGTTCATTCACGTCGGCCATGCCCGGGGACACAAGGTCAACAAGTGACTGTATGCTCGGACGACGCGATTGAGTGTCAGAATATGTTGCGACAACGGCCACTTACGGCACTCCCCTGAATATTTGTGCGGACAATATGGCGCGAACGCTCCCGGGGCAAGACGCCAATCCATTGACAAACTGTTGAAATGCCACAAACAGCTGGTTTTGCTGTACACCAAAGAAATGTGGCGTTTGTTGTAAGCGCCGTCGAAGAAGGCGTTAAGCTCGGATAACTTATGGAAGAACTCGTCAGAACGAATGATCCGGTCCTGATTTCCTTTCTGGAATCAATTCTTGGGGAGGCAGGCATCAAGCATTTTGTCGCAGATGGCAATATGAGCATCATGGAGGGATCTCTGGCCATGATCCCGCGGCGTATCCTGGTAGATGCCGATCAGATCCAAAAAGCACGCAGCCTCGTCCGGGACGCAGGACTTGAGCACGAGTTGCGGCCTGACAGAAACGAGTCCTGATGGTCGGCTCAAAGGGCGATGCGTCTCAGGACATCACTCATGACGCGTTTCTGGGCGGCCAGGTCTATGTCTACCAGCCCAAAAGGGGGCGGCATCGCGCGGGTCTGGATGCGGTCTATCTCGCGGCGGCTTTGCCTGACGAAACGATTGGACATGTCGTCGACCTCGGCGCCGGTGTCGGTACGGCCGGGTTTTGTGCTGCCGCCCGACTGAGCGCTATTCAAGTCACGCTGGTTGAGATTGACGCGACCGTATTGTCACTCGCTGGCCGGGCTCTCCAAGACCGCGAAAACGCGCATTTCGCTGGCAGGGTCAAGCTGCTGGAAGCCGATATCACTGCCAAGGGCAGTTTGCGGCATGCGGCCGGTCTCACACCCTCGATCGCCGATCATGTGATCATGAACCCGCCCTACTACGAAGTGGATCGCTTTCGCGCCTCCCCCAATTCGGCACGCGCGGAAGCGCACATGCTTGATGAACGCGGACTGGAGCCATGGGCGAAAACCGCCACCGATATTGTGAAAGAAGGCGGCAGCCTGACCGTGATTTATCGCGCTGACGGCCTGCAGGATCTGCTCAATGTTTTGCGCGGCCGTTTTGGCTCAATTGACGTGATACCGCTTCGGCCGAGACCAGATGCGCCGGCGACACGAGTGCTGATCCGTGCAATCCGGGCCAGCAAGGCTCCCCTGCGGCTGATGCCGGGATTCGTCCTGCACGAAGGCGATGGCTCGGACTTCACCAGCCAGTCACAAGGCATCATGCGCGACGGAATGGGATTGGGGTTGGTTCCCCGTTGATCCGCTTAGTCCTCTAGTGAACCCGTATTTCTCCATCCGCAAAGCGGAAGTCGACCGGCTCGATCAGGCCCTGATGAGCAACGCGCACCGAGTGTATGCGCCCTTCGATTTCCCTCTCCCAGAATTCCAGAAATCTTGTCAGCTCTGGAAATTGTGGCGCCCGATCTTCGGTTTGCCAGAGAAAACTCTGCAGGAATTTGGGATGGTCGGGCAGTCTGTAGAGAATCTCGGCAGTCAGCAGACCATATCCAAGAAAGCGTTTTTCAAAGTCTGAGCTGGGTGTCATGCCAATCCTTTCTTTGTTGCCAAGAAAAGAGTGTCACGGAAAGTCAGTAAACCAAATCCAACTTTTTGCGAATATCTGTTTATAAACAGCACTTTAGCAGCAGGATCCCATGTCTGCTAACAATCCGCATCTTGTCGCACGGCAGAACTCTAGGGTACGGACCCATAAATGAAGCCGATTTGGCGGCATAAATGGCGAAATCACGCAAGGAAGCGTGCGAAGAGCGGGCTTTGTGCCCGGTCAAGCACGGTGACGCTGCGAGGTAAGGTCATTTTGCCGTCCTTCGGATTTGGCCGTTTTGGCCATCTGCTGCGTCGCGAAAGGCTTGAAAATGAACCACATTTCCTGCGCTTTCGCTCCTTGCAGCTGGTCAAAACGATCCAAACCAAATTGACTTCATTTATGAGTCCGTACCCTAGCGGGTCTGGATGGAGCTCAGATACCCCAAGAAGGCGTCGATATCGTTTGGCTCAAATGCGATTTCGGGCATGTTTTCATGCGCGGTGACGATCCCTTCGGCCAAGGGTTCCTCAAGACTTTCAAGAGGGTAGAGTTTTGACAAATCTCGAAAGGCCGGCGCACCAGGCTGCGCACTGGTATCGTCGGTTCCGACCGCATGACACGTCGCGCAGTGAATTTCTGCCAATTCCTGTCCGGTTGCCAGGCTTACGGGATCGGAGGGATAGGACCCGTCGGACCCAAGGGCGCTGCCACCCATTGCAAAGAAAACCACGGACACCCAGATTGGATTGCAGTTCACCACGAGACCCTCTCTCCCTTGAATCGCCTGTCCGTTTTATAGATTGTTCTCGTGCCCATGCCCATTAGGTCATACCCTGATACAGAGGTCGCAATGGTTGTTCTTCGTTCCGACCGGCCTACTTTGGTCCGGGCTGACCTGTCCGCGATCGCCCCTATAATAAGAGCGAATAACCAGACAAACCGGAGGATCCATGAGCCCGACACCCGTTCCCGCGTCCATTGACGATACGCTTCATCTGATGGATCAGGCCGGATATGTCGCGGACAGATCTCTGGCGACCGTCCTTCATCTTGCCCTCAAACTGAAACGGCCCCTTTTTCTGGAAGGTGAAGCTGGTGTCGGCAAAACGGAGATTGCCAAGGTCTTGTCGACGACGCTCGGCCGCGATCTGATCCGGCTGCAATGCTACGAGGGTCTGGACGTCGCGTCTGCGGTCTATGAATGGAACTACCAGGCACAGATGGTGGAAATCCGGGTAGCGGAGGCAAGTGGCGATACCGACCATCAGGAATTGTCGAAGTCGATCTTCGATGAACGCTTTCTGATCAAACGCCCTGTCCTACAGGCGCTCGAACCTGCGCTTGGCGGCCCACCGGTGTTTCTGATCGACGAGCTGGACCGGGCAGACGAAGCCTTCGAAGCCTTTCTTCTTGAGGTGCTTGCCGACAGCCAGGTTACGATCCCCGAGCTCGGCACAGTCAAGGCGGAAGAACCTCCCATCGTTATCATCACGACCAACCGCACCCGTGAAATTCATGACGCGCTGAAACGCCGCTGCCTCTATCACTGGGTTGACTATCCGGACGCGGAACGGGAGCTGGAGATTGTGCGCCGGAAAGTTCCGGGCGCGGCGGAACGTCTGGCGCTGGAGGTTGTCGCCTTTGTTCAGAAGCTGCGTGCAGACGAAGATCTTTTCAAACAGCCCGGCGTTGCCGAAACGCTGGATTGGGCGACCGCCCTTTCGGAGCTCAATGAAATCGCACTCGATCCGGATTTGGCTTCCGACACGCTGGGAGTCCTGCTGAAGTACCAGGACGACATCGAACGTGTACGCGGTTCGAAACTGCGCCACATGATTGACGAGATCCGCAAGGACGCTTCGCGGCAACAACCGATGCCGGCGGTTTGAATTGGAAATCATTACCATCCAAATACCCCCGCCCTTAGCGCCTGCCCGCAAGGAGGATAGGAATTCCGATGGCGCGGCAGAGTATTCCCTGCCCCTTTGTGGAGAAGGGCCAGGGAGGAGCTTGGTCCGCCGTTTGCGCCGTCAACCCGGAGGTGCTCATGCAGGCCTCTCCTGAACTGCGTTCGCGCATTACCGACAACATCGTCTATTTTGCCCGCACGTTGCGAAAAGCGGGCGTTCCCGTAGGACCGGCCTCTGTTGTTGACGCGGTGAGTGCAGTCGAAGTCTCAGGGATAGAAAACCGGGACGATCTTTACTGGACGCTGCACGCTGTTTTTGTGCGCAAGCACGAACACAAGGTGCTGTTTGACGAAGCCTTCCGCATTTATTGGCAAAGCCGCGGCCTGATTGAAAAGATGCTGTCCATTCTCTCGCCCGTCGCACCACCGCGCGGTGCGCCGGAAAAGCCCAAGGCCGGCCAGACCCGCGTGTCACAGGCCTTTCAGGCGGCAAAAGAGAGGATCGCCGAGGAAACTGTTCCGGAAGTCGAGGTTGACGCGAAATTCACCGTGTCGGGCAGAGAGCTTTTGCAGAAGAAGGACTTCGCCCAGATGACGGCCGAAGAAGTCGCCGCCGCGAAACTGGCGCTTCGGTCGATGGCGCTGCCAATGGACAAGATCCGTTTGCGGCGCCTCACCTCTGCACCAAGGGGGCGGATAGATCCAAGACGGACACTGCGCGCTTCAATGCGCGCCGGTGGCCAGATCATCGACCTGAAATACCGAAAGCCGGCTGAAAAACGACCGCCGCTTGTGGTGTTGTGCGACATATCGGGCTCCATGAGCCAGTACTCGCGCCTCCTGCTCCACTTTCTCCACAGTGCGACGGCAGAGCGCCGCGACGTGCACACATTCCTGTTCGGAACGCGGCTGACAAATGTCACCCGGCAACTGCGAATGAAGGATCCGGATGAGGCCCTAGAAGCCTGTTCCGCAGGTGTTGAGGACTGGTCAGGCGGGACCCGGATCGCAACGGCGCTGCGCAACTTCAATATGCACTGGTCACGTAGGGTGCTGTCCGGTCAACCGACAGTTTTGCTGATTACAGATGGTCTTGAGAGAGACACGGACGAGGATCTGGAACGGGAAATGGACCGGCTGCACCGCTCCTGCCGTCACCTGATATGGCTGAATCCCCTTTTGCGGTTCGAAGGTTTTGAAGCCAAGGCAAAGGGGATCCGTGCCATGCTGCCGCATGTCGACGAGTTTCGCGCGGCGCATTCCCTGGACGCCGTCGCGGACCTGGCCGCGGCGCTGGCCGGCAAGCAGACCAAGTCGACAGCGAACGATCCGAGAAACTGGCTTTGAACGCGATTACCCTTCCTTGCGGTAAAGGATTGTCCCCCGCTGGTTGATCAGCAGCACCTCGCCGGATACCGGGTGGACGTAAACTTCAACGCGCTGACCTTCCGGCGTTGTTCCATAGACTTCCCAGCATCCGCCGTCTTCCTTCATTCTTCGCACTTGCCAGCCGTCCGAGGTCAGTTTCTCCGTGACCTGGGTCTCCGTCAGCCAGGCAGATTTTTCTGTTGCCTCGCATTCGAACATTCCGGTTGCGCAGGCAGGCAAAGCAAAGAAACAGCTCAACAGTGATGTTGCCGTGTGGAGTGTGTAATTCATGACAAGATCCTTTCGAGTTGAAAAAACTGATCAAGCAGCGGCTTGGGTAGAACCGGACAAAAACGTCTTGTGGATCCGGTAAGCTTCCAAAAGGGCCAGTGGAACAAAATGGACCAGCGCCGGTCCGAACTCGTTGTGGACGAACATCCAGTGCAAAAGAGTTGCGATGGCTGCCAGGTAGACCGTTCGCTGCAACGGCTTCCAGCGGCGGCCAAGCAACCTGACAGACGCATCGTTGGAGGTGATCGCCATCGGCAGGAAGATGAAAAACGCGAGCCAGCCGGTCCAGATCCCAAATGCCCAAAACTCACCAAGCACCGCCTGCAACGATCCCATATCGATGAGATAGAGGACGGTGTGAAACGCCGCATAGGCGAAGGCAGCAACACCGAAATACCGCCGTCGCCGCAGCATCCAGATCCAAAACCCGTTCTTGGGAAACATGATCCGGAAGGGTGAGATGATCATGGAAATGATCATGAACCGGGCGGCAAACTCACCAGTCGGGTGCAACAAAAACTCCGTCACCGGCCGGCCATCTTCTGCAGCTGCGCCATTCACGAGTGCCAGCACCATCGGCACAGACGGCAAGGCAAGCAAGGTCCAGAGAAAAGCTCTGGAATCCAGGATGTTTCTGATACGCACTGCCCGCTCCACCTATTTGCGTTTGCAACCCGACAATGGGATGACCATAACGCGGTTCTGTCGCAAAGCTGTGCCGGAACAGGGGGGACTTTGTCGCAAGATGTAACGGCAAGGCCTCCAGACACAAAAAACCCCACCGGTTCCGTGTTGGGGCACTGGAAACCGGTAGGGTCTTGTCTTGGGCCGGAGAGGACCCGGCACTCACTATACTTTCATATATTCGAAACTAAATGCGGCAAGCTGTCCCTGTGACAGCCTGGCAATTTCCTGATGAAGATGGGACGACCTAAGGCAGCGCCACCACCGGCGTTCTGATGCCCACCCGCTGAAACAGGTCCTGGATGTCGTGGTTGGCCATTCGAATACAACCATAGGAAACCGCTCGTCCGATCGATCCCGGCCTGTTGGTCCCGTGGATGGCATAATTGCCGTTGGACAAGGTCATCGCGGCAACACCCATCGGGTTATTGGGCGCACCGCCTGCGATCACCGCTGGAAGATGCGGAAAGTCGCGCCGCACTTCTGCCGAGGGCGACCAGTCCGGTTTCACATATTTCGCCGTGATCTGTGCCTGCCCGGTCCAGGCCTTGCGGGGCTTTCCGACCGCGACCTTGTATCGGATCGCCCTCTTGCCCCGCAAAACCAGATACAGCCGTTTTTCGGAATTGCGGATCACGATCGTCCCCGGGCGGAACCTGTGATCGGAAAACCCGACCAATTCGGCCGCCATCGCAGGCATTTGACTATTGCTCAACAAACTGAGTGCGACCGCAAACAGCCCAATCCGGTAACAGGAATTGAAACCCATGATACTTCCCTGATTTCAGGGAAAAATAGCGCTTCGAACCGTCCCTTTGAACCTGCGGTCTTCAATTTCTTAACAAAAGGTTAACGCTCAAATCTCGGCAATTTGACCGTTTCGGGGTCGGCCGCAGCCAGATCCGGGTCAGCACACAAGGCGTAACCTGAACGTGTATGGGTTTTGGGTGTGTCGCGCATCACTATGCCCTGGGCGCTGGGAAAACCATTCTTCGAAGGGTCAACAGCAAGCAAAGCTGACACTTCACCCCTGGTGAAAATGCCGATGCAAGCCGCGCATACCCTGCTTCAAGGAAGGAACCCTGAAATGCCGCCCATTCGTTCTAAATTCTCCGCTTTGCCCAAGGCCGCTGCCGGCCTCAGCATGCTCGTAACGCTCGCGCTACCTGCCACTGCGGGCACGATCACCGGCTCCTACAACCTCACCCCTGCGAACATTGCCACCGGCTTTTCCGTCCGAGTTCTCGGTGGCCGCCCGGTGCAGGGCGAATTCGGGAACGTTTCCGGAAAGATGATCCTTGACCAGAACCGGCCTGAAAAGAGCCGTGTCAACGTGACGATCGACATGACCAGCGTTCAGACCAACAACGACAAGGTCACAGGTTTCCTCAAAAGCTCTGCCATGTTTGACGTCGCCAAATATCCGGTCGCCAAGTTCCAGAGCACGCGAATTCGCATCACGGGCAAGTACTCAGCCGAGGTCGAGGGTGTCTTGTCCATGCGCGGCAAACGGAAAAACACGAAACTTGCCGTGAAGATTTCCGACACCAGAAGCAATGGCAACGTCGGCTTTGAAGTTTCAGGCGGCTTTTTCCGCAGCCTTTTCGGTATGGAAGCGGGGCTTCCGATCTACGCCGACAAGGTGAACCTGAAAATAAGCGGAACGGGCCGCCGCGGCTGATCGCCCTTCACCCCTGTTTTCAAAGAAAGCACGCATGCAAAAGTTGCGTGCTTTCTTGATTCCATGGACCTCTTACTGCACGCGAGGTGCCCCGTCGCGCCATTCGTAAATGACAAACGCCGGCAGGTTGCTGTCCCCTTTGCCGTCGAATTGGACCCGTCCGAGGATCGTGTCGAACTCTGCATCGCCAAGGACCGCGGCGACGTCCTCCAGGCCGGTGCTCCCGGCCTGTTCTGCCGCCTGCGCCCAGGCCTGGATTGCAGCGTATGTGGTCAAGACATAGCGATCCGCGGACTTGCCGTCTCCTTCCAAAGCACTGACTACAGAAGCTGCTTCAGGAACATCGCGCGGATCCATGGGATAAGTCAGAAGCGTCCCGTTGCCCGCCGGACCGGAAACCGCCCAGAATTCATCGGTCATCAGGGCATCGCCCGAAACCAGCAAGGTATCCAATCCCTGCCGCTCCAGTTCCAGCTTGATCAGTCCGGCTTCCGGATGATAGCCGCCCAGGAAAACGACGCCGACATTTTCAAGCCCGAGCTGTGAAACCAGATATCGATAGTCGTCTTCGCCTGCGTCAAACCCAAGCGACAGGCTTTCATTGACACCCAGCGCGTTCATCTTGGCCTTGACCGCGTCGACCAATCCCTTTCCGTACGCGGTCTTGTCGTGCAGAAATGCAATGCGATCAACGGAGTGATTGTCGGCAAGGTACTGCCCCGCAACTTGCGCCTGCTGGTCATCGCGCGGCGCGAGCCGGAATGTACCCTTGCCGGGCCGATCATCGGTGAATTTCGGCAGGGTCGTCGCAGGCGAAATCTGGACGATACCCGCTTCCGAATAGACTTCGCTGGCCGGAATGGAAGCCCCGAAACAGAAATGCCCCGCGACAAAGACGACGCCTTTCCCGATCAACTGATTGGCAACCGCAACCGCCTTGTCCGCATCGCAACCATCGTCGGCAATTTCCAGAACCAGCATTTCACCGTTGACACCCCCCACTGCATTGATGTCAGCGACCGCCTGCTCGGCGCCGGTTCGCATCTGAAGCCCGAGATCGCGGAACTGCCCCTCCATCGGACCGGCGATGGCGATCGCAATGTCGGCATGCGTTGTTGTGGACACAACGGTGCCGGCAACAAGCGCAGCGCAGGCCGCAATCTGGCGATAGGTCATCCGGTTCTCCAGAGCTTTGCAAAAACGTTCAACAATCCCTATCGCCGGTCGGCGTGAATCTCAATGAGCAGACCGTAAAAGAGGCACGAAAGACGGGTCCCGTGGCAACGCGGTTTGCTGCCTCTTTTTCCTAGGCACGGGATGAGCGTGTGTCTAAACTCCCGTCATGAACCGGAAAGGCGATGATTCCGCCGTCGGCTCCAGGAGCAGTTTAAATGTCCACACCGACCTCAGAGCAGGCCCGGCTTCCCCTTGATACACAGAGCTTTCGCGAGGCGATGAGCCGCATTGCTGCCGCCGTTCATGTGGTAACGACGGACGGCGACGGTGGCAGGCTCGGGGCAACGGTGTCCGCCGCCTGCTCCGTGAGCGACGATCCGGCAAGCATACTGGTTTGCCTGAACCGGCAGACACGCATGCACGAGGCTGTTCTCAAGAACCGGTGCTTTTGCCTGAATACACTTGGCGACGACCACCAGGAAATCTCGGATGCGTTTGCGGGCCGCAAGAATTTGGACATGGCGGAACGGTTTGAAAAAGGTGAATGGACCAATCTTGCCACGGGTTGTCCGGCTCTCGACAGCGCAAGGCTCAGCGTCGATTGCGAGATTTTCTCCGTATCAGAGATGGGCACGCATTCCATCATTGTCGGAACGGTGGTCGACCTGCGCATGACCGACCCCGGGCGGTCCCTTCTTTATGTCCGGCGTGGCTACAAAAGCCTCGACACCTGAGCCTGTTCGGCTCAAACTGAGCTTCTCTTCCCGCAATTTCGGAAAGGCGTTTCATGCCCGGCCCCCGAAATCTCATTACCGACGTTCCAGGCCTCAAGGTCGGAAATGCCTCCGATCAGGAGCTGAAATCCGGTGCGACGGTGCTCGTGCCGGACGAGCCTGCCGTTGCGTCCGTCGCCATCCATGGCGGTGCTCCCGGAACCAGGGAAATTGCGCTTCTGGAACCAGAACAGACGGTCGAAAAGATCGATGCGATCGTTCTGGCTGGCGGCTCGGCATTCGGCCTTGATGCCGGCGCTGGTGTTCAAGGCCGGCTCGCAGACTTGGGCTACGGGTTCGAGGTTGGTCCTGTCCGCGTGCCGATTGTTCCGACCGCCATCTTATTCGACCTCTTGAACGGCGGCGACAAGAGCTGGGGACAGGCTGCCCCTTACCGGGACCTTGGCCGTTCGGCACTGGATGCGATTTCGGATGACTTTGTTCTCGGCTCCGTCGGTGCCGGCACAGGCGCAACCACTGCCAACCTGAAGGGCGGGCTGGGGTCAGCGTCGCAGGTACTCGATAACGGCGTCACCGTCGGCGCGATTGTTGCCGTCAATGCGCTTGGCCGCGCGACGATCGGTGACAGCCCCCATTTCTGGGCCGCTCCGTTCGAAATCGGCGACGAATTCGGCGGGCACGGGATGGCGCATCCCTTCCCTCTCGACGCCGTGGATGTGCGGACAAAACTCGATGCTTTGAAAGCCGGCGCAAACACGACGATTGCCGCCGTGGCCACCGACGCGGTGCTCACAAAGAGTGAGGCCAAACGCCTTTCGGTCATGGCGCATGACGGCCTTGCGCGGGCCCTTTGGCCGGCACACACACCGCTCGACGGTGATCTCGTCTTTGCACTTTCAACGGGCCAGAAAAAGCTGGAAAGCGGGCTGGAAGACATGGTGCGTCTTGGCGCGGCTGCAGCGTCCTGCCTCGCAAGGGCGATTGCACGCGGCATATACAATGCCACGCCAGCCGTGGGAGATCCGGTACCGACCTGGCAGGAGAAATTCGGGGCCTGATCCAATCTGAACACCGGCAGGAACCGTATCCCTGAGCAAAGCATCAGCTCAAAAGGTCTCTTGCCAAATGAAACGGTTCCGCACTGCCCTCCTCTTCGCCCTCTGCCTGTCCGTCATTCCGGCGGCACCTTCTTTAGCGGAACAACTGGTTCTGGAATCTTTCTTCCGCGGCAAGACCGTCGGCAAGGGTGTGTTTGAAAGCAAGCTGGCGGGCGTCTACCGGCCGTTCACGGTCTACCTAAACGGCACCTGGAACCAGCGAACCTTCACCCTGCGTCTGCGCGAGGACTTTGTCTATGAAGATGGCGAAAGAGACACCAAGACCTGGTTCTTCCAGAAGGTGGCTGACGGACGCTACGTCGGGCAACGGGCAGATGTGATCGCACCCACCAACGTGACAACCGATGACAGCGGCGCATTGAGGTTCTCCTACATCGCAGAGATTGAAACCGAAAACGGGCCCCTCTTGCTGCGCTTCGACGACACGCTTACGAAGGTCGACCGCCGAACTGTCAAGAACACCGCAAAGGTGACGAAGGGCGGATTTACGGTAGGCACTGTCGAGCTGATCTTCAAAAAGTGACTTAAAGGAACCTGATTGCCAGCTCTTCAAGCTTGATCAAAGACATGTCTTACGATTAGCTTTCTGAAGGAGTTATTCTTTTGGGGGCGGTATGTTTATAAAATTTCGCGCGATTTATTTCGCGAACACATTCTTGATACTTGCGCTGTTTTTGTTTGGTGAAGTCACAATCAGCAAGAGCGGAGCTCGGGCTGCCGATACCAAACTTGCCGACACGCTCGAAGAGACGCTCCGGCGTCCCTTCAAGGGCGATTTCGATGCGATACTCGAGCGCGGATTTCTCAGGGTTCTCATTCCCTTCTCAAAAACCGGGTTTTTCATCGACAAGGGCGTTCAACGAGGTGTTTCTGCCGAACTGATGATGGAGTTCGAGAAATACCTGGAGAAGACCTACGGCAAGAAAACCCGCGACTTCGAGATCGTGCTTATCCCCACACCGAGGGACAAGTTGTTTTCCGAGTTGGCCGAATTCCGAGGTGACATCGCCATCGGGAATCTCACGATCACCGACGAACGCAAGAAACTGGCGACGTTTTCAAGGCCGCTCTTGAAAGACGTGCACGAGGTTCCCGTGACGACGAGCGACGTGCCCGAAATGACGTCACCGGCAGACCTTTCCGGCCGCTCTGTCTATGTCCGCAAATCCGCGTCTTACTACCAGAGCCTGGAAGCGCTGAACCGAAAGCTGGCGCGGGACGGCAAGAAAACCGTCGATGTTGAATTGGCCGACGAGCGCCTGGAAGACGAAGATATCCTGGAGATGGTTGCGGCTGGCACATTCCCGACGACAATTGTGGACCAGCACAAGGCAGAGCTTTGGCTGGAGGTCCTTGACGGTCTCAAGCTGCACCCCGAGGCCGCCGTTCGCACAGACGGCGAAATCGCGATTGCCGTCCGCAGCGATGCTCCTGATCTCCTGAAGGTCATCAACGGATTTGTCGACACGGTGAAAAAAGGCACGCTGGTCGGGAACCTGCTGTTCAAGCGGTACCTGAAGGAAGCCGAATACCTCAGAAACATGCGTGACGAGACTTACGAGGCCAGCCTTGAAAAGTTCACCAAGCTTTTTCGGAAGTACGGCGAGGAATACGACTTCGACTGGTTGCTGATTGCCGCACAAAGCTTTCAGGAATCGAAATTCGATCCGAAGGCCCACAGCCGCGCCGGGGCTGTTGGCCTCATGCAGATCAAACCTTCGACCGCCGAAGGAAATCCGATAAACATCAACGGGATTGCAACGGACGAGGACAAAAACGTCCACGCGGGTGTGAAGTATCTGCGCTATATCGCCGACCAGTACTTTCCTGATTTGGCCCATGTCCCGGCAGACCAGACATTCTTTGCGCTTGCTGCCTACAATGCGGGACCAAGCCGCTTCGGAAAATTCCGTGATCAGGCCAGCAAAGAAGGCTACGACCCCAACAAGTGGTTCGGCAACGTGGAGTGGATTGTCGCTGCCCGTGTCGGGCGCCAGCCGGTCGAATATGTCGGCAACATCTATCAGTACTACGTTGTCTTCCATAACGACCGGAAGCAGCGCCAGGCCGGCACTGCCGCTGAAAAGGCGGACACCGCCAAATAGCCGGATTAATCGCCCGACGGCAATTCGCCGGGCCACATCACAACGTGATTTTCATAGTCTTCGATTTCGATGCCGTCTTCCGGTACGGTTTTTCCGCGCACCGATACTCCCGCAAGGTGAACGGTCTCCCTGTCGCCCGACACCAGCGGGTGCCACCAGTAGAGATCCTTGCCTTCTTCGACCAGCCTGTAGGCACACGTGGGCGGCAGCCACGTCAGTGTTCGGACTTCACCAGGTGTAAGCTGAATGCAGTCCGGAACTGTCGCAGCCCGGTTGTCGTAGTCCTTGCAGCGGCAGCTCTCGCCATCCAAAAGTGTGCAGGCAACATTCGTCCAGACGATCTCGCCGGTATCCCAGTCCTCAAGCTTGTTCAGGCAGCAACGCGCGCAGCCGTCACACAACGCCTCCCATTCGGCAGGCGTCATCTGCTCGAGGGATTTGCTTTTCCAGTAAGGAGTGTCTTCTTCGCTGCTGTGAATGTCCATTGGCCGGGTCAGTTCCCTGTGTCTGGATTTGAGCGCCTATCACGCAACATCTCCTGCGGCAACAGCAATGGAAAATCACCCTGCGTTAGCCTTTGCGTTCAAGAAGCAGGATCAATAAACTGGGAGCAATAGTTAAAGCCTTTGAAGACCAGTTTTCTCTTCCGCCAAAAAGCGTTAGGGTGCGATGCTTAGACGATGTTGATTTGGCGGCAGAATTGGGTCCTAACCCTGGTTTGAGAGAAGATTGATCCGGAGAGACTGCTCGCGTGACAGAACAGCCGCAATCGAATGATTCCGCAGATAATGCGCGCCCTCGACTTGGGCAGCGTATCCGCCGGTTTTTTCTATCGATCGACGCCTTGGTCGACACGGCCCTTTGGAAGACCGGTTCAGGCTTCCGCCGGCTGTTCGAAGGCTACGATGCGTTCTTGCGGCGGTTCCGGGCGAAGGGGATCTGGCGCGGGCTCGCGGAATTGTCTTCGGAAGGCCTGACCCTGGGCGTTGCCGGCTTCGTGGTTGTCCTTGCCTTTGCCCAACCGGCCTTTGAAGCAACCCGATACGCCGACTGGAAAACCACGGACGACTTTGCGGTCACATTCCAGGACAGGTTCGGCCAGGAAATCGGCCGCCGGGGCATCGTTCTCAACGACAGTGTGCCTTTGGAGGAAATTCCCGATTCACTCGTCAAGGCGACACTCGCCACCGAAGACCGCCGGTTCTTCTTCCATTTCGGCATTGATGCCGTCGGCACGTTCCGGGCAATGGTGGAAAACGCACGGGCCGGCGGAGTGGTCCAGGGCGGTTCCTCGATCACGCAGCAGCTTGCAAAGAACCTGTTTCTGACGAACGAACGCAGCCTCAGCCGAAAGATCAAGGAAGCCTATCTGGCGCTGTGGCTGGAAGCCAATCTCACCAAGCAGGAAATTCTGAAGCTTTATCTGGACCGGGCCTATATGGGCGGCGGCGTGTTTGGTGTGACCGCGGCCGCGGAATTTTACTTCAACAAGAATGTTCGCGAACTGACACTGGCCGAGAGCGCCATGCTTGCAGGTCTTTACAAGGCGCCCGGAAAATATGCGCCTCACATCAACCTGCCGGCTGCGCGCGCCAGGGCCAACGAAGTGCTGACCAACATGGTTCAGGCCGAACTTCTGACCGAGGGACAGGTCATCGGCGCACGCCGAAATCCCGCGCTTGCTGTCGACCGGTCCCAGGACCAGCTCCCCGAATATTTCCTCGACTGGGCCCTGGAGGAAGTCAAGAAACTTGCCCGCCGAAACCCGGCGCTCGCGCGTGACCGCATCGTGACCGTACGCACGACACTTGATCCCGCGTTGCAGCGTCAGGCAGACCTCGCGGTGGAGACAATCCTGCGCGAAAACGGCAAACTGCGCGATGCCAAGGAAGCGGCCCTGGTCTCCATGATCCCGGACGGCGCCGTCGTCGCGATGGTCGGCGGCCGGTCTTATGGCGAGAGCCAGTTCAACCGCGCCGTCAACGCCCTGCGTCAGCCGGGTTCTTCCTTCAAGCCGTTCGTTTACATGACGGCCTTCCTGAATGGGTACACACCGGAGAGTATCGTTCCCGACCGGCCGATCTGGATCGGAAACTGGTCTCCGAAAAACTACAACCGCAGCTATCGCGGTCCGGTAACACTCAGGACCGCCCTGACAAGATCCATCAACACCATTCCGGTCCGCCTCTCGCTTGATTTCGGACGGGATAAAATCATCGAGACGGGTTATGCGATGGGTTTGACCCATGAGCTGGAGAACTCGATATCACTGCCCATCGGGTCATCGGAAGTGACCGCGATCGACATGGCCTCGTCTTATTCAACCTTCGCCAACGGAGGGTACGCCGCACCCGCTTACGCGATCTTGGAAGTCAGGAACAGCGATGGCAAGTTGCTGTACCGGCGTGAGCGCGATGAATCGATCGAGCCGAAGCGCGTCCTGCCCGAGGAGCAGGTCCATATGATGAACAGTATCCTGGTCAACGTGGTCGAGGCAGGTACGGCGCGCCGCGCTCAGATCGACGGTGTCGTTGCGGCCGGCAAAACCGGAACGACCAACGCCTACCGGGATGCCTGGTTCGTCGGCTACACCGGAAACTTCTCAACCGCGGTCTGGGTCGGGAACGACGACTTCACGTCGACGCGGCGCGTTACGGGCGGCAGCCTTCCGGCCATGACTTGGCAGCTCTATATGGCCTATGCGCATAACGGTATCGAGCTTGCCGGGATGCCGGGTGTCGACCCAGAGTCCCTGCCCCGCCTTTCCAGACCAGCCAGCACGAATGTCGCAGAAAAGAAAACGGTGTTCTCGCAGCCCCGTGTCCTCAAGCGAAGCACGCAGGGGCTGCTGCTTGGGATCGGCCGTGATCTCAGGCGCCTGATCGAGCAGGAAAGTGCCGAAGCAGAAACCGGATCCGGCACCGAAACAACCGATTTCGCGGCGGCGCAATGACCGACACGGCATCGGGCACGAACGGCACGCGATACGGCGAAGCGGACTGGTACGAGCAGGAGCTGCCGCGCGCGATCCGGCCTCACCGAAGTCATCCAATTCGGACGCTGGTGCTCCTTTCCATAATTCTCGTTTCTGCAGCCCTCATCGGCATCAGCTCCGCTTATTTGATGATCGAGCGGGAGCAACCCTTGAATGCGGTCACCATAGGATCGTGGCGGGCCTATCCAAAAGCCGGCACGTCAGAAGCCGACCCGTATTCGGTCGCCATCTATACGCGCGGCGCCGTGATTCCGCTGGCGTCGGGTGAAGGACTGGCGATGGTCGCCCGCGAGGACGACCGGGGGCATCTTCTCGATCCTACCTGCATCTATCGGATTTCGGGCCAGACCCCGGCGGCAAGGCTGTGGACGCTGACGGTTACGGACGGCAACGGCCGACTTGTCGAGACACTGCCCGGCCGGGTTCACCTGGACAGCCAGAACCTGCTGCGTGAGACCGACGGCACATTCGTTATCAACGCCGCCAGCCGGCCACATTCGGGAAACTGGCTGCCACTGGCTGCAAGCGCAAATGCGAGCGATGGATTGCGTTTCGTCTTGCGCCTTTATGATGCCCCGGTCACGACGGGCGCCGCACTGGACGGGGTCAGCCTGCCGGTAATCGAAAGGCAGGGCTGTCCATGACCTTGTCACCGCGCTTCACGCTCACGCTCACGATTGTGGCAATCCTGTTCCTGGCGACCATCATTCACATTCTCGTGGTGCTGAGCATTCCGCTGAATGTCCGGCACAGCGCCTATGACAACGTGGCAACCCACGGCCCGGACCGCCAGTTCAACCTGCTTCCGGATGTGCACCCGGGCGAAGAGGCTTTGCCGGATCTCGATCCGGCCATGAAACATGCGGCCTGCAGGTTTCAGCTGTCTGATGGACCGGTGCTGTTTGACGCCAGCATCCCCACGTCATTCTGGTCAATCGGCCTCTTCAATTCCGCCGGAGAAGCCATTTACAGCCTCAACAACCGCACAGCGGGTGCCGAACGCCTGTCAATGCTGGTGCTCACATCCCCGCAATTGTCGATCCTGCGCGAGAACCCGCCGGAAAATCTCGAAGACCTGATCGTGATCGAAACCGGCGAGATCAGCGGCTTTGCGTTGCTCAGGGCCTACACGCCGGATGAGGCCAGAGCCGACGTTGTCGACCGGGCCCTTCAGAACGCGAGTTGCGGCACAATCGGCTGAACAGGAACTTTGGCGCCGGTTATTGAGGCTGCAGTTATTGCTGTGGCGCCAGCGGACCGAGGGCGTCGAACAGCTCCTTGTAGTGCGCTTCCTTGCCATGCCAGCGGCCGACCGAAGACCGGAAGATCGGCCTGCGCACCTGGGTGTTGGAAAAGGTCGTAACCGGACCTTCGTTCTTGTAAAACTCCAGGCACGCGTCTTCCCAATCCAGTCCGGACTTCGCCAACAGGACTTCGCTTTCGCTCCGCTGGTTGTCGACTAGGGTCTCGTAGGTGAGCGTGTGCATTTCAACGGGCACCACCTTTTCCCAATGGTCCATCAAGGACATGTAGGTACGGTAGTAGTTGCCGACAGTCTCTTGTGTCAGCGCATAATTGTGCGCCGGAGACAGGGGATGCGAGAGCAGCGAAATGCAGGTATCGGCGGGTGAACGGTAGCAATGTATGAAGGCTGCCTTGGGATAAAGCAGGCTCATCAGCCAGATCATTTCGTAATTGTGGGGCATCTTGTCCGTAACACGGTCGGCCCGGCGGTTCACGCCATCCAGCACGGCAAGGTATTTTCGGGCGATCCGCTTGAATTCCTTGGGTTCCATGTTCTTCAAACGGGTTTCCAGCGCCGCGCTTGGTTTGCCCTTGAGACCCATATCCTCCTGCAGGTGCCGGAAAAAGGAAATCTCGCCGCCGCTCGCAGCCCGCGAATGACGGCTGATGATCTGTTCCACAAGCGTGGTGCCCGATCTCGGGAGACCAAAGATAAAGACCGGTTTCTCGGACCCCTCCGCAACGTCTGCGCGGCTGGCAAAATAGTCTTCGTCAAAAACGTCTTTCATGAAATCGATGCGGGCTTTGTAAGCCCCTGCATCAAACGGAGGGTAATGGAGCTGCCGCGCCTTCTGATAGTGCTCAAGGCCACGGGGGGTCTCACCAATGTCCTGGTAAATCTTGCCCGCTGCCCAGTGCAGATTGGCCTGGTCAGGTCCCGGACGCGGCACGCCATCGGCAATAAGAGCTTCGATCTGATCGAGTTCTTTCGGCTTTTCCTTGAAGGAACAGGCCAGACTGAGACACTGAAAAGCCGTGGGCAATTCCTTCTTGCAAGCAATGGCCTTTTCGAAGCAGACGATGGCGGCGTCGATATTGCCGACCGAGATCTCCAGCTGTCCCATGCCGACAAGACCGTAGCCGTTTTCCGGATCGAGCTTCAGCGCGCGGTCATAGCTTTGGCGCGACAGCACGGGCATCCGCTTGATCCGATAAACGTCCCCAAGCTGGGCGTGCATGTCCGCTTCCTTGGGGGCGAGCGACACCGCTTTTTTCAGGGACGCCATGGCTCCGTCGAGGTCACCCGAATTCATCAGCGCAATTCCGAGCAGCTGATGCACTTGCGGGTGTTTCCCGGCCTTTTTGGCCGCGAGTTGAAACCGTTCAATCGCCAGGCCGATCCTGCCTTCCTGATAGGCTGCAATACCGAGCGAGAAATTGGCCTGTGGGTTGCGCGGATCAAGGCGCAAAACTTCTTCGAACAAGGTCATCGCGAGCGGAATCCGCCCGGCATGCTGATGGCTCAGCGCTTCCTGCACTAGCTGTGTCACACCCTGATTCATGAAGTCTCCTGAAAAACTGTGGTCCGCCGGCAATCGCGGCGGTTTGCCCGGCATCGGATTTCGCGACTGACCCGGCCGCTTCATCTAACCCATGCAATAATGCTGTGCCCGGAAAAGTGCAATCTGCTAGAGGCGCATTATTAATCTGACCAGGGCTGCCTGGCGACGGGTACGGATCGACGACTTACTTGGTCACGGGAGGCCGTTCCGTGCTCCAGCCAGTATAAATGCGTGAGCGTTTGGCCGGTTGCTCCTGCGCGTAGAGACTGCCCGCCTCGCAGCTGGCCTCGGCAAGACGCACCTGCCCTTCCAGTTCCCGGATGGCATTGTTGACCTTCCAGACGCGGTTCTCGCTCGGGGTTTCGATCTCCAGCCCCTTCAGAGCTTTTTTGTAGGCGATGATACGGTAGCGCAGCGCCTGTCCGACCCATTTGGTCATGACCCGGTTTTCCCAAACCCTGGCTTTCGCACCGTCATAGGTTTCCTGAGTGGTCACCGGCTGGTTGCGCAATACTCTCAGGCGTTCATCGTCCGCCTTCTGTACCCGAAGCGCCACCTCGCAAAAGGGCATGACCAGTTCTGCGTCGCCGGACGCGTCGGAAGCGATTTTGTCGTAACGTGCATCCGAGGACCGGAATTTGTCTGAGCGCAGATAGATGAGATAGAGATCTGGGGGAACCCGGCCTTCGGTCTCAGGCAGCACGCGCGTGCGCGACAGCTCCACCATCGTTCCGCCTATCCAGTCCTTGGTCCAGGGCGGACGGATCAGCGTCCAGCCGCGATCACGGAGCAGTTTTTCGTCGTTGGTGTAGTTGAACTTGGAGACAGGGTCGCCGCGCAGACGCGCCGCGTTTTCTCCAACCGCCGGCATAAGATCATCATGAATGACCGATGGTTCTGCCCGGTCAAAGTCTCCGGTCGGGCGCGTGCACGCGGACAGACAAAGACAAATGGCAACAAGAGCGATTGACAGGATGCCCTGTCTGACGCTGAGCGCCCCTCCTCTCATCGAGGCGGCGCAATGTAATGCCGCATTGCCATTGCCCATCGGGCACATCTCCGAACCGCATGTTCTTGTCTTTGCCCGGGCGATGTTCCGCCCAAACGCGGCTGGAGAGGCTTGGACCGTCAGTCCTTGTCGGAACCAGCAGGTCCAGCTGCCTTTCCGATGGTGTTGATTCGTGCGGCAAGATCAAGGTCGTGACGCTCATATCGGACACCTGGGAAGAGGATAACTTCGCCGAAGCTCTCCCGTCCCACCGACTGTTCCTGTCTGGAACGATGGCCCACACGCGCAGCGGGCCGTTGAGCGGATGCAAAATCCAACAAAGTGCCCATCGTCTCCTCCTTCGGTTCCGGTCTCCTCAACGGCGTATTACCGAGCGGAAACGGTCAAACGGGCGACGCATTACTTCCTGCGAGTTCATTAAGAAGCTGTCAGGGTTAACAGCATGCTAACGCTTTTGCTGCAATTTGAAGGAAACAAGTTTCGACGGTCGATCGGTCTTTTGTATTTCGTAGACGGGTGTCATGCGGCAGAGCCAACGTTTCAATCCCAATGAGCCTCCTTCAAAAAAGGTCTCCAGCACCAGGCCCACGGCAGCGCCCGCCCGGCAGGTCTTGCTTCCGGCGACAGAATTCTTTGTTGGACGGCAGCCGCATGACATTGAAGAAAAAAGGATTTTTCTGGAGCTCGCCCGAAATCTGCTTCCGTCCACACCGGTCGAGGACCGCCGGCGGATCTCCAGCCTACTTGCTGGCCACCCGGAAATTCCGGACGATTTGCAAGAGCGCCTGGCACGGGACGAAGACCCCGAAACTGCCGCGCCGGCACTTCGCAAGAGCCCGAGGCTTTCTGTGGATCTCCTTGCCTCGATCGCACAGAACGGTCCTGAAATCTCCAGGCAGGCCATTGCCACCCGCCCCTCATTGCGCGAATCGATCATCTCGGTCCTTTGCGATCATGCTGAAGCGAGCGTCATCGCGATTCTGCTTGAGCGGGACGACATCACCCTTAGCAAAACCCATCAGGCCAAACTGTGCCGAAGAAGCGAAATCATCGCGACTCTCGGCCTCGAACTTGCCGGTCAGGACGCTCTCAATCCCGACGGCCTCATGGGTCAGTTCCTACACTTGCCGGCACCTTTGAAGAAGCAGGCGATTGCCGCTGCTGAAATGACCAGCCTCGTCAAACAGGCACAGACACCAGGTGGAAACATGTCTCAGCGACCCGACAAGAACCGTCTCCGGATCCAGGAAGCCCTGGTTCAGGAAGCGCTCAATCAGAACAGATCCCGGTTTGCCGATCTTCTCGGCCAGGGCCTTGGCCTGTCGCGATCAACCTGCGACCTTCTTCTGCGCAGCGATCAGGGCGAAGGCCTGACGATTGCCTTGAAAGCGCTCGGCCTTCCGGAGTTTCAGACAACCACAATTCTGGTCCGGCTGCTCGGTGACGAAACGCAGCTCTCGGACCTTCGTGGCCTGTTGCGCATGCACAGGACACTCACCCACGGAGCGGCGGAAGCCCTCGTGAGCCAGTGGCTGCTGCACGACCAGGGCGTTCAGAAAACGAATGCGCATTACTCCTCGCAGTACCAGGAGGCAGGCGGCCGCAAAGCATCGGCCAAACCGGTCTTTGGCCGCAGCAAAAACGCCGACAAGAAAATCCGGTTCACGAATTCGGCTGAAAATTAGGCCGTTCTGGCGTCATGTCTTGAAGAAGCCAGCGCCCGGATCATCCGACTTTTCGTCTTCCTGTGCGAGCGGCAGATCTACTTTGCCGTCGCGCGCCTCGATTTCAACGAGCCAAAAGTCGGGGTCCATGCGGGCTTCGCGCTTCAAGCGCTCGTCGATGGTCGGCTGGTCGGTCTGCGAGAACACCGCTTCAAACAAACGCCCCTGCGGCTGGTCGCTGAACATGGCTTGAGGCGCTGGCCCATAAAGGTCGAAAGTACCGTCCAGGCGGTCGACGCTGACGAAAACTGCGCCGGCTTCCTCCGCACCGCGCCTTGAGACAGCCGCAAACCCTCCTTCGCCGAATATCCGGCGGACAAGTGCGCTGACAAAAAACTCTGACGTAACCCGCATCTACCTACCCGCGCCACCCGCGCCGGGCAGCACATTCCAAGTCTTATCTGATTTGGGATTTACGCCAGAACCGGCGCCGCCGCAATTACCCGGACAGGGACCGGCCGCTGATCATCTCAAGGTTTTCGATCGTTTTCGGCCCCGGTTCCCCGGTCAATGGCAAGCCGCGGTCCAGTTCGAAACGTTTGATGGCGGCCGTCGTGTTGGCCCCCATGACCCCGTCTGCCTTCAGTGGTCCGTAACCGAGTTCGGAAAGAGCTTTCTGAATTCTCATCAGCATCGGATCCGTGTCCACGTCCGCAGACGCAACGCGGTCTTCGACTTGCATAACAGTACCTGAAGATCCGGGTTTGGCACGCGGTACCGGTACGAAGGAGGCCTGAGGTGCATCGCCATGCAAAAGGATCAGAGCAAGCAAAGCTTCGCTGGCTTCGCCGGTTTCCGCCTGTCCGGACCGGCGTTCAAAGGCCCGTATCGCGCGCTCGGTGGCCGGACCGCTGAGCCCATCCAGCGGACCTTCATAGAGCCCGATCTTGCGCAGCGAGATTTGAAGATCGAGGACCAGAGTGGAAATTTCCTGAACCTGCAAGCCGCTCCGCCGATCGTCCGGTTCCGGCAGCCGCGGTGCTTCGGGTCGGTCGCGCGTTGCAAAAATGGGAGCCGGATGGCGGCCAGGCTGCAAGCCGATCGCATTGGCGATGATCAGGCAGGCTGTCAGGCCCATGACGACCGCCCCTCCTGCCGCGACCGGATTGTCCAGCGCGATATGTCCGGCCCTTGCCATGATGGTTTCAGATGTCTTCTGAGTTTCGTTCTTTTTCTTTGCTCTTGCCATATCGTCGCCTATGCCGTTTTCGCCAAAGGCTTGTTTGTTTCATTCGGCACGGGCGGATGCTCCGGTCTGCTCGCGCGAACGGGCACCTGAATGATAATGCTTTCCCCACTCCCCGGTTCGGATCGGGTTTCGAGATGCGCGCTCGTCTCAGCAAGCAGCGTGGCAGCCCGTTCCAGGACGAGGTTCAAGCCTTCCGCGTTCCGGCCCGGGTTGGACATCCGATTTGAGACCGTCACTTTCACCTGCAGCCCCTGCGACTGCTGAGAGGCCCTGACATGAACGACGGCTCCGGCACCGACGGATTCAACCAGATCGGACAACAGGAGATGCACGGATTGCCTAAACTTTTTCCGGTCCAAAAGCGCTTCCGGGAGATCTGCGCTTGCTTCCAGCTCAATACCAACGCCGAGGCGGTCGGCAAGTGGACGCATCAGATTGCAGCTATGATCCAGACAGGCTGCGATATCGACCCGGCCATAATCCGTTTCCGTGCCGGTACGCGCGTCAGGCACCAGGTCCAATATGGCATTGAGTGAGTCGGCACCGGTTTGCCCCACTTCCTCGAGCTGCCTCGCCATCCGGTCGAAGCAACCTTCAGAAAGCACATCGTCCCGGCTTTCTACCCTGGCCGTCAGATCGACGACGTCCGAAGCTTCTGAACGGACTGTATCAACCGCCTCTTCAAGGGCACTGCCGTAAGCGTTGCTCAGGGCATCCTGCAGGTTGGCCAGCGTTGGCGCAACAGTCTGGATGCCATTATCTTCACGCTCGCTGAGCGTAAGCACGATCGTTCCTGAATGCGCACGCTGCTCATTGCCGGCCACCGGCTTGAGCCGCATCTCGAACCGCTGGAACCGAGCGCGCCCGGCTTCACCGGGCTCTGCGGCACCAACGCGAAGGCGCACAGGAAACGACGGGACGTTTTCTCCAACCCGTACGAACGCAAGCTGCGTAAGATAAAGCGGGCGGTCGGCGACATGGAGGCGATGGAACAGCCAGTCTTCATCGCTCTCCTTGGGCACGACCCCGAAATATTTGCCGATGGGCCCGCCGATCGTAGAAAGGCGGCCTGTTTGCGAAAGTTCAAACAGCGCATCGGAGACACTGCCACAGGCCGTCTCCTGCCTTTGCACCGAAGATTTGATCACTCGCAGCGCATGACCGCGGTCCGACGATATCCGGACGGCGAGCAGTCCGACATAGATGAGAGCCCCAAGCGTCATCAAAACCTGAGCTTCAGGTGGCAGAACGCCGCCATATTGTACATTGGCAGAGAACAGGAACAAGCCGCCCAGAAGTGTAAGGCACAAGACCGAGACCCCGGCAGCTATTTTCCGGTTTGTTGAAAGAGCCGCCTCTATCGGTGGCACGAGGAGCCACAGAAGTGCGAAAGAATTGCTTCCACCTGTCACCAGACAAAAGGCCGCGACAAAGCTTGCAAACAATGTCGACGAAATTCCGATTGCCCGGTTAAGCGCGCCGGAGCGTGAAAGATAGTTTGCAAGCGGCCACTGACTTAGCATCCAAGCCAGCACCAGCGTCGTTGCGGCATGCGGAGCGCCGGCAAACGCCAGGTGCAAGGGCAGAATTACGAGTGCGGTGGAGCCGCTTATGAGGCATCCGATCAGGAAAGAACGGTGCAGCGGCGCCTGAAATGTATCGGCCGCAGCAAGCGGATGAATCATTCCATCAACGCGAACGGACCAGAGCTTCCAGAATTTCCCAATACTATTCAGAAGGTTACGCACTCTATACTACCACACGACACTAGCGGATTCTTCCGCTTACAACTCCTGTGTGGTCATTGTCGGCTGGAGCGCTTAATGAACGATAAAGGATGAATCCAAAGGCGCGAAAAAACTGAAAAACCCTCATGATCCAGTGCGTTGCGCCCAATTAGATAAAATTTGAATCAATCTTTCAGAAAACTCTATTCAAATACCTGATTTATTTTATGAAAATTGCTCTGACGCACTCAACCGGACATTCTTATGTCTCTGCTAGGGTCTGATCATAACAAGCGTGCCGGCAAAAAAAGGTACGCAACTCTGAACAGACTATGGGTAGCGATATGTTGTTTCTTCTAAGGACGGCCTTTTGGCTCACCTTGGTGCTCGTTCTGATTCCGCTCGGTTCGGAACAAGAGCGCCCGGCAGAACAGACCGCGGCTGTGGACCCGGTGTCCGCCTTTATAGCCGCGCAGGCAACGGTTTCAGACATTGGCGGTTTTTGTAGCCGCAATCCGCAAGCTTGTGAAACCGGAGGCAATGCACTGACCGTCATCGGCAGCCGCGCCAAGGACGGTGCCCGCATTGTCTTTGACTTCCTGGACACGCAGATCACTGACGATCCGGCTGGTGACGTGCTGGTGACCGGTTCAACCGCAACGGAACGTCCGCTTGCCGTCCAAACCGGAACGCAAGCATTCCTGCCTCCGGTTCCAGTTCAAAAAACACTGTCAAAGGTGGAGACGGCTCAAGGGCCCGTCCCCAGACCCAAGCCGCGCTCAGGCCGCAACTCCTGAGCGGCAAGGCCACAGTTCCAGCTGTTGCCTTGTCCGGAATGCCAAAGATTTCACTTCGCTAGTGCGATGCTGTGAGACCGCAGCAGCGACGGCTAAACTTCAGCGGCTCGTTCCGCTGCGCCGCAGATGGATAGCTGCCCATTTCATCTGCGGCGTATTTTTCTTTTCAAACAGACTTCTTTCCAAACAGCAGAACCTGCACCGGATCCAATATTTGCACTTTCAGTGATGCGAGTTATATGAAGGCGAAACAGACCTTCAAAGACCGGTGACATGACAACAAGCATCAGCGAAATTCTTGAGACGTTCGATTTTCTCGACGATTGGGAAGACCGTTACAAATATCTGATCGATTTGGGCAAGGAGTTGCCCGAATTGAGCGCCGCTGAGCGCACGGATGCGAACAAGGTGCGCGGATGTGTGTCGCAGGTCTGGTTGATTACCACGGTCACGCCTGGACAGGACGGAAAACCGGTGCTGAGTTTCAAAGGCGACAGCGATGCGTTGATCGTTCAAGGTCTCGTTGCGATTGTTACATCCCTGTTCAACGACAAAACGGCGCAGGATATTCTCGATACGGATGTTGAGAGCATTTTTGCCAAGCTTGGCCTTCAGGATCACCTGACGCCCCAGAGGTCCAACGGGCTCCGGTCTATGGTCGGACGCATTCGTACAGATGCGCAGGGAGCACTGGCAGCTGCCTGATCCCCAGGTCCGGGACATAAGCCTCGCGGTCACAGGATCGGGCGAACGAAAAAGGACCTCTCACCTCATCGCGCATCCCTGCTCCAACGCACAAAAAAGCCGCCCGAAGGCGGCTTGTCTGTCTTTTCAGAAAGTCTGAATCTTATTTCGAGCGCTTGCGCTGCTGTCCGAGGCCCATCTTCTTGGCAAGCTCGGAGCGCGCTGCGGCGTAGTTCGGCGCAACCATCGGGTAATCTGCGCCCAGATCCCACTTCTCGCGGTACTCTTCCGGCGTCATGTTGTAATGAGTCCGCAGGTGGCGCTTGAGCGACTTGAACTTCTTTCCGTCTTCCAGGCAGATGATGTAGTCCGGCATAACAGACTTCTTGACCGGCACGGCGGGCTTCAGCGGCTCCGGCTCCGGCTCGCTGGAAGCGGATGCTGTTTTCTGCAATGCACCATGCACTTCATTGATCAGGCTCGGCAGGTCGGTCGAAGCAACCGTATTGTTGCTCACATACGCAGAGACAATGTCCGCCGTAAGATCAATCAGATTAGCATCCACCGGATTGTCAGTCATATTTCACCTGTTCTCTTCCAAATTCGAATTGTGCTTCGGTATAACCCTGCAAATAATTTGTCCCGAAAACGCCTAGAAATCTACGTTACTTGCGGAATTAGAAATCAAAAACGATTCTACTTTGCAGGTGATTGTCACAGCCTTATATCGCTGCTTTCCTTTTCACACAACCCCGAAAATCAAATAAAACCCTCTCATTGCCAATATAAATCAAATTCTATAGATACCGACTATTTCCGACAATTCGGTATTGACAATGATCCTATAGTATTCCCTTACGCCAGTCTTCTAGTTTCGCATGGCTGCTATGCGCGCGAATTCATTCGTTTGGCCGAACAGTTTCGGCCAAAGCATCCACTTTTGTGTCCGCGCAAGGACGATATCCTGCCGCATAAGCAGCTTTTGCCAACAAATGGGCCGAAATTGGGGCTGTCAGCAAGAAGAAGACGACACCTGCAACCGCGCGGGTCATGACCGAAAGGTCCCCTGCCTCAACGGCAAGCGCCAGAAGCATGAGGCCGGAGCCGAGAGTACCCGCCTTGGAAGCGGCATGCGTGCGCATGTAGACGTCTTTCAGCCGGACCAGCCCAAGCGATGCGACAAAGGCAAAAGACGCACCAATGACAAGCATGCAGCCGGTGACGATGTCGACGACGGCACCGATCATTGTCCCGCCTCCCTGCGTTTGATGCTCTCCTCAACCTCCTGCATGATGGTTTCGTCACCCGCCGTGCCTCTGCTGAGAATAAACCGGGCAAAGGCGACGGTTGCCAGGAAACCGACGAGACCGAGCGTGATGGCAATGTCGATATAGAGGTAGATCCCTGTCGAAACGCCGATTGCGGCAATAAACCCGATCCCGACGGCGACCAGCATGTCCAGCGCGATCACGCGATCCGGCAGACTTGGGCCCCGCACCGTCCGATAGACAATGACAATGAAAGACACGGTCAGGATACCGAGCGAAATCTTCACGGCGCCCGCCAGAAACTCTGCCGCAAATGACTCAAATCCCGTCATCTGAACGCCTCCATGATCTTGCGCTCAAATCCGTTTTTGATGTCGTCGATCGTTGCTTGCGGATCCGGAACGTCAATACAGTGAATGTAAAGCGTCTTCCGGTCCTCCGACACGTCGACGGACAGTGTACCCGGTGTGAGCGTGATGAGGTTTGCCAGCATCGTGATCTCGAAATCGCTGTCGACACTGAGGGGAAGCGCAATGATACCCGGCTCCAATTCAATCTTCGGCCGCAACACGATCATCGCGACACGCCAGGCAGACAAAACCAGCTCGTAAACGAACATGGCGGCCAGCCCGATCGATTTACCGAACCGGCGAAAATAGACCGACGTGCCGACCTGTTCGCGGATCAGGTAAAGCGCGCCGGAGCCAAGCACAAAGCCGAAGGCAAGATTGATCTCCGAGAAGTTGCCCGTGACCGCGCCCCAGGCAAGCGCCATGAGAATGTTGATCAGAAAGAGACTGGTCATCCCTGCTCTCCCAAGACTGAGCGCAGGTATCCGAGCGGGTCAACGACACCGCTCGCCCCTCGCGTTGAAAGTTCAATCATCCATTCCGGCTGGATACCGAAATAGACGACCAGAGCTGTAAGAACGCCAAGCGGCAACCAAACGGCTCCACCTGCCAGTTCCGGCGGCGAAGACGCTGTCACGGCGACACTTTGGCCATCTGCTGTGCCTTCCGGTCCCCCGCGCCAGAAAGCATAGATCCAGACGCGTCCCATCGCCATGGTGGTCAGGAAACCACTGACGAGAATGGCTGCCCCCAGCCAGAAACGCTCGTCGCCGAATGCCGCATCGACAAGGATCACCTTCGGCCAGAAACCGGAAAACGGCGGCAAGCCCGATACGGCAAACGCCAATACGAGAAACACGCCGGCAAAGGCCACGTTTCTCTGGTAAAGCCCGCCGAGCTGCCTGAGATTGTAAGACCCTTCCATCATGTTCATGATGCCTGCAGCCAGATAGAGCGCGGTCATGACGATGATCGAATGGACCGCGTAGAAAATCGCTCCGGAGATCGCAAGCGTCGATCCGACTGCAAGTCCGGCAAGCATCGAACCGATACCTGCGATCACAAGAAACCCGAGCAGCCGGCGCAATTCGGTTTGCGCCAGCGCGCCGAGTGCGCCAGTCATCAGCGTCAGGATCGCCACAAGTCCGATGACATCGGCCATGTATTCACGCGATGCAGGAAGAATGAGCACGAAGATGCGGATCAGGGCATAAACCCCGACCTTGGTCAGCAATCCGGCAAAGACGGCCGAGACCACGATGTTTGGCGTGTGGTAGGAAGCCGGAAGCCAGAAATTGACCGGAAAAGCTGCCGCTTTCATCGCAAAGGCAAGAAAGTAGAGCGCTGCAACGGTCGCCAGCGTACCGGAGGCCGGGTTGTCCAACGCAGCGACCTTCGTGGCGATGTCGGCCATGTTGAGTGTTCCGAAAATGCCGTAAAGCAGACCCGTTGCAATCAGGAACAGGTTGGTCCCGACCAGATTGAGCACACCGTATTTCACCGCACCATCAAGCTGAATACGGTCATTGCCGAGCACAAGCAGTCCGTAAGAAGAGATCAGCAGCACTTCGAACCAGACATAGAGATTGAAGACGTCAGCTGTCAGAAACGACCCGCAAACACCCGTCATGAGCAACAGCAGGAACGGATAGAAGCCGTACCGCCTGCCGGAACTGTTGACGGTCTTCATACCGAAGAGGCCGGCGCAAAAGGCCACCACCGAGCCGATGAACGTCAGCGTCGCGCCGAGCGCGTCCGCCGTTACGGCAATACCGAAGGGTGGCAACCAGTTGCCCATGACCATGGTGATGACACCATGATCCAGAACCCGTATCAGCAGCGCCAGGCTTGCAAGCACCAGTGCGCCAAGAAGCGCAATTCCGAGTTTCGGCTGCAGGTCGGTATTCTTGCGCAGCATCAGGCACAGCGCGCCACCGATCATGGTAATCAGCGATGGCGCCACAATGAGCCAGTCACCCGCCGCAATCGGCGCGGTGATCATTGCATCGGCATAATCAACGGAAACAGAGGGACCGGCCATTCAGTCTAATACCCTTGAGGCGGAGTTTGTTCGTTTTCAGGCTCTGCGACGCGCATCTTGTTGATCTCGTCGGTTCCAAGTTCCTGATAGGCGCGGAAAGCCAGCACCAGCAAGAACGCAAAAAATGAAAACGAGATCACGATGGCGGTCAGAACGAGCGCCTGCGGCAGCGGGTTGGCCGTCGCTGTCTCCGGCACGTAGAGATGGGCGGGGATGAGCGGCGGAATTTCGCGTGTCAGTCTTCCATTGGTGAAGATGAGCATGTTCACCGAGTTGCCCAGAATGGCGATACCCAGCAGGATCCGCACAAGCTGCTTGGAAAGCATCAGGTAGACGGCGACCGTGAAAAACAGTCCAATCAGGATAGCAACGCCTGTTTCCATCAGTCGGCCTCCCTTTCTTCAAGCGCAAGGGCAATTGACCCGATGGCTCCGACAACCACGAGATAGACGCCGATGTCGAAAACCAAGGGCGTGGACAATGGGACTTCGACGCCGAAGAAATCAAAGATCAGCCACTGGCTGGTCATGAAAGCCTGGTTGTTGAAGAAGGACAGCACGCCTGCCAGCGCTCCGATGAACAATCCGAAACCGGAAATGCCCATCGGATGAAACACGATGGCCCGCCGGACGGACGCCACACCGCAGGCAATCCCGAAGATGGCAAGCGCGGAAGCTGCAATGAGCCCTCCGATGAAGCCACCACCCGGTTCGTTATGCCCGCGCAACAGGACAAAGATGGAAAAGAGGACCATCAGTGCGGCCAGGTAAGGCGCGATGGTGCGGAAAATGACCGTGCGCATCAGCGTGCCTCCACTGATTGAGTCTGGTTCGGTTCGTCAGGCGAAGCGTCCTCGTCCGGTTCCGGTCTGGTCCTGATCCGGATAAGCGCCAGCACGCACAGCCCCGCCAGCACGACGACCGCGATTTCACCGAGCGTATCAAAGCCACGGAAGTCGACGAGGATCACGTTGACGATGTTGCGGCCGTGAGCGATCGAACGGCTGAATTCCGTAAAGAACTCCGAAAGCCTGCTGTCGAAAGGCTGCTGTGTGATGGCAAGCATCGTGAGGGTGAGTCCAAGCCCGACCGTGGCTGCAACAACGCCTGTCAAAACGCGCGCCGGTACTGACCGGTGATCGCGCGGTGACAAGTTGAGACGCGTCATGACGAGCGCGAGGATAACAACGGACAGTGTTTCCACCATGAACTGCGTGAATGCGAGGTCCGGTGCGCCGAACATCATGAAGATCAACGCAACGGCAAAGCCCTGAATGCCGAGTGAAACAATCGCCGTCAGGCGCGTTTTGGCAATAAGAACCGCAATAAGACCGAGTACAGCAATCAGGAAGATGCCCCACTCATAGAAGCGGTATTCAGGCATTTTCGGCATCGCCGGGAAACTGTCTGTCAGGTAGCCTGGAAGCAGGACTGCGAGCGCGGTGAACACGAATGTAAGAAGCATGTAGGTCTGCATCTTGCCGGTCTGCAACGCCCGCGTCAGCACCGTGGCAATACGGACGGTCCCGCTGATGAACTGATCGAAGCCCTTGTCCGGTCCCCAGCCGATCGCCTGAAGCACCGACGCGGTGATGCTCCGCAGTTTGTCCAGCTGGGTATAAAGCGCGATGCCGAGGCCTACCGTGACAAAGGACAGGATCACCGGGGCGTTGATCTTTGTCGGCACGAGGTGCAGATCGATCTGCGTGAATTCACCAAGAAGGGACGAAAGGGTCGGGCCGATGAACAGCACGCCGGTCGTGTGCGCAATCAGTGCGAGGATGATGCCGGTGACCGAAAGGACAACCGGTCCGGCATAAAGCAGGATCGGGCCTTCATGAGCATGTTTGGGCGTTTCCACCTGGGCGCCCAGGAATGGTCTGATTGCCACGGCAGCGGCAATCACCAGCATCAGCGCATTACCGACGACGGCAACGATCGTGACCATCACGCCAAGCTGACCCAAGGCATCAATGTCGGAGGTACCGTAGTAAAGGATTTCCTTTGCGATAAACCCGATGAATGGCGGAAGACCGGCCATGGAGAGAGAGGCAAGACAGGCCGCTGCAAACGTGATCGGCATTGCGCCCCTGAGACCGCCAAGCTTGGTGATGTCTCTCGTTCCTGCTTCGTGGTCGATTGTGCCAGCGACCATGAAGAGCGCGCCCTTGAAGAGCGAATGCGCCAGAAGGTAGAGCACAGCCCCCTCGAGCGCCTTTTCATAACTTGTACCCGTCAGCATGACGAGAAGCCCGAGAGACGCAACGGTCGTATAGGCCAGCATCAGCTTGAGGTCTGTCTGACGGATGGCCAGGATAGTCCCAACGAGGAGCGTCGCACCGCCGAACAATGGCAGCACGGTCGTCCAGAGAACGGTGTCGCCAAGGAGCGGATGCATGCGCATGAGCAAATAGACACCGGCCTTGACCATGGTTGCGGAGTGCAGATACGCCGAAACAGGTGTCGGCGCTTCCATCGCGTTGGGCAACCAGAAGTGAAACGGGAACTGCGCCGATTTTGTAAAGGCGCCACCAAGCACCAGCAGGAAGATCGGCAGGTAGAGACCCGTATCCTTGATAATGTCCGGCGAGGCGAGCAGGACGGACATTTCAATCTCGCCTGTCGCAGCGATGATCAGGATGAACCCGGCCAGCAGAATGAGCCCGCCGCCGCCGGTAACGACAAGCGCCTGAATGGCAGCTCTTCTGGAGGCGGCGCGAAGATGGTCGAACCCGATCAGCAGGAATGATGTGATCGAGGTAAGCTCCCAGAAAACAAACAGCGAAATCAGGTTGTTGCCGAGCACCAACCCGAGCATCGCGCCCATGAACAGGAACAGAAACGAAAAGAAACGGCCCTGTTGCGGATGTCCTTTCAGGTAACCTCCGGCGTACAGAATAATAAAGGTGCCGATGCCCGAGATCAGAAGGCCGAACAACGTCGACAGCCCGTCGACATAGACGGAGAAATTAATGCCGTAGCTGGGTGCCCAGGCTTTCGCGGCCACAAAGGTTTCCCCTTGTGAAACCGGCCCGATGAAGCCGACGAAATGCAGGAAGATGAGCCCCGGAACAAGCGCGAGAGGCCACGCCGCATTGTGTTTGAACCAGCGAGTCAGAACAGGCGCAACGAGAGCTGCGGCGAACGGTGCAAGTACGGCGTATAAAGTAGTGTCGTCGATCACTGCTGGCGTCATACTGAGCTTTCGTCACGTTTTTCATAAAACGACCGGTGTCAAACCTGTTCGAATCAACACCTTTTCGCCAGATCATAGCGGGCCGGAAGACTTATGACATGTCTTAGGGACATGGATAGGCGTCTTCAAGCACTTCCGGAACGATTTTTCGACGAACCGAACGATCTATGCTGGTCTAGTGGGTCAAGCGTGGGATTTTGTCGCATGCGTTGACGGAGAGTTCGGCAGTATCACCAAGCATGCATAAATCTGCCGGGGCCGAACTCTAGTTAAATTGTGCAAATTAACCAAAAGAGGAAGTAAAATCAGGCAATCAGCCAATTGACCAGGGCCCAAGCCACTTGATTTCACAGCGTAAATACCGTTCAGTTTGAGACAGCGAAGCCAAGAACGTAGCATTGTCGCAGCAATGCTGAGCGAGGCAGTTATGGCGTTGGAAACCAACAAGAACAGTTCTGTGGGAACAGATCTGCTCCGGACGCCGCACATAGATTTTGAAACGATCGTGGAACTGAGCAAGGACGCCGTTATCCTGCTCTCGCTTGACGGTGCACCAACCTATATATCCCCGGCGACGGAAAAACTGTTTGGATGGAATGCGGGCGCGCTCGCCGAGCAACTGAGCGACCTGGTTTACGTTGAGGAACTGAACACGGACGCTGAGACGTTACACCGGATCCTGTCTGGTAGCGGCGATCCTGCCGGTCCCCTTCCCCATGCAGACCTTCAGGTGAGATCAGCCTTCGGCCCCCTAGTCTGGGCGGAGGTCACCACACATCTGCTGGCCGACAAAAACGCAGAACCATATGCGTTCGCGATCTTCTTCCGGAGCATCGCGCGACTGCGCGAACTGGAAAGCCAGCTTGAGGCGGCGTCGCAAACAGATCCCCTCACCGGTCTTCACAACAGACGGTCGTTTGAAGACAGCCTGAAACGGGAATGGGCGATCGCGCTTCGCGAAAAGACCCATACAAGCCTGATCAAAGTCACGCTGGATCGCTTTGAATCGCTTGCAGAAAACTACGGACCTGGAGCTGCGGAAGACTGTCTGGCAAAGGTCGCTGAACTGTTGAACGAAACCGCAAGGCGGCCGGCCGACATCGCTGCGCGCACCGCCTCCTCGGAGTTTTCACTTCTTCTGCCCAGGACCCACGAAATGGGTGCAGAGACGATCAGCGCGTATATTCAGGTTGCCATCGAGGATCTGGGAATTCCCAATCCGGGCAACACTGCCGGCAACGGCGTCATGACCGCGTCCGTCGGTGCCGCATGTGCTGTGGCGGAACAGACCGGCATCTCGGAAAGCCCGGAATTCATCCTTGCTGCGGCGGAAAACTGTGTTTTTCAGGCTCGTCAGGAAGGTGGAAACAGAGTCAAGACAGTCATGCACAAACTAACCCGCTGACAGACTGGTGATCGGCCTGTTCTTGCCTAGTCTTGCTCTTTTTCCTATGTCCATTGCAAAACGCTAAAAATCGGGAAGATCAGAATGAGTGATAACGTCACCCAAATGGACGAAAAGCCTCCCAAAGTGAGAAAGACCACTGCCGAGTGGATGGAACAGCTTACGCCTGAGCAGTTCTACATAACGCGTCAGTCTGGAACCGAACGACCTTTCACCGGTCCCCATTGGGACAACAAGCTGGTCGGCCGGTACGACTGTGTGTGCTGCGATGCCCCGTTGTTCATGTCCGATAGCAAGTTCGATGCCGGCTGCGGGTGGCCGAGTTTCTTTGAATCCGTCCACGAAGACGCCATCAGGGAACTTGAAGACAAGTCGCATGGCATGGTCCGAACGGAAATCCGCTGCAATCAGTGCGATGCCCATCTGGGCCATGTTTTTCCGGATGGCCCGGCCCCGACCGGTTTGCGCTATTGCCTCAACGGGCATGCGATGAATTTCGTCCATGGCGGGCGCCCACCGGCAAAGTCTGAAGACAAGACCTAAACGTCTCCAAACGAAACCGCCTGACCGAACTGGGTCAGGCGGTCACTTCAACCAGCGCAGTGCGCCCCCTCTCGATCATCCACCAAGAAGCGACAAGGCGATCAGAATATTGCCGATCAGCGCAATCCCGTAGCCAATGGATCGCGGTCCGGGAATACCGGAAAGATAAAGAGGAATGTAAATCAGCCGGCCAAAGAAGAACATTTGTGCTCCCAGCACCGCCAAGCCGAGATTGGCGTTCGGCACGACATAGATCAGTAAGGCCGGGACGAGAAAGAACGGCAGATTTTCCTTCATGTTGACAAGCGCCTTGTCTGCGCGCCCGGCGAACTTGCCCTTGTCCGGCAACGCGTCCCGTCCCCCCGCGAGACGCACGAATCCAGCCGTCGGCAGATACATGAGGGCAGTCAGATAGATCTGGCAGAAATAAAGCACCAGAACGGCAAGGATCCACGTTGTCATTGGTTGCTCCAGCGTTCGTGTGTTGAATGATTTCGGCCGCAAGCCTAGATTTTTCTGCAGTCGCAGCAATTCCCTTGCAGGGAATAGAACGCAAGGTCACGGATCTGAACATGAACGTGCACAGCCAGGCATTCGGAAACTCCCTTAAATCATTGCGCGCCGAACGCGGTCTCAGCCAGACCGCCCTCGCCGACCGGCTCGGGTCAACCCAGCGCCATATCTCTTTTTTGGAAACCGGCCGTGCGCAGCCGTCGCGCTACATGATCCAGCGGATTGAACGCGAGCTCGCCCTGCCCGTCAGCCGCAGCCAAGTGCTTTACGAGACGGCGGGGCTTGCCGGCCCTTACAAGTGCCGGGCGGAAGATGCGCCGGACATCCAGGACGCGCTCAACCTGATCGAAACACGGATCCTTGCAAACTGGCCCTTCGCGGCATTTGTGCTCGACAAGCGCTGGACGATCCTGCGGAGTAATACACCCGGCAAGCAGTTTCTGGCGGGCTTTGTCGGCGATCAGAACGAACCGCCCAACCTCTTCCGGATTTTCCTGTCACCCGCGTTCCGGCAGCGGATTTTGAACTGGAATGAAGCAGCGCCGGTCTTTGCCTCCCGGCTTTATCGGGAGGCGGCGGAAGATCCCGACCTTGCCGACCTTCTGGAACAGGCCCACGCAAGCGGTCTGCTCGATGGCCTCGACGAGACCTTTCGGGAGGACGTACCCGTTTTTGTACCGATTGAGGTGCTCGGTCCGGATGGATCGAAGCTCCGGGTGACATCTATGCTCGGACAACTCGTGTCCGTGCAAGATGCCGTTATCGAAGGCATGACGATCGAAATGATGGTGCCGATGGATGTGGAGACGGAGAGTTGCCTGTTGAAGTCGGCAGGCCAGTCCGCAGACCTTACTGCAGCCGAATAGGAGGGAGCCTTGAGACTGTTCGCCGGATTGTTCGCTTTCTTATTCCTTGCAATCACAATTCCTCCTGGCGAGGCGGCTTCGTCCTCCTTACCCGTCAACGTCTGGTCAGGTGAGCCGACAAAACCGCAAAACGGTCTGCCGGACGGACACTATGCGCTGTATCGGGACGACGGCCAGACAGTCGCGGCCTGGTATGGATCGCCCACACGCCGCTATCGTCACGGCATCCTGGGTGATGCCATCGAGGCCGGCTCCCTGCATGTCGCCGTCAAGAACGGCAGCACTTACGAGCTTACGCTTCCTGAAAACGAAGTCTTCGAAGACCGGACCCCAAGGATCATGGATCTCGACGGTGACGGCGCGGTAGAGATCATCACGATCCGGGCCTACCTTGACGCGGGCGCGAGCGTCGCGATCTTCGGTTTGCGAGACGGCAGGCTCGTGGAACTGGCAGCGACGGCTCCGATCGGCATTCCGAACAGATGGTTGAACATTGCCGGGATTGCCGACTACGCGGGCCGCGGCAAGCCGCAGATAGCCTACGTTGAAACACCGCATATCGGCGGGACGCTTTACTTCGTTGAATGGCAGGGTCGATCACTGGCGCCGATAGCCTCCGTTGCCGGCTTTTCGAACCACAAGATCGGGGCCCGGGAGCAAGCCCTTTCCGCAGATCTCGACTTTAACGGCGACGGCAAGACCGACATCGTTGTCCCCTCCAACGACCGGCGGACGCTGCGCGTGATCGGCTTGCGCAATGGCCGTGCTGAAGAACTCCATCGGGCAACATTCCGGTCGCCGGTCAAGTCTGCAAAACGGTCCGGTAATTCTTCCTCGACCGGTTGCGTCCAGATGCTTCTGGAAGACCGTAAAGTCGCGGAGGTCTGCCCATCCGGGTAACTCTGCCTTGCCGCCAGTCCTACCCGGTTTGCTCGGGGCTTCGCTCAAGCTGCGTTGCCAGAATCCGGTTGATGTTCACTTCGATCCAGTCGGCAAAGTCTCTGACCTTGAGCGCAACTTCGCGCCCGATGGGCGTCAAGCTGTAGTCGACATGAGGTGGAACAACGGGATGCGAAAACCGGTCGACAAACCCGTCGGCTTCCAGCGTCTGGAGCGTTTGCGCCAGCATTTTTTCACTCACCCCTCCGACAGTCCGCCTGAGATCTGAAAATCGATGGTCTCGCTCAAGGAGCGCAATCAGCACCAGAACGCCCCATCGGCTGGTCAGATGCTTCAGGATTTCTCTGGAGGGACAGTTCTGGTTGAACAGCTCTCCGCGCCGCAGCATGTCGGACAGTCTGTGGCCGTCCGGCTCTTGCAGCATGGCCCCTGAAGGCGGGCTTTCCGGCGATTTGTGATGCTTTGAAGAGGTCATAAACTCAGATCTTCCAAAACTAACCTTTTTGTACGTACTAACAAAAAGTAAGTTTTGAGTCTACATCAGCCGCATCGGATCAAATCCATCACCGACAACGAGGAGAATTGCCATGATTGCGGTCACCGGTGCGAACGGACAATTGGGCCGGCTCGTATTGAAACATCTCGCAGGCCTTACAAACACACCGGTTCGTGCGCTGGTTCGCTCACCTGAAAAAGCGCTGGACCTTTCGTCCGATCAGGTCAGCATCGCACAGTTCGACTATAACTACCCTGCGGGGCTTCCGAAGGCTCTTGAGGGTGTCGAGCGTTTGCTGCTGATTTCCGGTTCTGAAGTCGGTCAACGTGTCGGTCAGCACAAGGCAGTCATCGATGCGGCAAAGGCCGCCGGGGTCAAGTTCATCGCATACACCAGTCTGCTCAATGTGCCGTCTTCCAGCCTCATCCTCGGCGCTGAGCACATCGAAACGGAACAACTGCTAATCGACAGCGGAATTCCTCATGCCGTGCTTCGCAACGGTTGGTACTTGGAAAACTATGCCGGAACGGTTGCCGCAGCCCTTGAACACGGCGCTGTTGTTGGCGCAAGCGCAAGTGGCCGGATTTCCGTTGCAGGCCGGGAAGATTACGCCGAGGCCGCCGCCCGGATCATTGCCGGTGATGACCTTTCGACGCGTTCAATCGAGCTTGCCGGGGATGGGGCAATCACCTTGACCGATCTTGCGGAAGAGATCTCGCTGCAGAGTGGCAGGACCATCCCGTTTCAGAACCTGTCTGAAGCAGATTACGCGGGCATGCTGACCGGCGCCGGGTTGCCCGAGGGCTTCGCAAAAGCACTTGCTGATGCCGATCGCGGGGCGGCAAACGGCGAACTCTTCAACGCATCGACAGCGCTGCGGGGCATCCTTGGCCATCCGACGAAAAGCTTAAGTTCTTTTGTCGCCGAAGCGCTCACACCAACGAAGACCAGCGCCTGACTTTTCGACATCCATGTTCCGTAAAAAAGGGCGGAGGCTTTCGCGAGCCTCCGCCGATTCATTCAAAACGTGAGTGATACACTTCAAGGATATTTGTTGGTCCCGTTGCACGTGAGCTGATAGGCAGAGATTGGCAGCCAGTTTGAAAGCCTTGAAATGCCTCCTAAGCCCGCGTCAGATCCATTCACACAAGACGGCCCTTATGCCTGGTTCCGGCTGGCGATCTCGATTTTGCTAAGCACAATCGGCGGTGCGGGCATGTGGGTGGTTGTCATTGTGCTGCCGGACGTCCAGGCCGACTTCGGCGTCGACCGCGCGGGAGCGTCCATACCGTATACAGCGACCATGGCCGGGTTCGCGGTCGGCAACTACATTCTCGGGCGCTTCGTTGACAGGTACGGGATCGTGCCGCCCGTGATCGCATCTGCATTGTTTCTGGCAGCCGGGTTTTCGCTGGCGGCGGTCAGCCGCGACATCTGGCTGTTTACACTTGCTCAGGGCGTGTTGATCGGCCTTGGAACAGCGGCAACATTCGGCCCGCTGGTGGCCGATGTATCGCACTGGTTCTTGAAACGCCGCGGTCTCGCGGTCGCCTGTGCCGCATCCGGCAACTATCTTGCCGGTGTCCTCTGGCCCTCTTTCGTGAAGTGGAGCCTGTTGACCAATGACTGGCGCGAAACCTACCTGTTGATCGCGGCAATATGCGTGATCACTATGGTTCCGCTGGCGCTGATCCTGAGACGTCCTCCACCGGAGGCAGCTCTTGCCGCGCAGCCTGCAGCTCTGGCCTTCGGGCAACAATCTACCGGACTGTCACCGACAGCGCTGCAAATCCTTCTGGTGATCGCCGGGCTCGGATGCTGTGTGGCCATGTCGATGCCGCAGGTCCACATCGTCGCTTATTGCGTTGATCTCGGCTACGGAATTGCGCCCGGAGCAGACATGATCGCGTTGATGACGGGCGCGGGCGTGGTCAGCCGTCTTGTGTCCGGTTTCCTGGCCGACAAGATCGGCGGCGTCAGGACGCTCCTGATCGGGTCGGTTCTCCAGTGCGCAGCGCTGTTCTTGTACATACCCTTCAATGGCCTGGCATCGCTCTATCTGGTTTCTCTGATCTTCGGCCTTTCGCAAGGCGGTATCGTGCCGAGCTATGCCGTGATCGTGCGGGAATACCTGCCCGCAAAAGAAGCCGGCCAGCGGGTCGGACTGGTCATGATGTCGACAATCCTCGGCATGGCGCTCGGCGGCTGGCTGTCGGGTCTGATTTACGATCTGACAGGGTCCTATCAGGCAGCGTTCCTGAACGGCATTGCCTGGAACTTCCTGAACATGGCCGTCATGATTTTCATTCTGTTCAGCGGCCGCCGCGCTCGGCCCGCGACCGCAGCAGGAAGATGAAGAAGACGCCGCCGATCAGGCCGGTCACGATGCCGATCGGCATGTCTTCCGGAGCCATAAGCGTCCGCGCCAAAATGTCCGCCCAGATCAGGAAGATCGCCCCCAGTAGCAGACTGGCGGGCAGCACACGCGTGTAGTTGCCTCCGACCAGAAATCTGGCGATATGCGGGATCATGAGACCGACGAACCCGATGATCCCGGAAAAAGCCACCATGACCCCGGTGATCAGCGCGCCGACCACAAATACGGCCAGCCGGAAGCGCGCGACAGGAATGCCAAGCGTGGACGCTGTTTCATCACCGATCGTCATGGCATTGAGATCGGCCGCCTTGGCCAACAGATAAGGCACGGTCAGGACGAGGATGCCCAGAGGAAACAAGAGATGGTTCCACTGCGCCAGACCGAGCCCGCCCAACATCCAGAAGACAACTGTATGGGTCGCACGCGGGTCGCCGAGGAAAATCAGAATGTTCGCAAAGGACATGATGATGAAGGAGACTGCGACACCTGCCAGCACCAGCCTGTCAGCGCTGGTTGCCGAGGCGAAATGGGTGATGCCGAGAACCACAAGCGTTGCCACGAGTGCTCCTGCAAAAGCCATCAATGGGACTGTCAGCAGTCCGAGGAAAAGACCGGTGTGCAAAAGAGCCAGAATGGCACCCGCAGCACCACCGGACGAAATCCCCAACAGATGAGGATCGGCCAGCGGGTTGCGTGTCACCGACTGCAGCGCCGCCCCGACGATAGCGAGACCTGCGCCGACAAATCCGGCGAGCAAAGTGCGCGGAAGGCGAATGTCCCAGACAATCGCCTCCCTGCCCTTGGACCAGTTAACTTCAACAGCTCCTGGGACAATCTTGTTTGCAACGACCCCGAAAACCGTGCCGGCGGGAACGGAAATCGCACCGACGGACACGGCCACCACGACAGACACGATGAGAACCAGACCACCTGTCAGCAACATGAAGCCGAAGCCCCAGTTCGACGAACGGTTGCCAATTCCACGAACGCTGACTTGCGTGCTCTTTTCGTGCGGCCGTTGCAACAAGGTTCACTCTCCCCAGAAGGCTTCTGCGAGCTTCTTGACAGCCTTGATGTTGCGCGGTCCCGGTGTTGCTTCCACGTATTCAAGAGTGACGAACCTGTCGTTCTTGACCGCGTCGATCTCCGCCAGCGCCGGATTTTGCCTCATGAAATCGCGCTTCTGTTCCGCGGTAACGTTGCCGTAGTTCACGATCACCACGAATTCCGGGTCTTTTTCGACGACGGTTTCCCAGTCAATCTTGGCCCAGCTCTTGTCGAAATCATCGAGAACGTTGACGCCACCTGCTGCCTCGATCAGAGCTGTCGGCATCGCGTAGCGACCTGCTGTGAAGGGCTTGTCCTCACCACTGTCATAGACAAACACACGCAGTGGGTCGTCACCGGTTTTCAAAGCGGATTTGTAGCTTTCAAGGTCAGCCTTATAGCCTTCAACCAGGTCCTTCGCCCGGTCCTCAACCTCGAAGATCCTACCGAGGTTGAGCAGGTCGTTGTACATGTCCGCCATGGAAACCTTCGGCTTTTCGCCGATGTGAATGCAGGACTCGGTCAGCTCATAGACCTTGATGCCGAAGGGTTCCAGGGTTTCCGGCGTCACTTCGCCGCCCACCTTCATGCCGTAGTTCCAGCCGGCAAAGTAAAAGTCCGCATCGGCTCCGATCAGAACTTCCTTGGTGGGATATTTCGCGGACAGCTCGGGCAGCTCGGCAACGCCGTCGCGCATTTCCTCATCCAATGTCTTCCAGCCTGAAATCCCGGTATAGCCAACCATGTGATCCCGCAGGCCAAGAACAAGCATCATTTCTGTCAGATTGACGTCGTTGGATATGGCCGCCTTGGGCGGTGCGTCGAACGACACTTCTCGGTCGCAACTTTGAACGGTCGTTTCTGCAAGAGCGGATCCTGCAAAAAGTGAGGCCGCAAGGCCAAGGGCGATGTGTTTCATGAAACTCTCCAGTGTCTAAAGATGGAAGGTAAGGTGCGGTTGTTCGCTCGGCGCGAGCTGTTCAAGATGCGCCTGGACGGAGTAGGCCTTCTCGATATGCGACGGTGTCAGCACGTCTTCAGGTTCCCCGAAGGCGACCATTGCGCCCCGGTGGAGCAGCAGCACACGATCGCAGACGCGGCCCGCGAGATTAAGGTCATGCAGGCTCGTGACGATGGTGATGTTGAGGCTGCTGATCAGAGCAACAATCTCCAATTGATGCCGGATATCGAGATGATTGGTCGGCTCATCCAGAACGAGCAGTTGCGGCTCCTGTGCCAGGGCGCGTGCCACCATGACCCGCTGGCGCTCACCTCCTGACAACGTTCCAAAGGATCGCGCAGCAAGCGGCAACAGTCCCATTCGGTCCAGTGCACCTTCCGTGATTTCCAGGTCACGGTTGCCGTTACCGGCAAAGCCGGACCCGTGCGGGCGCCGTCCGAGTGCGACGATCTCCCAAACGGTCAGAGCAAAATCAGTCGGCTGCTCCTGCAAAACGGCAGCAACTTTTCTCGCCGCTGATCTTGCAGACATTTTCCAGATATCCTCACCGTCCAGGAGGATCGAACCGGTGCTTGGTTTGTGGAACCGGTAGAGAAGACGCAGCAGCGTGGACTTGCCGGCACCATTTGCCCCGGCCAATCCCAGAACCTGTCCGGCCGGAAGGTCAAAGCTTGCCGGATGCAGGATCGTTTCGCCCTGCCCGGCTTTCCAGCTGGCCTGCCTGACCGAAAGCGTCGCGCCGCTCATGAGACGGCTGCCTCGTTCGCTTCCGCGACGATAATCGCCGCGGGAATGCGAGCCAAAGCTGTCCGGCTGAGCTTGCCGGGTCGATCGCCGGAGTTGCACCAGCCGTCATCGAGTTCCCTGTATTGCAGGGCAAACGCGACCAGATCGTCTATGTCCGCTTCCGGATCAATATCACCGAAGAGATATGTCGCCTTCGCATTCGCACGATAGGCGACCGTGCAAGGACGGGAACAGCCAGCCATACATGCGATGCCCGAAACTTCGAAGTCGTCCCCTGTCAATGGCAAGGCGGTTTTCAAGGCTTCCTGCAAGGTTTTGATCAGCTGGTAACCCGGCCGGCAATTCGTGCCTTTGTGGCGGCATGAAGTGCAGACAAAGATCTTGTGTGTTTCAGCGCTCATCCGGCAGCCCCCGGCGTTTGCGTTCCAATCCACCCATATGGTTCGCTTCGCCCCTCGAAATTGGTCCGGCACTTAGGTCCGGACTTTCTGCAGCCCCCGACAGATTGGAGGAATTCGATTTTTGTAATGTTATTACATTACATTTCTTGTTCGATGCAACACCCGGCATGGTGCCGTTCGGGCACATCGCTCGCGCAGCACGCTCGCTAAGGCTCCTGGCTTTGGCTAAAAAAAGAGGAGTAAATTCAGTCTGTTCGTCTTGTATCCGGTTCATATCGCCCTCCGCGATTGCGCGGGGCGTTGAAGAACCGAATGTCGAACTGTGTCAGCTTATGCCGATTTGCCATCTCATCCGCTCCTCCGGAACACCCCGTCCGGGTTGAAGTTGAAAGTGCAATGGCAGGTCTCCTGACTTGCGGGTCATCGCTAGCCTGATCCTTCCCGGGGGCATTCCCAGTGGCGCTTTCAGGTTCGCTTACCGCTCACAGTTGCGGGGGCAGTCACGGATTTGGTGCCTTCTGGCTACGCCTCACCGTGTTCCCTTTTAATCTCGATCCGGCTCCGGATTCGAGAACCATCTCATCTTGTGTGACGAAATCGAGGTCGATTGTCAACGGAGTTTCAGTCACCCCTTTCGTTGGAGCGCGGACCGGGCCCTTAACGCACCGGCAGGCATATACCTGTCGCAGCGCTCACTCTTCGCCGTTATGCAGTGACCCTTCCGGATCTGCGCTGCTCCTCAAGAAATGGAGCGAGAAGTTCCACCTGAGCGCGGCCCAAAGAACCGTATGCCTTGCCCGTTTCGCCAAAGAGCCAGATCAAACGCTCACACACATTCATCGCATTGAGCAGATGCTCCCTGTCTTGCGGCTTCAGGAGATGTTCACCCTGGAGATAGGCAAGCCTGATCGTGTTGATGCCGTTCCCTTCCTTGGACGTCAGTCTCAACAGAACCTCAATGTCATGTTCATCGCGCCGCCGTGCCACCGAAATCAGGACAGCAAGAATGGCGTCCAACCCTTCGACCACCGAATCCGAAAAAGAGAGGTCCGGCCTTTTCCGGCGCAAACAGGCGAGCTCGGCACCAAGTTCTTCAAGGGCATCGCGCATTGCCCCGATGGCGTAGTGAACCCGCATGAGCATGTCGATACGCTCGTAGTCCTCGATGCTCAGTGAGCGCCGGGAGGCAGCGTCGTTCAGCGCCTCAAGAATGACTTTTCTCAACAATTCAGCTGCGTCGAGATGTTCTCGCAATTTCTTGACGTCGCGACTTTGTCGCAACGCTTCAAATCCGGTCGAGATCAGGTCGAGCAATCGTTTGGTTTCAAGGTCCACCAGCCGAAGCGCAATGGCAGGCTGGTCAGGTGCTGAAGAAGCGAGATACTTGGCTTTTGCTCCGAGTTCCGAGCGCGTCTCGGGACTGATCTTTCTGAGAAGACTGGCAGTCGGTCCGAGCAGAACCAGGAACAAGGGAACGGGAAATGCGTTAAAGAACGCGTAGGCCAATGCTGCTTGCGTGCCAGCATTTTCGCTCAGCGCCGATACGAAGGCGATCACCAACGGCGCCCCGGTGAACAGCTCTACGTAAAACAGCGGCACCAATATCAGTGCGGCAACCAGATTGAATCCGAACTTGTAAAGTGCCACCTGCCGCTGCACCCCGGACAGGTTTGCCGAGAGCACCATCATCAGCAGCGACCCGCCGATATTCGCGCCATAAACGAACATGACGCCGTCTTGAAGCCCCATCAGCCCTGACTGAAGAAACACAATCATGACAGCCGTTACGGCGACCGAAGATTGCGCAAAGAAGGTTAGAGCTGCACCGGCGAAAAACGCCAACAAGGGAGATCCTGCGGACGATTCCACGAAACGCGCGAACCAGTCGGTCGCCTCCAGCTGCGACGCTCCGTCCCGCATGATCTGCATGCCGAGAAAAAGCAGTCCCACGCTGATTGCAGCCCCGGTGACACGCTCCCGGTTTTGTGCACTGAAGGCATAGAGCAAACCTGCCACGCCGATCAGCAGCAAGACGGCAATGCGAATATCCATGGTCAGAAAGAGAACGACCAGCCCTGCCCCGACATTTGCACCCAGAACGACGGGTTGCGCCTGCTTCAGTGTCATCATGCCTGCACGCACAAGACCGACAAGCAGGAAAACAAGCGCGGATCCGCTCTGTGTCATGACAATCATGACCGCGCCGACGAGCATTGCAGCCGGCGTGGTCGAAGTGAGCTTTGCGATGCGCTGCCTCAGCCGTTGATCGGCCAGGCGCTTGAGATTGACGCAAAGAAAATGCATGGCGAAGAAAAACAGGCCAAGCCCCGCAAACATCGTTGCGGCGATCTGAAAACCATCCTGTGTCAGCGGACTTCTCCGCGTGCACTAATTTCGTCGCTGTGGATTTCCAGGATCGAAACGAACCCGGACACTTCAAAAACTTCCCGGGTCCGGCCCGACAGTCCGAAAAGGCAGAGTCTGTCAGCACCACCGCTCAGCCGCTTGGCGACAGCAAGCAGTACACCAAGTGCTGCTCCTGCAAGAAAGGTCACTCTTTGCATGTCGATCAGGAGTTTGACCGGCGTGCTGTCGATCAGGCTGAAAAGAAGTTCTTCAAACTCTGGAATTGTTTCTTTATCCATTCGGCCAGTGGGCCTGAGTATGCAAATGTCATTTTCCTTATAAATTTCAAAATTCATTCCGGATCTCCAAAAGGACAGCTGAATAGCCGGGAGAGTCGTCTTTATAGTTATAAATTCAGGATCGCTTCATCAGACCGGAAAAAACAATTGGCTCGATTTCAGCGACGGTTTTTGTTGCTATTCAATAATCAATAAGTATCTGGTTATTCGAGGGTCTCCTAAAATTGAGATCCTCGATTCACGTAGCGTAATCTATTCAATTTCCGTTGTCATCCATTATCTCCACCAGACCTTCAGAGGTCAAAAAGTGACACCTGTCGGACTTGTTCTGGGTTCGAACCGGCCATGCTGGTAAACTGTCTGCGGAGAAGGAACGTGGAGTAAAGACAAATGTCGGGACAGCAAAACAGAGGCGGTTTTTCAGGACCGCTCCAGACGGTCTTTCAGGATTTCATGTTCGACTGGGTGTTTGAACCGAAGAAAAGCCCGCAGGAAGTCATGGACACCTATTTCACGCCTGACTTTTCAGCGGAAATCGACGGGCACCGCCTGTCGCGCGATGTGTTTCAAAGCCGCATCAACCGGATGCGGGAAGACGCGGACGTCGAGGAACAGGACTTCGTGGAGATGATGGAGGATGGCGACAGGCTCTTCAGTATGCATTACACGCGCGGCAAGTCGCTGGTCACCGGCCAGAAGTTCGAAACGCGTGCCATTGCTTTCTTTAATTTCGAAGGCAAACGGATCAAGAAAGCGTACTTGAACAGCGTCACGCATGGCGATCCGCGCGATGCGGATTTCGCGTCACGAAGCTAAGGCGAATTCTCAGCCGCTATTGGCAGCCAGAAAGCCGGATAGAAGCTCGGCGCATTCGCTTGGATGCGTGCTGATCAGAAAGTGGCTTGCGCCTTCGACCACTTCCTGACGTGACTTTGGCAGGCCCTCGTCGAGCACGCCGCTGATCACCACCATTGCCGGGTTGGCAAGTCCACCACGCACGATCAGGACAGGTATGCCCAAGCGCGAGAGATCTTGTCGCGTGAGCGTAAATCCGAAGCAGGTGTGCCAGTCCAACACGTTTGCAGCCGCCGTTTGCCTGCAATAGTCCTGAACACTCTCAGGAAGCGCTGCAAACGAGCCGGTGCCACCCCAGAAGTCGATAATGCGCGCAGCCGCATCCCGCTCGCCTGCGTCATGTGCCTCTTCAAAGTCGGCCGCCATGCGCTGAACGCTTTCATACAGGTCGATGTCACCATGCTCGCGCATGAGATTGAGTGGATTGGCCTCGAAGGTCGCGAGACTGCGCACATCGATCCGGCCGCTTAATGCCGCCGCCAGCGCAACCGTCCCGCCGAAGGAATGCCCGACGAGATGAATTGGCGAACCGATCCTTTGAGCAGCCATTTCGATCACGGCCACTTCGTGCGCGATATCAAAATCGTCGCCACTTCGCGTTTCTGAAGTTTCCCCATACCCGCAAATACTGGTGCCGATGCAGCGATACCCATCGGGCAGACATTTCTGCATGGACCGCCAGGCAACGGACGTGCTGAAAGAACCCGGCACGAAGAGAACCGGGGCTCCGGATCCAGTTTCGTAATACTCAATTTTCCGGTCAGGACTGTCGGTCACATGGGCACCGCTAACTTATGAAAAAAACTACCGAAAACTCCGGGATACGGTTGATTTTCAAGCGCCGTCATATGCTTGGCGCTGTTCTCAGGTTTCGTTTCAAGCCTACCACAATCTCATTTGGCTAGCTGTTCCGTGAACCGGGCCCCACGCGCTCAGCGCCGCTCCGCTCCTGCTTGGCGATCAGGCTCGGCAGCAGCAAGAGGTCGCCGAGAAGAGCCGCCAGGAAGGTTACGATGAGCAACATGCCGAACAGCTTCACCGTGAAAAATGCGCTCGCAAGCGTGACCGCGAGCCCGGAGCAGATCAGGACGGTTGTGATGATCATCGCCTGGCCGGTTTCGGCGATCGTCGCTTCCAGAGCCTGTTGCTGTGTGTCCTGTTTCTTCTTTTCCAACGAATACCGATTGATGAAATGAATTGAGTTATCGACCGCTATTCCAAAGGCGATCGTCACTGCCAGCAGCGCTGCCGGTGTCAACTGACCTTCATTGATGATGTGAAGGGCCGCGATCGCAATGGCGACCGGCAGGAGATTGGGCAACAGCAATATGCGAACAAGACCGAAGGAACGGTAGTAGGCGGCAATGACCAGCACCGTTGCCAGACAGGCCGCAGCAAGACCGAATGCATGTTGCCTGACAAGATCCAGCGTGTCGTAGCGCATGATCATCGGCTGCCCGACAATGGCGGCATTCGATGCACCCCTCACAGCCTCTTCCAGCGTGTCCTGCGCTGCGAGCATCCGCCTGTCAAACATCGGCTCCGGAACGAGCGTCATGACCCGCGCGATCTTCCCGTCAGGAGACAGGAAAACGTCTTTTGTATCCGACGGCCAGTTCTCGATGTCCTCGCGCGAAGGCAGGCGATCCGGGCGATCGAGCCACTTGGCCAGCGACACAAGCGACAGGTTGGTGGCGTGAGGCGACGCCGTTTCGATGACGCTGACCAAGTTAACCAAACGCTGCCAGTCGTCGGGTGCTTCAAACCCCTGTTCATTTTGCGCCTCGAGCTCGAACCACAGCGGGTAAAAACCTCCGAAATCCTTTGTGATCACCTCGTTGACGTTCCTCATCGCACTGGTCGCGGGCAAGTTGTCGTCCATCTTGAACCAGGGTTCGACCGTGATCAGTCCAATGACAGCGGCGACGGAAATCAGGTAGCTGAGTAACCTGATGGCGCGGGATTTCGTCGCAATCAGAGAGATAAGGCTTGGCGGCAAGGCAAATCGGATAGAAATGCGTTGTCCAGCTTCAAGTGGCCAAAGTCTGGGCGCCAGCAGACAGAAAACGGCCATGGCGACAACATACCCGACAAGCACCGACGCAGCCCCGAGCAGTGCCATTTCTCTTGTTTGCGCATTGTCGGTCATTGCGATCATGAAAAAGGCAATCGATGTCGTGACGCCCGTCAGCGCACAGGCAGGTCCGACTTCCAGGTAGGTCTTTCGGACGCGTTCCATCGTCCCGCTGACACCCGTCCTGTTTTGCATGTTCAAGATCAGATGGACAGCATCTGCGAGCGCCAACACCATCACCAACAGCGGAATTGCGTTGTTCAAAACAGTGATTTTCAATCCGAGGAGAAAGAACAATGCCAGCGAGAAATAGGCAGCGCAAAACGCCGGAACAACAGTCAAGGCTACCAGCCGCAGATTGCCGAGCACCAGCCAGGCAACAACCAGGGCAACAACCGCAGCAGCGGAGTTGAACACAAGCAAATCCGTCTGAAGCGCCCGGACCATTTCCGGGCCGATCGTCTGGGCACCTGTCACGTCGATGCTGTAACCGCCCAATGATGCCCGGTCAGCGACTTGCCTGAATTCAGACAGGAGACCATCCGTAAAGCCACCCCGAAGTCCGATGGCAAAGAGCGCCGTTCTCCTGTCGGGCGAGAGTGCGAGCCGGGGCTGAAGTCCAAGGTTTTCATAGGCGGCTGCCCTCTCCTCAATCGCATCCAGGTCCAGTTCAAAAGGCAAAACCGGTTCGTCCGGGTAGATCTGATGCCAAGAAGGAAACCTGGCAGATGCAACAGAAACGACGGTAGCGACCTCTTCGATAAGCGCGAAGTCAAACTGCATTTCCTGAAGCGCACCGTAGCCGTCCGCATCAAAGGGCTCGGGTGAACGGACAACGACAAGAATTGGGGGCGAGACCCCTTCATTGGATTGCAAGAAGTCGAAATAAGCCTCGGCATGTCCGCTGCCTGACGAAAAGCTCGCCGTGATATCGTCTTCAAATCGAAGCTGCAGGACGGAAACAAACATCAGCCCGGACAGGACCAGAAGCACGAAAAGAGACAGGAGCGGCCGCGACAGAGTAAAAAGTCCTGGCCACAACAAAACCCGCACTGCCCCCTCCTTTATCGCCTAAAACAGCCCGCACCCATGATGCTATGTTTCAAAATTCGCCAAGTATATGCACGCCTCACGTAAAGTGATGCTACAGTTTGTCAGAATTCATGGAGTATAAAAGGCTATCTGCATGACATTTCTGCCATAGCCACGCTTTTCTTGAACGGTTTTTAACAGAGGCGCTGGTTCGCCGATCGGAGGTTATACAGTTGCTGGCAAGAATTTTTATCGCAGCAGTTGCTCTCCCCCTAGTCCTGTTGCCGGCCCAAGCGGACACGTTGCTTGCCGACCTTTCGGGAAACTGGACCGGCCGCGGATGGGCGAAACAAAGCCTGGAAGCACCGAAGGAAGCTGTCTTCTGCCGTATTCGCAATGCGCTTTCGAAAGACAAGAGCGAACTTAAGACGACCGGCAGATGCGCTGTTGCGAACAAGACATTCACGCTGGACGGTCTTATTGCTGTTTCAGCTTCATCGAACCGTGTCACGGGACGTTGGCGGGTCCCTCGCGGTGGAGGCGATGCGGCTATTTCCGGCCGAAAGGATGCAAACCAGATTAGTTTCACCTTTGAGGCAAAGGAAACAAGCACGAAACAGAAGCTGGAGCACAGAGCAAAGTGGTCGCTTCGCGGTGCTGCGTTGACCTTGACGGCAAGTGCCAGACCCCCTTCGAACGGCTCTTTCGTTGAATTGAGCTCCGTTCAGTTCAAGAAATGAGTATTTGAAGCAATTGTTTCAGCATAACTAGAAGTCGTAAAGTTGCCTGAGTACTATTTCTAGAAGATGCCCCAGCTGAAAAACTCCAATTAGGGTTCACTTTGACATTCTAATGATCGTTTTTAATGGACTGATCTCGGTATATTTGATCAAATAATTGCCAAGCATTGTTTTTTGTTTTCATCGGACTTCCCTAATGAGGACGCCGGCAAATAATTCCGCATCAGTATTTCCAACGTCATGCGCGACCGTTATTGGCGGAGGCATAGCTGGTTTGCTTGCAGCCAGGGTGCTTGCCGACGTCTTTGACCAAGTCACGATTTTCGACCGCGACAGTTTTCCGCAAAGCCCAAAGGGCCGGCCGGGCACGCCGCAGTCCGCCCATGGGCACATTCTGCTCGTCGGCGGTGTCAGGGCAATTGTTGATCTGTTTCCCGGCATCATGGAACAACTCATTGAAGCTGGAGCGATACCGGGCGATGCGTGCCGCGACGCAATCGTCAATGTTCGCGGAAGACGTTTGCCCAGATTTTCGTCTGACCTGAAGGGTCTGCTCCTGAGCCGTAACCTGCTTGAGTGGCAAATCCGCCGACGTGTTGCGGCACTCGGCAATGTAACCTTCCGCGAACGCAGCAGGGTGACCGGCTTCTTGTATGACGAAGCCGGCTCAAGGGTTTCCGGAATTTCCATTTCCGGCCCGGAAAACAGACCTGAGGAAATCCATTCAGATCTTGTCGTGGACACCAGCGGCCAGCGATCGGTGGCCTCGCATTGGCTAAGAGACCGGCAGATCAAGGTTCCCGAATTGGTCGTCGACGCCCATGTCGGATACGCCTCTCGCCGTTTTGAACGCCCTGCGGTCTGGAAAGAAGACTGGAAAGTTGCCGCGATCTCCTGGTTTCCGCCGAAAAACCGCTGTGCTGGTGGAATCTACCCTGAGGAAAACGGCATTTGGATTGCGAGCCTGGTTGGTGCTTTGGACGGCCGGCCCTCCACGGACGAAAACGGGTTTCTGGAGCACGTCCGGAAACTGGAAGACCCGGCACTGCTTGAGCACATCCGGCAAAGCAAGCCGGTTTCCAACATTGTCGGATACCGGATGCAAGGGAGCCGCAAGAGGTCCTTCAGCAATCTGTCGCGCAAGCTGGATGGTCTGCTCGTTCTGGGCGATGCACTTTGCACGGTGAACCCCTTCTACGGTCAAGGCATGACGATCGCGGCCCTGCAGGCTCAGAAGATCAAACAGGAACTCGCCGGCAGAAATTTAAGGGACCGACAGTCGTTGCGGCGGGCAATCCGTTCTGCACAAAAGGCGTGCGAACGCATGCTGACGGTGCCTTGGCTCTTCTCAACGACCGAAGACCTTAGGCACGGACACCGCGTAGACGGACGCCGCACGATCCTGCACCGGATCACCAGCTGGTATGTCGATCGGGCGATCAGGGTGCAGAGCCAACGTACGATCACCGCACTTTATCGAACGATGGGGATGGTCGACAACTATGCCCTGCTTCGCCTGCCGGTCTTGCTGGACGTATTGACGAAGCCCGTTTCCATTCGACTCAAAACACTTTTCAACAAGGGAAGGCAGCGGGAATCCACCGCTGCCGGAGCACACAATGATTGACGAGGAAATTGATTACAAATCGGAAAAAGCGGAGGTCAGAGACTCGGTCGAACACTATCTTGAGCAACGGTTTCTCCGCTATCCGGACACGGAAGTTCGGCAGGTTGCACAATATGTCGCGTTGGGAGGCGGTCATCGCTGGAGGCCGATCGTCGCCGTTGCCTCCGGACGGATTTTCCATCGGGACGCCCTCAAGATCGGATTGCCCGGCGCATGCGGCGTGGAACTCGCGCACGCCGCCTCGCTGATACTCGACGACCTGCCCTCGATGGACGACGCGGCCCTGCGTCGCGGCAAACCCTGCGCCCACCTTGTTTTTCCGCGATGGGCGGTCGACATGGCTCCGGTGTTTCTGGTGACCATGGCCTATGACATCAGCTTGAACAACGAACGTGTACCGGAGGAACGACGCGTCCGGGCAGCCCTCAGCCTCAGCAGCGCAGGCCTAGCCATGATCGAAGGCCAGTGCCTCGATCTCGCCAGCGATGTCCTGGATGGCTCCTCGGATGGATTGCTGGACTGCTACACACTGAAAAGCGCTGCGCTTTACGGTGCCGCAGCGCGCGCCGGTGCGATCATCTGCGGCGCAGATCACGAGGACGCCGACCGGCTGGAGAGGACCGGCCATTATCTCGGATTGTCATACCAGTTCATGGACGATGTTGCCGACGTCACCGCAACCGCCGACCAAGTCGGCAAGGAAGTGGGCAAGGATCTGGGCAAATTTACATCGACGGACTGGCTCGGCGTAAACGGCGCGGTGGAAAAAAGCCGGACCTACCAGACGCTTGCGCTGAAGGAACTGAAGAAATTCGGACCGGAAGCCGACTGGCTGCGAAGCATCGTTTGCGAGGCGAGCTGGGCCACACACTAGGGTTCGGACCCATAAATGAAGCCGATTTGGCGGCAGAAATGGCAAAATCTCGGGAGGAAGCGTGTGCAGAGCGGGCTTTATGCCCGGTCAAGCACGGTGACTCTGCGAGGTACAGCCATTTTGCCGTCCTTCGGATTTGGCCGTTTAAGAGCCCTTTTGAAGACTACGGAGCCACTTGATGGAGCCAATACGGCTATCTGGCTTGCACGCCCTTGAACGGCATCAGGTTCGCACCGCGCAGCAGCAGCGATTTGCGCCATGTTGTGCTTTTCTGGTCAATCTCGAACGCTGAAAACCTTTCCAGCAGAGCGGTGAGCCCAACGCGCAAAACCAGCCGTGTCAGCGCAGCGCCGAGGCAGAAATGCATGCCATATCCGAATGTCAGAGGCTGCGGATCCTTGCGATCAAGTTGAAGCCGGTCAGGGTCCGCGTAGCGTCGTGGATCCCGGTTTGCGGCAACGATCTGAATCATGAGATTTGAGCCACTTGGGATCGTCTTGCCGCCAATCTTTAGGTCACTGACAGTGGTGCGCGGCGCAAATTTTACAGATGTGTCGAAGCGGCAGAACTCTTCGATCGCATTTGGCCAAAGACCGGACTGTTTGCGCAGCAATTCCTGCTGATCCGGAAACCGCGACAGCGCAAAAACGGAATTGGCGAGCAATCCTCCTGTCGTTTGCGAGCCCGCGCCCAGCATCATGATCGCCATGGTGATGATTTCCTTGCGGTTCAGCTTTTGGTCTTCCACCTGCAGCATTGCGCTGAGGAGATCCTGTTGCGGGTGCTGTTTGCGCCTGTCACAGAGAGTTTCGAAATACGCGAATAATTCATCGATTGCGCCGCTGACAATCTCCGGATCGAACCGCAGGAGTGGATCAAGCAACTGCACGATCACATTCGTCATTTCCTGCGACCAACCCCAATCTTCCTTTGGAATTCCAATCAGGCTGGCAACTGCTGCATTGGCGAGGGGCGTCGCATAATCGCGCACCAGATCGGCATTCGGGTTCTGTGCCAAATGTGCCAGGCGATCCTCGGCGACCTCTTTGATGCGCGCTTCAAGCCGCTCTGTCCTGCTGGGTGTGAACTCTCTTTGGACTGCACGGCGCAAGCGGGTGTGGCTCGGTGGGTCGCTTACAAGGATGAGGTTCTGGAACGTCCACTTTGCCAGCGCAGAAAGCTCTTTGTAGGGCTTAACGCCCAGCAGAACACCAATTGGATCGCCAACAAGCAGATCGTCGCGGGAAAAGATCTCCAGCGCTTCTTCGTACCCGGTCACAATCCAGTGGCGGTAAAGGGCGCGGTAGGTGACCGGCCCTTCCCGATGCATTGCCGCAACCGCATCAGAGGGGTCGCGGGCAAAGGTTTCGCCCAAAGGATTTCCCCACGGATCGAAAAAGAAGACGAGCTCGGCCAAAGCCGGCCGTGCGGCTATCTTTTGAAACAGGGGATAAAGAATTTTCTCCGGAATGAGCATCACAACCTGTGCCGCATCTGGGCGTAGAAACCACCCGGAAGCCTACCAGCCAATGACCGGAAATGGCAGCCTTCCCCACTCTTCAGCTCCCCAAGACAAACTCATGGCAATTGAGCAGCACCGGCGTGTGCATGTGCACGAGCTGGTGATGAACTCGATCCGACTGCGAGCGCCCACTATCTCTCTTTCCTTCACATTGTCGTCAGGTGGTTTGACAAACTTAATCGATTAAGTTAAAAATTAAAAACCGTTAAAAAAACTGACGATAAATCTGGGGAAAAAAGATAAATCGATGAAGCAATCTTCGGAACAGGCGCGACGTGTCACTTTGGGAGACATTGCCCAGAGACTGGGGATTTCGACCGCGTCCGTCTCCATGGCCTTGCGCGGCAACTCCGGTGTATCGCTCGCGACCAGGCAGCGCGTCGAAGAGGTGGCTGAGGAACTCGGTTACGTATACGACCGCGGTGCCGCGCTGCTTCGCACCGGCCAGTCCAACACGGTTGGCATTGTTGTTGGAACGCTCTCGAACAGCTTCTTCGGCGAACTGGTAAGCGGTGTCGACGAGGTCATCGGTGAGGCGCGCAAGATATCGTTTCTTCTGAACACGCGCGAAGACCCTGATCGCCAGAGAGAACTCCTGACCCGGATGCGCGAACAATCCGTCGACGGGCTCATCGTCTGCCCCGCCCCCGGAACAAGCAAGAACCTGCTCGAAACGGTTCGAAACTGGGGCATTCCCGTTATCCAGATGCTGCGCTCCATTTCCGACACCGAGGGCGATTTCGTCAGCGCGGATTACGAGAGCGGCATTGAAACGCTTTGCTCGCACCTCGTCCGGTTGGGACATCGCCGGATCGCATTTCTGGGCGGTGATCTTGAACACTCTGCAACGCGTCAGCGCCTGAAAGGCTTCCGGGCCGCGCTTACCCGCGCAGATCTGCCTGCCGACACCATCATCAAGACAGCAAATACGAGCCGCGGAGGCCGCGAAGGCGCGGCGCGCTTGCTTGCAGCCGATGATCCGCCAACGGCAATCGTCTGCTTCAACGACAGGGTCGCGCTTGGTGCCATGGCGAGCATACGGGCCGCCGGTCTTGTCCCCGGACGTGACGTCGCCGTGACCGGGTTCGACAACATCGATGCCAGCTCGGAAGCCTATCCGCCGCTCACAACGGTTGAAACGCATGGCCACGACATCGGGCGCGAGGCAGGAAATCTGTTGTTGCGGCGGATCGCCAACCCGAACATGGCCAGCGAAAGGATCATCATTCCAACACGGCTCATCATCAGGCAGTCGTGCGGAGCAACACTCACCGATTAAGACTTCGAAGGAGCGGCACCGCGCCAGGCCTGACAACCAAAGGCGGTGCCGCGCTTACGTACCGGGCGAAGAAGCCCGTCCACAAGCAAGGGAGGACCTAGCATGAAACTCACCAAGATAGCCACATTTGCAATTGCAGGCGCTGCACTCGCCTATGCCGCAGGCACTGCTGCGGCGGCCGACCTGACACTGCGTTTCGGTCATCTGGGCGCTGAAGACACGGCCTATCAGGCCGGTGCCGAGGAATTCAAGAAGCTCGCCGAGGAGTACTCGGACGGCGCGATCGAAGTGCAGATCTTCCCCAACGGCGTGCTGGGTGACGAAGGCCAGCTCTTCGAGCAGCAAATGGCCGGCGCCCTCGACATTTCGATCGTAAACCCGGGCAAGATCACCGATTTCGCACCAACTGCCAATATATTCACCTTCCCGTTCCTTTATCGCGATGAAGATCATTGGAACGCGGTGCTGTCCGGTGATGTCGGCCGGGACATTGCAGAGCTGATCGCCGGCGAAAGCGGTGTGAACATCATCGGTTATTTCGGCGGCGGCAAGCGTCAGGTCGTTTCCAACCGCCCGCTGAACTCGCTGGATGATCTGGCCGACATGAAGCTGCGCACAAACCCGACCGATCCGCTCATCGCGTCCTGGAGTGCGCTGGGAACGCGGCCGACCAACTTTGCCTGGAACGAGATCTACACCGGTCTCCAGCTCGGTGCGATCGACGGCCTGCTGAACGAGGCCGAATGGATCCACCGCATGCGCTTCCACGAGGTCGCTCCGCATATCGGTCTGTCCGAACACGACATCACCGTTAGGCTGGTGACCTTCTCAGGCGCGACCTGGGACCGGATGACCGACGAACAGCGTGAAATCGTGCTGCGTGCCGGTGCCGAGGCGTCAGAACTCGCGCGTCAGGTCCAGCTTCGTCAGGATGCCGAGGCCATGGAACTTCTGAAGAAAGAAGGCGCGACGCTCTACGAAATGGATCGCGAAAAAATGCAGGAACTCGTTCGTCCCGCCGTTCTGGAAGTGGCTGGCCGCATGGGACTGGCTGATCTTTACAGCCGCATCCAGTCAAGCGCCGGCGACGTGAGCACTGGCAACTAAGCCAAAACACCTGGACCCGTCCTGACAACGGGCGGGTCCGGACCATCTCAAGAACAAACGAATTCGCACGGTTCTGCCACCGCAGACCGAAGGGAGGATGCGTCATGCTGCGCGGTCTCGACACCTTCAATCGCGGCCTCGAAAAGGTGCTGGAATGGGTGCTGCTGGCACTTCTGGCCTTTTTCCTGAGCCTTATTCTCTACCAGATCGTCAGCCGCAACCTGCCTGTTCTGCCCCCGATCTACTGGACGGAAGAGTTCTCACGGTTCGCCTTCCAGTGGACGATCATGCTCGGCACGGCACTCGGTGTTTATCATTCCGATCACTTCGTCCTGGACGCCTTTCCGAAGAACTCCCGGATGGACCGGTTCACAAGGTACCTGCGCGAAATCGTGCTGGTGCTCATCGCGATCTTTTTCATCTGGTCCGGTTGGGAATTCGCCGAAACCGGCTGGCGGCGGCGTTCCACGGCTGCCCAGCTTCCGATGTTCTGGATCTATGTGTGCTTCTTCACGGCCGGTGTCGTCATGGCGCTGTTCATGCTCCAGCGCGTCCTGACCCTTCTGACCAAGGGGCTCGACAAGATGGAACTGGAGCTGAATTCGCTTCCTCCCGAAGAAATCGCGCTGCGCGAAGGCGATCTGGACCCCGACGGTCCGCTCCGCCACAAGGACGAGGATCGCTGACATGCTGGGCTCTGATTTCTATTTCCTCTTCCCCTGGCTGTTGTTCGGCCTGCTGTTTCTCTACATCGCTCTCGGCATCCCGATCGCGTTCAGCCTCGTGCTGACGGCCATCACCATGGTCGTTCTCGACGATCGCGTCACAGCCTGGGTCGTGTTCCAGCGCATGTACAACGGCATGGACAGTTTCGTGCTTCTTGCGGTTCCGATCTTCCTTCTCGCCGGCAACCTCATCAACAAGGCGGAGGTAACCGACAAACTCATAAGGTTCGCCTTGAACATTTTCGGACGTTTCAGAGGCGCGCTTGCCAATGTGAACGTTGCCGTATCGATCATGTTTGCAGGTGTCTCGGGATCGTCGACCGCCGATTCCGCAGGTGTCGGTGCCATCTTGATCCCGTCGATGAAGCGTGAGGGATATCCGACCCCGTTTGCGGTAGCCGTCACCGCCGCATCATCCGTGATCGGGATCATCATTCCACCCTCCATCAACATGATTGTCTGGGGTGCTCTGACGAACACATCCATCGGCGGCATGTTCCTGGCCGGCATCGTTCCCGGCCTGTTGCTTGGCCTATCCATGTTCGCGGTAAACTACTGGTTCGTCGGAAAATACGACGTGCCGGTTCACGAGCCCGCCTCCATGCGGGAGGTGATGTCGTCCGCCCGCGACGGGCTGCTGGCCGCCGCGATCCCAATCATTATCGTCGGGGGCATCCGTATCGGCATCTTCACACCCACGGAAGCTGCCGTGGTCGCCGTCCTTTATGCCCTGTTCCTCGGCTTTGTCATCTATCGGACATTGACGGCTCGCAAAGTGCTTGAGGCTTCCAGTGCCACGGTGCGCCTCGCTTCACTGTCGCTCTTCAGCCTCGTCGGCGCCTCGGTCTTCGGGTACCTGATCTCGTTTTACCAGATCCCGGGCACATTGATGGGCGGCATCACCATTTCCAACCCGACGATGCTTTTGATTGTCATGGCCCTGGTGATGCTTTTGATCGGCACGTTCATGGACAGCCTTCCGGCCATGGCGATCCTGGCACCACTGTTTCTGCCGCTCGCGCTCGCCGCCGGCATTCACCCGGTTCATTTCGGGATCGTCGGCGTCATGGCACTCGGCTTCGGTCTGATCACGCCGCCATACGGGCTTTGCCTGATGATCGCCTCCAAGATCGGCGGCATTGCGCTCCTGCAATCGATGGGGCCGACGCTGGTCTATCTCACCGGTATGCTGCTTGTGCTTCTGGCCATCATCGTCTTTCCTCAAATTGCGCTCGGTCTGCCCAACTGGATCGCGCCGGACCTGATCGGAGGACGCTGATGCTTATGTTGCGAAGCCCTCTGCAGCCGCAGGAGATCACCGATGAGATCCGCGCGCGGTTCGACACCCGGGACGAAGCGGCCGCACTCGCCGATCCGTCCAGGATCACAGCGGTCGCGACTAAGGGTGACATCGGCCTTCCCGCCGATCTGATGGCCCGGCTTCCCGCCCTGCAAATGATCGCGGTTTATGGCGTTGGCGTCGACCGGATCGATCTTGATCAGGCAAGGGACCGGGAGATCGCAGTGACAACAACACCAGGTGTGCTCACCGATGCGGTCGCCGAGCACGCTCTGGCACTTTTGCTCTCTGCGGCCCGGCGCATTGTTGCAGGTGACGCACATGTGCGAACCGGAGCCTGGGCCAAAGCCAAGCTCGATCTCGGCTTCGGCCTCAAGGGAAAGACAGTCGGCATCCTGGGCTATGGCCGTATCGGACGGCGAATTGCCGAACTGGCGCGAGGATTCGGAATGACCGTGATCTATTCCGACCTTGCTGCTGTTCCGGGCGAAGAAGCCGGTTATCGGGCGTCGCCCGAAGCACTTGCCCGGGACGCGGATGTCCTCATCGTCGCGGCCGCCGGAGGCGACGGAACCAACGGGCTTGTGGGTGCAGACGTTTTGCGAGCCCTCGGGCCGGACGGCATGCTCATCAACGTCGCTCGCGGCAGCATTGTCGATGAAGAAGCGCTGATCAGCGCCCTTGGAAATGGTGAGGTCGGTGGGGCAGCCCTTGATGTTTTTCAGGATGAACCAAGCCCACGGCATGAAATCATGGATCTGCCTAACACCATAGTCACACCGCACGTCTCTTCGGCAACGACCGATGCCCGGCGCGCAATGGGACGCCTGGTAATCGACAATCTGGCTGCCTTTTTCGACGGACGCCCGCTTGTCACACCTTTGGAGGTCAAAAAATGACCCGAATGGTTCTGATTGGCGAACCTCTCGTCGAACTGACGCAACCGATCCACAAGCCAGGTGTCTTTCGACAGGGTCTTGGCGGAGATACGCTCAACACAGCGGTATATATGGCCCGCATGCTCGGCCCTGGGCAGATACGATATGTCACCCGCCTTGGGAACGACCGGCTCTCCGACTGGATCCTTTCAAAGATTGCCGATGAAGGCATCGATACGGCCTCGATCATGCGGATGCCTGGAAAGACACCCGGTCTGAGCATGATCGAATGCGCGCCCGACGGGGAACGTTCCTTCACCTATTGGCGGGAACAATCAGCCGCCCGCAAGCTGTTGCAGGAAAACGCCGCAGAGGACACTGCACTTGCAGAAGCACCTGCTCTTTTCGTGTCCGCGGTAACGCTCGCCATTATCAGCCCGGGCGCGCGCGCCCGCCTTGTCAGGCACATGATGCGTTTAAAGGCGAGCGGCCGCCCTGTCTATTTCGACCTTAACTACCGCCCCGCGCTTTGGGAAAATGCGGATCTTGCGCGCAGTTCGGTTGCCGATGCCGTTGCAGCATCGACGCTGGCCCTGCCCTCACTTGACGATGTGAGCGAACTTTGGGGCGCCGACACACCGGTCCAGGCACTTGAAACCCTGCGCTCTCTAGGCGCGCCCGCAGTCCTTTTAAAGACCGGTGGTGGGCCCGTGCACTATTCGGGCCCTGAAGGACAACGAAGTTTTCCGCTTGAGCGGGTCGCCAGACCAGTGGACACAACTGGAGCCGGCGACAGCTTCAATGCCGCCTTTCTTGCAAGCCGGTTAAACGGCGCAGACATTGCCGGTGCTGTCGCCTCCGGGCATGCACTCGCGGCCCGTGTCGTGCTCGCCCAAGGCGCAATTCTTCCGCCGGAGGCAATGCCGGATACCGTTCTGGAAGATGCCGGGTGACCAATTTCGTATTCTAGTAATGGCGGTCTTCCGAAGGCGCGCATCCATATCGCCCACGATAGGCGCGGCTCAGAACTTCCGCGTTGTTGTATCCGCAGCCAGAGGCGACCTCCGCAACGGAGAGCGTCGTGTTTCGGAGCATGTCACGCGCCCGCTCAAGTCGGCGGTCGACAAAATACTGTGTCGGCGCAGCATGTAGATGGCGCAGAAACAGGCGGCGCAGTTTCCAGACCGGCACACCGACCCGCCTGGCGATCTCGGAAACGGGCAGCCCGTCCGCAAGATTGGCCTCCATGATCGCGACGGCATCGCGCACCTCTCGCGGGACGCTGCCTGGAAGCTGCGCAGAGGCCAGGCTGCCGGAGCGCGGTGCGTAGGTGAGAATGTCGGCGACGCGACGTGCAATCTGGGCGCCGGCGAAATGGGAGATGAGTGCCAGCGTCATGTCGAGCGTCGCAACGCCGCCTGCACTTGAGAAGCGCGGCGGTGAAAAATCCGACATCCGGTCCACAAAGAGGCTTCCTGGAAACTGGCGCTGTAAACCGGCAATCGCCTCCGGGTGAACGGCAGCGGGGCGGCGCTCAAGCAGCCCAGCGCGCGCAAAGACCAGCGCTCCTGTATCCACGCAGCCCAACAAGCCGCCATGCCGGTCGATACGGCGCAGCCACGCCAGCGTCGTTTCCGTGGCAGAGCGCTCCGGCTGGTAGGATGCCAGGAGTACAGCGGCATCGGGCACGCCACTCGGCAGCGTCGACGTTTCAAGGGCAAGGCCGCTTGATGACCGGCAGGTGCCGCCAGTCTCCGACACCAGAGCCCATTCGAACACAGTCTTCCCAACTTCCCGGTTAGCCACGCGAAGCGGTTCTGTCACCAGCGTCAGCGACAGGATCGGAAAACCGTCGGCAATGTGGATGCAAACACTCTTCATGAGACTGTTCTTTAGCGTCAGATTTTTGTTGTTTCATATCAATCCGAACAGGCATTGCCCAGCTAGAATTCTGGAAACAGGGAGGACGGAAAATTGAAAACCGCGGAACCTTATCCGATCACTCCGGATTTCGATGTCTGGCCCGTTGAACATTTGCCGGAAACCGTCTCGGTTGAAGACGGCGCGCTCTGCGTGAATTGGTCTGATGGCAGGAAGAGCCTCTACCATCCGTTCCTGCTGGCAGAGAACGACCCCTCACCTGAAACGCTGCATGTTCTTTCGCGCGAAACCACGTTGTCACCGCTCTCTTTACCCGACGATCTGACTGTTTTTGCGCCAGCCGTTCTGTCGACTGGTGCCGTCCAGGTTCATTGGTCGGACGGGCGCCCGCCCACCAGCTTTCACGCCGGCTGGCTCAGGAGCCACGGCTGGTTCGGCGAAGACGGCAAAAAACAGGCCCCGGTCCTCTGGACTGGCCAGGATCAGCCCGAACCACCTACGATAAACGGTCCTGATGCACTCAAGAATATCCAGGCTTGGCATGACTGGCTTGTGTCCTTGCGCGACTATGGCGTCGCCCGCCTGGAAGGATTGCCTGATGCGGACGGGCTGCTGAAAAGTGTCGTCGAACGCATTGGCGCGATCCGCGAATCCAATTTCGGGCGCATGTACACCCTGGAAATCAAGGACGCCCCGGACAGCAACGCCTTTACCTCCGACGCACTGCTGCAGCATATCGACATGCCGACACGTGAGTGCCCCCACGGTCTTCAGTTTCTCTTCTGCAGGGCCAACTCCACCAGCGGCGGCGAAGGCATCTATGTGGATGGCTACAAGATTGCCGAAGATTTGCGCGTTGAAGAACCTGAGCACTTTCGGGCGCTCTGCGACATCGACTGGACCTACAACAACCGCTCCAGGACAACGAGCTACAAGGCAAGCGGTCCGGTGATCGAGCGCGATCGCGACGGCATTGTTACCGGCATACGCTACAACACCTGGCTAAGGGCACCCCTGGTAGCGTCTCTGGATCAGCAAGACCGGGCCTATCGCAGCTATCGCGCATTCGCTGCCCGGGCCCAGCAGGCCCGCTACCAGATGACGTTCGCTTACCGGCCTGGCGACCTGCTCGCATTTGACAACCGCCGCGCGCTTCACGGGCGCAACGGTTATGACGCGGCGGGAGGCAGCAGGTTCATTGAAGGGATCTATGCCGACCGCGACGATCTTTACTCGGCGGTCCGTGCTGCAGAACGCATCTTGAAACAGGAAATCAAACCATGAACGGCATCACGCGACTCTCACAGCATCCTTGTAGCGACGCGGAATGGCAGGCCCGGGTCGACCTTGCTGCCACTTTCCGTATCCTTGCGCACTACGGCATGTCGGACCTAGCCAATGGAGCCGTGGCAGCCCGGGTTCCGGATCAGCCGGATCATTACCTCGTGCACCCATACGGCATGTTCTGGGAGGAAGCGACAGCCTCGGCGATGATCAAGATTGGTCCGGACGGACAGCCGGTTGCAACAGACGGGCCCTGGCTGAATGATGGTGTCCAGAACCTGTGCCAATGGATTTTCGGTTCGCGGCCGGAGGCCATGTTTTTCGTCCACGGGCACGAAGAAGAAGTCATGGCGGTCGGTTCGATCGAAGACGGATTGCTGCCGCTCAACCAACCCGCGGTCTATCTCGGCAACATCACCGGCTATATCGAATACGAATTTGAAGAGGACGAAGAATTCGGCCGCCATTTCGTTGACACGCTGGGACAGAACCAAATCCTGATCAGCCGCAACCACGGCTACTATGCGCTCGGCACAGCCGCTTCGGAAGCATTTTTCAGAGCATATTTTCTACGTCAGACCTGTTCGGCGCAGATCAAAACCCTGTCGATGGGACGGCCCCTGCATCTGATCAATCCGCAAAAGGTAGCCCGGTATCAGGACCAGATGGCCAAGTCGGATCATTACAATTACAACGGCAAAACCGAATGGGCCGGCCTTCTGCGATTGCTGGACCAGCGGTGCCCGGAGTACAAGGATTGACGTGGTTCAAACAGTGACGCATCGATGCGGAGAGGGTCTTCCTCGCCTGTTTTGGTAGGCCGTCGCCCTTCCCTGGAGCACCAGATGACGCAACTCGCCCCCGAAGACCGGTTTTTCCGCATCGTCGAGGATGCACTTTGTATCGGATGCGGTTTGTGCGAGGCGCTCTCTGACAACGAAATAAAGGTTGGACCGACCAAGGACGGGAGCCTGCGCCCCTTCCTCGATCGTCCTCTCGATGCTGGGCTCGTGGACAGGATTTTTGAAGTTTGCCCGGGCACGCGCATCGCAAGTCTTCCCGACACCCTTGTGGACGCAAAGACCGAGACCGATCTCGTTTGGGGCCCCTATCGGCAGATCCTGATGACTCATGCCAGCGATCAGGATGTCCGTTTCAGAGCAGCAACGGGCGGTGCGCTGACGGCACTCTCCCTCTATCTCCTGGAAAGCGGGCAGGTGGACTTTATTGTCCACGCGAAGGCATCGAAGACGCATCCTAGTTTCGGCGCGCCGCACGTCAGCCGGACGCGCGCCGAAGTCCTTGAGGGCGCCGGCTCACGATACGGACCCACAGCGACCCTGATCGATATTGACGACAGGCTCGCCGAAGAACGACCCTTCGCATTTGTCGGCACCCCTTGCGATGTCACCGCCTTGCGTAATCTGGCACGCTTTGACGAGCGCGTGGACAAATTCTGCCGGATCATGATGACACCTGTCTGCGGTGGTTTCATGGAAACGCCGGCGCTAAGCAAACGTGTCGGCGAATTCGGCATCGCGTTCGAACGACTGGCCAGCTTGCAATATCGCGGAAACGGATGCCCTGGTCCGACACGGATGGAGCAGGACGATGGCAAAGCTGTCGAAAAGACGTATCTCGACTTCTGGGGCGAAGACGAAAGCGCCTGGTCCTTGCCTTGGCGCTGCAAAATCTGCCCTGACGGCATCGGAGAAGCTGCGGATATCGCTGCGTCGGACACCTGGATCGGGGGCGCCCCCTCGCCTGAGCAGGCATCGGATCACCACAAGGATCCCGGCAGCAACGCGGTGCTGGCCCGGAGTTCGCGCGGGCAAACCCTTTTGAACGAGGCAATAGAAGCGGGATATCTGACGGCCGAGAAATCACTCTCCCCGAGGGACATGGACCGCTTTCAGCCGCATCAGCTTCGCAAAAAACTGGCGCTCGGAGCGCGCCTTCAAGGCATTCGCCATGCCGGGCACCTTGCACCCGAAACAGTCGACCTCAGGCTAGAGGCCCTGATGGCTCAGAACACGGATGAGGAAAACAGATCGCAATTCGAGGGCACCGTCTCGCGCATCCGCGCCGGAAAGGCCCATGAAAGCCGGCCACAGCATTCAGACGCGATCGGTGGCGCCGCACATGAATAAGAGCGTTGACGCTTACCTCTCCATCCAGAGCCCATACTGTTATTTCGCAGTCCCTCGCCTGAAGCGTTTGGCGGAAATCCCGGCGGTTTCGGTGCAGTTTAAGCCGGTCATGCCAGGTGTCCTCAGGATTGCTGACGCCTTCACAGACCGCGACACCATGGAACAGGATTATTTCATCCTGGACGTTCAGCGAACGGCTCAGTTTCTTGGTATTCCATATAAAGAAGCTGACCCGTATCCAGTCGCCTTCAAACCTGGCTCGTTATGGATTGCGGAACCGGATCAGCCTCGGGTATGGCGGCTTCTGGACCTGCTGATGGCCGCAAGCTTTCTCGGCTCCGGGCTAGAGCTTTACGACAGGCTGATGCGCCTGATCTGGGATGGAAACACCCGAAACTGGCACCTCGGCGATCACATTGCCCAGGCCGTCTCTGCCGCTGGATTGGAATTGGCAGAACTCGATAACTTGATCGACGCTCAAAAGGATCACTTTCGTGCCGATCTCTTGGCCAACAACAAGGCCCTGCTTGATGCAGGGCATTGGGGCGTGCCCTGTTGCGTATTTGAAGGTGAGCCCTTTTACGGCCAGGACAGGCTCGATCAGCTTGCCTGGCGAATGGGTGTGGTTCTGTAGAGCGCCCAACAACTTTGTATTCGATTTGACGATTTGCAAACGCAGCGCACCGGGGCAGCGAGCGCCATCAAAGATGCCGCGTCAAAGTTCATTCGCGACGTGATTTTGACCGGTTACGTAGTTGTAGCCGTCAACAATGAGCTGAAAAACAACGTCCGCTTCGTCAACGGATCTTGGCGTGTAAAGCAGGACGAACCCTTCCCAGCCGGGCCTTCTGCTTGCCCATGGGTGCATTGTTGCCCAACCGGCCACGACCGCTTCATGTGCTCTTTTGGGCGGCAAGGACGCATGGAGGCTGCCGTCCGGGTGCAGATGTGCGAATTCCCTGCCGCCAACAATTGCCTTGGGACGCGCCAGGTCCAAACTCTCGCTCAACCAGAACCCTTTTGCGCCCGGCAGTGAAATAACGGTCGGGCGGAGCCTTACACCCGGAAGCGTTGACACCCGGCCAAGCAAACGTTCGGAGAGCGCCGGGATCGGCTTTGCACCGATCTGTATGTGCGGCACACCTTTGGTCGTCGCAGGCACAAGGCCATCCCGCTTGGGGAGACGCTCATCCGCGGTGTAGGCAGTTCCGATCGTCAGTCCTGCAAGCATCAACGCTGCGGTGGCAAGGCCACCTAGCTTCAGCCACCAACTCATGTTTTGTCTTTCCAGCCGGACTATTCGCTTTCGCGGAACTTCGTATGGCACGCACTGCAGGCCCCGCCAATAGCTCCGATATTTGCCTGGACGTTTTCCAGACCGGTGTCGGCAACCTCGGCCATGGCGATCGCAGCGGCGGCAAGCTGTTTGTTGATCTCCGCGCTCTCCGGATAGGTTGTCCAGGCTTCCACCTTGGCACGGGTTTGACCGGGTAATGCGGTGCTGTCGGAACCTTGAGGCCAGGATGCGCCATTGTTCATTGTGGCGAGTATCCTGATGTTTTCAGCCGCTGTTTTGGCAGCCTGGGGATCGTAGTCGGCTTCCCCTTTCGCCATTGCCCCTAATTGCCCGAGGTTCCAGGCATAGAGTGTCATCACAGCTTTGCGCGACTTGATTGCGTTGTCGAATTCACCGGCGGCATTTGCCAGGCCTGGACCAATGATCGCAGCAAGAACAAGCGAGAAAATCGTCAAGATTCTGGGGCTCATCGCACCCTCCCAGGATGTGCAAAATTAAACATCCTGTTATTCTCATAATAGGAATACTGCGTAAATTCGGAAAAAACAGGTAGAAGGGTGTGCACTCATGCACAGGATCCGATGGGATGAATTGCAATACGTTCATGCGGTAGCTGAACACGGTTCTCTGTCAGCAGCCTCCCGCATCCTGGGTGTCAATCATGCGACAGTCCTGAGACGGATCGCATTGCTTGAGGCCGCGCACGACGTCAAACTCTTCGACCGGGCCAATGACGGATACCGGCTGCGGCCGGAAGGGCGTGCTTTGCTGGCTTCTCTGAAACTGATGGAAGACGCCTCTGCAAGAATCAGAAGACATCTGGATTCCACCTCAAAGGGTATCGAGGGCACTTTTCGGCTCGCAACAACAGACGCCATAGCCTGCCTCCTGCTGCCCCGCTATCTTGAGGCTCTTCGGGGAAAACACCCAAACATCAACATTGAAATCGCTGTCTCGAATGACCCGATCGACATGTCACTTTCAGGCGCGGAAATCCTGATCAGACCAGGGGCTGATCTGCCTTCTGAGCTCAGCGGCATCCGTGCGGCGTCCGTTACGTTCGGTGTCTTCGGTGAGCGGAACTACCTGAACGAAAACACCAGTCTTCCGATCGAACAGCACAAATGGTTGGGTGTCGCACCTGGATTTGCGCAGTCTACTGCTGGTAAATGGCAATTCTCCAACGTCCGGACCCGCTCCGAGTTCTCTGCGGACAGTTTTCTGACGCTCGCTGCCTTGGCCAATCGGGGACTTGGGCTCGCGATGCTTCCCGGATTTGTCGGTCGAAATTCCGAGCACCTGAGAAGCTGCCTTGAAATCGGCAGCGGTCCGGAGATCGATCTCTGGGTGGCAACTCACAGGGACTTTCGACAACAACCCAGTATCGAAACCCTTTTGAAGTTCTTTGCCGATGCCCTCAGACACGATACCGACCTGACCCATTAGACCCTTTCGAACGCTGCCGTCAGCGATACCCTGTCTTGGGGGCTTTGAACGGCAATCGTGAAGAAAATGTCACTTGCCATCAGGTCAGCACGGCCATAACTGGTTCACTGATAGCCGGAACGCCGCATTAAGGCAGATGCCTTCAGGCCGTAGCGCAACAAGGCGTTGCCGCGTCCTATGGCCACTGTGCGCTCATTGGAGTTTTCCGGCAATCTGCGGCTAGTCCCAATTCGTATCAAACAGTAGGGGCATGCTGGCAAATCGCAGGACGGGCGGTTCGATACCTTCACGCGGCGCTCACGCATCGCGTATGAAACCGGAGAAACGCAGGTGACCGATCAAAACAGCTCAGCCAACTTTCTGGCGATCACGCCAAGCCGTCATCTGGCCGGAAAGCTGACCCTGGCAATTGCCCTTGCATTGGCAACTGGAGGCCAGGCATTCGCTTTCGGCAAAAGCGGCACCAAATCCTCCGAAGCCGATGCCTCCGTCTGCGCAGACGCCGGTCAATGGCTTGACCCGGCGACCGGCGAGACGCTGGGACCAAAAGCGGTACTGTCACGCGCCGCCGCCGGTCAGGTCGTGCTCCTCGGCGAATCTCACACATCCAGCGAAGACCATCTATGGCAAACATCTGTCCTTGCCGGTCTTTACGCGCACCAGCCTGAGCTCATCGTCGGATTCGAGGCCTTTCCAAGAAGCGTCCAGACGTCGCTCGACGAGTGGTCAAGCGGCTCACTCACAGAGCCCGTTTTCCTGGAAGCAACACGATGGGATCAAGTCTGGGGCTACGATGCCGACTTCTATATGCCGATGTTCGATTTTGCTCGGCAGAACAGAGTTCCCGTGATCGCACTCAATGTCGACCGGTCGCTGGTCTCGAAAGTCGGTCAGAATGGGTGGACATCTGTCCCGGCCGGTGAACGCGAAGGCCTCAGCGACCCTGCGCCAGCCAGTCCCGGCTATCTGGATGCACTCGCGGACGTTTACGCGAAGAAGGCCCAGCTGCGCCGCGCCTCGGGTGGCGACGACACCAAGAGTACCTCAGGTGAGGATCTGCCAATAAAAGAGCAGCCGGGATTTGTCCGGTTTGTAGAAGCGCAGCTGACCTGGGATCGCGCTATGGCGGAAGCGCTGGCCGAAGCTTCAAGGGACAATCCTGAAGCCGTCGTCGTTGGGATCATGGGACGCGGCCACGTGGAACACGGGCATGGCGTTCCCCATCAGCTGGCCGATCTCGGCATCGACACAGTAACCAGCTTGCTGCCGGTGACGCCGGACGGTGGCTGCGCGTCCCTTGAGGCTGGCCTGGCGGACGCAGTCTTTGTCGTTGACAGGTCAGAAAGTTCAGAGCCTGTTCGGGACCGTCCAAGGCTCGGTGTCTATATTGAACCGGCCTCCGAAGGCGGGTTGCTTTTGAGCAGCATCGTCGAAGGCAGCATCGCCGAAGAAGCGGACCTCAATGCGGGTGATATCGTGCTGAACGCGGCAGGCTCCCCCGTTGCAACAACACGCGATCTCGTCACAATAATCGAAAGGCAGGCCCCCGGAACCTGGCTGCCACTCGACATCAGGCGAGACGGTGAAGATCTGACCATCATTGCGAAGTTTCCCGCTGAAGCGGACGCGGGCCAGTGAGGCTTCTCTCACTTGCGTTTCTGACGCTTGTGTTGCTCGCGGTCTCGAAAGCGGCGAGTGCAGCGGCTCAGCCAGCAGTCCACCATGATATCGACCTTTGGCTTCATCCCGAAACCGGATCGGTCACGGTTCAAAGCACGCTCGCAGTCAATGACCGGGACAAACTCACAATTGCCTTCGCCGAATGGCTCTCGGTGGAAGACGTCGAAGTTGACGATGGGACCGCGCGTCAGATCAAGGGTGCCCCGCGGCTCACCGCAACATTTTCAAAACCTGGACCGAACAAGTTGACGGTGCGCTTGAGTGGCAAGATCCCGGCTGAGGCAACGTCCAGAGCGGGCGCTGGTCCCGACGGGGCTTATCTTTTCGGATCTTCCGGCTGGATGCCGGATAGTGGCGACACGACCATAAGCTACCGCTTGGCAGTCTCCGTACCGGCTTCCTTTCGGGCGGTGGCAACAGGTGAACTGACGGACGAAACGGTGTCGGCGGAAAGCTATGCGGCAACATTTGAATCGGCTCTCGCGTTTGACCGTCCATCGATCTTCGCCGGTTCGTATGACATCCGGGAAGAACGTGTCGGCGGGGTCCGGCTGCGCACCTATTTTCACGAAGGCTTGTCCGACTTCACCGAGCAGTATCTGAGCAACTCCGCTGATTATTTGCGCGGCTTTGAGGAGGAGATTGGAGCTTACCCGTTCAGGGACTTCTTCATCGTTTCCGCACCATTGCCCGTCGGTCTGGGTTTTCCCAACCTGACCTTTATCGACAGGCGCATCGTCCCGTTGCCGTTCATGCAAGGAAGGTCGCTTGCCCATGAAATCCTGCACAATTGGTGGGGAAACGGGGTCCAGGTCGATTATCGCCAGGGCAACTGGGCCGAAGGCTTGACCACTTACATGGCTGACTACGGACTGGCCGCAAAGGCAGGCCCGGATCGCGCGCGCGAAATGCGGCTTGGCTGGCTGCGGGACTATGCGGCCCTTCCAGATGAAGCCGATGCTCCGGTCCGGACGTTTGTCGCCAAACGGCATCAGGCATCCCAGATCATCGGGTACAACAAGGCCGCCTATCTGTTCCACATGCTGAAGAACGAAATCGGCGCCGACACATTCTCCGATGCTGTCAAACAGTTCTGGTCCGACCATCGCTTGTCTATCGCCGGCTGGCAGGATTTGCGGGCTGCCTTTGAAAAAGCATCTGGCCGTGACCTTGGCTGGTTTTTCGCGCAATGGCTGGACCGCACGGGTGCCCCCACCCTTTCCGTTGCCGATGTCCGACTGGAAACCGGCTCTGAGGGCTACGTTACCGAGATGTCGCTGATGCAGACGCAACCGGCCTACAGACTGAAGGTGCCGGTCCAGGTTGAAACCGAAAGGGGAACAGTTCGCGAGGACATTCTGGTGACGGGGCCAAACACCAGTGTTGAGCTGAGGACCGAAGCCAAACCGCTCCGCGTGCGGGTCGACCCCGAGTTCGATCTTTTTCGAGACCTTTTGCCGGGCGAAAGTCCGCCCATCCTGAGGGACGTGATGCTTGCCGAGGACGTTTCGGTAAATGTGCTGTCCGACGATGACGCGTTCACAAGGGCATCGCAGAAGATCGTGGCAAGGCTTGCGGCACCCGGTACGCGACCATCAATGGAAGATGCCGGTAAAGACTTGCCGCAAGGTGCCCTCATGGTCTTTGGCACACCTGACAAACTGGCCGAGTTTGTTACCGAGCACCAGTTGGATGCGCCGCCAGCGGGGTCGGAAGACGCATCTGCCACCGTCTGGACAAGCAGCAGGGAGGACGGCGAGCCTGTTTTGCTGATTTCGGCAGTCGATAGCAACGCGCTTTCGCAGATCACGCGTCCCCTGCCGCATTACGGACGCCAAAGCTACATCGTCTTTTCCGGCCGCAAAGCCGCCTCCCGGGGCGTCTGGGAGGCGGAGGACGGGCCACTTGTAATCGAAATTCCCAACGATCCAGAATAAGCCTCTGCCCGAACCAATCCTGTAGAGAATGTCACTTGCCTTCACCGGTCAAAGATCCTACCTGCGATGCCATGAAACAAGATGCTTTTCCCCCGCGCGCCGAGGCGCGCCCCAAAACCTACGAAACCCACGGCATTTCGCGGCAGGACGACTACGGTTGGCTGCGCGCGGACAACTGGCAGGAGGTCATGCGTGACCCCTCGGTGCTGGATGCCGACATCCGGGCTTATCTGGAAGCGGAAAACGCTTATCAGGACGCGACCATGGAGCCGACAAAAGAGCTTCAGGATACGCTGTTTGCCGAGATGCGTGGACGGATCAAGGAAGATGACAGTTCCGTCCCATCACCCGACGGCCCCTTTGCCTATGGCTTGAAATTCGAAACCGGCGGTCAGCAGCCGATCTTTTTCCGCACGCCGCGTGATGGCGGTGAGGAAACCATCCTCCTGCACGGCGACAAGGAAGCGGACGGCAGAGCCTATTTCAAACTTGGCGGCGCAAGCCAGTCTCCCGATCACAAGCTGCTTGCCTGGGCATATGACGACAAGGGGTCGGAATATTATTCCCTGCAATTGCGTGACATCGCTTCCGGCAAGGACCTGGACTACAGCATTGCGGACACTGGCGGCGGCGGCGTCTTTTCGGCGGACAGCGATTTCGTCTTCTACATCCGCCTTGACGACAATCACAGACCGTCGAAACTCTTCCGTCACAAGGTCGGTTCAGATCCGGCTGAAGACGTGCTGGTTCACGAGGAAAAGGACGCCGGTTTCTTCATGGGTGTCGGTAAAACCCAGTCCGGCAATACGATCCTGATCGATATCCACGACCACGAGACATCGGAAGTCTGGATGATCCCCGCCGATCAACCCGAAACACCACCGGTCTTGATCGCTCCGCGCGACACTGGCGTGGAATATTCTGTCGAAGACCATGGCGATACGCTCTACATCCTGACCAACCTGGGCGACGCGGAAGATTTCAAGATCGTCACGGCACCCAAGGCGACACCCGGACGGGAGTTCTGGACAGACTATGTTCCGCACAAGCCGGGCTGCCTGATCCTGTCACACTGTGTCTACAAGACTTTCATGACCAGGCTGGAGCGCGAGGACGGCCTGCCGCGCATCGTCATCCGCCGTCTGGCAGATGGTGTCGAGCACTCCGTCGAGTTTGACGAAGAAGCCTATTCTCTCGGGCTCGGCGGCGGCTACGAATTCGACACCACGACCATCCGGTTCAGCTATTCCTCCATGACGACACCGTCGCAGACCTTCGACTACGATGTCGAAACCCGCGATCGTATCCTCAGGAAGGAACAGGAGGTTCCGTCCGGCCACACCGCATCCGACTACGTTACGCGCCGGATCATGGCGCCTGCCGAAGACGGGGAAACGGTGCCGGTGTCACTTCTCTACCACAAGGACACGCCTCTCGACGGATCGGCGCCTCTGCTGCTCTATGGCTACGGCTCTTACGGCATCACGATCCCGGCAAGCTTCAACACCAACGCCCTGTCTCTGGTGGACCGGGGTTTCGTCTATGCGATCGCGCACATTCGCGGTGGCAAGGACAAGGGCTTCCGCTGGTACAAGGATGGCCGGCGCGAAAAGAAGAAGAACACCTTCACCGACTTCATCGCGGCGGCCGACCATCTGGTGGCGGAAAACTTCACGTCTTATGAGCGTATCGTGGCCCATGGCGGTTCCGCTGGCGGCATGCTGATGGGTGCGGTGACCAATATGGCGCCCGAAAAATTCGGCGGCATCATCGCGGAAGTTCCGTTCGTCGACGTTTTGGTCACGATGCTGGACGATACGCTGCCATTGACGCCGCCTGAATGGCCTGAATGGGGCAATCCGATCACGGACAAGGCGGCCTACGAGTACATCGCGTCCTATTCGCCTTATGACAACGTGGAAGCCAAGCACTATCCCGCGATCCTGGCCGTTGCTGGCCTGACGGACCCGCGTGTCACCTATTGGGAACCTGCCAAGTGGGTTGCCAGGCTCCGTGCCACAAAGTCAGGCGACAGCCTCCTGATGCTCAAGACCAACATGGAAGCAGGCCACGGCGGCGCGTCCGGCCGTTTCGACCGTTTGAAAGAAGTGGCGCTCAATCAGGCCTTTGCGCTGATGGTGGCGGGTAAGGCCTAAGTCTGCGCCCGGACAAAAATGTTTCGGATGTCAGGAGGAACTGGCATCCGAAACTCCATCCTCAGTTGCGCGCACTTTCGCGAGCCTTGCAATAACCGTCCGGGGATTGTTTGAGCATGTCCAGCAGCGGCATTGTGTGAACGCGACTGTCCGGTTGCTTTCCATAAATTGAACTGAAAGTCCGCAGTCCCAATCTAGAGCGCCCCCCCCAAATGCCATCCGCAGTTCCGACGTCGCAACCCAGGCGATTCAACTCGCTCTGGATTGCACTGACAAGTGCCCTGTCCTTCCTGTCGAACTGGAACAAATCCTCTTCGTGCAGACTGACAACGTCACCCTTGTGCAGCACAAACTCCCCCTTGCAGGCATTGAAGTCGTACGCGAAGGTTCCCGCACCACCGGTCTCCCCGATCTTTCCCTCAAAAAGCGACTGCCTCCTCTTGTGACGCTGGATGAAACTCCGTGTCATTTCGATCGAACCATCGCTGTAAACTTCCCCGACATAGCCGGGGCCGCTTATCGATCCCCTGGAAATTTCAAGCCTCTGTTTGACTTGTGTCCAACCGCAAACTCCGGGGTCGGCAGCGGTGCGCACAACAACCCAGGCTCCGTCATAGGCGCCGAAAAGCTTGGAAACGTCTGGAAGAAGCTTAATCAGGTCGCGGTCAACATGGCTGCCTTCCGGCAGGTTTAGAGCCAGCCTTGCACCCATGATCGCCTGGAAAGTCTGTGGCCCGAAATTCCCGTCTGCTGCACCCGGATCGTAGCCGAATTCCTTTAAGGACATTTGCAGGGCAATCCTGCCTGCCCTGTCAAGATGAACGGATTTGACAGTTGGCCGGAAGGCTTCCGCCGTCTTGGCTGAAGCAGCTGATGACGTGCTGGCAAACTGCGCCTCCTCAAGCTGCTTCTTCTCTTCTTCCAGCTCAGCGAGGCGCGCAGCAAGCGCTTCGCGTTCGCTTTCCGATTTCCGGAGCTGCTGCAGGTATTGCTCGATATACACATCCCGTTCTGTCTGCAGCTTCAGCAATTCGGATCTGTGTGCCTCTGCACTTTTTCGTGCCTTGGTGATTTGCTGGCGTGCGCGGGCAAGTTCCTGGTTCTGGGAGGAGATTTCCGTCAAGGACTTGGACCGCAGAGCGGACAACTCCGAACGTATCTGTTCGGTTTCCAGGGCACTTTTCTCCGCACTCTCGACAGCGCTTTGCAGCGTTTGGCGAATTTCCGTTTGCGCTTCAACCTGATTCTCGAGACTTGATCTTTCAGCGCGCAGGCGGACGACCTCTTGTTCGCGCACTTCTTGCCTGTCTTCGGCCTCTTGAAGGCGGGTCTCCAGTGCAAGGACGGATTGCTGGAAGGACTCCTTCAGGGTCTCGTTCTGCTCTGACAAATCGGCAAGTTCTTTCTCGCGCTCCGCTACCTGCAATCGGGCCTCTTCCAAGCGCGCGCGCTGGCTCTCGGTGCCGGCCTGCAGCTGTAGCATCAGCTTTTCGTTTTCACGTTCCGCCCTGCGCAGAAAATCTGCCTGCTGCGCCGCCTGCGCCTTTATCTGCTCAATCTGGGCCTTTTCAGCACTGCGACGTGCGATGAGGTCTTCAACGACAAGGCGCGCCTCGTCAACAAAGAGGCCCTCGGGAAACCGCTTTATGTAGTTTTCCAAGACCCCGGGGTCAGAGGATTCTTTTATGCTGGTCCAAAAAGCTTCTTCCTCGAGGCGCTTCAACTCGACCAAATCCTGACGTAACCCAGATTTCAGAACCACCTCTCCGGTCAGAGACGAATTGCTCCACGGTACCTGTCTACCACCGGTTTCGGTCAGAACCTGTTGCCTGACACGCCGCAACACCATGGCAATGTCCGCACCGGGGGTTTCCATGTGCTTTAGGAGGGCTGCGCTGAAAGGACTGTTTCGGCCACTTCCATCCAGCGCGACGTTGCCCGGCTGGGTGGAATAGGCAATCAAGGTGCCGATGCCTGTCTCTACGGGCGCAAGGCCGCGCTCCGAGCCGACATTCCGCGTCCCCATGGACTTGGCGAGATTGCGAGCGAGAGGGTTGTTGCGGCAGGCGTCCAGAAAGATGAGGCTGGTTCGCGACCGCCTTTCCATTTGCCGGATGATCGCATTCAGCTGAACCGTTTCGTATTCAAGGTCGATTTCGTCTGCCAACTCGGTGTTGACGGGGGCTAGATAGTTTGTGCCATCCACTTGAAGGCCATGACCGGCATAGAAAAACAAGGCAAGATCGGCCCCTTGAAGCCGCCTCGCATAATCTTTCATGTGTTTGACAAAGGTCCTGTGATCGAGATCCAGGCCCAAAATGACCTCAAATCCCAATCGTTCGAGGGATTCGGCAATGGCAGACGCGTCATTTGTCGGATTGGCAAGCGGTGCCACGTTTTCGTAGGCACCGTTGCCGATAACGAGCGCCACGCGCCTCTCCTCGGCGGCTTCCAGGCTTCCGACAGCTGCGAAAAAAATCAAAACAGGCAAAATCAAAAATCGCATTGCGAGGCTCCGGATTCCCTGAGACGCACAAAACATAATAACTGAATTGAACGGTGCGCGTTCCAAAACGTCAACTGTTTCAATGCTGCTTTGGCCCGCTCCTCGTAGTTTCAGACCTCAGCAAGTCAAAATTTCGTGAGCAGGTGCGTTCTGATGGGGAATGACATTGCCTGTGGGATGTCCAAGTATAGGCTACGAAATTCTACTTAAGTTGATCGGAGGTTCCATGTCACAGTCATTAAACAGGCCCAAGGGCTATGCCGCGGCGATTACACTTGCCGCCGCCCTGCTCTCTTCCGTCTCGATGGCAAGCGCTGCGGAACTCAAGTGGTCGTCTCCGACCGACCCGCAGACCATGGACCCGCATGCGGTCAACTCCGCGCCAGTCCTTGGCTTCCTCAACAATGTTTATGAAGGCCTTGTCCGCCGCGACAAGAACATGCAGATCGAGGGCTCTCTTGCAGAAAGCTGGGAACCCCTTGGTGGCGACGGTTGGCGCTTCAAACTGCGCGAAGGTGTTAAGTTCCACGATGGCTCGGATTTAACGGCTGAGGATGTTCTTTTCTCCTATGAGCGTGCGTCGTCAGAAGCGGCAGACACAAGCTCGTGGTTTGCGCCGGTCAAGGAAGTCAAGATTGTTGACGACTACACGATCGACTTCCTGACCCATGCCCCCAATCCGATTTTTCCGGACAGCATTGCCAATTTCATGATCCTGGACAAAGGCTGGGCGGAAGCGAACGACGCGGTGCGCCCGGCAAAGGATGAGGAGACTTACGCAACCCTCAACGCAAACGGGACCGGCCCGTTCAAACTCGTCTCGCGCGAGCCGGGTGTCCAGACCGTCTTGGAGCCGTTTGACGGCTGGTGGGACGAACAGGAGCACAACCTCACCAAGGCAACGTTCCTGCCGATCGCCAACCCTGCGACCGCTGTATCCGGTCTCCTGAGCGGCCAGGTCGATCTCATCAATCCGGTTCCTGTCCAGGACGTTGGACGTATCGAAAGCCAGGACGGCCTGAGCCTTCATCAGGGCATTGAGGCCCGCGTGATCATGCTCGGCTTCGGCCACAACCACGATGCGCTGAAATACTCGGACGAAACGAGCGACAAGAACCCGTTCCAGGACGCAAAAGTCCGCGAAGCGGTTCAAAAGGCAGTCAACGCTGAAGCCCTGGTCGACAAGATCATGCGCGGCAACGCCGAGGTCGCGACACAGCTCGTAAGTGCTCAGATGAAGGGCCACAGCGATGCTGCCACCGACCGCATCGGCTACGATCTCGAAGGCGCGAAGGCACTTCTTGCAGAAGCCGGCTATCCCGACGGGTTCTCCTTCGGCCTGATGTGCCCCAACGACCGCTACATCAACGACGAAGCACTTTGCAAGGCGATGGCAGCGATGCTGACCCAGGCCGGTATGAAGGCAGAGCTCAACGCGATGCCGGTACGCAACTACTGGCCGGAACTGCGCGCGGGCAACTTCGACATGTACCTGCTCGGTTGGTCGCCCGGCACGTTCGACGCTGAGCACCCGATCCGTTTCCTGGTCACCACCAAGAACGACGAAAAGAAGCTCGGCAGCTGGAACTTCGGCGGCTACTCGAACGCCCGTGTCGATGAACTGCTTCCGCAGATTCAGAAGGAAATCGATCCCGACAAGCGTCAGGCCATGCTCGACGAGGTCGCGAAAATCGTCCGCGACGACGTGGTTTATGTCCCGCTGCACATTCAACCGCTGCTCTGGGGGTCGAAATCGAACATCGACCTGACCCAGCGTGCCGACAACTTCCTGATGCTGCGCTGGATCAACGTCAACTGACAGTAACCTGACGGCAGAAAAGCAAATCGACCGGCGCCAATGGCGCCGGTTTTTTGTATTGCCATTTCCCCGATGAAATGGCCGCGCGCGCCGGATCGTGTCTTGATTTTACCCCACGCTTCCGTTCAAGTGATACCTATTGCAAATCAGTCTCTTGGATATTCGGACGGGATATGCAGCCATATTCACTGGAGCACTCAATGGGTCAACGGATCCGCAGCCTCACGCACACTGCCCGTAAATTCGCCTCCGTCTTGAAGGCTTCCCTGGTGGCGACCGCCGCATTGGGTCTTGTCGCATGCCAGCAGGTTCAGACGCCCTACGGCCTCTTCGGCGGCCCGGCCTTCAGCAAGGACCGTAACCAGATTCCCTACACCCGGAACACGCAATATGACTGCCGCAACTTTTCCGGTTCCGGCTGGAAGGGCATTGCAAGCGGCACTGTTTATAATTTCGAGGTCCGGTACGTGATTTCCCAGGCCGGCTGCTTCAACACAAAACCGGAATGCGAAGCCTGGCTCGTTCTGATGCGCAGCTATATCGACGTCCCGAAATTCATCCGCTGCAACGCCTATTCAGCTTGAGGTCTGGAGAGCGGTCATATCGCCACCGCTGCATCTTTTAGGTCCGTACCCTAGGTGTGAAATCTAAGAAGGTTGTTCACTCACATTGAAGATCTGAGACTGGTTGGTGACCAAACA
>NZ_JASHKA010000026.1 GCF_030732845.1 Roseibium sp. MMSF_3544
GACCGGGCATAAAGCCCGCTCTTCACACGCTTCCTCGCGTGATTTCGCCATTTATGCCGCCAAATCGGCTTCATTTATGAGTCCGTACCCTAGCCTACCTGTCGACCCTCAACCAGCACCGGCGCGTTGCCGGTCCAGGCGCTGCGTATGCAGTCTCAGTCCGACAGCGGCCGTTGCACCTGAAAGATGAGACCGTGAACGTCCTCGCCCAGTTCACGCCGCAGCACTTCCTGCCGGTCCTGCGCATAGGCAAGTGAAGCCTCCTCGGCGCATTGGCGGATATAGTTCGGCGTGTGCGCATAACGGCCCGAGCTGTCGACGCGGAAGTCTGCGCCTGTATCGTCGGTCAAGTGTTCGACGCTGGCGACAAGTTTGCCGCCGGGCTTCAGCGCGCCGTAAAGCGCTTTCATGAAAGGCCGGAGATTGCCGATATAGCAAAGCGTGTCGACGCACACGGCAAGGTCGAAGGGCGTCGGAAGATCCGAACTCAAAAAGGCGACAAGTTCCCCTTCTACGAGATAGTCGTACGCATTGAGTTGCGCAGCCTTTTCCATCATGCCCTTCGACAGGTCGACACCGGTCAGCCTGACGCAATGGTCTCGAATGAGCGGACCGCACAGGCCGGTTCCGCAGCCCAGATCGACCACATCCTCAAACGGGGCGGATCTTTGACCCGCGAGCGCAACCACGTCTTCTGCGACAAGTTCCGGCGCACGGTAGCCGAGCCCCTCAAGGACTTCGTCGAACGAATCCGAAAACTTGTCGAAATGGGTTTTGACATAGTCTTCCGGGGCGTGTTCCAACTTGTCCCCGCGCACGGCGGAAAGATGATACTGCGCCGCCTTGTTGTCCGGATCGGCTTCGACGATCCTTTCAAAATGCTTTTGCGACAGATCCGTCCGTCCGAGAGCTCCCAGGACACGTGCGCGCCAAAGGGCTGTCGGGGCCTTGGCATCATCGAAGTTGAGTGACTTCTCGAAAGCGTCCGAAGCCTCCTCCTGCCGGCCGGTAAACATCAGTGCGAGACCGTAGGTGTGCCATGCGCTCGGATTTTCCGGATCGAGGCGGACGATCTCGGACATGATCTCGAGAACTTCCTCGTAATCGCCGGATGCGCGCAACAAATGATTGATGTTCTTCCAGGCGTCATCATGCCTGGAGTCGATTTCCACGGCGCGGACGTAGGCGGCGAACGCCGCCCTGGGCTCGCCGGTCAGTTTCAAAATGTTGCCGAGATTGTTCAAGGCCGAGGTGTTTTGGGGGTTTAGTTCCAGGGACCTTTCGATGAGCCCGATGGCACTTTCGGTCCGGCCGGCATCGAAGTGTAACAACCCCAGGAAATGCAACCCGTCAGGGTGCTCACGATCGGCATCCAGAATTTCAAGATAGATGTCCTGAGCGGTCTCCAGATCGCCCTTTCTGTGCGCGGCGATCCCGTCCTGCAGCCTCGCGTCCAAATCCATGGCAAACCTCAAATAATCTTCAAAAAAAATTTCCCAATAAAAAAGGGCGGTCGAACCGCCCTTGTTTTCGGAAAGTCCAGAAAGAGGACTTTACAGGACTTTCAGGTCTTCAGCCACCATCTGACCGCGGCGCCACTCCAGGTCGAATGCCACGAGCTGGCCTTCTTTCAAGGTGTCGATGCCGGACCGGTGCAGGGCCGAGATGTCAACGAGGATGTCGTCCCCGTCTTCCGGTTCGATCGTGCCGATACCTCGGCGCTGATCAAACCACTTTACGTTTCCATGTTGCATGGATCTTACTTTCCAACTTTATCGCATCAAGACGTACAAGCCTTACTCGTAGCCTGACATTTAGACGTCTTGATGACAGTGTTTATTTTAATACTAAAGTACTTCGTGATTTTTCTCCTGAAATAAACGCAGTTCCACGCAGCTAATCTTGGCTGCCGCAGTTCTGTGCGCAGTTCGATTTATGGAGAAATCAACTTACCCGGCTAACATACGCGGGAAGTCTTACTATCACTTAGTATGGTAATGAATTTGTTAATTTCAAGGTAAGACGTAAAGGCGCATTGCGGCCGCACAGCCGCCGGCGTAAATCCCGGCCGGAGAAATTCCACCCGGCCGGGGAGCGTTGATCTCAGCGGTTCAACTGACCGAGGATCACATATTTCAGGATATCGGCGACCTGTTCCGAGGTCTCGGCCACGGCAAGTGCCGCGCCGTCGACTTCCTTGAGCGGATGCGTCAGGGAAGGGTCGTGCACGACGATCAGCGACTTGCCGAGCGCTGCAGCATAGCCTGCATCGAACGCCGCATTCCATTGCTTGTACTGATCGCCGAAACGCACAACGACAATGTCGGCTTTTTCGATCAGGGTGCGTGTGCGGATCGCGTTGACCTTCGCGCCCTTGTGGTCATACCAGAACTTCTTGTCCTCGCCGCCAAGTATGAAGGCGCCGCAATCGTCGCTCGCCCCGTGATCCGTGACCGGTGCCGAGAACTCGACCGGCAGGTCAAGAGCCTTGACGCCGTCAATGATCCGCTCCCGCCAGTCCGTGTGAATTTCACCGGACAAGTAAACGCGCCATGTGCTCATCGTTTCCACCCCTCGACAAGTATTAAGGTTGTCTGTTCGGTGCCGAAGCTGGAGCGTAGATCAGGCGCCGTCAAGGCCGGATCCGGCGATTTCGTCTTCCCGGGCGCCCGGCACGGGGCAGACGAGGTTGGTTCCGGTTACTTAGAATTGAGGTGCCACACACCGTCCCAGCGATCCGGTGCGCCTTCTGCAGAGATCAGCTGCAGCCGGTTCAGGAAGACGGGAGCAATCTTGTCCTCCGGATAGGCGGCGGCAATCTCTTCAAAGCCCTGCCTTGCGTCCTGCCAGCGCGCTTCTGCGAAAGAATGCAGTGCCGTTTCCGACCAGGTTTGCAGACGTATCAGCTCATCCGTCATGTCGTCTGACCGGGCAAGCGGCGTATAAACGCTTGTGGGTTCGGTCTTGCCCTTTACCTGGATCTTGTCGACGGCCCTGAATTCGATGCCGAGGGCCGTGTTCCGGGTTCTTTCGCAAACAAGTATCTGCGTGCCGTAGATCTTGTTGGCGCCTTCAAGCCGCGCGCCCAGGTTCACCGTGTCACCCATGATCGTGTAGTTCTTGGTCTTTTCAGAACCGATGGACCCGATCACGGCTTCACCGGTGGCAATCCCGATACGCTGCTGCAGGACAGGCAGGTTTTTTTGAAGACCAGTCAGCTCGGGCAGTTCTTTCTGGAACTGCTCCATCAGACGGATATTGCTGAGGGCGCTTTCGACAGCGAGCGCGGCCTGGTCGCCGTCATCGCTGAAGGGCTGAGCCCAGTACGCCATGATCGCGTCGCCGATATATTTGTCGATCACGCCCTCCCGGTCCGTGATCTCGGAAGACATCAGGTCGAGATAGCGATTGAGGACGCGAACCAGACCTGCAGGCGTGAATTGCTCCGAGATCGTCGTGAAGTCCGCAAGATCGGAGAAGTAGACCGACACGACCTTCTTCTGACCGGCTGTTGCATCCGACTGGTCGGTGATGAGACCCGACACGACACGGGGATCGAGATACTGGCCGAACGTATCCTTGATTTTCTGTGTTGATCTGAGCCCGTCGACCATGGTGTTGAAACTGTGCGTCAGCGCTCCGATTTCGTCGCGTGACAATGGCGTCAGCCGGACTTCGAAATCACCTTCTTCGACACGTTTTGCACCAGTCGAAAGCGCCCGCATCGGCTTCAGGATACCTGTTATGACAAGAGAGGACAGCAGCAGCGCAAGAGCTCCGGCTGCAGCGGTTGCAGCGATGCTCGCGTAAAGCGCCTGCTGTTCATGAAGGGCTGCCGTTGCAATTGCATTGTCGGTGAATTCGCTGACATGCTCGCGCAGGGAATCGAGCCTTTCCGTGAGCTTTTGCTCCTCATGCTCGAGCTGTTCTTCGAGTTTCTCCCGCGCCGCCGGCGGAAGGTCAGAAGACTGAACCAGATTGAGGGCTTGGCTGTGGAAGCTGCTGTGTTGGGTCTCAATCGCGATCAGTGTCGGATAAAGCGCTGCCAGTTCCAGCTTGTCCTGAAGCGACGTTGCCGTGTCCTGTGCGGACTGCACACGTCTTTCTGCGGAACGCAGGAGGGATTCGACCTTGTTGGCGTTTTCATCAAAAAGCGCAAGGCCCACTTCCAATCGCGCTTCCAACTGCCGGATCCTGGCCACAAGCTCGGGACTCTGACTGACAGCGGTATCGATTTCTGCCTGGGACTTGTCGTAGCTGAGAGCCTCCAGCCGATCCGCTCGCAGCTCTGCTTCCAGTTTTTCCACCCGCTCCAGTTCGAGTTCTTCCTGCAGGGCGATCACCTCGATCTGCGCCACCTCATGCCTGAGGGGCGAATAGACCTGCGAAATGAGTTGGAGCTCCTTGTTGATCTCGAAGATCTTGTAAATCGAGTAGGTGGCCGCAGTTGCCATGATCAGAAACACGATCAGGGAAATTCCGAAAATCTTCCAGGCAATGCGCATTGTGTTGAACCGCCTAACGGTCTGGGATCGGTGCAGGAGGTGCCTACAGGGTGGGCAGCAGATCTTTGAGCGCTGTCCGGTAGTTGGGGTAGCGGAAAGTGTAGCCCAATTCGTCCTTGATTCGCCTGTTGGAAACCCGCTTGTTCTCGCCGTAGAAAGAGCGTGCCATCGGTGTCAGGTCTGCGGTCTCGAAGGGTATTTCCGGTGGAGCTTCGACACCCAGCAATTCCGCCGCGTGAGTCACGACGTCCTGGGGCGGTGCCGGTTCGTCGTCGGTTACATTGTAGATCCGGGTCGAGGGCTGCTGCATGGCAAGCTTCAGGGCGCCTGCAATGTCTGCAACATGGATCCGGTTGAAAACCTGGCCCGGCTTGACCAGCCGCCGCGCCTTTCCCTTCCTGAAGTTTTCAAACGTGTTGCGGCCCGGGCCATAGATCCCCGACAGGCGGAAGATTTGGACCGGCAACGTATTCTCGCTCGCAAACGCCGACCAGGCGTTTTCAGCGGCAACACGTTGAACCGATCGTTTCGAAACAGGCTTGCACTGCGTGTCCTCGTCAACCCAGGCGCCGTCGTGGTTGCCGTAGACGCCGACGGTGGACAGGTAGCCGATCCACTCTGGCCGCCCTGCTGCAATGTCGCCGGCATGCTGGTTGAGGACCAGGTCGCCGGTCTCATCGGGTGCGATAGAAACCAGCACATGCGTCGCCTGTTGAAGCGCTTCGGCGATGCCGTCACCCTTTCCCTCGCCGTTGAAAAGAAAAGGTTCAATCCCGAGGCCCCTCAGCGTTTCAGCCTTTTCAGGCGACCGCGTCGTACCGCCGATCCAGTCGAAGTGCTCGCGCACTTCTTCGACAAACGCCTTGGAAGAAAAGCCAACGCCAAAAACGAAGAGACGCATTTTTTCAGAGCTCCAGGTGATTTCGACGGATTTCATATAGGGCGACGCCGGTAGCGACCGCCAGATTAAGGCTGTCTGCCTGGCCGGTCTGGGGAATGCGGATGAGGGTCGGACACACCGCCGCCATGTCGTCTTCCAGACCTTGCTGCTCGTTGCCCATGACGAGGAGAACCGGCTCGGAGTAGTCAGGTGTCCGGTAGTCGACAGAGCCCTTGAGGTGGGTGGCCGCCACAGTTCCCGGCCACTTCGCTGCAAATGCTTTGAAGTCTTCCTTCGTCATTTTGGCGAGCGACACATGAAACAGGGAGCCCATGGTCGCACGAACCGCTTCTACGGCGAACGGATCGGTGCAGTCACCGACAAGAACGACACCGCTTCCGCCAACGGCATCCACGGTCCGGATGATGGTTCCGAGATTGCCCGGATCACGTACGCGATCCAGGGCGACCCAGACCGTGGCTCTGTCGGTATCGATGTCCTTGGCCTGCAGGACTTTTTGCTCATAGACCCCGACGACCGTCTGCGGATTGTCCTTGCGGGTCATGGCGGACATCACTGCCGTCGAAACTTCGAGAATCAGTGCGCCGCGGGCCTTGGCGGTCGCGGCTGCCTTTTGGGCAAGCGCATTCTCCCGCGCCTCCGGACCGAGGGCCAGATACCGCACGGTCCATCCGGCTTCCAGCGCGTCTGTCGCCAGTTTCAGACCTTCCGCGACGAAGAGGCCGGACTGGTTCCGGTGTTTGCGCTGGGCGACAAGGCCCTTGATTTCCTTGACGATCGGGTTTGAGTGGCTGGTGATTTGCTTCACCGCGCCCTGGCGCATTTCTTTGCCTTTCTGGGACATGTCTCGCTCGGGAGCCGCAATCTGGTTTTCGTTCGTCAGGCTGGATTAGGGGCAAGCAAGGAGGCGGTCAAGTCTGCGGGCGGAAAGGTGGCGGCAGCAGGCGCTCCGTCGCGATCAGGATCGACTCGTCGATATTGACCGGAAACGCTGTGACTTCGAGCTTGCCGTCAATCGCCAGGAACGACAATCCGTGCACCTGGGTCCAGAGCGGAAAGGCATTGCGGACGACGGTTTCCGTGATGTCGTGTTCGCCCGTGTAGCGCGCCACTTCACGCAGCAGCACGCCATAGGAGGCCCGCCCAACTTCCTTCAGTTCCTCGATGCGGCCGGAATGTGCGCGGGTGCTGAACATCAATCGGAATGTATGCGGTTCGCGGAGCGCAAAATTCACATAGGCGCGCCCGATTGCCGAAATCGACTCAATCGTGCCGCGCGGATGCTGCGATGCGTTTTCTTCCATCTGGGCACCAAGCCGCTGCAGGCCGTCCTTTGCCACCTCCGTCAGGAGATCCTGCTTCGACGCAAAGTGGCGATAGGGAGCGGCGGTGCTGACCCCTGCAAGACGGCAGGCGTCGGACATGGAAAATCCGTCCGGGCCGTGTTCTTCAATCAGGCTTCTTGCAGCAGCGACAAGCTGACCGTGCAGGTCACCATGGTGATAGGCGCTTTTTTTCTGGACCGTTTTTTTGGCCATTTTCCGGCGTTTCCGAACTTTTTTTGTTTGAATCTCTTGTCGAAGTTAATTCGTCTAACATATGTTAGCAACTGTAACATAGTTAGAGCTGTTTACATTTGGAAGCCACTGGGCAGCAAACAGCAACGCCAAAGCGAAGGTGAGGACCTGACAATGTCGAACGAGAATTCCGTTCCGGAGACTGTGGCGCGTCGCGACGGATTGCTGAAGCGTCTTGGCCGCAGGCTCATTAGCCTGACCACCTTCTCCATCAACCTCGGTATTGCCGCCGCAGCGGTCATGATCGGCGTAAGCACCATTCAGATGAGGGCCGAGGAAAAGACGCCAATTGAGGCCGCTCCCCTCGTCGAGGTTCAGGCAACAGCTCCCGATTACCAATCCGGCTATGATGTCACCCGGAGTTTTGTCGGACGTCTTGAGCCCGCGCGAAGCACCGATCTCGGTTTCGAGCTTTCCGGAACGATCAACCAGATTTCCTTCGACGAAGGCGACGAGGTGCGCGAAGGCGATGTGGTCGCGGTCCTGGATACTCGGGCTCTTGAAGCTGAAAAACGGCGGCAACTTGCCAATCGCCGGGCGACCGAGGCTGACCGGGAGCTGGCCGCGCTTACGCTCGAACGCCGGCAGCAGCTGCGTGATAGCGGCCATGTCAGCGACCAGGTGCTCGACGAAGCCAGGCTGTCCCTGTCAAGACTGGAGGCAACGCTTGAGCAGATCGACGCGGCTGTAGAAGCAATCAACATCAATCTTGAAAAGTCGGTTCTGACAGCGCCGTTTGACGGAACGGTTGGCGAGCGGCTCCTGGATGAAGGGGCGACCGTGTCGCCCGGCGCTCCTGTTTTGCGCTTGCTCGAAATTGCCAGGCCGACCGTCCGTATTGGGCTTGCGCCCGAGGTTGTCGACCGCCTCGCACGCGATGACGTCTTTCGGGTTCGCATTTCGGATCGACTTTTTGATGCACGGCTGTCCGGATTGCGTCCGGACCTGGAAACAAGCACCCGCACGATTGAGACACTGTTTGAGTTGGAGACCACGGATGTGGCCCCTCAATTCGGCCGGCTTGCCGAGCTCACCCTGACCGAGAGGGTGGAGACAGATGGCTTCTGGGTGCCGACAGCCGCGCTCAAGGAAGGACCGCGAGGCTTGTGGACGCTTCTGGCCGTCGTTGAAGACGGCCCCGGAGCAGATGGCGAAGGCTTCGTGATCAGGCAGGAAGCGGTCGAAGTCCTGACGGCGGACGCGGAAAGAGCCTTCGTGCGTGGCACAATCTCCACCGACACGAGGATCGTCGCCGATGGCGTGCACCGCGTGGTGGTCGGACAAAGCGTCAACCTGATCGGCAGCGGAGTTTAAGGCCATGGCGACCCTGTTTTTCCGGCAACCCCGGCTGGTTGCACTCACGATTCTCGTCATTGTCGCCGCTGGACTGTCTGCACTGGTCGGTATCGGGCGCCAGGAAGACCCGACGATCACCAACCTTTTTGCAACGGTGACAACGGTTTATCCGGGTGCCGACCCGGCCAGGGTCGAAGCGCTGGTCACCGAAAAAATCGAGGATGAACTTCGGGAGATCGAAGAGATCGATGTGATCGAATCAACGTCCGGTTCATCCATTTCGATTATCCAGATCGAGCTGCTCGACACTTTGAACGAAGACGTCATCGAACAGGCGTGGTCCGAGATCCGAGACAAGATCGGTGATGCGACGAGGGAGTTTCCGCAAGGGGTTCAGGAGCCCGAATTCAGCACGGACGGAGCAGGTGCCTTTGCATCCATCAGCGCACTTGTCCCGCGGCACGATAACGTCTCCGAAGCCGTTCTGCTGCGCTATGCAGAAGCATTGTCGGACACTTTGCGCAATGTGCCCGGAACCAAGTCGGTGGAGATTTTCGGAGAGATCGAAGAGGAAATCCTGGTCCGGATCGATCCGGCGCTTTTGACATCGCTTTCGCTCACAGTTGACCAGGTGTCTTCCGCAATCAGCAACGCGGATGCCAAGGTTCGGGCCGGGCGCCTGCGCAACCTCGACCGTGAGTTCCTGATCGAGGTCGAAGGAGAGATCGCAGCTCTCGACCGTATTCGGCAGGTGCCGGTTTCGGTCAGCGAAACCGGCATCGTCACCCGCGTCGGCGACGTCGCCGTGGTGACGAAAGGCAAGAGGGAACCGGCAGAGGAGATGGCGTTTTCCGCCGGACGGCCCGCCATTCTTGTCGCGGCCAAGATTGCCGACGGGCTCCAGGTCGATACCTGGATGGAACGCGTGCGTGAGCGCATCGCCGGGTTCGAAAAAACAATGCCCTATTCGATCGAGCATGAACTTGTCTTTGACCAGAGTGTTTACACGATCGATCGTCTGTCCAATGTCGGCGTCAACATTGCGATCGGCATGGGTCTCGTTGTTGCCGTTCTGCTGGTGACCATGGGGTTCAGGTCTGCCTTTATCGTTGCAATGGTTCTGCCCGTGGTCACGCTCGCCTCCTTTGCGACCATGAGCATGATCGGCCTGCCGCTTCACCAGATGTCGTTGACCGGTCTGATCGTCGCCCTCGGGCTGCTGGTTGATGCCGGCATCGTCATGACGGATGAGATCGGACAGGCGCTTCGGAAAGGACTTGGCCGGAGCCAGGCGGTCGGCAAGGCGGTTCGTCGTCTTTTCGCACCCTTGCTTGCCTCGACCGTAACCACCGCACTGTCCTTCACCCCGATGGTGCTGCTGCCGGGTCCGGCGGGTGACTTCGTCGGGGCAATCGCGATTGCCGTGATCATCATGCTGCTATGGTCTTTCGTCGTCGCCGTTACCCTGACAGCTGCGATTGCAGGCTGGTTGCTGCCCGCCGGCAGCGAAGGTGGCCCCGTCAGAAAATCCATTGTTTCATCGCTTCTTGCCGGTCCTTTCCGCTTTTCGCTTCAAATGGCGATGCGCAATCCGGCAAGCTCGGTCGCCCTGGCACTTGTTCTGCCGGTCGTCGGTTTTCTGAGCATGCCGACCCTTACCGCGCAGTTTTTCCCTGGTGTCGACCGGAACCAGTTTCACATCGAGGTTGAACTAGCGGATGGAAGCGCAATTGCCGAGACCTCCAATACGGCCCTTGAGATTGACCGCGTTCTGGCCGTCACAAATGGGATCGAGCAGGTTTCCTGGGTCGTCGGCAGGAGTGCACCCGCATTTTACTACAATATCGTCGGCAATCGCGATCAGGCGCCCGCCTTCGCGCAGGCTCTCGTGAAGACGGCTTCTGAGGACGAAACCGTTCGCCTGGTTCCGGAGCTGCAACAGACCCTGTCACGGCAGTTCCCGAACGCCCGTATTCTCGTGCGTGACCTGGTGCAGGGACCGCCCGTCGACGCTCCGGTTGAGCTGCGCCTGGTCGGACCTTCGCTGGAGGTCCTGCGCGAACAGGGCGATGCCCTGCGCCGGCTTGCAGCCCGTGTGGAAGAAGTCACCGTGGTTCGCACGACGTTGGATGGCGGGTCGCCGAAACTGAAGATGTCCGTCAATGAGGACAAGGCCCGCCTCCTGGGTCTCGGACTTGGTGACGTTGCCCGTCAGCTCGAAGCGACCCTTGAAGGGGCAACGGGCGGCAGCCTGATCGAAGGCACGGAAGAACTGCCGGTCAGAGTGCGTATTGGCGATGACAGCAGAGGCGATCTGGTGCGTATCGCAAGTTTGCCGATCCTGCCCGCCGGGGGTGCGCCGGGCGGGGCGGGCTATCAGGGTGTCCCGCTGTCTGCAATCGCGGATATCCGCGTCGAACCGGCAGAAGGCCAGATCAACCGGCGCAACGGGGAACGGACCAACACTGTCCAGGCCTTTGTCCAATACGGCGTTTTGCCGGAAGAAGCGCTCAAGAAACTGCAATCGGAAATGGTCGCCGCCGGATTTGAGATGCCCGAAGGCTATCGCATCGAAACAGGTGGCGACTCGGACGCCAGAGACGACACGTTGACAAACCTGATTGGCTCGTTGGGCCTGATCGTTCCGCTTTCGATTGCCGCGATCGTGCTGACGTTCAATTCGTTCCGCCTGTCAATCGTCACGTTCCTGGTCGCGATACTGTCCGCCGGCTTGAGCATTTTCGCCTTGGCCGTGTTTCAGTATCCCTTCGGCATTAACGCAATCATCGGTGTGATCGGTTCCATTGGGGTATCGATAAACGCCGCCATCATCATTCTGACCGGGATGCAACAAAACGAAGCCGCGGTAGACGGAGACCGGACTGCAATGGTTGACGTTGTCATGGGGTCGAGCCGTCATATCGTTTCAACGACGCTGACCACCTTCGGAGGCTTTTTGCCGTTGATTGTCGGCGGTGGCGGTTTCTGGCCTCCCTTTGCCATGTCGATTGCCGGGGGCGTGTTGCTGTCGACGGTGATCTCGTTCTATTTCGCGCCGCCAATGTTCGCGCTTGTCTATGCACGCAGGCACAAACTCGCACAGTTGAGCGCGTCGGAGGCCGCAGCGCTGAAGACGCAGGCTGAAGCGAAGACGCCTCGGTCGAACGACAACTTCCAGCCTGCAATTGCAGCCGAATGAGGACCAGGGGACGGACTCATAAATGAAGTCAATTTGGTTTGGATCGTTTTGACCAGCGGCAAGGAGCGAAAGCGCAGGAAATGTGGTTCATTTTCAAGCCTTTCGCGACGAAGCAGATGGTTAGAGCCCTTTTGAAGACTACAGAGCCGCTTGACCCGGTTTTCGGGTCTGGCGGCTAGGCGCGATCTGCGCGGCGGTCTGATGACCGCAAGCAGGGCGCAACGACGTCCGGCGGGTCTGAAAACCGGGCCTTCGGTGGGCCAATTCAGCCCATCTCCAGCGTTGCGGAGCTTGCCCGATGCGCCACATCGCACTGCGCTCCGCGCCTTGGTATGAGCTGAATTGGCTCCATCAAGTGGCTCCGTAGTCTTCAAAAGGGCTCTTAAACGGCCAAATCCGAAGGACGGCAAAATGGCTTCACCTCGCAGCGTCAACGCGCTTGACCGGGCATAAAGCCCGCTCTTCACACGCTTCCTTGCGTGATTTCGCCATTTATGCCGCCAAATCGGCTTCATTTATGGGTCCGTACCCTAGGGGTGCGGACCCGGGCTACCGGCTGCTCCAACGGGAAAACAGCGACGTCGACAAGGCGCGCTCGCCGTTTTCCTCGCGGATCACCAGTTCGCCCGACTCCAGAAGTCCGCCCTGCTTGGCGAGCGTCTCAGCCATGAGCTCGTGGATAGACACGAAGCTGGAGCGGATCGCATAGGCCGTCAGGATCATGAAAAGGGACTCTTTGGTCAGCAGCTGCCGGAGATCATCGAGCATTCCCGGCAGACTTGTGTAGAGGTCCCAGACCTCACCTTTGGGTCCGCGTCCGTATTTCGGTGGGTCGAGAATGATACCGTCATATGTGTTGCCGCGCCGGACTTCCCGGGCGACGAATTTTGAGGCGTCTTCGCAAATCCAGCGGATAGGCAGGTCTTCCAGGTCTGACAGGGCCTGGTTTTCGCGGGCGTAGCCGATCGCCTTCTTGGACGCGTCGACATGGGTTACCTGGGCGCCCTCCGTTGCTGGAAGCAGGGATGCCAGTCCGGTATATCCAAACAGATTGAGGATTTTCAGCGGCTTGTCGGGCGCACGTTCCTTTTCGGCCCGGACTTTGCCGTTGACCCACTCCCAATGTGCAGCCTGTTCCGGAAAAACGCCCACGTGGCGAAACGACATGAACCGGCCATTGTAGCGCACCGGGCCATAGGACATCGGCCATGTTTCCGGGACATTGCCGGCAAATTTCCAGCGTCCTGGCCCTTCTTCTTCCGTATCACCGGAAAAGACGGCGTCTGCACGGTTCCAGACGCCTTCCTTGAGGTTTCGCACACCCATCGCTTGCGGTTCCGGCCGCACGATCGTGAAGCGTCCGTAGCGTTCAAGCTTCTCGCCGCGGCCCATGTCCAAAAGACGGTAGTCCTTCCAGCCCTTCGTCTCCAGAATCACGGGCCAGGATTGACTTGGCGGTTGTCCGAAAGGGGCAAAACTGGGCGCGTTCGACGTGTCCGCCACGATAGGCTCTCGATCTTGGGTGGTTCGGTTGTTGCTCCGCCTTAGTCCGCCCGCACGCGCAGGTCAACGGTTTCGGCACCGGCAGAATGGAAAAGGGCGGGAGTGCATGCCACTCCCGCCCTCTTGGCCACTTTGTCAACTAACTCAGGCTGCGGCGACTTCCGACAAGAAGTGCTCGACTTCCCGTTTCAAGTGGTCGGTCTTTTCCGTGAGTTCACCGGAAGCCGAAAGAACCATGTCTGCGGAAGACGAGGTCTGGTCGACGGCCTGGGACAGCTGGCTCATGGAGGAGGAGACCGCTCCGGTGCCTTCTGCCGCACGCTGGACGTTCTGCGAAATCTCTGCCGTCGCCGCGCCCTGCTGCTCAACCGCTGATGCAATCGCGGTCGTGTAGCTGTTGACCTCGTTCATCGTCTCGGTGATCTCACCGATAGCAACGACCGACTCCTTGGTGGCATTCTGGATTTCAGTGATCTGGGAGCTGATTTCCTCAGTGGCTCTTGAGGTTTGTGTCGCCAGCTCCTTGACCTCGGCTGCAACAACCGCGAAGCCTTTGCCAGCCTCGCCGGCACGGGCCGCTTCGATGGTCGCGTTGAGCGCCAGAAGATTGGTCTGTTCGGCAATTGCCTGGATCAGCGTTACGACCTCACCGATTTTCGTCGCGGCCTCTGCAAGACCCTCGACCTTTTCGTTGGTCACGCGTGTTCCCGTTGTCGCCCGGTCCACGATCTCGGTGGTTTGAGCGACCTGCCGCGAAATCTCGCCAATCGAGGCGGCCAATTCCTCGGCAGCGCTTGCGACGGTCTGAACGTTGTTTGTTGTTTCGTTCGATGAGGATTGTGTCTCGCTGGCATATCCGGCGCTGTCGCGGGCGATCTCGGTCAGTGCCCGAGCCGTGTTGTCGAGTCCATCGGCTGTCGTGCCGACGGAACCGAGCGCGTCCTCGGCGGTCGCGCGGAAGCCGTTGATCAGGTCGTCGACCCGTTGCTGGCGTTCTTGTCGCGCAGCTTCTTCCTGTGTCGATTGCGCCTGAAGATTGGTGCGTTCGATCGCGTTGTCGCGGAAAACCTGAACCGTGCGGCTCATGTGGCCGATCTCGTCGCCGCGATCGAGGCCCGGAATATCCACTTCATTGTCCCCGTCCGCGAGACGGCGCATGACGTTGGTGATCGTCTGGATCGGACGTGTGATCGCCATGTTCAGCACGAACGCAAGACCGACACCGCCCAGGATTGCGAGCAGGATTGTCATGATGATCTGCATTTCCGCCGCGCTCGCGGCAGAGTTCGCAGCCTGTGACTGAGCGTTCGAGATTGCTGCAATGTCGCCGCTGACCGTTCTGGTCAGATCATCCAGTTGTTGAAGTTTGAGTGTCAGTTCATCCTTTGCGAGCAGCATATCCTTGAAGGACCTGTCGAGCATCGCAATGGAGACCGGGATCGACTCGATTGCTTCAGCCGCCGTCGGAAGAACCTTTGCGTATTTCACAAGGTCTTCTTCCAGCTTCGCGAGCGCCGCGATCTGTTCTTTGACGGGAACCGTATCTTCTGCCCCGAAAGAGCCAAACAGATAGAGCAGTTCCGCCCGTGTCGACTCAGCTTTCTGGCTCAACGATTTCGCCTTGTCGGAAATTGCACGGATTGTCGCGAGCCGGGTCGAAGCCGACAGCGCGTCGGATTTTGCCTGGTCGACGACAGGGGCAACCTGCTTCAGCACTTCGACCGTCTGGCTGTTCATGCCGGCAATGCCTTCGCCGACCGCAAGCCGGGCTTCGTAGGCTTCGGAGAAACCGAGATCCTTGGTTAGGTTTTCGACTGCGTCGAGGAGGTTGTTCGCTTGTACGTCAAGCTGAGTAAGCGTCTTGGACGGCATACCCTTGATCTGTTTGTAGCGGATCTGTTTGGCGGAAGAGACAACGCCACGGGCGATGTGAATTGAGTTCTCCAATGCCTCGCCCTGGAGATTGCCGCTGCCTTCCAGATACATGAGCTGGATCTGGATGACGTTGTCCTTGAGTTCGAAAACACCGCGTTGGATCTGCAGAGCGTTATCGAGCCGGCTGTCAGCCGAAAAGGCCTCGGCACTGACGCGTTTTTCTTCGGTGACCACCGCATCGGTGATGTTGAACGCAAGCTTTCCGAGATCAGACGTGCTGTCCTGCAGTGTCGCGAGACGTTCTGCTTGCTGGTCCTTCTGAGCAACCACCTGTTCGAACGTTGCCGCAAATTTGGCGACTGCGTCCTTTGCCCCCTGCACCTGCGTTTCTGCGCTCGGATCGCCGGTGACCTCGTGCTCGAGCTCCTCCAGGGCCGCGTCGATTTTTGCGATCTCCTGATGAACCGCCGTGCTCAGCTCGGCCGTTGGGTTCTTCAGATAATCTTCGCGCTTCAGAGACGTGGCCTGGACCTGGCCCGCGACCTGCGCTGCATGATCAGCGACAACGAAGCTTGAGGAAAGGTTCTGGATCGCAAAGAAGCCGACGGCGCCCACGGCTGCAGTCAACAGCAGCACTGCAAAAAATCCGCCACCGACCTTGAAGCCGAACTTCAGGTCGATCAAGGTTTTCAGAATTCGTTTCATAAGATCCCCGCATAGCTGCAACAACAGCAATTCCCTGAGCGCAGTATTGGCGGGAGCGATGAATTTTAGGTAAATTGTTGTCGTATTTCGACAAGTTGAATATGTCCGGATATTGTCAATTATCCGGACAAATTACTGATGGTCTCGATTTAAGTCTTGTTCTTCACAACTGACAATTGAGGTTGCCGGATCAAACGTGTTGTCCGCCGTTGATGTGAATCTCTGATCCCGTCACGTAAGACGACTTCTCAGAACACAGATAGTAGATTGTGTCTGCGACTTCGTTGGGAAGACCGAGGCGCCGCAACGGAATGTTGTCAATCATCTTTTCGGTTCCCGGCGACAGAATTGAGGTGTCGATTTCACCGGGCGCGATGGCATTTACTCTTATTCCATGCGGTCCGAAGTCCGCCGCCATCTCGCGCGTGAGCGCTGCCAGCGCTGCCTTGGACGTTGCATAAGCGGTTCCTGCGAACGGGTGCACGCGCATTCCTGCGATGGAAGTCACGTTCACGACGGAGCCTTTTGCAATGTTGAGCTCCTCAAAGAGGCCTCGTCCCAGCAAGATCGGGGCAAAGAAATTGACCTGAAACACGGTTCGCCATTCGTGCATGGCCGTGGTCAGGGAATTCAGGCGTTCACCTTCGGCGCCCTTGGGACTGATGCCGGCATTGTTGACCAGTGCGTTCAGGCGTGAGCCGTTGGCTTCAAGCCGCTTGCGAATTTCCTGGACAGCGAAGCCGAGGTTTTCAGGGTCTGACAGATCGACCTGTATGTGATCCTCCGGACCCATGGGCCAGGGGCATTTGTCCGAAAACGCCTGGCGGGAACAGGTGATCACGCGCCAGTTTTCGGCTGAAAAACGCTTGACGGTCGCATGTCCAATGCCGCGGCTTGCGCCGGTCAGCACGAGTGTCGGACGGGTATCGGAGGCGTCCATGCCGCTCATTTCAGGTCCTTGCCGGTTCGCGAGATTCAGAAAAAGTTGACTCTTATAGTGGGGTTTCGTTATTGCGCATTAAACCCCTAGTGCCAATATGTCCGGGAAATCGGATCCTGTGCGAACCCTACAATGATCATCTGCTCCTGTAATGTTCTTTCTGAAAAGCAGCTTCGCGAAGCCGCTGAAGAAATGCGTGCAGATCCCAACGGCAAGGTGCCGACGCCGGGGGCCGTGTTCCGCCACCTGGGGTGCCGGCCGAGATGCGGGAGTTGTTTTCCGTCCGTTATTGACATCATTCACGAAAAGGGGTCTGAAGAGGCGAGGGAAAGTCAGGCTGCGCCCGCGCCACTCAAGCGGGCAGCGGGGCAATAGTTTGGAGAGGGTCTTATGAAGGGCGAAGCGCAAGTCATCGATTATCTGAACAAGGCTCTGCGGCACGAGCTCACGGCAGTGAACCAGTACTGGGTGCATGCGCGGCTGCTTACAGATTGGGGTTTCGGCAAGCTTGCGGACAAGGAACTGGAAGAAGCCGACGAAGAGCGTCAGCATGCCCAGGAGCTGATGGACCGGATCATTTTTCTGGAAGGCCTTCCCAACTTGCAGACCCTTGATCCGCTTCGGATCGGCCAGAATGTCAAGGAATGCCTGGAAGGGGACCTCGCTGCAGAATACGTCGCCCGCGCACTCTACCACGAAGCGCGCGAGATCTGCCGCGATCTCGGTGACTATGTCTCCATGGCGCTTTTCGAAAAGCTGCTGAGCGACGAAGAAAGCCATATCGATTTCCTGGAAACCCAGCTCGGTCTGATCGAGCAGATCGGCATCGACAACTATTCGCTGCTGCAGGCCGAATCGGCCGACCAGGCTGAATAGGTTTTACCGTTCAGATACAGCTATCTGCGGCTGCCTCGTTTCGGAGCAGCCGTTTTCGTTTGTCGTGCCATCCAAAAAATGAACCATGCCGCCGGCTGACCGGGCGTCTTCCTCGTCGTGCGTGACAAGCAGCACCGGCAAGTCGTTCGCCCGGGCGAGACGAAACACCAGGTCGCGCACGTCCGACCTGCGGGTCTGGTCGAGGCTGGAGAATGGTTCATCCAGCAAAAGCGCTCTCGGTTCGGCAAGCAGTGTCCGCATCAGGGCAACGCGGGTTTGCTGTCCTCCGGAAAGGGTCGCCGGATCGCGTGCTCCAAAGCCGGCCAGTCCGACATCTTCAAGGGCCTGTTGCGCGAGTTGCCGGCGTTCCGCGCGTGCCCTGATCTTTGGCGGAATCGCAAACAAAAGGTTTTGAAGGACCGACATGTGTGGAAACAGAAGCGGTGCCTGAAACATCAACCCGATGTGGCGTTCCTGGGCGGGCAAAAACGTCAGGTCCTCACCGTTCAAGAACACATTTCCCTCGGACTGAAAATCCGGCCTCAGGAAACCTGCGATAAAGTCCAGCAGGCTGGATTTGCCGCTACCGCTTTCGCCCATGATCGTCAGGATCGTCCCCGGCAGGATATGGCAATCGATCTCCAGAAGCGGCTGCCCGTTCAGGCGGATGCCGACATTCTTCAACCGAAGACCGGAGCTGTCACCTGACCCTGTCATTCAAAATTACCTTTCCAGCCGCATGGCGGCACGATGCCTGAAAACGATGGAAGGAACGAGCGCAGCGAGACTGAACCCGACGAGGGGAATGATCAACTGCAACAGGGCATATAGAGCGGCGACCTGACGATTTCCTCCGCTTGCCAGTGCGACGCTCTCTGTCGTTACCGTGACGATGCGGCCTGCGCCGATCATAAGGGTCGGCAGATATTGGCCCACTGAAACTGCCGCGGCTACCGCAGCGGTCACAAGAACAGGACGCAACAACAGGGGAAGCTGGATTTGCCAGAAAATGCGCGCCCTGGAAGCGCCTGTGGATGCTGCCGCCTTGGCGTAGCGCGGATCGAGCCGGTTCCAGGGATCGCTCAGAGCGAGGAAGGCATAGGGAAAAACAAAGATCAGATGGGCAAGTAGAACAGCCTCGAAACTTCCGCTCAGACCAGCGAGCAGGAAAAGCATCTGCAGTCCAAACAGAAAACTGATTTGAGGCAGGAGTAGGGGTAGAAAAATGAGCGTGTTCAGCCTGCCACGCAGGGGCACTTTGCGATGACCGCGCGCCTCCAGAAGCCAGAGCGCCAAGGCCGTCGCAATACCGGCTGCAGCGGCGGCGATCGCAAGCGTTGCAAAAAGGGCAGGTCCGCCCATGCCGAAGGCATCGAACATGCGTTCAATGCCCCACCGCTGTGGCAAAGCGGCTGGAAACCACCAGGATCTGGCGGCGGACCAGAGCCCCAACAGCGCCAGGGAGGCTGTCATGATCGCGATGACCAGCAGCATCGGAACCAGAGCGGCCTGCCGGCCCAATGCATCGCCCCTTCGCCGGTGTCCGCTTTCAAACCGAGACGTCAGCCACAAGGTGACAAGGCGCTCCAGGCCGAGATAGGTGAGGAGCGCACCTGCGCTGACGGCAAGCTGCAGAAGAGCGCCTGCGGACGCCATCAACCGCTTGGCCAGGTCCGGATCGTTCATCCAGGAAACAAGGCGCGGCGCCAAGGGCGCAGGCGTTGTCGGCCCAAGGATCTGGGCAACATCGACGACCGACGTCGAATAGGCGATCACGGCGAGCATTGGCAGCCGGATCAGGGGATAGATCTGCGGCAGGATGAGTTTGAAGAACGTGCTCATCCGGCCGTATCCGAGACTGGCGCCTGCCTTGTAATAGTCCCGGATATGCGGCCTGTTGAGCGCGGCAAGGGTCATGAGGAAAAGAAACGGAACTTCCTTGGCCACAAGGCCGAGCGTCATCGCATACCCGGCTGGATCGTTCAGGATCAGAAGGTCTGGCGGCCGCGTCCACCCTGTTGCCCAGGGAGAAACTAGGCGCGCGAGAAATCCCGATGGTGCAATCAGAAAGGCCAGCCCGATCGCAGCTGCAGCATGCGGGACCGACAGGAGCGGCGACAGGAAACGGGTCAGGCGGTGAAATGTTCGCGTCCCGGACCATGCAGCAGTGAACAGGAGCACGATTGCCAGCGACAGGATAGAAGCCGCGAGGCCGGTGCCAAAACTCAACAGAACGGAGGTCGACAGACCCGGCATCCTGAAAAGCTCCCAGAAGGGTGCCAGCGAAAATGTATGGTAGCCAAGGACGGGCAGGTAGCCGAAGGCGGGCAAGACCGTGCCGGCGAGTCCAGCACAGACAGGCCCTGCCAGCAGGCTCACAACAAGAATTGTCGGTATGTCCGGACCGCCGGTCGCCTTCGGCAATGGAGCCTCACTCGCTCCCAGCGCCGTATCGTTCCAGCCAGGCCTCTTCCAGCGCGCTGACCCAGCTTGGGTGCGGCTCGGGCAGAACGGGACCAAGCTCTTCTGGCAAAAGGGTCGCCGGTCCGAGATCCATCGTGTCGAAAAGCGCCTTCTCGTTGGCGGGCAGGGCTGCCACGTTCAGTACCGTCGGATCGCCCCAGATTTCCGGTTCCTGTTTGCGCGTCTGGGCCATCGGGCTCAGGAGGAAGTTTGCAAAGACCTGCGCACCGGGCTGTGCCGAACTGTTGAACGGAATTGCCACGAAGTGGGTGTTGCCGATCGTACCGTCTTCAAACACGAATGTGCGCACGGTTTCGGGCAGTTCACCATTGGCAATCGCACCGGATGCGTCGCCCGGATTGAAGGAAAAGGCGATATCCAGCTCGCTGTCCGCCAAAAGCCGGCGCATGTCAGCGGCGTTTTTCGGAAACGTTTTGCCCTGGCGCCAAAGATGCGGATGGAGTTCATCCAGAAACTCGAACAAGGGAGCGACGGTTTCATCGAATGTCGCACTGTCGACAGGCCTGGACAGAACGTCCCGGTCAGCGACCGTATCGGCAAGCGCCTGCTTAAGGAATGTCGTGCCGTAAAAGTTCGGCGGCTGCGGATAGGAGAACCGGCCCGGATTGTTGCGGGCATATTCCAGGAGACCCGAAAGATCTGACGGCGGCGTTTCCAGTCTGGTGCTGTCATACATGAAAACAAGCTTCGCCATACCCCAGGGGCTTTCCTGGCCATCGGTCGGTACCGTGAAATCGACAATGACCGTCGGCTTGTTCTCCACGTCCACATATTGCCAATTGGGAAGCGTTTCGGCCCAGCCTGGTTCGGCAAGCAGACCGTTTTCTTTCATGGAGGCGAAATTTTCTCCGTTGATCCAGATGAGATCGACGGCCCCGCCACTTTCCTTGCCGACCGACTTTTCAGCCAGAACCTGGGAAACAACGCTTGCCGTGTCGCTGACTTTCACATGCACCACACGAACACCAAAGTCGCGCTCGACTTCCCGGGCTGCCCACTGGATGTAGGCATTGATGCGTGGTTCGCCGCCCCAGGCATGGAAGTAGACGGTCTGCCCTTTCGCGTCCTCAAGGACCGATTGCCAGTCCTGTTCCTGTGCGGTCGCCGCAAAGGGTGCGGCAATCATTCCGGTAAGGCCGACGAAGGCAGCGAGCAGTCGATTCATCAAAATCCCCTGGTTCATGCGCGATGAGTGGTGCCGTTCCCTCGCGCAAGCAGTGCGACACGGTCAAGACAAGGCTTTGTGAATACCTTTTGCGCAAGGCACCCGCCGACTTTTTGCCCCGGACATTTTAAACCGGCAAAACGTGTGTGTCCTTGATTTCCTCCATGACGGCATATGTGTGGGTCTCGCGGACACCGGGAAGGGCAAGCACCACGTCGGAGAGGAACGTCCGGTAGGCTTCCATATCCTTGACCCGGCTTTTCATCAGGTAGTCGAAACCACCGGCCACCATATGACATTCCAGGATATCGGCCGCGCGTTCGACTGCCAGCTTGAAGGCATCAAAGATTTCCGGCGACGTCCTTTCCAGCCGGATTTCAACGAAGACAAGCAGACCCCGCTCGACCTTCTTCGGATCGAGTGTTGCCGAGAAGCCCTCGATGTAACCTTCACGAATGAGGCGTTTCATGCGCTCGGCGGTTGCGGTCGGAGACAGCCGTACGCGCTCGGACAGCTCCGTATTGGTGATCCTGCCGTCTTCCTGGAGCACCTTGAGAATTCGCCGGTCGGTCGCATTTAACATGGAGATTTTCGCTTAAATTGGCTTTGATTCAAAGAAATACACTGAAAAATGATCAAAAAATAGGGAAAAATATCCTTTAAAATCGTCTATTTTAGAGAAATGTATAGTCTCGGCCTGGCGGGCCATATTGGGAGGTGCGCATGACCGCAACCGCTGCTGCCTTGATGGCGGTGAAAGACACCGAACTGAACCCGTTTCGCGCGGCGTATTCGCCTGACGAGAAAAAGCTGGTCGAAACCCTGTTGAAGGAGGCGGTTGGCGACCCGGTTGTCGAGAAACTGATCGACCAGCGCGCTCGTGGCTATATCGAGGACATGCGCGGTGTGCAGGTCGGTCTCGGTGGCGTCGAGGACTTCATGCGTGAGTTCGGCCTGACGACCCGCGAGGGCCTTGCCATGATGGTGCTCGCCGAGGCCTTGTTGCGCGTTCCGGACGCAAGCACCGCCGACAAGCTGATCGAGGACAAGCTGGCTGCTGCACGGTTCGACGATCCGTCCGGTCACAAATCAGACACCTGGCTCGTCTCCGCATCTTCCTGGGCGCTGGGCGTCACCTCCCGGCTGCTCCATCCAGGCGACACGCCTCAGAGCATCTTGTCCAGTCTGGTAAAACGCATGGGCATGCCGACGGTTCGTGTTGCGACCCGCAAGGCCATGACCTTGCTCGGACATCAGTTCGTCCTTGGAGAGACGATCCAAAAGGCGCTTGAGAGAGCCAAGACGCAGGAAGCCAAGGGCTACAGATATTCCTATGACATGCTCGGTGAAGGCGCCCGTACCGCCAGGGATGCGGAGCGCTATTTCCAGTCTTATGCCAATGCAATCGAAGCAATCGGCAAGTCGGCGGGCGATCAGGCGCTGCCCAACCGCCCCGGTATTTCGGTCAAGCTCTCCGCGCTTCACCCGCGTTATGAAGCCGTCAACGGTGAGCGTGTCCGCGACGAACTGCTGCCGAAATTGCGCCAGCTGGTGCAAATGGCGAAGGACCGAAACCTTAATTTCACGGTCGATGCGGAAGAAGCCGACCGGCTCGAAATTTCGCTCGATGTGATCGCAGCCCTTCTGGCCGATCCTGTCACCGACGGCTGGGACGGGTTCGGACTGGCCGTGCAGGCCTATCAGAAACGCGGCGTCGAAGTGATCGACTGGCTGGTAAACGCTGCCCGCAAAACCAACCGCAAGCTGATGGTTCGGCTCGTCAAGGGCGCTTACTGGGACACGGAGATCAAACACGCGCAGGAAGAAGGGGCGGACGGGTATCCGGTCTTCACGCGCAAGGCTGCAACCGATCTTTCGTATCTGTGCTGCGCAAAGCGCATGCTCGCGGCGCGGGACGTGCTTTATCCGCAATTCGCCACGCACAACGCCCTGACGGTCGCCCAGATCATCGAGTTGGCCGGCGGATCTGCCGAGGGCTATGAGTTCCAGCGCCTCCATGGCATGGGCGAGAGCCTTTATAAATCCGTTTGCGAGCGGGACGGGTTTCCGTGCCGGATCTACGCGCCGGTCGGCGGCTACAAGGATCTTCTGGCCTACCTGGTCCGCCGCCTTCTGGAAAACGGCGCCAACTCGTCCTTCGTGACGATTGTCGGCGACGCCTCCGTCTCCATAGACACCATGTTGAAGCGACCCGCTGAAATCCTTGATAACGGCCACCACGCCGTCAATCGCTCGATCCCGCTGCCGATCGATCTTTATGGCGAGAGCCGCAAAAACGCGGAAGGCATCGAATTCGGCTTCGCTGAAGAGCGCACCGCGCTCGTGGACGGAATGGCCAAGACGGTGGCTCCGTTCACGCAAGCCGGTCCGCTCGGAACCGGACTTGTGACGGCGGGTGAACCTCATCCGGTCTTTGCGCCGATGGATGGGACAACAAAAGTCGGCACGGTCCGGTTCGCGGATGTCGAAACGGCGCAAAAGGCCATTGAGATGGCCAGAAAGGGGTTTGAGGCATGGTCCCGCAAGCCGGTTAACGAGCGCGCTGCGGCCCTCGAAAAGCTCGCGGACCTTCTGGAGGAAAACCGTGACCGGCTGATGATGATCCTGTCCATGGAAGCCGGCAAATGCCTGCCTGACGGGATTGCTGAAATCCGTGAGGCGGTCGACTTCTGCCGCTATTATGCCGTTGAAGCCCGCACGCTGTTCGGCGAAGGCCGCCTGATGCCGGGACCGACAGGCGAGGAAAACAGGTACCGCTATCGTGGCCGCGGCGTTTTCGTGTGCATCTCGCCCTGGAATTTCCCACTGGCAATCTTCCTCGGGCAGATCAGCGCGGCTCTTCTCGGCGGCAACGCTGTCGTCGCAAAACCGGCGGAACAAACGCCACTGATCGCCTATGAAGTCGCCAAACTCATGTACAAGGCGGGCATTCCGGAGGACGCATTTTTCCTGGTGCCGGGTGAAGGCGATATCGGAGCTGCGCTCACGGCCCACAACGACGTTGCCGGCGTGGCCTTCACGGGGTCGACGGAGACCGCCTGGGCGATCAATGGAACACTGGCCGCCAAGCGCGGTCCGATCGTGCCGCTCATTGCCGAGACTGGCGGCATCAACGCCATGTTGGTCGATGCGACCGCGCTTCCGGAACAGGTTTGCGACGATGTCATGATGTCGGCCTTCCGGTCCGCCGGCCAGCGCTGCTCCGCGCTGCGTTTGCTTTATGTGCAGGACGATGTTGCCGACACGCTGCTGGATATGCTGCAGGGGGCGGCACAGGAACTGAGCCTCGGCGATCCGCGTCAGCCCTCAACCGATATCGGGCCGGTGATCGATGATGAGGCACGCGACAATATCATGGCGCATATCGACGACATGAAGGAGAGCCAGACCCTGCGTTTTGCCGGAAAGACGCCGTCAGGCGCCCTGGCAAACGGGTCCTGGGTCGCGCCGCATATCATCGAACTGGACAAGGCCGAAGCGCTGACCCGCGAAGTCTTCGGGCCGGTGCTGCATGTCGTGCGCTACAAGGCCAGCGACATCGACGCCGTTCTGAATCAGATCGCGTCTACTGGTTACGGCCTGACGCTCGGCGTCCACAGCCGGATCGATGCAACGGTGACAAAGGTCGTCGACCGGCTTTCCGTCGGCAACGTTTATGTCAACCGAAACACGATTGGTGCGGTTGTCGGCACGCAGCCCTTTGGCGGCTCGGGCCTCTCCGGTACCGGTCCCAAGGCCGGTGGCCCGATCTACCTGACCCGCTTCGCTCTGGAACAGGTTGTCTCGATCAACACCGCCGCCGCCGGCGGCAATGCCAGCCTCGTTGCAGCGTCGGATGATTGAGTGGTTTCTGACTGGGGCTGAACAGCCGTTTGGTCGCTGGACGCCAGTTACCTCTCCTATTGGGAGAGGTCGGCGCGAATGCGCCGGGTGAGGGGACAAACCAAAGTGCGAAATGCAAACGTTTGATCCCTCACCCTAACCCTCTCCCACCGGGAGAGGGAACTTTCGCATCGCCCCTTGCACAACAACTCTCCATCGTCATCCCGGACGCAGCGAAGCGGAGATCCGGGATCGGAAAGGCTCTCGATAGGAAATCAAGTTTCCGGGTGCCCCGGTCCCGGCTCGCGCTGCGTTTGGCCGGGACACAGAATGGTTTCTCGGATTTGTCGTCCCGGTTTGTCGCGTCAGCGGCAAGACCCGGACCCAGTATTCCGTGTAGCCGGCGACTGGCAAAACAGCCAGACAAGAGGTTACTGGATCCCGGCCTTGCGCTTCGCTCCAGCCGGGATGACGACGATTGCTTTTGAAACGTGTGGACTCACACCCACAGGGTCAAAGAGACAACGGTGAAAGCGCGTCAGCGGGACTAGCGGCCCGCCAGGGCAGCGTCACATTCAGTGAATTTTGCCGTCAGCCGCGACAGATTACGTTGGTTGAGCAACGTCTCGTTCCCGAAAACAAGTGCGATGGCATATTTGTCGACCAGTTGCCGGTAGGAACCATGGAGTGTCTGGCACGGCCAGAGCTTCTGAATGGTCTCTTCAAATTGTTCCGAAAAGGGGCCGGAAGAAGAGGTGATCGAGTAGAGTTTGTAGAGTTCCCATTGGTGTTCCGCATAGAGCCGCCAGATGAAGCGCTCCCGAAAATCAGCCCACTTGTCGCTGTCCGCCTTTGACTCTGCCAGGAAGTCAGGATCATCTATCTCGCTCATTTCGAGCAGGGATTGCTCCATCAAGTCGAGATACGCGCGATAGACGTCCCTTGGAGACTTTAAGCGATCGGGCAGGTCCACGCCGAGTTGGTGCCTGCACTCAAGCCGGGTGCTCAAAAATTCCAGATAATATCTTGGGATGCCGCTTGAGATCTGGTCTCCGATTTTTGGTTCCGTACTCTTGATCGCAAATCGCGCAAGCGCCTTTACAACCTCAAAACACATCCGGACCTTGGACAGCTGGGACGCATTTTCCTCGGCCTCAAACTTCGCCGCACCGTTTTGCATGTCTCGCCGAAAGGCCTTCTGATAGGGCACCCTGATTTCGGCGATCGCGTCCAGCATGGCCGCAACGCGATCGTTCGTCTCGAAGTTCGTCTCTTCGTTGCGCAGCCCCATGATCTCGTTGTGAAAAGGTTCAATCCGGAGAAGTATTTCTGCTGCGATTGCACGAGCTTCCGCCTCACTGACAAGATCGGTATTGCTTGCAGCGAAGGGTGTCGACCAGAAAAACAACAACAAAAAGAGCGTTGTCCGCATGCACTGGCTTCCTCGATGGTTCAGCCAAGTGGCTGAATCAAACCACGAGAAAGACCAACGATCAATCGAAACCGGCGTCGGTGGAGGAGAAGGCAGGAACGCATGTCACGTCCCGCGCGGCTTCGCTCGCCGGGTTGCCTCGGCCTCCGTCGGGTCGTCCGGCCAGGGGTGTTTCGGGTAACGGCCTTTCATATCTGCTTTGACATCCGACCACGACCCCGCCCAGAAACCAGGCAGGTCCTTCGTGATCTGGATTGGGCGCTGTGCGGGGGAGAGCAATTCCAGGATCAGCGGCAGCCTGCCGCCGCAGACACTTGGGTGATCCTTCAGTCCGAACAGCTCCTGCACGCGGATGGAAAGCGTCGGCCCGGCGGCGGCGCCATAGTCAATCGGCACCTTGCTGCCCGTCGGGGCGGTGAAGTGGGAGGGGGCGAGCTCGTCAAGCCTGGCTGAAGCGTCGTAAGGCATGAGGCCGGAAAGCGCATTGCCGAGCAAGGCGGCATCGAGCTTGTCCAGGCTTGTCAGGCCCGACAGGTAGGGCTGCAGCCAGGTGTCCAGCGTGTCGGTCAGAGTTTGATCCGACAGGTCGGGCAGATCGCTTCCGCCGTTCTCCCGGACATAGGCAATCCGCTTTCGCAGCCGTTGCTGGTCCTTGCTCCAGGGCAATCGCGAAACGCCACGCCGCCTGATTTCGCCAACAAGAGCTTTTTCGACGGCAGTCGGGTCTGCGGACCTGATGGTCGCCGACTGCAGCTCAACCGCTTTGTAGCGGGTGACGCGGCGGGCTTTGAGAGCGCCGTCACCGGTAAGCTGCACCTCATCCTCTTCGATAATATCATCGGCAAACAGGTCTTCGATTTCCGTCCGGGAAATCGGTGCGCAGAGCTGAATGCGGCCGCTTGCGGCCTTGCCCTGGATGTCCGCGACCGTGAGAAAAGGCTCAGCTGCCAAACCGTGCTCGCGCTCCAGTTCAGCGCCTCTTCCATTGGCAAGCCGGAACCGGCCGGTCTGACCGCGCGCCTGGGCGACCCGGTCCGGATAGGCAAGCGCCAATAGAAGGCCTGCGCTTTCAATGTCGATTGCGTCAGAATTACCGCCGGCGAGCTTCAACCATCGCGATGCAAGGGCACGGCCGTCCCGGGCACGCTGGCTCTTGTCGCTCCGAAGGTTTTGAAGGCGGCGGCGCAGGTCCGGATCACGTCCGCCGAGGCCCGGCTCTGACAGAAGGAGCGCGACCAGTGAAGCCGTCTCGCCAAGACCACGGTCGCTGCCCTCGATCACCATGTGGGCAAGACGGGGGTGCAGCGGGAGGCTGGAAAGTGCCTTTCCCTGAGGCGTCAGATGACCGGCTGGGTCAAGCGCGTGAAGGTCGGCCAGAAGCGATTTTGCCTCGCTCCAGGCCGCTGGCGGGGGCGGATCGGAAAAGGCCAGGCCAGACGGATCGAGCGTGCCCCAGGCCGCAAGGTCAAGGACAAGGCCGGTGAGATCGGCTTCCAGGATTTCCGGCGCTTCGGCAGCGGGAAGGGACACGGTTTGTGCTTCATCCCAAAGCCTGTAGCAGACACCTGGCTCCGTCCGTCCTGCGCGGCCCCAGCGCTGGTCAGCAGAAGCGCGCGAAACACGCACGGTTTCAAGACGGGTCAGGCCCGTCTGTGGTTCATATCTCGGCACGCGCGCAAGTCCGCAATCAATAACGACACGCACGCCTTCGATGGTCAGAGAGGTCTGAGCGATTGCGCTGGCGAGAACGATCTTGCGCGTGCCCTTGTCTACCGGCCGGATTGCCGCGTCCTGCGCCTTCGCGTCGAGGCCGCCGTAAAGCGGCGCTACCTGGCAATGGGCCGGAAGTTTGCCGGAGATGAGGTCTGCCGTGCGGCGGATTTCGCCTTGTCCGGGTAGGAACACCAGCAGCGATCCCGTCTCTTCGCGCAGGGCCTGCTGGATCGCACGAACAACCTGCGGCTCGATCCGGTCCTTGGGCTCCCGGCCGAGATATTTTGTCTCCACCGGAAAACTACGGCCCTTGCTTTCCAGCACCGGAGCATTGCCGAGCAGACTGGAGATAGAGGCAGCATCCAGCGTTGCCGACATGGGCAGAAGGCGGAGGTCTTCGCGAAGCGCTGACTGCACCTCCAGCGCGAGCGCCAACCCGAGGTCGCCGTCGAGCGAGCGTTCGTGGAACTCATCGAAGAGGATTGCCGCAACGCCGGTCAGTTCGGGATCGTCGAGGATGAGGCGGGTGAAAACCCCCTCCGTTACAACTTCGATCCGCGTTCTGGAACTGACTTTCGTCTCCATGCGCACCCGGTAACCCACCGTTTCTCCGGGTTTTTCACCGAGTTCGCCGGCCATGCGTCTTGCGGCTGCACGCGCTGCGAGACGGCGGGGTTCGAGAACAAGGATCTTGCCGTCTTGCCGCCAATCGGCATCAAGAAGGGCAAGCGGCACGCGGGTGGTCTTGCCGGCACCGGGCTCTGCAACGAGCACAGCGTTGGTGTTGCTTTCCAGTGTCCTGAGAAGGTCAGGCAGCACGCCGTCGATGGGAAGCGGAGATGAAAAGGTGCGGAAAGCGGTCATGCCGGCCGCATCAGTCCGGCAGGCTGGCGCGCTTTGCTGTCCATTGGCGGCCATGCATGTCGACTGCAAAGTCTCCGGGCGCGCGCGCAAAGGAGGCCAGACCTTCAAGCGCCGGATTGGAGTGGCGTACTATGAAAGTCGGGATCTTTGCCATCAGCGTCTGATGTGGCGCTTTTGCCTCGAAAGCGGCTCTGAAACCACCATCGGTCAGAAAGCGGGTTATCCTAGGCGTGATGCCGCCCGTCAGATAGACACCGCCTCGCGCAAGAACGGTGAGCGCGAAATCACCGGCGACGCGCCCGAGACTTCGCGCAAAGACTTCGAGCGTCTTGACCGCTGCAGGGTCATTGTCTTCCGCTGCATGGGTAATGCTCGCCGGCGTGTCGAATTGCCGTTCGACATTCATCCATTTGGTCACGGCACGGGCGAGGCGAGGCATGCCAGTTCCGCTCAAGACTTGTTCTGCGCCGATGCGGCCCCCGACACGCTCGATATGGGGCCAGATCTCGACTTCCTCCGGTGTCACCGGCCCGAGTTCGACATGACCGCCTTCGCCAGGAACGGGCACCCAGGTGCCGGCCGCATAGATCATTGCCGCTGCGCCAAGACCGGTGCCCGGACCCAGGACGAATTTTGCGCTTTCCGCGCGCACGGCACCACGGCCGATCTGCTCGACATCAAGACCGCTGTAACCGGGCAGTGCGAGGGCCTGGGCTTCGAAGTCGTTCAGCACCACGACTTCCTCAAGCCCGAGCTCTGAAATCATTGCCAGCGGCTCGATCACCCAGGCAGCGTTCGTAAGCGGGATGACATTGCCTGTCACCGGACCGGCAACGGCGATAATGGCGGTCCGGGGCTTCGTTTCCGCCTCAGGGAAGACAACTTCGCGGATCGCGGAAGAAATGTCGGGATGGTCCGCGGTCGCGGTTTTGCCGCACATTCGAGTGAGCGCATCGGAGTGATCGACCAAAGCGAACCGGGCATTGGTTCCGCCAATGTCGGCAACAAGAACGGGATAGGCAAAGGATTTTGATCGCTCGGAAAAACTCATGATGCAGCCGTGCCGACCTCGGGCGTGTCGGACGTTGTTTTGAGGCCGCGCAAGCGGGCGGAGCGCAGCAGGATATCCGCTGTGGATTCGTTTAGTGCCATTGGAATGTCATAGACGAGCGCCAGACGCATCAACGCCTTGACGTCAACATCGTGCGGCAGGGGTGTCAGGGGGTCGACAAAGAAGAACATGCCCTGCAGTTTGCCTTCGGCGATCATGGCGCCCAGTTGCTGGTCGCCGCCGAGCGGGCCGCTCTTCAACCGGGTGAGGGAGAGTTCCGGACAGGCCTCCTTGACGCGTCCTCCGGTCGTTCCCGTGCCGACAAGATCGAAGGCAGCCAGTTTCTCCCGGTGACGCTCAGCGAACGCGACCATGGCATCCTTTTTCGCGTCATGGGCGACAAGCGCGAGCGTAGGTGTGTCGGACATTGCAGTTCCTCTTTGCGATGCGACGGGCGGCGGATTGGTATTAGCCGCAAAGAGTGTGAAGCGCAAAGGGTGAAGTGACTTGGCAAGGGCGAAACCGGCAAAACCGGGTCATTTGCAGTAAGGTTCTAAGGGTCGCTTAAGACAAAAAAGGCCGTGCTCCCGTCTGGAACACGGCAGGAAAAAAGGAGAAAACGCGGCTTGATCAGTCGAAGAGATTACACCGCACTGGCTCACGCGCAGAGGCGTGCTGTATCACGGGCCGGTGGTCGTTGAGGTGCAGTCCCGCGATTTCCAATACAAGCTTCATCCGGATCGCATCTGCGAATCCTTCCTTCGATCTGACGGGTATCGCAAACGATCCAGGGCCACCGATAACGCAATCCTCGTAGTAGTGGTCGAGGTTGAGCATGGCCTGCCAGGTGTTCTTGTTCGACTTCATCATCAGCGGAAGGCCGTTGATGGTCACACCCGAGGCAATCATCCGGTCGCGCATCTCGGTCACCGAGCCGCCCTGATTGTTCGGTCCGTCACCGGAAATGTCGATCACGCGGCGCAGTCCGATGTACTGGTTGTTCTCTACGAGCTGAACGGATTTCTGCAAGGCAGACGCAATCGATGTTCGTTGAACCTGCCGAAGGGGAGCTTCTGCGATTTTCGAGGCAAAATGAGATGCGGAAGCCGCATCCTGAACGACCATCCATTCCGCAACGATGAAATGCTCGTCGACACCGCCCCATTCCATATAGGTCAGGGCGACACGGCCGATCGGGCCAACCTGGATCGCATCAAGAAATTCCTGCGAGGTCAGGGCCGAAACATAGCCGGCACGCTGAACTTCCTGTTCTTCGGTATCCATGGATTGGGAAATGTCGACAGCCAGAACGAGTTCGACGTCCACTTCATTGGCCGGATTGTAGGAATATTGCGCAGAGGCAGGCAGCGCAGGACGGTAATCCCGGGCTGTGGCGGGGGCGGTGAGCAGTATGGCCGCTCCGATAAAGGACAGTAGTCTTGCAACTGTCAGTGCACAGTTTTTCGTTATGTCGAGACGCATAGGTTTCTCCTAATTTCGGCCTGGCAGGCCTGTTGCCACGTCTCCCCATTTTTATTTTGTTGTTCTGTTACTCGTCTTTTTTGATCCTTGTGATTTTCACTTAGGCGATACGAATGCCTTGGGTTAGTTTGATAATTTACTTAGCAAGCTACATGCCAAAAGTAGCCGAAATCAATTTATCTGGCAAAATCAAATGTGCACGGAGTGCGTATATTCCACAGATAGGAATTAATTGCCGGATTGCTAGGCAAAAATTGCCCAGCACAGTCACGTTTCTGACACCAGGCGGCAAAATTTGCCGTGCCGATCACCCGTCGAATTCAGGGTCGATTGCCCAGGAAAGCAGCAAAATGCCCAAAATTCGGGAGTTTTTTTTGTTGACTGGCGCGCTCAGGCTGGTCATGATCTGAAGAAATTCTCACATAGTGAAGAATTTTTCGGCGCATTTTGCAATTGAAGGCGTCGGCAGAAATGAGCTCCTTAACGGAGCCGCGTATCGTTGGCGGGGTGCGGCACGTCTTCTGGCCGGCCCGAGGGAAGGTGTCGACGCGAATGCAGGCGCGCGAAGACGATTGGACATCATATATGGCCATCCGGGCGGCCTGGCTGTCGTTTGTCGGCGGCCGGACGCAGGGTGAGATCGCTTCGCAGCTGGGTGTGTCGCCGGCCAAGGTGCACCGCCTCATCGCCCATGCCCAGAAGGCCGGTTACGTGAAGTTTCAGGTTGACGGCAGGCCGATGGAATGCCTGCAGCTCGAAAAAGAACTTTCCCGCCACTTCAACCTGACCAATTGCATCATCGCGCCGGACCTTGGCGGCGGAGATGATGAAGGTGCGCTGCGAGCAATCGCCGTCTCGGCGTCGCAGTTCCTGACCGGGCTTTTGACGGGCACGAGCGTTACACGGCTTGGGGTCGGCATGGGCCGGACAATGACCGCCGCAGTCGAAGCCTTGCCGAAAACGGCGCGGTCCGATCTGGAAATCATGTCAATCTGCGGCTCGCTCACCCGCACGCTGGCCGCAAACCCGTATGACATCGTTCAAAAAATGCAGGAACGGACAGGCGGGATCGGATATTACCTGCCCGTTCCATATTTTGCGGAAAGTCCTGATGAAAAGGCGATGTTCCTGACGCAGCGCAGCGTGCAGGACCTGATGGCGCGCGCGCGCCAGTCCGACGCCTTTCTGATCGGTCTCGGGTCGGTCGAGAACGAGGGCCACCTGGTGCAGCGTGGCATGATTTCAAAGCAGGAACAGGAAGAACTGATGTCTTGCGGGGCGGTCTGTGATTTGATGGGCCGCTTTTTGACGATAGAAGGAAAACTGGCTCCCAATCCGCTCGGCGACTGTGCCGTCGGACTGCACTTCGACGAAGTGCGCGGGCGCCGCGTGATTGCGCTGGTGGGTGGAGAAAGCAAGGTGGATGCCACGCTTGCTGCGCTGCGCACCGGTGTCATTACCGATCTGGTGGCGGACGAGACCCTTGCGAGGGCTCTGAGTTCCCGGGTCGGATTGCAGCTGGCACAGTCCGCATGAGGCGGCTGGGTCTCGAGGGGAAACGGGCCGGTCAGTGAAGACGGGCCCCCGCATGTCGGAGGACATAAACGTGAAAAAGTTTCTAACCATCGGCACGGCGCTTGCCGGATTGGCCTTCACTGTTGTGAGCGCAGCCGCTGACAGCAAGCCGGCCGTGCTCTACGATCTGGGCGGCCGTTTCGACAAGTCGTTTAACGAAGCCGCATATACCGGCGCCGAGAAATTCAAGCAGGACTACGGCATCGAGTATCGTGACTTCGAAATCCAGAACGACAGCCAGCGCGAACAGGCGCTGCGTAACTTTGCAAAGCGTGGCATGAACCCGATCGTTGCAATCGGCTTTTCCCAGGCCAACGCCGTTGAAAAAGTCGCCGCCGAGTTTCCGGACACCCAGTTTGCCATCGTCGACATGGTCGTCGATCTGCCGAACGTCCGTTCCATCCTCTTCAAGGAGCATGAAGGCTCCTACATCGTCGGCTTGCTGGCTGCGATGGCATCGGAAACCGGCAAGGTCGGTTTTGTCGGCGGCATGGATATCCCGCTCATCAGCAAGTTTGCCTGCGGCTACAAGCAGGGCGTCGTTGCGGCCAATCCGGACGCTGAAATCTTCGAAAACATGACCGGCACCACCGGTGCGGCTTGGAACGATCCGGTCAAGGGTGGTGAGCTTGCCAAATCCCAGTTCGACCGCGGTGCTGACGTTGTCTATCACGCAGCCGGCGGCACGGGCATTGGTGTGCTCCAGGCGGCCGCAGATGCCGGCAAGCTGGGCATCGGCGTCGACAGCAACCAGAACGGCCTGCACCCGGGCTCCGTCCTGACATCCATGCTGAAGCGCGTTGACATTGCCGTTTACCAGGCATTCGAAGACTCTGAAAACGACAACTGGTCGTCCGGCTTCGAGGTTCTCGGTCTCAAGGAAGGCGGCGTCGATTGGGCGCTTGACGATAACAATGCCGAACTCGTCAACGACGAGATGAAGGCAGCCGTGGAAGAGGCTTCCCAGAAGATCATCTCCGGTGAAATCGTCGTTCACGACTACATGTCCGACGAGTCCTGCCCGAACTAAGGCAATCTCCTTTCGGCCTCCGCACTCCGGTGCGGAGGCCTCCTTCTGAAATCAGCCTGCCGCCCAATCCTGCTGCTGGGGGATCGGATGTTCCGCTTCAAATCGTGTGTTTTTTCCGCGGTCTACGCTGCCGTGTTCGCCGCGTCGGCTGCTCTTGCCGATCCCGCGATCGTCTATTCCGTTGGCGGCAAGTTCGACGGTTCGTTCAACGAAAGCGCCTATAACGGCGTGAAACGGTTTGCGGAGAAATCCGGAACGGCCGTGAGAGAGTTCGAGTTGGACCGGGATTCGCAAAGCCTTCAGGCGCTTCGCAATTACGCGAGCCGTGGTGCCGAGCCGATCGTTGCCATCGGTTTCAACCAGGCCAACGCTCTGGGACAGGTTGCGCCCACATTTCCCGAGACTGACTTTGCCATTGTCGACATGGTCGTCGATCAGCCGAATGTGCGCTCCTACGTGTTCAAGGAACAGGAAGGTGCCTATATCGCCGGTCTCCTGGCGGCCATGGCGACCGAAAGCGGCACCATCGGTTTTGTCGGCGGCATGGACATTCCGATCATCCGGCGTTTCCTGTGCGGCTACAAGCAAGGAGCGCTTGCGGTCAATCCGGACATAACGGTCCTCTTCAACATGACCGGGGACACCCCCGCCGCCTTCACTGACCCGGTTCGGGGCGGCGAATTGGCCATCGGGCAGATCCAGCGCGGCGCTGACGTAATCATCCAGGCGGCCGGTGGAACCGGCCTCGGGGTTCTGCAGGCGGCCGCAGATTCTGATGTGCTGGGCATCGGAACCGACAGCAATCAGAACGGTCTGCATCCCGGCAAGGTCCTGACATCCATCCGCAAGCGCGTCGACAATGCGGTCTATGACAGTTTCCAGTCAGCGGCAAACGGCACGTTCAAGCCAGGCATCCAGGTGCTCGGCCTTGCGGAAGGCGGCATGGACTGGGTGCTCGACGAAAACAACGCCTCGCTCATATCGGACGAGATGAAATCGGCGGCGGATACGGCTGTCGAACGAATTTCTGATGGCACCATCAAGGTTCATGATGTCGTTACCGAAGGCGCGTGTCCTTATTGAAAAACCGGTTGCGGCAGGGGGCAATCAACAATGACAAAGAAAAACCGTCACGCCTGGGGGAAGGCATGAGCGAAACACCGGCAATCGAACTGCGCAAGATCAACAAGAGCTTCGGCCCGGTTCACGCCAACAAGGATATTGACCTTGTCGTGAAGAAAGGATCCATTCACGGGATCATCGGAGAAAACGGTGCCGGCAAGTCGACGCTCATGTCGATTCTTTACGGGTTCTACCAGGCCGACAAAGGCGACATATTTGTTGACGGCCAGAAGGTAACGATCCCCGATTCCAAGGCAGCGATCGCAATGGGGATCGGCATGGTTCACCAGCACTTCATGCTGGTAGACAATTTCTCGGTACTGGAAAATGTCGTTCTGGGCGCAGAAGACAGCCAGCTGCTTGCCGGAGGCCTCACCCGGGCGCGCTCGGAGTTGAAGCGGCTGGAAGACGAGTATGAGCTTCGGGTCGATCCGGACGCCCTGATCGAAGATCTACCAGTCGGACTTCAACAGCGCGTGGAAATCCTGAAAGCGCTCTACCGGAGCGCCGAAATCCTCATTCTGGACGAGCCGACGGGCGTTCTGACACCCGCTGAGGCGGATCACCTGTTCAAGATCCTTGAAGTTCTCAAGAACGAGGGCAAAACGGTCCTGTTGATCACGCACAAGCTGCGGGAGATCATGGCGATCACCGACACGGTTTCGGTCATGAGGCGCGGCGAGATGGTCGCGACGGTTGAGACGGAACATACGTCCATGGAACAGCTCGCCGAACTCATGGTCGGACGCTCTGTCCTGTTGCGGGTCGACAAGAAACCGGCAGAACCGCAGGCACCTGTCATGGAGGTTTCCAACCTGACCGTGACCGACAGCCGTGGCGTCCAGGTGGTCAAGGATGTTTCCTTCGAGGTCCGGGCCGGTGAGATCGTCGGCATTGCCGGCGTCTCGGGCAATGGGCAGTCCGAACTGCTTGAAACTCTTGCGGGCATTCGCAGCGCCACGACAGGTGTTCTCAAAATCAACGGTGAAACCATCGATCTGGGCACCAGCACACTTGATGCCGCCGACATGCGTGACAAGAGCATGGGCCACGTGCCGGAAGACCGGCACCGCATGGGACTGATCAACAGCTTTACCGAATACGAGAATTCCATTCTCGGCTACCATCGCGATCCGGCCTATTCGAAGGGCCTTCTGATGGACCTCTCGGTTATCAAGAAGAACGCGGTCGATGAAATCGAAAAATACGATATCCGGCCGCCGAACCCCATGCTCAAGACGGCAAACTTCTCCGGTGGAAATCAGCAGAAAATCGTGCTTGCCCGCGAAATCGAGCGGGACCCGGAAGTTCTTCTGGTCGGTCAACCGACAAGGGGCGTCGACATCGGCGCCATCGAATTTATTCACCGCCGTCTCGTGGAAATGCGCGATGCCGGCAAGGGCATCCTGCTTGTGTCCGTGGAACTCGATGAAATCCGGGCGCTTTCAGACCGAGTGCTGGTCATGTTCGACGGCAGGATTGTCGGCGAGCGCGGCGCGAATGCCGAGGAAGGTGATCTCGGCCTTCTGATGGCGGGTGTCGACACCAACAGCAAGTCACTTGAAGGAGGTGTCCAATGACCGCTGGTCAGTTGCCGCGTTGGGTCGACCTGGGTCTGATCCCCTTCCTGAACCTTGCCGCCGCGTTTCTCGTCTCCGGTCTTGTTGTGATCCTGATCGGCGAAAATCCGCTCGAGGCCGTCCAGATCCTGGTCTGGGGATCGCTCGGTTACGGCGAAGGCATCGGTTTCACGCTGTTTTATGCAACCAACTTCATCTTCACCGGGCTTGCGGTCGCCGTCGCCTTTCACGCCGGACTGTTCAACATCGGCGGCGAAGGGCAGGCCTATATCGGCGGCCTGGGCGTCGCGATGGCGTGTCTGGCTCTGGACGGCATCGTCCCCTGGTATCTGACGCTGCCCTTTGCGATTGTCGGGTCGGCCGCAATGGGCGCTGCCTGGGCGTTCATTCCGGCCTGGCTGCAGGCAACCCGGGGCAGCCACGTGGTCATCACGACCATCATGTTCAACTTCATCGCCTCTTCGCTGATGGTGTACCTGCTCAACGGGCTGTTGAAGGAAGAAGGCTCCATGCAGCCGGAAACGCGCACATTTGAAGATGGCGGCCGTTTGCCGTTCCTCAATGATCTGTTTCCCTCCTTCGGCTTTGGCTATGCCCCCGTCAACCTGTCGCTGTTCGTTGCGCTGGCCGCCTGTCTTCTGGTCTGGCTGCTGATCTGGCGAACCAAGCTCGGTTATGAAATCCGCTCCTTCGGCGCAAATGCGACCGCCGCAGTCTATGCAGGCATTTCTCCGGTCCGCACGATTGTCATCACGATGCTGATCTCCGGCGGTCTCGCCGGCATGATGGCAATCAACGAGATCATGGGGTCCCAGCACCGGCTGCTCATCGATTTTGTGACCGGCTACGGCTTTGTCGGCATCGCCGTTGCGCTCATGGGCCGAGCGCATCCGGTCGGCATCATTCTGGCGGCCATCCTGTTCGGGATGCTCTACCAGGGCGGTGCAGAACTTTCTTTCGAAATGCCGAACATCACGCGTGACATGATCATCGTCATTCAGGGTCTGGTGATCCTCTTTGCCGGTGCCCTTGAGTATATGTTCCGACCCGCAATTATCCGGCTGTTCACACCGGCCCTTAAGGCGAAGGAGGCGTAATCATGTTCGAAGATTTTATCCTGATCCTCGATTCCACCGTTCGCCTGTCAACGCCCCTCCTGCTGGCGTGTCTCGCCGGTCTTTATTCGGAGCGTTCCGGTGTTGTCGACATCGGTCTGGAAGGAAAGATGCTCGGTGCCGCATTCGGCGCGGGGGCCGTGGCCTATATCACCGCCAATGCCTGGCTCGGCCTGCTCGCGGGCATTGCTGTTTCAGTGTCGCTCGGGCTGCTGCACGGCTTTGCCTCGATTTCCAACAGGGGCAACCAGATCGTTTCCGGCGTGGCAATCAATTTCCTGGCCGCCGGTCTGACGGCGCTTCTCGGCCAGACCTGGTTCCGGCAGGGTGGCCGGACGCCCGCACTGCCGGAAGGAGGCCGCTTTGGGGACATCGTCTGGCCGTTTGCCGAGCAGATCCGGGAGATCCCGATCATCGGTCCGATTTATGCCGAGCTGTTTTCAAGCCACAACATCCTTGTTTACGCGGCCTTCCTAGCGGTCCCGCTAACCTGGTGGATCCTCTTTAGAACGCGTTTCGGACTGCGCCTGCGTGCCGTGGGCGAAAACCCGGCGGCGGTCGATACGGCGGGCATCTCGGTAACCTGGTTGCGCTATCGTGCCGTGATTGCCTGCGGTATCCTGTGTGGATTTGCCGGCGCGTATCTTTCGATCGCCCAGGGAGCCGGCTTCGGTGTCAACATGACGGCGGGTAAGGGTTTCATCGCGCTCGCGGCTCTGATCTTCGCAAAGTGGCGGCCGGCGAGTGCCATGCTGACGTGCCTACTCTTCGGTTTCCTTGATGCCGTTGCCATCCGTATGCAGGGCCAGGAACTCCCGGGCGTCGGCGAGATTCCGGTTCAGTTCTTCCAGGCGCTGCCTTACGTTCTGACCGTAATCCTGCTGGCCGGGTTCATCGGCAAGGCAATTCCGCCGAAAGCCGCCGGTATCCCGTATCTGAAGGAACGCTCATGAGCGACTTGGATGCTCTCTTCGATGCTGCCAAAGCGGTGCGCGAAAAGGCCTACGCGCCTTACTCGAAATTTCAGGTCGGAGCTGCATTCCGCACTCCGGACGGGACGGTGTTTACAGGCTGCAATGTCGAAAACGCGTCCTATCCGGTCAGCGTTTGCGCTGAGGGCGGTGCAGTTAGCGCAATGATTGCGGCCGGCTACCGCGAAATTGAGGAAGCCGTTGTGGTGGGAGATGCGGCACTGTGCACGCCGTGTGGTGTTTGCCGCCAGCGTTTTGCCGAATTCGGCACCGACAATCTGGTAGTACATGTTGCAGACCTGAACGGCATCAAGCGGAGCTTCACGCTGGAGGAGCTGCTGCCTGCCGCATTTGAACTTGAAGACCAAACAAAAGACAAGAAGGACTGACCCTCAATGAGTGGTTACGGCCGTGAATGCGCGGACATTGTCCGTGCTGCCCGTCAGGGTTCCTACAAAATTGGCATGATCCTCGGGTCCGGGCTGGGCGCCCTGGCTGAAGAGGTCGAAGATGCCGTTCGCATCCCATACGGTCACCTGACCGAATTCCCGGTCTCGACGGTGACGTCCCACTCCAGTGAACTTGTCGCCGGGACGCTGGCAGGTGTGCCGGTCGTGATCCTGTCCGGGCGCGCACACTATTATGAGTCGGGCGATCCGACCGTAATGCGCACACCGGTCGAAACCCTGAAAGAGCTTGGCTGCGAAATTCTGTTGGCAACCAATGCCGCCGGGTCCCTGAGAGAGGAAGTCGCGCCCGGATCGCCGATGCTGATTTCCGATCACATCAACTGGTCTGGCAAGAACCCGCTGATCGGCGAAGAGGACGAGAAGCGGTTTCTGGATCTCAGCGCCGCATATGATGCAGGCTTGCGCGATGCCATGAAGAAAGTGGCCGCCGAAACCGGCGATCCGATCGCTGAAGGCGTCTATATGTGGTTCTCCGGACCGTCCTTCGAGACACCGGCTGAGATCTGCCTGGCCAAGATGCTCGGCGCCGACGCTGTCGGCATGTCCACAGTGCCGGAGGTTATTATCGCCAGGTTCCTTGGCATGAAGGTCGCGGCCATGTCGATCATCACCAACTACGGCGCAGGTATGCAGACACACGCCCTGTCTCATGACGAAACCAAAGCCGTCGCGCTGAAGGGCATGGAACGCATGAAAGAACTGGTACGGTCTTTTGTGAAGGAGGTCGGCTGATGAGTGATGTGATTGAAAACGCTAAACGCGCCTTGGGCCTGGTCGATCTGACCAACCTGAACGACGACTGCACACCGGACGACATTACTGCGCTGACCGGGCGCACCGTTACCGACCACGGCTCTGTTGCCGCCGTATGTGTCTGGCCGCGTTTTGTGGCACAGGCTGCGAAGGAACTGACCGGCACGGGCGTCAAGGTTGCGACCGTGGTCAATTTCCCCGAGGGCGGTGAAGACACGGAAGCGGTTGTTGCCGAGACCCGGCAAGCAATTGCCGATGGTGCCGACGAAATCGACCTTGTCATGGCCTACAAAGCATTCGCTTCCGGCCGGAAGGGGTTTGCGGAGGAACAGATCATTCGGGTCAAGGCGGCTGTTCCGGAGCCGGCCATCCTGAAGGTGATCCTCGAGACCGGTGAGATCAAGGATCCGCTTCTCATCCACGCTGCCTCCAATGTGGCCATCGCAGCGGGCGCCGATTTCATCAAGACTTCAACAGGCAAGGTTGTCGTCAACGCGACACTCGAAGCTGCGGAAATCATGTTGACCGCGATCGAAGAAGCGCGTCGCGACAATGCGGAGCGCGTGATCGGCTTCAAGCCTGCCGGCGGTATCAGGACAAGCGAGGATGCGGAATCTTACCTTGCGCTCGCCGACCGGATCATGGGTCACAATTGGGCGTCTGCCTCCACCTTCCGGTTCGGCGCCAGCGGTCTGCTGGATGCCTTGATCGCAACGATCGAAGGCAGGGACGCGGCCACCGGCCAGGGCTACTAACGGCGCAAAAAGGATCGATAAACATGCTGCCGCAGGAACTAATTCGCAAGAAACGCGACGGGGGCACGCTCGACGCGGAAGAAATAGCCTTCTTCGTCAAGGGGCTCGCCGACGGTTCGGTCACCGAAGGGCAGGTCTCCGCGCTCGCCATGGCCGTTTTCTTCAAGGGCTTGAGCGTTGAGGAGCGCGTGGCGTTGACGCTCGCCATGCGCGACAGCGGCGACGTGATGGACTGGATGGAGGTCGATGCTCCGATCCTCGACAAGCACTCCACCGGCGGTGTGGGTGACAATGTCTCGCTCATGCTTGCTCCGGCGCTTGCCGCCTGTGGCGCGGCCGTTCCGATGATCTCCGGCCGGGGACTGGGGCATACCGGCGGCACGCTCGACAAGTTCGACAGCATTCCGGGTTACCAGACCCAGCCGGACAATCTTCTGTTCAAGAAAGTGGTGCGCGATATCGGCTGCGCGGTCATTGGCCAGACCGGTAATCTGGCTCCGGCGGACAAGCGTTTTTACGCCATTCGAGACGTCACCGCGACGGTGGAGAGCATCGATCTGATCACGGCCTCGATCCTGTCAAAGAAGCTCGCAGCAGGCCTTCAGGGACTGGTGCTCGACGTCAAATGGGGAACGGGTGCCTTCATGGCCTCGCTCGAGGAAGCAAGAGCGCTCGCTGAAAGCTTGGTTCTGGTCGCCAACGGCGCTGGTCTGAAGACAACCGCGCTTCTTACCGACATGAACGAACCGCTGGCGTCTGCCGCCGGTAACGCCGTCGAAATGCAAAACGCCGTCGACTTCCTGAAAGGTACGGCTGTCGATAACCGGCTTTGGGACGTGACAGTCGCCCAGGGTGGTGAGTTGCTCGCGTCCGGTGGCATCGCGCCGACGGCCGACGTGGGTGCGAACATGATGCGCGAAGCTTTCGACAGCGGCGAAGCCGCCGAAAAGTTCGGTCAGATGGTGCACGCGCTCGGTGGTCCCGTCGACTTCATGGAAAAGAGTGAGCTCTATCTCGCCAAGGCGCCGGTGCAGGCACCCGTTTACGCGGACGAAGAGGGTACGGTTACCGCCGTCGACGCACGTGCCGTTGGCGTTGCCGTGGTTGCTCTCGGTGGCGGACGGCGGGCGGCTGCCGACGTGATCGATCCGTCCGTAGGCCTGACCGACCTTGCCGGCATCGGAAACTCCGTCGACGCGGACGCGCCGCTTGCGATCGTTCACGCGCGCTCTGAAGCGGAAGCGGAAGCGGCGGCTATTGCCGTTCGAAATGCCTATACGGTCGGGGACGCAATCGACGTTCCCGACAACCCGAGCGTCGTGGATCATATTGCTGCGTGATCGAACGCATCGGCAACACTCCGGTCCTTGGGGCCGGCAAAAAACAGAATTGAGGAGACACCCATGTCGCGAGCATTCCTGTGCGTGCTGGACAGTTTCGGCATTGGCGGTGCGGCTGACGCCGGGGCGTTCGGCGACGCCGGGTCCGACACCCTGGGACATATCGCCGAGCGCTGCGCCGCGTGCGACGGCGACCGGGAGGGGCTGCGCAGTGGTCCCTTGACGGTCCCCAACATGGATCGGTTGGGCCTTGGTGCAGCGGGGCGCCTGTCCACCGGCAATGACATTCCGGGGCTTGAGTTCGGTGGCGACCCCGAAGGCTTGTGGGGGTTTGCAGCGGAAGTGTCGAACGGCAAGGATACGCCGTCCGGTCACTGGGAAATCGCCGGCGTTCCTGTGCGGTTCGACTGGGGATATTTTCCGGAAACCATCCCGACGTTTCCTGCCGATCTCATCGCGAAGATCAGCGACGAGGCCGGTCTGGACGGCATACTTGGCGACAAGCATGCATCCGGGACGGTGATCATCGAGGAGCTAGGCGAGGAGCACGTCAGAACCGGCAAGCCGATTTTCTACACCTCCGCGGACTCCGTTATCCAGATTGCAGCGCATGAAGACCACTACGGTCTGGAGAAACTCTACGAACTGTGCGAGATCACGCGGAAGTTTGCCGATCCCTACAACATCGGGAGGGTGATTGCCCGGCCGTTCTCCGGCGAAACCTCGCAGACGTTTCAGCGCACGGCAAACCGGCGCGATTATTCCGTCCTGCCTCCGGAACCGACCTTGCTGGACCGGCTGACCGAAGCCGGTCGCACGGTCATCGGCGTCGGGAAAATCTCGGACATCTTTGCCCATCAGGGTGTTGCGAAAGTCCTGAAAGGGGCCGGCAACGACCAGCTCTTCGACAAGACCCTCGAAGCCATGGATATGGCTGACGACGGCGACCTCGTGTTTTCCAATTTCATCGATTTCGACTCCCTTTATGGGCATCGTCGCGATGTTCCCGGATATGCAGCCGCACTTGAGCATTTCGATAAGCGTTTGCCGGAAATGATCGGCAAGATGCGTGATGGCGACTTGCTGGTGCTGACCGCCGATCACGGCTGCGATCCGACTTGGAAGGGAACCGATCACACGAGGGAAAACGTCCCGGTTCTTGCAACGGGCCCCGGTATCGCGGGCAGGGGTGTCGGTGGAAGAAAAACCTACGCCGACATTGGGGAAAGCGTTGCAGAGCATCTCGGCATCGCGCAAGGTCCGCACGGCACGAGTTTTCTATAACCCGAACTCACAAGTTACGAAAAAGGCAGGTCACGCCTGAAATGACTGAAACGTTGAACGTACCGAAGGCTGAATTGCATTGCCATATTGAAGGCGCCGCTCCGCCCAGCCTGGTCAGACGTCTTGCGGAACAGCATGGCGTGGATGTTTCGGAAGTCATTGACGCCAAGGGCAAGTATATCTGGTCCGACTTCACCAGTTTCCTGAAAGCCTATGACGTTGCCAGCTCCGTCTTCAAGACGCAGGCCGACTACGCCCTCCTGGCGGAAACCTATTTCAGAATGCTTGCGGCGGAAGGTGCGATCTACGGCGAAATAACCATCTCGCCAGATCACGCCCAGGCCGCCGGCTTGTCCTACAAGTCTTATGTCGAAGGCCTTGCTGCGGGGATCGAGCGGGCCAAGACCGACACGGCAATCGAGGGACGGATGATCGCGATCGGCGTCCGCCACTTCGGGTCGGCGTCCGTCGAACGCGTCGTCCGGGAGGTTGTTGCAAACCCGCATCCACTGGTCTCAGGTTTCGGCCTTGCAGGCGACGAGCGTTCCGGGCATCCGGCCAACTTTGCGCGTGCGTTCCGCATGGCTGCCGAGGCGGGGCTCGGGATTACGGCGCATGCGGGAGAGTTCGGCGGACCGGATAGCGTGATCGCCGCCATTGAATTCCTTCGCGTGAAGCGCATCGGTCACGGTGTCCGCGCAATTGAGGACAAGGAGCTCGTCAAGCGGCTTGTCGACGAGGATGTTGTTCTTGAAGTCTGCCCCGGCTCCAACATTGCGCTTGGCGTCTATTCCCATCTGCGCTTTCACCCGGTGAATATTCTGCGCAAGGAAGGGATCAAGATCACGCTGAACTCCGACGATCCGCCGTTCTTCGGAACGACGCTCGGCAAGGAATATACCTCTGTTGCCGAAACGTTCGGGTGGGGCTTTGAGGAACAGATGGACGTCACGAAGACTGCGATCGAGGCGGCCTTCTGCGACGACGCGACGAAAACGCGTTTGCTGGTAAGGTTGGACAGCGCGAAACCACAAGTCGGCAACACGTAACGGAGCCGGGACGCCATGGACACGTCAAACCCGAACCTGGATCTTTTCAAACCCCAGGAAGTACGGCGCCGCGCGCATGATCTGCTGGGCATCGCCACGGACTCCGGTTTGAAGCATGTCGAGGTGGACTTATCAAAGCTCAGCGATGCGTTGCTGATGGTACTTGAAACCACCAAGGAAAATTATCCGGAGTTTCACATTCCGCCTTACGGTGTCTGGCGGGACTTTGAAGCCGGCGGCATTGACAGATGGGCAGCGCTCGCAAGTGCGCGATCCTTTGAGGGCGCGGAACAGATGTTGACGTCCGCCGCCGATCTGGCCGTTCTCAGCGCTTACATGAAAACGATGCATCCGGTTGGCTGGCACTATGAGGACCGGATGACCGAAACCCGTGTTTCGGGCAAGCAGGCATCGGCACTGGCGGCGTTTCACATGTTTGCGTCGGGGTCCTTTTCAAGCGAGATGACCGACCCCTATCGGGTTGACGCGGAGACGCTGATCCGTATGGAAAAGGATGAGCTCGCTTTCGGGCTCCAATGGGACCTGCAGGATGACACGGACCTGCTGGAAGCTTTGCAGCAGCATCTCAAACGGCTCGGTGAAGCGCTTGCTCTGCGCTCCGACTTCTTTTCGGAAGGGTATTTCACCCGTCCCGGTCTTCTCATGGTGCGTTTGGCAAGGGAAGGCGGCGGAGCTGTCAGTGCGCTAAAGCTGATGGACCGGCTGTTGGAAGCGCTGGCGCCGGTGTGGCTCGGGGGCGCCGAAGCAGGTGACATTTCGCTGGGAGACAGCTTCCGGCATTCAGGTGGCACCGGAAGTTCCGAGGCCACTGTCTTTCCATTTCACCTGGCCGCTCAGGATATGGTCTATTCCCTGGTGGAACCGTTTGCCTGGGCGGGCCTCGAAGTCGAGGACCTGAACCTGCTGGCGGTTCCGGCCGATGACACGCACGCCGCCGTTTTCGTCAAAACCGGTGTCCTCAAGATCAAGGACGGGCCCGAAGCGCCGACGGAAGAAAGCGTGCGCGACAGGATGATTGAGATACGTGCGATAACCATGGCCCTCACGGACAAGCTCGCCGATCTCTTGCGCAGCGAGCTGGACGTCACTGCCGAACAATTGCCGCTGACTTGCATTCTGGAAGGCGGCACGAGCCGCGCGGGCAATCACGTCCTGCAGCAATCGTCGCCCGGTACGGACAAACTCGGTCGATTTCTCAACCCCGGGGCTGTTTTTTGGTTGCCGTTCGGGGCGTAGGTCCCGGAGATGACGAGTAACGGTCGTCCTCCCGCTGAAAGCAACGAAACGCCCGTCGAAACGGGTGTGTGTCACCACCCCTAAACCCTATGCAGCAAGACGTTTCGGCTGGAAACTGCTTGCACGCCTTATCAAGTTGGCCTTGAGCTTCTTGCGGCAGGGTTCAAAGAACGCCTGTTGTCCTGATTGTCCAGCCAACACGTTGAAATGCCGTCTCGCGATGCTTCCTGCTTCAGGCTTGATTTTTCTTTGTAAAGCGCTGCGTCGGAATTCCGGTGGTTTTGGAGTGTCTTGCGTCACAGGGAAACGGACCCCTTTCCGCACAGATTGACCTTGGGGGCGGCAAATTGCTTGCCGCGTTGAAAACCGTCGAGGACATTCTGATGCGACCAGCACCTGTCGGCTTTGCCAAAAACTGTTCAGCCATATTGCAAAACGTGCCGTATCGGCAAAAGGTGTTGCAGGTCAGTGCCGTCTTGTTGCTGCTCTTCTGCCTGGTTTTCGCAGCCTTCATAACCTGGAAAATGGTCTTTTACGTCGCATGGCAGTTGGGTGCGCAAGTTCAGGAGTCTTTTCCCCTGGTCTACGGAACGTCCATGTTCCTCAAGATGGCCGCGGCGCATCCGAAACTGCCCTTCTTCGTGCACGGTATTGCTGGAACTGTTGCCATGGTCAGTGGCGCTGTCCAGTTCCTTCTGATCCTGCGCGGCGGCAAATCACGCTGGCACGCAATGCTTGGAAAGTCTTATGTCGTTTCGTCCCTCATCGCGTCGACGACGGCGGTCCCGCTTGCATGGAGTCTCTACCATGACATGCTGTTGACCAGCATTGCCTATACGGCCGGAGCGGCCGCTTGGTGCCTTGCAACTCTTATTGCTGTTCACACCATCATGTCCGGTGATCTGGAGCGGCACATTGCCTGGAGCATTCGCAGCTATTCGTATCTTGCGATGGTCGTGACCGCACGCCTTTTGCTGGGGTCTGGTGCGCTTGCCGGTTCGGCCGAATGGAGTTTCGAGGCCATAAAGATCCAGTACTCCATCACAATCGTTGCGACATTCCTCATAAATTGGGGCCTTGGCGAGTGGATCGTAGCCAGGGTGATGGAAAGAAGAAGAAAGATGCCCGCGCAGACGGTTACGTCGCTGTCACCCGTAAGGCGCACGACGAATGCGGTACACACCATTCAGGCAAGGCACCATTCACGACAGCCACACGCCGTAACGGTGGGTCGAACACGTGCTTTGGGGGTTGGCGGCTAAGTCGCGCCCTCTAGCCGCTCGAGTGACCGGGTTGTTTGTGCTGCATGGATGCTTGCGCTTTTTCACAGCTTAGGTGCCGAGTGCCTTTCGCTGCTTTTAGTATTTTCTTTCCTCGTGCTACCAAGGTAAGAACACTTAAATGGGGTAGCTGTTCAAACCGCGATCCGATACCCGCCTAAGTCATCACCAACGGGGCTGCAGCCGGCCGTCACAGGCGGCTGTTAAAAGCAATAACAAAGCCAGAAAGCCATTTGACATCAATCGCTTGAGTTTGCAAATGGCTGCAATGAGTTACGAAAGGTCTGCTTCCATGTCCGGAGCCAATGTCATCAGCCATCCGCTGGTCCAGCACAAACTCACCATTATGCGTAACAAGGGCACATCGACCCAGGGCTTCCGGCGTTTGCTGCGCGAGATCTCCACGCTGCTGTGCTATGAGGTCACCCGCGATCTGCCACTGGTTCGACAGACCATCGAAACGCCGCTTGCGGAAATGCAGGCGCCAACCCTGGCCGGCAAGAAACTTGTCTTCGCTTCGGTCTTGCGCGCAGGAAACGGCTTGCTGGAAGGCATGCTGGAGCTCGTTCCGTCTGCGCGCGTTGCGCATATCGGCCTTTATCGGGACCCGGAAACGCTTCAGCCGGTCGAATATTACTTCAAGGCACCGGAAGACTTGAACGAACGTCTCGTCATTGTCGTCGATCCGATGCTGGCGACGGCAAACTCTGCCATCGCAGCCGTTCAGAAGCTCAAGGAACGCGGCGCCAACAATGTTCGGTTCCTTTGCCTTCTTGCAGCTCCGGAAGGCGTTGCAAAATTCAACGAAATGCATCCCGATGTTCCGATCTATACGGCGGCAATTGACGAGAAGCTGAACGAAAAAGGCTATATCGTGCCTGGCCTCGGCGATGCCGGCGATCGGATGTACGGCACAAAGTAACGCCGACACAGCATCATGATCACGGTCTTCGGCTCCATCAATCTTGATCTCGTCGTCTCGGTTCTGCGGTTGCCCACGGCGGGTGAAACCGTCAGTGGTCCCGACCATCAGACTTTCCCGGGTGGCAAGGGGGCGAACCAAGCCCTTGCGGCAAGACGCGCGGGCGCAAGCGTCAGGATGATCGGCGCCGTCGGTCAGGATGCCTTTGGAGAGTTGGCGCTTGCCAACATGCGCGAGGCCGGGGTCGATCTGTCGGGCGTCCGGACCCTGCCGGGCGCTTCGGGGCTGGCCTTTATCGGCATCGACGCGGCCGGAGAAAACCAGATCATTGTTGCCAATGGTGCAAATGCCCGCGTGGAAGCGGATTGGCTGAGTGGCTGCCTCGATGACGGTGACACGCTGGTGCTCCAGGGCGAAATTCCGTTCGCTGAGGTCTGTTCCGCGATCGATCGGGCAAGCCGGGCGGGCACCCGCGTTTTCTGGAACGTGGCGCCCGTTCCAGATGAATCCGTTCTTGAATGTCTCGAACAGGTTAACACGCTGGTTGTCAATGAAAGCGAAGCTGCGGCAATTGCCGGAAGCGCGGGCCTTTCCGGCACTCCGGAGGACTTTGTCGAACGGTTCGCATCACCGACCCGGACCGTTGTGGTGACCCTCGGGGCGAATGGCGTGTTGGCGGGGACGAGCGACAAAAGACTTGGCTACACGTCACCGGCCATCAAGGCAGTCGATACGACTGGTGCCGGCGATGCGTTTTGCGGTGCGCTCGCTGCTGCACTTGATGCCGACAAGCCCTTGGAACGAGCGCTCAAAGAGGGTGTCGCAGCCGGCGCGCTTGCCTGCTTGGCAACCGGTGCGCAGTCCAGTGCACCTCAAGAGAAAGACATCGCCGGGCTGGCAGATCAAATCGTCTGAATTGGCTTTACAGGCCGCTAAGGAAACTGTGGTACGCCGGAGATCCAGTCGAACCACGCGGGCTCCGTCATGTTGCGGTATGTCATCATCCTGTTGTTGCTTGTCGGGATCGCACCCGTTGTGCCGATCCTTGTTGAGGCACGCCTGGATTCAGCCCGCCAGGAACCACGCGAAACGGCTGAAGCTGATCGCGGCTCAGGCCCGAGAATGCATCGCATTTCGGTCGATCGCAGCGGTCATTATGTTGCCGATGCCTATGTCAACGGCCGTGCCATGGACATGCTTGTCGATACGGGTGCAACGGTCACGGTGTTGCCGGAATCGATTGCCGAGGACGCAGGCATCTTTGTTGCGGCATCCGATTACACTATTCCCATGTCCACGGCGAACGGAACGGTCTATGCGGCAAGGACGGTAATCGACAGGGTTCGGATTGGAGCGATCCGGTTCCAGAACGTGGAAGCCATGGTTCTGGGCGATGACCGGTTGCGCGTACCGCTCCTGGGAATGTCCGCCCTAAGCCAGCTCAAGCGGTTTGACATATCCAGCGGCACGCTTGTACTCGTTCAGTAACAGGTCCGTACGCCGTTTCACGCCAGCACATGTTCTCCCTCAGGTACTCGAGAGGCACTGATGTTTCCAAAACCGCGCCCCAGCTTGGTTCCCAATACCTACGAGTATGAATCCCAGCCGATGGTGAAGCCGACCGGCTTTCGCGAGTACGACGCCCGCTGGCTGTTTGAAAAAGAAATCAACCTCATGGGCATGCAGGCGCTTGGCATCGGGATCGGCACGCTTATCCATGAACGCGGTGTTCGACCCGACATCGTCGTTGGACACGACTTCCGCGGCTATTCCGCTTCGATCAAGATGGCCGTCACCAATGGTCTGCTGGCCGCCGGGGTCAATGTGCACGATATCGGCCTCGCCCTGTCGCCAATGGCTTATTTCGCACAGTTTGCCCTGGACGTTCCCGCCGTTGCGATGATCACCGCATCTCACAATGACAATGGTTGGACCGGTGTGAAGATGGGCATCGACCGTCCGCTAACCTTTGGTCCGGACGAGATGGGGCGATTGAAGGAAATCGTGCTGGAAGCGGAGTTTGACCCGAGAGGTTGTGGCAGCTACCGGTTCGTGGACGGTTTTCCGGAACTCTATTTCAAGGACCTGACCGAGCGCGCAAAACTGAAGCGCCCGATCAAGGTCGTTGCGGCCTGCGGAAACGGCACCGCCGGGGCATTCGCGCCGAGGATCCTGGAAGCGCTCGGAGCGGACATCATCCCGCTCGATGCCGAACTCGACCACACATTCCCGCGCTACAATCCCAATCCCGAAGACATGAAAATGCTGCATGCACTCAGGGACAAGGTCCTGGAAACCGGTGCGGAGGTCGGTCTCGGATTCGATGGTGACGGTGATCGCTGTGGTGTTGTCGACAATGAGGGTGAAGAGATCTTCGCGGACAAGGTCGGTGTCATGCTGGCGCGGGACATCTCCGCGCTTCACGCAGACAGCCAGTTTGTCGTCGACGTGAAATCGACCGGTCTTTTCAACACGGACCCGGTGCTCAGGGCGAACGGCGCCAAGACCGACTACTACAAGACCGGCCATTCCTACATCAAGCGTCGTGTCAGGGACCTTGACGCGATCGTCGGATTTGAAAAATCCGGACATTACTTCTTCAACAAGCCGATTGGCCGCGGTTATGACGACGGGCTCGTCTCAGCCATTGCAATTCTCGACATGCTCGACAGGAACCCGGGCAAGACCATGGCGGATCTGCGCCGTGATCTTCCGAAAACCTGGGGCTCACCGACGATGTCGCCGAAATGTGCCGACGAAATAAAATATGACGTCGTTCAGCGCGTCATATCCCGGTTTGAAGACATGCGGCAAAAAGGTGAAACGGTCGCCGGTCAACCGATCACCGATCTCGTCACCGTCAATGGTATACGCATTGTCAGCGAAGACGGCACTTGGGGCCTTGTGCGCGCATCCTCCAACAAGCCGGAACTTGTGGTCGTTGTCGAAAGCCCGGTCTCCGAGGAACGCCTGCACGAAATGTTCCGGGCAGTCGACGGCGTGCTGAGGGAAAACCCTGAAGTCGGCGAGTACAATCAGACAATCTAGTGACGACTTATCTTCCGGCCGCAGATGATCCTGCCGCCTCTTTCGTTTTCGTTTGCTCTGGTGGGGAGAATGCATGATCAGCGAATTCGGCACCCTTCCTGACGGCACGCCCGTTCAGGAGATCACCTTGAAAAAAGGAATGCTGGAAGCGTCTGTCCTGACGCTCGGCGCCATCATCCGGGACCTGAAGGTGGATGGGCAATCAGTCGTTTTGGGGTTTGCAGATCTTGAGAGTTATGTGGATCACTCACCCTATTTCGGTGTGATTGCCGGCCGTTGTGCAAACCGGATCGCGGATGGAAGGATTGTTGTCGAAGGCACAACCTATCAGCTCGACCGCAACAATGGCGGGCGCCACCACCTTCATGGCGGGACACTTGGGTTTTCCAAACGGGTCTGGCAACTGGAGCAGAGCGATAAGGCCAGTGTCCTGCTCAAGCTGATTTCCGAAGATGGTGACATGGGTTATCCCGGTCGTGTCGAAACCCTTGTGCGCTACACGCTGACCGGATCCGGTGCGCTCAGGGTCAAGATCACAGCTACAACGGACAAGACAACACCCGTCAACCTCACCCAGCACAGCTACTTCAATCTGGATGGCAGCGATACGATCCTCGACCATTCACTGGAGATTGCCGCCGAACGCTACTTGCCGGTTGATGAGTTGCTGATTCCAACAGGCGAGGTCAGGCGGGTCGAGTGGACGCCTTATGACTTTCAGGACGGACGGCGGCTCCGCCGGAAGGCCGGGGAAGAGGGCGTTGTCTATGACCACAATTTCTGTTTGGCCGAAGAGCAGCGGCCGTCCGTCGAATTTGCAGCAGCGCTTGAAGATGGTGCCGGAGAAAGGCGCATGGAAGTGTGGACGACAGAACCCGGCTTGCAGCTTTACGACGCCGGTCGTCTGAATGTTCCGGTGCCCGGTCTCGGTGGCAAGACCTACGGCCCTCATGCCGGTTTGTGTCTTGAGGCACAGCGCTGGCCTGACAGCATCAATCAGAAAGAATTTACCCCTGTCCTGTTACAACCGTCTGAGGGCTACAGTCACGTGACCGAATTCCGTTTTTCCTGAGATAGGATACATTGGATCCGGTGGCAGCAGAGGCGGTGTGAAGCAATGAGGGCAGAGGGGGCAGCACTTGAAGACGGTTTTTTCTGACCTCCAGCTCGCGCATGCGCCGTCTCAGGAGATTTCAGACGGCGAACTGAAACCGGCGGTCGAAATACCGAGCCGGGCTGAAATCGTTCTGAAAACCGTCAAGGAGCGTAAAGTCGGCGAAGTGCTTGCGCCTGGCGACTTTCCGATCCGGCCTTTGCATCGGGTCCACGCGCCGCACTATGTTTCGTTCCTGGAAGGCTTCTGGGACAGGTGGACGGCTGCGGGCAGGGTAAATGAGGCATTCCCGTTTGTCTGGCCCATCAGAAGCCTGCGCCAGGACGTTGAAATCGACCACATTGACGGCCTGTTGGGACGTTACTCCATGGACGCAGGGACGCCCCTGGGGGAGCACACCTACAAGGCAGCACGTGCATCCGCGGACACCGCACTGACGGCCGCCAAGCTGCTTCTGGATGGAGACCAGTCCGCTTTCGCGCTCTGCCGGCCGCCGGGGCACCACGCCGGGTTCGATTTCTTTGGTGGCTACTGTTTTTTCAACAACGCTGCCGTCGCGGCGCAATATCTGCGTGACAACGGGTTGAACCGGGTCGCCATTCTGGATGTCGACTACCATCATGGCAACGGGACACAGGCGCTGTTCTACGACCGTCCCGATATTCTGTTCCTCTCGATCCACGCCGATCCGAAGGACGAATACCCTTACTTCCTGGGGTATGCGGATGAGACCGGCGAGCATGCCGGCACAGGGTTTACGCGCAATTGGCCGCTTCCGCTCGGCACCGACTGGGAGGGTTATACGCAAGCCCTGGAAGAAGCCTGCCGCTGGCTTTTGGTCTACAAGCCCGATGCGATGATCGTGTCACTTGGCCTGGACTGTTTTGAGAAGGATCCGATCTCCGGCTTCAAGTTCAAGAGCGAGGATTACATTCTCCTTGGCCAGCGGCTTGCAAAGGTAGGTGTTCCCACCCTGTTTCTCCTGGAGGGAGGATACGCCGTGGACGCGCTTGGAACCAATTGCGTCAACGTGCTGGAAGGCTTTGAAGGCTGAGCAGTCCAAGGCGGTCAAGATCTTCGCGAAGCGCCTCTGCAGAGTGGAAATGATGGGCCGTCATGCCGGCATCACGTGCTGCCAGAACATTTGCGTGCGAGTCGTCGATAAACAGGCAGGTTTCAGGCTTTAGGTCATTGCGGCTGAACAGGACCTCATAGATGCGCCGATCCGGCTTGATCAGCCTTTCCTCCGCCGAAACGACAATGTCCAGAAAGCTGGTCTTGAGAAACGGAAATCTTGCTTGTGCTTCAAGGAACTTTTCGGACGAAAAATTTGTAATGGCATAAAGCGGAATGCCCTGTTCCCTCAGGGCTTCCAGAAGGCTTGCCGTGCCTGGAACCTCTCCCGGGACCATGTCGTGCCAGTGGTCCGAATAGGCGGCGATCAGGTCCGTTTTGTCCGGAAACTGTTCACTTAGCGTCGCAATTGCCTCCTCCCAGGAGCGGCCAAGATCCTGCTGCACGTTCCAGTCAGCTGTGCAAACTGTTTCCAGAAAGGTCTTTCGCTCCAGCTCATCGGGAATGAGGCGCCGGTAAAGAAATTCGGGATTCCATTCAATCAGGACATTACCTATATCGAAGACAACGGTCGTGATAGCATCGCGCATTGAGCAGTCCAGTCTGGTTTGTGAGCGATTCTTCGGGCGGGAAAAGAATTTATTAATTCTGTCAAAGAGTTATGACGGGACTATGTTTTTGGTCAATTGGACGAGATTTTTTACGCTGATTCTCGCGCTGGTCTGTCTGGTCAATTCTGCGGAGGCCGAAGACCTTTCGGACATGCCGGATCGCCTGCGCCTCGGCGTTGTGGTCGCTTCTGACGAGAATGCGCGCCAACGTGTCGAACCCTTTCGCCTTGCGCTGGAGGAAATCGCCGACTTGCCCGTCGACCTGTTTCTCCTCGATACGCTTGGAGAAGCTGTTGAGGGGATCGCCAACGGGCGCATCGACTATGTCCGGTTGTCTCCTTCCGCCTATGCGGCTGCACATCGGCTCTGCGAATGCGTAGAACCGCTGGTCACGGCAGGGCCGGACGATTTTCCCGCACGGTTCTATGCGATACTGGTCGGCAAGCGTGGAGCTGAAAAAACTTCGCTGGAAGATCTGAAAGGTACACGGCTTGCGGTTGGTAACAAGCACGCGGTCGCCGCGTTCCGGGTACCGCTTGCCAATCTTGCTGCTGACGGAATTGATGCGCGCAGCCATTTCCAGACCCTGGTGGAAGTCCAGAACCCTGTTGAAGGCATCCGGGCGCTTCTGGATGGGCGCGTGCAGGCCACTCTTGCCTGGTCGAGCCTGGCAGGAGAGGCCAAGAACGGGTTCACGGCAGGCACTTTGAATGACTATTACGTCTCTGGCGGCAAGGGGTTCAAGGATCTGGAAATCGTTTGGAGGTCGCCGCCCATTCCCTATTCGGCCCACAGCATCAACAAGGGCATGCCTGATGCCCTCAAACGGCGCCTGCGTGCCGGACTGATGGACATGCGCCGCGAGGCTCCCGACGCCTATCTTGCAATCGAGCCCGATCTGCCCGGCGGTTTCGAACCGGTCGTGCATGCCGACTACCGGCCTGTCCTCAGAACATTTGAAGACGACTTGGCCGTTTTGCTCGACCCGGCTGACAGGCGTTAAACGGGCCGCGGTTAGGCTTGCATCAGGGCGTGTGTGTGCCGGCGGATCATTTCTTCTTCATTGGTCGGGATTACCAGGACATTGATGCGTGATGCTTTGGCGGAAATATCCGTTGCGCCTTCCCGGTTCTTGACCGGGTCAACGGAAAGCCCCAGCCAGTCTTGATCCGCACACACCTTTTCCCGGATGAGTGCCGCGTTTTCGCCGATACCGCCGGTAAACACCAGCGTGTCCAATCCCTTAAGCACCGCCGCCATGGCGCCGAGTTCACGCCTGATGCGAAAAACAAAATAGTCGATCGCTTCCGCGGCCTTCGGGTCGCTGCTTTCGGTCAGGGTGCGCATATCCTGGCTGATGCCGGAAAGACCTTTCAGGCCGGACTCCTTGTATAGAAGATCGGAGACTGCGTCGGGTGACATGCCTTTTGTGGTTAGGAGGTAGAGAACGACACCCGGGTCGAGCTGTCCGCAGCGCGTTCCCATCGGCAACCCGTCCAGAGCAGTAAAACCCATTGTCGAACCGATGCTTTGACCGTCGCGGATTGCGCACATGGAAGCCCCGTTGCCCAAATGGGCCACGATCACTCTGCCGGCATAGGTCTCGGGAGCGGTCTGCTTGAGATGGCTGCAGATATATTCGTAGGACAGGCCGTGAAAGCCGTAACGGCGGACACCTTCGTCATAAAGCGGCCGCGGCAGGGCGAATGTATCGTTTACCCATGGGTGCTTGCGATGGAAGGCGGTGTCGAAACAGGCAGTCTGCAAGGCCGTCGGAAAGGCCGCGTGCGCCGCTTCGATCCCGGCAAGATTATGTGGCTGGTGCAACGGCGCCAGCGGCTGAAGCTTCTTCAGATCCGCAATCACAGCGTCCGTCAGCTTTAAGGGAGCTGCATGCGATGTGCCACCGTGAACGACCCGGTGACCGACCGCATCGACCGCTTGACCTTTCAGCTCTTCTTCGAGAACCGGGAGGAGCGCCGCCAGCGCGGTCTGGTGGCTGTGGCCTTCCTCAGGTGTCAGCGGCCGGTCGATAGAGGTGCCGGTCACCTCGGAGTGCAGCTTGATATGCGGCGCGGCACCGAGACCGGAAATTTGCCCGTCGAGCTGGACCGTCGCTCCAAGATAAAGCGTGAATTTGATCGAAGACGAACCGGAATTGAGGACCAGTATGACCGGAGCCATATCAGTCCTCCTCGCGGTCGAGAATGCCGACCGGAGCACCGTTTGCCTGCCAGTGCACATAAAGCAGGGCAAGCGCGCAAGAGGCCAGCCGGGCCCGGCCGTCATCGGCTCGGCTTGTCAGCATGACCGGAACCTTTGCGCCGATGACAAGGCCTGCGGCCTCCGCGTGGGCGATGAACGTCAGTTCCTTGGCCAGCATGTTGCCCGCCTCAAGGTTGGGCACGATCAGGACTTCCGCGTGTCCGGCCACAAGCGACGTGATGCCCTTCGTGCGGGCCGCCTGAACGTCAATCGCATTGTCCATGGCCAGGGGACCGTCGACGACCGCTCCGGTGATCTGTCCGCGTTCGGCCATTTTGGAAAGAACCGCGGCATCCAGGCTTGACGGGATTGCCGGGTTCACGGTCTCGATCGCTGAGAGAATGCCGACGCGAGGCGTTTCAAGACCCAGCGACCGGGCCGCGTCGATGGCATTTTGCGTGATGTCGACCTTGGTGTTGAGGTCCGGCGTAATGTTGATCGCCGCATCGGAGATCAGGACGGGCGTTTTTCGGCCCGGAATGTCCATGACAAAGACATGGCTGATCCGGCGCTTGGTTCTGAGACCGCCATCGCGTTTCACCACGTGATGCAGAAGATGATCTGTGTGCAGGTGGCCTTTCATGACCGCCTTGACCTTGCCTTCATGTACCATCGCGACCGCGCGGCCGGCTGCTTCCATCTCATCCTCGATGTCAATCAGCTGATACGGGCTGATATCCTCATCGAGTTCCTTTGCGGCGTTTTCGATCCTGTCTTTCGCTCCGATGAGGATTGGGTGAATCAGCCCTTCGCGCGCGGCCATCAATGCGCCGTCGAGAGAATTGGGATCGTCCGGGGCCGCAACCGCAGTCGGCAATGCGGGCAGTGTTTTCGCCATTTCAATCATTCTGTTGAAGTGTCGATGCCGTTGCACGAGAAGGGCCGGAATGTCGCTTGAGTCGAATTCGATCGGTTCCGTCGGGGCCGCGACCTCAGCAACGCCCTCCACGAGACGAACACCGTCGCCGCGTGTGACGGTAAGATCGAAGATTACGATATTGTTCGGCCTTTTTTCCGTTGCCGTGACTTTCACGTGCAAATGGTCGCCGACGGCCGCTGCCCCGAGGAAGCGGAAGGATTGTGACTTGTAGACGGTGCCGGGGCCGGGGAGGATGTTGCCGAGGACAGCCGATGCAAGTCCACCGACCCACATGGCGGGTGCCACCGGCTTGTCGACCTTGCCGTCGCCGGTCCAGTCCGTGTCGGGCAGGTGGATCGGATTGCGATTGCCGGAGGCATGCGCGAATACCAGCAGATCGTTGCTTGAACACTCGCGAACGATTTCCGCTGAATCGCCAACGGAAATCTGCTCATAGGTCTTGTTTGTCGCCATCGGTTAAAATCTCTGACTGAATCGGTATTGTTGCAGCGCAACACTCAGCCGAGACCATACCCGGATAATACGACGATACAAATACTGGAAACGTGTTTGCGGTTTTCCCGAATCGGGTTCAACAGTTGCTGCAGGTCACTGTACCGGTGATCCGCGGCGTCAGATAATAGGTATCTGTGAGGTCGAGTGCTGATGGGCTCCAGTCGAAGATACTGGAGAACGCGCCGGCGAAATTCGGAGTGTAGGTCAGGTTGGTCTGACCGACGACAATCGACGTGTTTGCAACGGCGACGGTACCGGGCAATGTGATCGGCGGTGCGGACCCTGCTGTCCAGGGCACGGTTCCTGCGGTGTCCCTGCTCCAGTCGACGCTGGCATCGCCGTCTTCATCGAAAGTAATGCTGGCGACGATGACTTGCAGGTTGTCGGACGGATAGGGATCCAGAATTTTCTCGCCGATATCCAGCAGCGAATCGAGGTCGCCGCTGGAAACTGCTTCTTCCTGGGCTATCAAGTCGGCAATAGAGTTGGCTATGCGGCTGACTTTTCTGTCCTGGTTGAGCGCATCGGCCAGTTCGGTCATTCCAATCAGCAGGAAGAACATGAACGGCAGGATCATGGCGAATTCCACAGCGGACACGGCGCGATTGTCGCGCCAAAGACCGGAAACCCGGTCCGCGATCACACGGCCTTTGTCTGCAAGGCGTGTCCTGAAATCATTCCCAGGGTTCATTGCGGAATACCATTGTTGATGTGAGGTTGCGTTCTGTGCCGTTGTCATCGAGAGCAAGGTTCAATGCCGACGTCATCATCGGCCATTTGTAAATGACCTTGACGACCACGATGCTTCCCGCGCCGCCGATGTCGTAGGTGAGGTCGTCATCCTCTTTGAGGTTGCCGTCTTCATCGTAAAGACTGTCCGTCGAACCGGCATCGGCAAAGGTATCGACACTCTCTACCTCAAGGACAATCCTGTCGGTGTCGCACATGAATGTCGGCATGAAACCGCAGATCGAATTTTTGAAATCGGCGGTGTTGTTTATGTCTGCGTGTTGTCCGGTTCTGATCAAACGCGCGGCGCTGATGACCGAGTTGTCGACAAGGCGGTTCACGAACATCGCGATGCCGACTTCCATGATGCCGAAAACGAGAATGAAAAAGGGCAAGGCCACCATCGAAAACTCGATGGCGGTCACACCTTCACGATCCTTCAGGAAAGACCGTAACTTCCTGCTACCTAAAAACCGCCGGTGTTTGACCTTGCCACTCATTGATCACTCACGTTCTCATGGCACTTAGTTCGAGCCAGCTGCGCTGGCCGCCATGGTGTTTCTGGAAGTCGCCTGTTCGGCTACTCCGTTGAAGGCTTCTGTGTTGTCGCCCAGACGCATCGTGGGCTCACAGTTCGGATTGCAGGACATTGTCGAGCGAGCCGATTTCCGGTAGACGGCGACGGTATCGTCGTCCGACGCACGCACCGTTATTGTTTCATCGACAATTGGCTTGTTGTCCTTGTCCAGGATGACGAGATTGGTCGAGCCATAGCTTTTGCCGGTGATCACGACCGTTGTTTCGTCAAACATGGACACATCGGCGATGAACGGGTTGCCGACGATGACTGCCGAGGCGCCGTCTTCGATACGGAAGATCTTCGCCCGGTCAACTGTCACCATAACAGGTCCGTCCTGAGCCATTACGATGCTTGATTGAACTGCAAACACAAGCACGCCAGTCCATTTCATCAGGTTCATAAACATGCTTATGAATACTCCATTAGTGTCGTTGCTTTCGAGATGATGCACCAAACGTGGTGAACGATCTGCTAACGCCGCAAAAATAAGAAAAAGAACTATTGAGCTTCGAAATGCTTGGTCGAAGTCAGTGAATAGAGTGGTTTTCAGGATTTGTTTTGCCGGTCAATCAGGAAAGCAAGTTTCTGGCATGGCGAAAATTTACGATAGCGGAATATATATCTCGATTTTAGGACTAAATTAAACGAAAAATCTCTCTTCGTGTAATATGATATCAGAAGACTTGAAGCTCTGATGGGGTTAGTTTTGTTTTTTATTTATAAATACTACAATAATAAGGGCGAATTAACTGCTTCTTATCTATACCGTTTTTTAACTATAGTTATATTTGGCAAGAAAGGGCCTGAATTAATTGGTCGCTTTAACGTGTTGGAAATTTCTCTGTCCTAGGGTGAGCCCATGTTCGAACGGACAAAAACAAGAGCCGTCGGACTTGAAGCTGTCAACTCAGTGGTACTTGGAGCAAAGAAAATGAAAACTCTTATCAACCGTTTCGTAAAAGACGAATCCGGCGCGACTGCAATCGAATATGGCCTCATCGCTGGCCTGCTTTCCGTCGTTATCATTGCAGCTGTCTCTCTGGCAGGCACCTCGCTGCAGAACGTCTTCACGTCGATTTCTGACGAACTGGACGATTCCGTAAAATAATAAAGCGTCGCTGGCAACAGCGTTCGCTTAGTAAGAAACGGGCAGGAGACTGCCCGTTTTTTTTTGCCCATCCGTCTTTCGTTAACTCTCGGAATTTATGATGGGCACGGTCAAGACAAGAAGAATGGTATCGTCATGATAGAGGCGGCTCTCCTGGTGGTGTTTCCAATGCTCGTTGCTTTCGGCGGCGCATCGGACATGCTGACCATGACAATCCAGAACCGGGTTTCCCTACTCTTGATCGCCGGCTTTGCAGTTGTGGCTCTGGCAACCGGTCTGTCTCTTACCGGTTGGGGAACACACGCGCTGGGGCTGCTGGTGGTCTTTCCGGTATGCTTTGCATTCTTCGCTTTCGGCTGGATGGGTGGCGGCGACGTCAAATTCATCAGCGCGATCTCTTTATGGATCGGTTTCACACCCGAGCTGGTTATCTTCCTCGTGTTCGTTTCATTCTACGGCATGCTGCTGACATTCGGTCTTTTGTATATGCGCAGCAAAATCATCTTGCCCGCGATGTTGGCGCGCCAGGAGTGGCTTGCCAGGCTTCATGACCGGAAAAGCGGGATCCCTTACGGCATTGCGATCGCCATTGCCGGTCTGAAGGTCTATCCGACAACGATCTGGTTTCAGCAGATCGGTCAACTCTACTAAAATCATTCTGTTGAACCGGGTGACCGGCTGCGTTGCAAAGTCACTTGCTGAGTGCGCTGCTGTGCGTTGTTCGCGTCGTTATGGCGACCTTTGTGCCGGAGTTTAGGCGGACTGCGCAGGTTCATCCCTGAAATGATTTCGCAGTTTTCCCCATTTTGAAAATGTGGCGTTGTCGCGCGTGCATTAGTCATATGCACGTAATTTGGCGGAAATGGGCGATATTTTTCGCAAATTGAAGTTGAATTAAGAAGGCTTTTAGTAAAGTTAACGAAAATTAACTGAAAACTTCTACTCCTGGTTAACCATGTTTTGACCAATTACCCGTCATCCTAAGCTCACAGAACGCATCTGCGAACAGGATCATTGGGTTTTTGTCATGAAATTCGCTCGAATCATAGTACTGGCGATCGCAGTGGTAGCAGGCTTACTGGCATTCCGCATGGTGATGTTGTCAGGAGGTGAGCCGGCGCCACAAATTGTTCAGGCCCCCGCGAAAACCGCGAAAGTCGAGGTGCTTATCGCCGAAGTGGACATTCCGCTCGGCGGGAAGCTGACCAAAGACAACTTCTCCTGGTCGGATTGGCCGGAAGACGCCCTTCCACGAGGGGCGGTCACCAAGAAGTCCGATCCATTCGCAGACGAAGAATTCATGGGCCGCATTGCCAAGGCACCGATATTCGCCGGCGAGCCGATCCGGCCGGAGCGGTTGATCAATACCGACAAGGGGTTCATGGCCGCCATTCTCCCCAAGGGCAAGCGTGCCATCGCCGTCAGCGTGGAAGCGGAGACAACGGCGGGTGGCTTCATTCTGCCGGGTGACAAGGTCGACCTCATCCTGACACGCCGGCTCGATGACGCGGCCTTCAGCGAAACCATCCTGGAAAACAAAAGGGTGCTGGCCATTGATGCGACCACCGCAGGCGAGCAGGACCAGAAAAACCTGTCTCCCAAAAAGACGGCAACCTTGGAGCTGACCCTCGCTGAATCGGAAATCGTTGCACAGGCCCAGCAGACAGGAACGATCGCGCTGGCGCTGCGAAGCGCGCAGGACTCGGCCGATGACGCCGAAGAGGACAACAGCCGCCGTAACGACGTGAATTACGTGAAATACGGCATCACCAGCAAGGCAATGACGCCATGAGACCGGACCAGACGAGAACGTCCAGCGTGAGGGGCGCGATGAGAAACCATCTTCTTAAATTCGCGGCAGTGGCTGCCATAGTCGGAGCGGCACTGGGAGTGTCGGTTCCTGAAACGCAGGCTCAGGGCAACTTCCCCAGCCAGGTCCACGTGGCGGCCGGAGAGCGCGCCAGCGGACGCATATTGAATGTCGGTGTCGGCCGCTCGGTTGTCATCAATCTGGCCGAAGACGCCGCCGATGTTCTGGTATCCAATCCAGAGATCGCCGATGCGGTGCTCAGGACGCCACGACGGATCTTTGTTCTCGGCAACACGGCCGGTCAGGCGCGTCTGGTGCTGTTCAGCCGCAGCGGACGCGAACTCGCAAGTTTCGACCTGCGCGTTGAGCCGGACACCTCGGATCTGACCAGGATCATCCGGAAACTCATCCCGGGCACCAACATCTCGGCAGAATCGGTCAACGGGAACGTGATCCTGAGCGGATCCGCCCGCAGCACGCTCGAGGCACAGCAGGCCGCCGATATCGCCGCGAAGTTCCAGGGCGCCGACGCAACCGATGTTGTCAATCTGATTGCGGTTTCCGGCAAGGATCAGGTCCACCTGAAGGTAACGGTCGCAGAGGTCGAACGCTCGATCATCAAGCAGCTCGGCGTTCAGTTCTCCGGATCGGTCGGGACCGGCAACTGGACCCCGTCCTTCTCGAACACACCCGGTTTCAATGTGAACCCCTCCATCGTCAACCAGGCAACGGCAGGCTTCTCATTTGCAAGCGGATCGGCTTCGATCAGCGCACAGGTCCAGGCGCTCCAGCGCGACGGTGTCATCAAGACCTTGGCCGAACCCACACTGACCGCGATATCGGGTGAAAACGCAAGTTTCCTGGCCGGCGGTGAATTCCCGATCCCGGTCGCGCAGGACAACGACACGGTCAGCGTTGAATTCAAGAAATTCGGCGTCGGGCTCGACTTCACGCCCGTGGTCCTGTCCGGAGGGCGCATCAGCCTGAGAGTTCTGACGGAAGTGAGTGAGCTCAGCAACGAAGGCGCTGTGACCGCAGGTGGAATTACCATCTCCGCGCTGAAGGTACGCCGGGCGGAATCGACGATGGAATTGCCGTCAGGTGGAACGCTGGTGATGGCGGGCCTGCTGCAGGAATCCTACCAGCAGTCGCTCGAAGGGATCCCCGGTCTTATGCAAATCCCGGTTCTGGGTGCGCTGTTCAAGAGCCGTGACTTCCTGCGCGATCAGACAGAGCTGGCGGTTTTCGTCACGCCCTATGTGGTTCGCCCTGTAGCGGCACAGAAACTGTCACAGCCGGGGGACAACCTTATGCCACCGACCGATGCTGAATCGGTTTTCTTGAACCGGCTAAATAAAATCTACAATCCCGCTGGGGACGTGGTCGAGGGTGAATACCATGGCCAAGTCGGATTTATCTATAAGTGAGGACGGACGGATGAAGACGAACAAAACAGTCCGGTTGTCAGCCGTATCCAAATCCGCCTTTGTCATAGCGGGATGTTTGGTCGCGGCCGGTTGCCAGGGGCGCAGCGAATCGAACGCCGAGCTGCTCGCCTCGCATGACTACCGGTACAGGCACCCCATTGTCATAACCGAAGAACCGGAAACGCTTGATCTGCCGATCGGGCAGAGCACGCGCAATCTCTACGGGCCAATCGAAAACACGATCACTGCCTTCGCGGTCGAGTCGCGCCGGAAAGGCAACGGGTCGGTGGAAATTCTGGTTCCTTCTGGCGGTGCCAACGAGGCGGCTGTCCATGCAGTTACCGGAGACATCCGCACAGCGCTGCAACGCGGCGGTGTGACCCGCTCCCACATTTCCACGCGAACCTACGCGGTCCAGGATCCGAAAGCGGAGGCGCCGATCCGGCTTTCTTACGCTGCTCTGCAGGCTACGGCCGGACCGTGTGGCGCCTGGCCGAAGAACATCGGTGGCGGCATCAATAGGAACTTGCAGTACGAGAACTATGGATGTTCGACACAGGCCAACCTTGCCGCGATGGTCGACAACCCGTCCGACCTGATCACGCCAAGAGCGTCAACGCCGGTAGACCAGCAACGTCGCGCAGTAGTCATCGAAAACTACCGCAGCGGTGACGTGACCACCAGCAGTTACACTGAGGGTGTTGGGGCAGAAGTCTCAGAATAGGTGGAAGAATGAGCACGAACGCAGAATTGAAAGATATGCCAGGCTATCTCGATCCTATGTCCGAGCAGGCCGAGCAGCAAAGCGCCGGATTTGACGAGTCGGCAAACGTAGGCTCCGTTCCGCGCATTACCGTTCACGGTTTCTGCCTGACCGACGCCACCATGCGTGTCGCTGAGACGGCCATGGAAGACAGGCGGATGGCCAAGGCGCATCTGAAACTCGATATGGGCGGGATACCGGCAGCAATCGATGTCTTCGCGCAGGCGCCGACGCCAAATCTGATCATCGTCGAAAGCAACGGACAGCGGGAAGAACTCATCCCCAGTCTCGACCAGCTTGCAGAATACTGCGATGCCGGTACCAAGGTGATCGTGATCGGCAATGTGAACGATGTCTCGCTCTACCGGGATCTGATCGCACGCGGCGTAAGTGAGTATCTGATCTCACCTGTCAACGTGTATCAGCTCATCGGTGCGATCGCCGAACAATACAGTGACCCGGAGTCCGAACCACTGGGCCGGACGATTGCCTTCTTCGGCGTGAAAGGCGGATGTGGTTCATCGACCGTTGCGCATAACAGCGCCTGGTCTCTCGGCAGGAACTTCCAGAGCGAAGTTGTGATTACCGACCTGGACCTGCCGTTCGGCACAGCCGGGCTGGACTACAATCAGGACCCGCTTCAGGGCGTGTTCGAGGCTATCTCGCAGCCTGACCGGCTCGATGAAACATACCTCGACCGCATATTGTCCAAGTGCAACGAGCAGCTGAGCCTGCTGGCGGCACCGGCAACCCTGGAAAGAACGTACGATCACAGCGAAAAGTCTTTCGAGATGCTTCTTGAGACCATGCGCACAAGTGTGCCGAATGTCGTTCTCGACGTTCCGCACACCTGGAACGCCTGGGTCAAGAACACGCTGCTGAACGTCGACGAAATCGTGCTTGTTGCGGAACCGGATCTGGCCAATCTGCGCAACGCGAAAAACACGGTCGACATGTTGAAGCAGCTGCGGCCGAACGATCGTCCGCCGCATCTTGTGATGAACAAGGTCAATGTTCCCAAGCGTCCGGAAATCAAGCCGGACGAATTTGCAGCCGCACTCGGCCTGACTGTTCAGGCTTCAATCCCGTTCGAGCCCCAGCTCTTCGGAACAGCGGCCAACAACGGTCAGATGATCGGTGAGATGGATGGAAAACATGCCGTCGCGCGTTTGTTTGACGACATGTCCCAGGTGATTTCGGGCAAGGTCCAGCCAGCCAAGGTGGCGCGCTCACCTCTGAGCGGGCTGTTCTCGAAACTGAAACGTAAGAACGGCTGACCGGTTCTTAAGCGGAGCTTTTGATCGTTATGTTTGGAAGACGCGGTAATTCATCCTCTGGATCCTCGGCCGTTCGCCCCGGCGGCGTTCCCGGTTTGCCGGACGCTCCTGCAGAACCGGAAAATGCGGTTCAGGAAGCCGAAAAGGAAGCGCCTGCGCCTCCAGCAGAGACCGAGAAACCGGTGGCAGCGGCCCCTGCTGCAGCGCCGGCGCCGGCGCCCGCACCGGAGCCGCCGCAATCGACACCGTCGCCTCGCAAGAAGAACAACGAGTACTACGAGACAAAGGCGCAGATCTTCAACGCTCTCGTGGAAGCGATCGACCTGTCACAGCTCGCACGTCTTGACGCTGAAGACGCCCGCGACGAGATACGTGACGTTGTTAACGACATCATCGCGCTGAAGAACGTTGTGATGTCCATCGCGGAGCAGGAAGACCTGCTGGAGGACATCTGCAACGACGTCCTCGGCTATGGTCCCCTGGAACCACTGCTTGCTCGCGACGACATCGCCGACATCATGGTCAACGGCGCACACACGGTCTATATCGAGACCGCCGGTAAGGTCGAACAGACCGGCGTCAACTTCCGTGACAACGCCCAGCTGATGAACATCTGTCAGCGCATCGTGAGCCAGGTCGGCAGACGCGTCGACGACGCCAGCCCGATCTGTGACGCGCGCTTGCCCGATGGCTCTCGTGTGAACGTGATTGCGCCGCCGCTTTCAATCGACGGGCCGGCACTCACAATTCGTAAGTTTAAGAAGGACAAGCTGACCCTTGATCAGCTCACCAAGTTCGGCTCGATCACGCCCGAAGGGGCCACGATCCTGCAGATCATCGGACGCTCACGGTGTAACGTTCTGATCTCCGGCGGTACCGGTTCGGGGAAAACGACCCTCTTGAACTGTCTGACCGCCTACATCGAGAACACCGAACGCATCATTACCTGCGAAGACTCCGCGGAACTGCAGCTGCAGCAGCCGCATGTGGTGAGACTTGAAACCCGCCCGCCAAACCTTGAGGGCGAGGGCGAAATCACGATGCGCGATCTCGTCAAGAACTGTCTTCGTATGCGTCCTGAGCGGATCATCGTTGGTGAGGTACGCGGCCCGGAGGCCTTCGACTTGCTCCAGGCCATGAATACGGGTCACGACGGATCGATGGGAACGCTTCACGCCAACTCACCGCGTGAGGCTCTTTCCAGGCTTGAATCCATGATCACGATGGGCGGCTTTTCGCTGCCCTCGCGCACGCTGCGCGAGATGATTGTTTCCTCCATCGACGTGGTGGTCCAGGCCGCGCGTCTCAGGGACGGTTCGCGCCGCATTACCCATGTGACCGAAGTGGTCGGCATGGAAGGCGACATCATCACCACGCAGGATGTCTTCCTCTACGACATTGTCGGAGAAGATCCCAACGGCCGGATCATCGGTCGCCACCGGTCGACCGGTATCGGCCGGCCGAAATTCTGGGAGCGCGCACGTTACTTCAACGAGGAATCGCGTCTGGCCCAGGCATTGGATGCGGCTGAATTGCCCGAATATGTAGCGGAATGAGAAACTGATGTCCGGATTTGAAGACTTTCTAACGCCTCAGATTACCGGAATCGCCGTCGCGGTTCTGGTGATGCTCGCCGTTGGCGGCATCATATTCAGTATCTTTCAGCCGACACTGTCCGGGACAAAGCGCCGGGATCAGCGAATGGAGGCTGTTGCCGCGCGTCCGCAAACTGAAAAACAGCGCAAGCTGATCAGAGACAATGACCGGCGCAAGAAGTCGATCCAGGACCAGCTGAAAGATTTTGAGCAGCGGCAGAAAGCCAAGCACGACAGCCAGCAAAAGGTCTCCCTCAAAGTCAAGATGGAGCAGGCCGGCCTCGAGTGGGAAATGAAGCATTTCGTTATCTTCAGCATCGTATGCGGCATTATCTTTACAATCCTCAGCCTGATCGCAACCGGTAACATCTGGCTCACGCTGGCGTTCGGCTTCGTCGGATTTCTCGGGTTTCCACGCTGGTATGTCGGCAACAAGCGCAAGCGCCGCTTCAACCAGTTCCTGGAAGAATTGCCCAACGGTGTGGACATCATTGTTCGCGGTGTGAAAGCGGGCCTTCCGCTTGCCGATTGCATCAAGGTCGTGGCGCGCGAGTCACGCGAACCGGTTGCAACGGAGTTCCGCAAGATCACGGAAACCCAGGTGATGGGTGTGTCGCTTGCCGAGGCCGTGTCAAAGCTGCCCGAAAGGGTTCCGGTGGCAGAGGCCAATTTCTTCGCCATCGTGGTTGCCATCCAGCAAAAGGCCGGTGGCGGTCTCGCCGAAGCGCTTGCAAACCTGTCGAAGGTCTTGCGCGGCCGCAAAGCTCTCAAGGGCAAGATCAAGGCCCTGAGTTCGGAAGCCAAATCATCCGCCATGATCATCGGCGCCATGCCGTTCGGCGTCGGTGGTATCATCTTCCTGATTGCGCCTGACTACATTCTGCTCTTGTTCACCACGACAGCCGGCAACATCATCATCGGTGGCTGCCTGCTGTGGATGTTCATCGGCACAATGGTCATGCGACACATGATCAACTTCGACTTCTAGGGGGGCGGCATGGATCTCGAAACAATCGCATCGTCGCAATTCCTGGCCGCAGTCCTTGCAATGGTTGCCGTGACAGGAACGATCTTCTCGCTGGTCGGGCCCATGTTGTCGGGCGACACTTTGAAATCACGCATGAAGTCTGTCGCTCTCGAACGCGACCGGCTTCGCGCAAAGGAACGGGCGCGTCTTCAGTCGAACCAGCAGGATGCCCGCGCCTCGTTGAGAAACCAGCCAAAAGCCCAGATGAAAAGTCTGGTGGACAGGTTCAATCTGAAGGAAATTCTCTCTGATGAGAGCACGACCGAAAAACTCAGGATGGCAGGTTATCGCGGCTCGGCACCGCTCTATTACTTCCTGACGGCGCGTGTCGCGCTGCCGGTCATCCTTCTTGTGATCTCGCTGTTCTATGCCTTCGTGATCATTGGCGACGATTATCCGACGGTCGCCAAGGTCTGTTTCTGTATCGCGATTGCCGGCCTCGGTGCTTTCCTGCCGAACCTGTTCCTGAAAAACAAGATCGACAAGCGTAAGCTCAACATTCAGCGCGCCTGGCCGGATGCGCTTGACCTGATGCTGATCTGTGTCGAATCGGGCATGTCGATCGAAGGCGCCTTCCAGAAGGTTGCCGAGGAAGTCGGCGTGCAATCTGTCGACCTTGCCGAGGAACTCTCTCTGACGACAGCAGAGCTCTCTTACTTGAGCGAGCGGCGCGGTGCTTATGAGAACCTGGCCAAGCGGACGGGCGTTGATGGCGTGAAGAACGTCATGATGGCGCTCATCCAGGCGGAGCGCTACGGTACACCCGTCGGCAGCGCGATGCGCACCATGGCGGACGACACGCGCGAGCAGCGCATGTTGTTTGCCGAACAAAAGGCAGCATCGCTTCCGCCGAAGCTCACCGTTCCCATGATCCTGTTCTTCCTGCCGGTGCTGTTCTTCATCATCATGAGCCCAGCCATCATGCAGGTGATGGAGATCGATGCCTTCTAGGGTACGAGCCCATAACCGTTCAAGTTTGGCTCTTCATTCTGCAAAGGGGCTCTGAAGTCGCCCTACGCGGCAAAAGCATCTGAAACGATCTTGGCACGTACAAATAACCCCGCCGGTGACCTGATCACCCGGCGGGGTTTCTTGTTCGTGCGTCCCTGCGATGGAGTTGGAAAAGCAGGGAAGGGAAAGGATTAGGTGGTAGTTCCAGGAGGAAGAAGGCGCCGGCTTGCTAGATGATCTGACAGGCCGGTCCGTTATCAGCCCTGTTGGCGTTTCTGCATCATCGTGCGCAGGTAGGCGATGTTGGCTTCCGCCTGGCGCGGGTCCAGTTCTGCCTGGGCCACCTGGATGGCTTCGTCAAACTTGCCCTGAATGCCGAGCACCAGCGCCAGGTTCTGACGGACACGGCTGTCTGCGCCAGGGAGGCTCGCGGCGCGCCGCAAGTTATATTCGGCATCCGGCAGGTCGTTTGACAGCAGATAGGAGAGACCGAGATTGTTGAGCAGGCTCGGATCTTCCGGAGCGATCTTGAGCGCCTGCTTGTAAAGGCTACGGGCTTTGCTGTGGTTGCCGGTCTGGTCGTAGATGGCGGCTTCCGCAGACATCAGTTTCCAGTCCGGCAGGTCCGGCCGCTGGGCGCGTTTGAGAACATTCAAAGCTTCATCAAAGCGCCCGTTCATCGCCAGTACCTTGCCGTAGGCGGACGCGATCTCGCGATCTTTCTGATGCGCAATCACACCGGACCGCAAGACGGCCATGGATTGCTGGATCTGTCCGTTCTGGCTCAGTGCATTCGAGTAGCCGAGAATGGCATTGCGGTTTTGCCGATCCTTCTCGTATCGCTTCGCCCACTTGGCGACTTCGGCCCGCGCAAGGTTCGAGCCCGGAGCGACGGAATGGACGCCGGAGGCGGGCGAATGCGTTCCGGTGTTGGTTTTATTCGAAGCACATCCGGTCACAAGGGCAAGCGCGGTCATGGCCACGAGTGCCGACGCCAGTCGTTTCGTGGAGCGGGGAACGGATCCGTTTCTGGGCGCTTGCATTTTCAACATCCTTGTTGTCCGCAGCCTATGGGGTTCCCTTAGAGAAATAGATAATTAACCCTAATGGTTGGTTAAACAGTGTTGCGATTTGCAAGATTGCCACGGACCTTTCGCACCGTATTGCGTCTTTTGGCGCGGCGGCTTACCTGTCTTATGAAGGCATGACCTTCTCATCCAATCCAACGGAGTGCCCCTCGTGCGCGAAATCCTTGTCCGCAAATCCGATCTGTCCGAAGCAACACCCATCATCGCGGTCACGGAAGCGTCCCTTGGGGATGTGCTTGTCGGCTTGGGGGACGCCGCGAGCGCCTGGTGCTCCGTCAACGACTACACTGGAAAACCGTCATCCCACCTGATGGTCCAGACCGGGGACGGTACCGGGGCTGCTGTGCTCTATGGCGTGGAGGAGACAGGCCTTTCCCAGCCTTTTGCGCTCGGCGGGCTGGTCAATCGCCTGCCCCAGGGTGACTACTTTCTTGCGGATGGCTTTCCCGACCCCGAAGAGGCCGCGCTCGGATTTGCGCTGTCGGCTTACAAGTTTGAACGCTACGTGAAACCGTCCAGGAAAATACGTCGGCTTGGGATAGGTGATGACGTCGACCTTGAAAGGATCGGCGATGTTCTGGATGGGGTGAAGCTGACACGGGATCTCATCAACACGCCTGCCAACGATCTGGGACCTGAAGAACTAGCAACAACGGTCGCGGCCTTGTTCGAGGAACACGGCGGCTCAGGAGAAGTGATCGTCGGGGAAGATCTCCTGTCCAGAAATTTCCCGATGGTGCATGCCGTCGGCCGGGCGAGCTCGCGCGCACCGCGTCTTGCGGATTATTCCTGGGGAGACGAAGACGCTCCGAAAGTAACCCTGGTCGGCAAAGGCGTGATTTTCGATACCGGCGGTCTTAACCTGAAGCCCGGGTCCTCCATGACGCTGATGAAGAAAGACATGGGTGGTGCGGCCAACGTTCTGGGTCTCGCCTCGATGATCATGTCATCGAACCTGCCGGTGCGCCTGCGGGTCATCGTTCCGTGTGTCGAAAACGCGGTCGCGGGGAGCGCTTTCAGACCCGGCGACATTCTCTCAAGCCGCAAGGGACTGACTGTTGAAATAGGCAATACGGACGCGGAGGGCCGGCTGATCCTGGGGGACGCGCTTGCTCTGGCGGATGAGGAAACTTCGGATCTGCTGATCGATATGGCAACCCTTACCGGTGCGGCGCGCGTCGCGCTTGGGCCCGATCTGCCACCCTTTTACACAGATGATGACGGACTGGCGGATGATATCGCGGTCATCGCCGAAGCATCGTCCGATCCCTTGTGGCGTCTTCCACTCTGGAAGCCTTACATGAAATATCTCGACAGCAAGGTTGCCGACATCAACCACATCAACACATCCGGAACAGGTTTTGCCGGTTCGATCACTGCTGCGCTTTTCCTCTCGCGCTTTGTGGACAACACAGAAAGCTGGGTTCACTTCGACATTTACGGCTGGACCCCGGCAGAAAGACCCGGAAAAACGGTCGGCGGAGAAGCGCAGGGGATCCGTTGTCTGTTCGATCTCATTTCGGAGCGCTATGCGGCGGCAAAATAACGGGTCCGAAACGTTTTTGTGGTTCGATAGCCGTGATCAACAGGTAAAACGGCTCGATTATGGCTGTCGATATACGCGCCTCACAGGCGTTGAAACTGCTGCATGAAGTCAATCTGGCGCTGGTTCGAGACAGCGAGCAGGACCTGTCCGCACGCCAGATGACAATCCTGCTGACCGTCTACCTGGAACCGCCGCCCCATACAGTTCGCGGCCTTGCGGCCAAGTTGAACGTCACCAAACCCGCGATAACCCGGGCGCTCGATACGCTCGGCGGGCTGCGGCTCTTGTCGCGCAAACGCGACGAGGCCGACAAGCGCAACGTGATCATCACACGAACTGTGTCAGGCGCACTCTATCTGGAGCAGCTGGGCGATCTCGTGGTAGAGAAGGCCAAGGAGCTGCCGCGCTGACGCGGCATTCAACCGCCGGACTTGGTAATCAGACATGACCAATACCTTTGACCGCCGCTTTCATCCGGTTCGCCCCGACCTCGCCTCCAGAGACTATGAGGGCAAGGTGGAAGCCGAACGGTTCGTCGATGGCGAAGTGTTTCAGGTGACTGCGGACAGCCTGGCCTTCCGGCCCGAACCACGGCCTGACAGATCCATCGACACGGAAGCTTTGCGCGGGGAATGGGTCACGGTCTTTGAGCAGACGTCGGAGGGTTGGGCCTGGGGGCAGCTCGACACGGATGGCTACGTTGGCTGGTTTTCCTCAGACGGCCTTGGACAGGTGACCGCCGCGACCCATCGCGTGCGCGCGCTCCGCACCTACCGCTATCCGGGGCCAGACCTGAAGTTTCCCCCGCTCGGACTGATGTCCATCGGATCGAAGGTCACGGTGGTCAGAGAGACGGAAACCCGAGGTCTGGTCTACGCGGTTTTGAGTGACGGCTCGGCTGTCGTCGCCAAACACCTTGTCCCGCTCACCGAACAGGAAGACGACTGGGTGTCGGTGGCAGAAGAAATGCTCGGGACGCCTTATCTCTGGGGCGGACGTACATCGTTCGGCCTCGACTGCTCCGCGCTGATCCAGCTTGCCGCGCAGGCTGGAGGTATCGACATTCCGCGCGATAGCGATGTCCAGGAACAGGATGCGGGCGACGAGATTCCGCATGACGATCCCTCTGCTTTTACGCGCGGCGATCTCGTCTTCTGGAAAGGTCATGTCGGCATAGTTGCCGGCGCAAACCGTTTGCTCCACGCCAACGGTTTCACAATGACGGTTGCCTATGAGCCGCTCGATCAGGCAATCAAACGCATCGCTGCGACCGAGTGGGGTGCTGTCACCTCGGCACGTCGCCTCTCGGCATAGAGCGTTACAAGGCCTTTGCCATCGCCTGCCACAAGATCTCGGCGTCACGTTCAACAGGTTTGCCGGCCATTCGGAACCAATAGCCGGCATTGCCGTGATCGCCTTCGATGAGATGGCAGAGCGCATGGACCCAGTCATGGGCTGGCTCACCCTCGTCTCGCTGGCAGATCTCGTGGGCCTTTTCCCATTCCGGACCCAGGCCAAGCTCTCCCTTCTTCAGCCACCAGAGCGCCTTCAGCGGTTCGGATAGATGAGCGGGCGGTTCTGCTGTTGATACGTCGAATTGCGTTGGACCGGACATGTTCTGTCCCTGAAGGTTGTTCGGGTGGGGAGCCGTTACTCTAGACCTGGTTATTGGCATCCGCCAAATGAATCTGGATCACGCAATAGCGTTCAGGCCTTCGGCGTCAGAGCCAAGCGCGGTTCTTCCTGCACTTGCTCTTCCGCAGCGGACTCGATGTCCCCGAGTTCCAGATCTTCGATCTTGCGGCTGCGCTTGGTGATCTTGTCGGTGGAAATCAGGATCTGGTCGATGTCCTTGTTGGCTTGCGCAAAATGGGATTGCAGCTTGCCGACACGGTCGTTGAGACGGCCGACATCGGTGATCAGGTGGCCGACTTCCGCCTGGATCAGGTGAGCCTGCTCGCGCATCTTGGCATCGCGCAACACGGACTGGATCACTTGAATGGACAGCATCAGGAGGGACGGCGACACGATCACCACCCGCGTCCGGTGTGCCTTTTGAATGAGGTCTTCAAAGCCCTCGTTGAGTTCCGCGAACACGCTCTCGGACGGCACGAACAGGAAGGCCGTGTCCTGGGTCTCGCCGGGCAAAAGATATTTCTCGCCGATATCCTGGATATGCTTGACGAAGTCGCGACGGAATTGGGCCTGTGCGTATTTCAGCTGCTCCTCCGTTTCCGCGTTCCGCAACAGGTTGAAAGCCTCCAGGGGAAACTTCGCGTCGATTGCGAGCGAGGGCGCACCGTTCGGCATATGGATCAGGCAGTCCGGGCGGCTGTTGTTGGAAAGCGTTGCCTGGAAGGTGTAGGTGCTCGGGGCCATTTGGTCCTGGATGATGGCCTCCATCCGGCCCTGGCCGAAAGCACCGCGTGTCTGCTTGTTGGAGAGGATTGCCTGCAGTTGGCCGACCTGGCCCGACAGGTCGGTAATTGTCCGCTGCGCCCGGTCGATGACGGCAAGCCGCTCATGCAGATGCCGGAGCCCGTCCTGGGTTTTCTTGGTCGTGTCGGCCATCGACAGTCCCAGCTTGTGGCCCATCCCGTCAAGGCGCTCATTGACCGCGCGCATCATGTCCGACTGGCGAGAGCCGAAGACTTCCGCCATGGTCTGCATGCGGCCTGTCATCTCGCCTTGCGACTTCAAAAGCTGCGCCAGGTGGCTTTCCAGTTCGTGGATCCGTTCCGTTGAAGCGCTGTCGGCCTCCGCGCGAAGCCGGATCTGGCGCATGGTCTTCAAGACCAGCCAGACAATCAGCGCCAACAGGAACAGTCCGCCCGCAATCGCGGTTTCCAGAACCGTCACCGGACGGCCACTCAACTCAAACAGGATCTCGTTCATGAAACAAACATAGAACGATTCGGCTCAAACGCACATCCGCGACGCAATTCAGATGCGTTGAAAACGCAAGCGAACCCGTTGATTTCCGCGTTGACCACCGTCGTTTGATTGCCTATGTCAGGCGCATGACATTACGCCCGATCATTACGATTCCCGACCCGGTTCTCCGCGAAGTCTGCGCGCCCATCGAAACTGTCGATGATGACGTCCGGGGACTTGCCGACGACATGCTGGACACCATGTACGACGCTCCTGGTATTGGACTGGCCGCCAGCCAGATCGGTATCCTGAAGCGCATGTTTGTTCTCGACGTCGCCAAGGAGGATGAACCCAAGCAGCCGATGGTCTTCATCAATCCGAAAATCGTGTGGTCCAGCGACGAACTCTCCGTCTACCAGGAAGGATGCCTGTCGATCCCCGAGTATTTTGAGGATGTCGAGCGTCCGGCAGAGGTGACCGTCCAGTTTCTGGACCGGGAAGGCGCAGAGGCCGAGATCAAGGCCGACGGCTTGCTGGCAACCTGTATCCAGCACGAGCTTGACCATCTCAACGGGAAACTGTTCATTGACTACCTGTCGAAGTTGAAGCGTGACCGGGTGATCAAGAAGTTCACCAAACAGGCGAAACTGGCCGGCAAGGGCTGAAGAACGACAACTGGGGGCCTAATGGATCAGGTATTGTTCCTGAAAACGTTTGCTGCGCTTTTTGCGATCATGAGCCCGATTGCCAATCTTCCTGTTTTCCTTGCCCTGACATCGGATAGAGGTCCGGCCTACGAGCGCAAGACGGCTCTGACCATTCTGATCGGTCTCACGATCGGCTCCGTCGTCATTGGCCTGTCCGGCGATATCATTCTCAAGGTTTTCGGCATCAGTCTTGATGCTTTCCGGCTTGCCGGAGGGTTCCTGATCCTTCTGATCGCGCTCGATCTTCTTTCCGGCAAAGCGGCACAGGCCCATCACGGCACGGAAAAGGAAAAGGAGCACATGAAATCGCAGGACAATCCGGCGATTTATCCGCTCACGGTTCCGATCCTTCTGGGCCCCGGCTCCATCTCCACAATGATCATTTTTCGCGGTCAGGTAACGAATTTCAGCCAGGAAGTTGCCTATGTCGCAGCGGTTGCTGCCGCGATCCTGCTTCTCGTCGGCACGTTCTTCGCCGCGCCTTTCCTGTCACGCTTTCTGGGCCAGACCGCCAACAGCGTCATGAGCCGCCTGATGGGCATGATCCTGGCAGCCATCGCCATGGAGATGATGACCGACAGTCTCAAGGTTCTCTGGCCCGGGCTGGCCTGACCGGACCTGCCTGCAATTCTGAGGAAGACAAATGGGGATTGTCCTTCCGGACAAATGCGCCGGATCGGCATGCAGCTTTCGCTGCGCTTGTCCGGAACGACGTCCGGTCAAGATCGCGGCAACCACCTCGAACCCCGGACTTCATCCTGAGGAGGACCGTCAGGTCCGTCTCGAAGGATGGCGGTAGGATGCGCAGTTGGCGGCCCATCCTTCGAGACAGCGCTCCGCGCTTCCTCAGGATGAGGGTGTGCGGGTTGAGAGATGCCCGTGCTTCGAGCTTCGACACCTCTCCCCGTGGGAGAGGTCGGCCTGGAAGGCCGGGTGAGGGGACAAACGTCTCAGGCCTCTTGTCAGGTTTGACACCTCACCCTGGCCCTTTCCCTCAGGGAGAGGAGACAGGACCGGGCAGCGGTAAGCGGAACCGAACGACATCGTTGCTTCGAGACAGGCCTTTGCCTTTCTCACAATGTGGCTCAATACCAAACCTGGGAGTTGCCGGCTCATACAGAATTGAAATAGCGACGCGATTACGCGCCGTGCGGACACTCGCCCCCTTGCCCGGGCCGGCTTTAGGCGTAATAAGGGGCGAACTTTCGCTTGAACCCTCAGGAGCCTCATGTCACTTCGTGTCGTCTTCATGGGCACGCCGGATTTTTCGGTGCCGACCCTAATTGAAATCGTCGGTCAGGGACACGAAGTCGTCGCCTGTTATTCCCAGCCGCCGCGTCCGGCGGGCAGAGGCATGGATCTGAAAAAGTCCCCCGTTCATGAGACGGCCGAGTCTTTCGGAATTCCGGTTTCCACGCCGAAAAGCCTCAAAGATCAGGAAGAACAGGCAAAGTTTGCAGATTTGAATGCCGATGTCGCGGTCGTGGTCGCCTACGGACTGCTGTTGCCCAAAGCCGTGCTGGACGCGCCGCAATTCGGCTGTTTGAACCTTCATGCCTCAAAGTTGCCGCGCTGGCGGGGAGCGGCACCGATCAACCGCGCGATCATGGCGGGTGACAGCGAAACCGCGGTGCAGGTGATGCGCATGGAAGAGGGCCTCGACACAGGCCCGGTGTGCATGTCGGAGACGGTCACGATCACTAGCGCAATGACGGCGGGCGACCTGCACGATCAGCTTTCCGCGCTCGGTGGTGACTTGATGGTTCGCGCACTCGCGGCCTTGTCGCGCGGCGCGCTCGGCGAGCAGCCACAGGCAGAAGATGGCATCACCTATGCTGCCAAGCTGTCGAAACAGGAAACGCGGATCGACTGGTCGAAAACGGCCGAAGAGGTTCACAACCATATTCGTGGTCTGTCACCTTTTCCGGGCGCCTGGTGCGAAATGCCGCTTGGCAGCAAGCCGGAACGGGTGAAGATCCTCAGAAGCTCGCTCGCCGAGGGGGGCGGTGCACCGGGTGAGGTTCTGTCGACCACCGATGCACCCATCGTCGCTTGTGCCACCGGGGCAGTCCAGCTGGATCAGGTTCAGCGTGCGGGCAAAAAGGCGGTGAGCGGACAGGAGTTCCTGCGCGGTGCATCTCTTTCTGACGGCACGCTTCTGGATTAGGTTAGGGGCAGCAGGAGACACTGATGAGCGACGCAACTGATGCCCCCGATCTGACGATCCGAGACGTGACGCCTGAAGACGAGGTTGTTGTCAGGGATCTACTGAAGGCAGCCTTTCCATCGCATGTAGAAGCAAAACTGGTGGAAAAACTGCGCCATTGCGGTGCCCTGGTGCTGGAACAGGTCGCCGTGGACGAAAGCGGCAAGGTTGTCTGTCACGTTGCTTATAGCCGGGTAACCCCGGCGGCAATCGGCCCCGGTCACGCGCTTCAGGTGTGTTGTCTTGCCCCTGTTTCCGTCTGGCCGGAAAAACAGCGCACAGGGATCGGCTCTGCTTTGATCGCCGCGTCGCTCGAAAAGCTGCGCGATCTCGGCGAGGATCTTGTGCTTGTGCTCGGACCGCCCTCCTACTATCCGCGTTTCGGCTTCGATCCGGTCCTCGCCCGAAAGGTCCAGGGACCATATGCGGGTGATGCGTTCATGGCGCTCGCGTTGACGGAAGCCGGTTCGCGCGACCTGCCCATCGAAGTGGCCTTTGCCACACCCTTCGAAGAATTTGAGTAGATGCCGCGATACAAGCTGACGGTGGAATATGACGGTCGGCCGTTTTGCGGTTGGCAGCGCCAGGCCAACGGCCCTTCCGTTCAGGCCGTGATTGAGCGCGCCATCAAGGCCTTTTCCGGCGAAGACGTGACGATCGGTGGTGCAGGCCGCACCGATACCGGGGTTCACGCAACCGGGCAGGTTTGTCACGCCGACCTTTCCAGATCCTGGCCCTCCAAGACCATCATGGGCGCGCTGAACTTCCACTGCCAGCCGGATCCTGTGGTGGTGCTCGACTGTGCTGAAATGCACGAAGGGTTCGACGCCCGTTTTTCCGCTATTCGCCGGTCCTACCGCTACCGCATTCACAATCGGCTGCCGCCGCTGACCCACCAACTCGGCCTTGCCTGGCACGTGAAGCCGGATCTTGATGCCGAGGCCATGCATAAGGCGGCGCAAGAGTTTGTCGGCCATCACGACTTCACTACGTTCCGCCATTCGCGTTGCCAGGCCAAGAGCCCGGAAAAGACGCTGGAAGAGTTCCGGGTCTATCGGGAGGGGGAGTTCGTCATTGCCGAATGCTCGTCCCGCTCGTTCCTGCACAACCAGGTCCGGTCCATGGTCGGCACATTGAGGCTGGTCGGGGAGGGCAAATGGGGCCCGGGAGCAATCACCAGCGCGCTTCAGGCCCGTGACCGCAAGGCCTGCGGCCCGGTCGCCCCCGCAGACGGTCTCTACCTGACCCGTGTCGACTACCGTTCAGCGGAGATGGATATCGAGTTGCTGCGCGACTGGCAGGCCCGCAAGAGCGCAATGGAAGCCGAAGACGAAGCCGAGGCTTGACTATTCGGAAGAGGCCGCTGCGAGGTCCTGAACCAAGGCTGAATATGTACGCTTGTCATCCCGGCGGAAGCGAAGCGGAGATCCGGGACCGGTGCGGCAGTGCCCATCTGTTCGCCCCAGAATATCTCGCTCGTTGGTTCCCCGGTCCCGGATCTCCCGTAGGTCGTCCGGGATGACGCTGGCGAGGTTCTTGGATTGGCCATGCCGGGACATGTTGTTCTCTCCATTTCTCCGGTCGTCCCATGGCTCGACCATGGGACCCATGCCGTGACCTTTCCAGGATCGAGGATTGGAGTCCGGGGGAAAGGAGCGGCCTGGATTGCCGGATCAAGTCCGGCAATGACGGGTCATGTTTGTATTCCAAGAAGAACGGATCAATCGCGCTCAGTTGAGTTGATGAGGATGGATTGATAGGCGCGCTAGAATTGAGCGCAACGCAAACGCGTTGAAATGAGTTTCGAGAGCGTCCGCTTTTCCTACCCGCCGGTAAACCCGCCCAGGATCTCGGTCAGGTTTGACAGGATGTAACCAAGCAAGATCACCCCGGCGATGATCATCACTGTCCATACGAAGAGCTGAAAGCCGATGGCCACGCCGCCGATGCTGACCGCGGCGAAGGCGAGGCGTCGCTTTTCCCGAAAAACGAACCCGAAAACGCCGAGGATCACCGCGACCCCGCCGAGCACATAGGCGGACGTTGACAGGATACGGTCGAGGCTCCAGGCCCTGGCCTCAGGGGCAGGTTGTGGCTCGCCCTTCAGACCCCGCATCGCGGACTTGCCGATATCCGCCGCGATTTCCCCGATCGACTGCCCGATAGTAGGTTGGGGATCGAGGGGGCCGGCCCCATGAAGGAAGAGCGCCAAGACCAGCGCCACGGCGCCGAACGCCATGCCTGCCATGGACCACCAGGATCTGTTGACCGCCGCGACTTCGCTCATGACCGGTACTCCGCTCGCCGAAACAACGAATGTATTCGATGAGCACAGTGCCCTATCGAGTCTAAGTTTTCGTTACGGCAAGGCCCGGGATTGAACCGGGAACGCAAGGCTCCGTTAAGGAGCTGCCGGCTCGTTCGCCGCCTTCGGAAGCACCACGCACTTCTTGTAAAGATGCCAGGTCGTATGGCCGAGAACAGGCAGCACCACGATCAGGCCAAGAAACGCCGGCACCATCGAGACGATCAGAAGCGCGGTTACCACCAGTGCCCAGCCGATCATCGGCACGGGCGAGACGACGACAGCGCGAACGCTTGTGATCATCGCCGTGATGAAGTCCCGATCCTCTTCCAGAAGCAGCGGGAAGGAAACCACCGTGAGGGAGAACAGGAGGAGCGACAGGATTGCGCCGACCACATGGCCAACGGCCAGGAACATCAGTCCTTCCGGTGTGGAAATCACCTGACTGAGAAACTCGTCGAAAGAGGCGAAGGACTTGAAGCCGAGGAAGAGCGCCAAAAGCAGGCGGACCTGGTACATCCACATGATCTGGATGAACAGAACGACAAAGGCCATCCAGGACAGTTCGCGCCCTTTCTGGGCCCACATGGTTCCCAGGATCGTTGACCAGGAAAGTTCTTCACCGGACTGCAGCCGCCGGCTGACCTCATAAAGCCCGACCGCTGCAAAGGGCCCGATCAGGACGAAACCGGCAGCCGCCGGATAGGCCAGGTAGCTCATGTTGAGCGCTGCTGCGCTCAAGATCACAAACAGGCCGCCCGCTGCGAAGAGTGCGCCGATGGCCAGTCCGTAGACAGGCGCCTTTCGAAAATCCGACAACCCTGCCGCAAGTGCATCAATGACATCGTCGGCGCTGATTTTGTTGACCTGCGGCATGGGCCGCAGAGTGTCTTGTGTCTGAGGACCGGATGTCTTGATCTCAGAATCCGTCGTGGCACCGGTTTCGCCCGGCACCGTCGTCTTCTCGCTCATCTGGCAGCTTCCTCCCAAAAGCGGATTGCACCAGTCTGCCCTCCTACAGACAGGCAATCTTAGGCACGGAAGCTGTTTCAGCTCAATGAGGAGAAAGGCTTATGTGCTCCGCCATCTGAAAACCGGACCGGCACGGCTGCCAAGACCATGTCCAATGCTGCCCGACTTAGTGGAAATCGAGCCTCGTTGAGCGAATGAGAGGTGTCATCCCGGCTGGAGCGAAGCGAAAGGCCGGGATCCAGTAAACTCTTGTCTGATTGCCTTTTTCAGTCGCCGGCTACACGGAATACTGGGTCCCGGTCTTGCCGCTTACGCGGC
>NZ_JASHKA010000027.1 GCF_030732845.1 Roseibium sp. MMSF_3544
TCCTGCGCTTTCGCTCCTTGCCGCTGGTCAAAACGATCCAAACCAAATTGACTTCATTTATGAGTCCGTACCCTAGGGTACGGCTTCATTTGTGAGTCCGAACTCCAGGGAAAAGGGCCATGTGGCGGCCTTTTGCGGTCGTGGAACCTGTTGCACCCGCCTGTTCAGACAGACTTCAGCGTGCGGCCATGACCTGGGCCCAAATCCACATAATCGCCTGAAAGAACACGGCAACGGCATAGATCACGCCCGATGCGACCTCGAGGTAAAAATCATAATCGTCGAAAATCGGAAACAAAAACCGGAAGACCACGCCGACAAACATGAAATACTCCACGTTTTCACCCGTGAAGTGGGCCCTCAGGAACACAAGACATGCGAACACGAATTGCGTCGTTCCGAAAACAACAGACAAACCTGTCGAGGCACCCCAAACAAAGACCGCTGCGCATATCAGCAGAAAATATACGAAAGCATAAACCAAGGTGCCGGACCCTATGATCAGCACCGGTCCCGTGAAGATCATGATAACGGCAAAAATGAGAAAGCCCGGTATTATTACAGAGTTGGTCGCGATTATGCCCTTGGTGGTCCATTCAACTGAATTTTGAAGCCGCCATAAGTCGAAACCCATCGCCGCGATGAGGCAGACATAAAAATAGGTCGGAAGCTCGAAGATACTCATAACACCTGGAATAGTAGGGCGCCTGAGCGGCAACCGTAGGGTTCGCGTCTTTTTTATAAAAGGGGCGGGGATACGGAACGCGTGCCGCACGGTGGCGGATGATTTCGTTTGCCGCGTTCTCCAAGTTGCAGGTGCTCTTTTTGGTTGGCTTCCCCTGGGTTCGATCTAAATGAATTTACGTGATTGAAGTCACAGAAGACTTTCAATCGCGCAACTAAAGTCCAAATCAACAGGTCGAGACCTGATTTTAAAGAAGGACTTTATAAATGCCACATTTTACACAGATTTCAGTTCGTCAGTTCAAAGATAAAACCACTCCTGAGTTCGATGATAACTTCGATTTTGTTGAAAACCTTGAAGATAAGGTCGAAAAAGACGATGGGTCATACTTTGGCGAGTTCGATTTTGACAACGGACAGAACTCTTCAGCTGATGAAGTTCCGATGGAGGATTTTTCACTGAACTTTGAGGAGATCAAGGTCACCTATTCGGAAGATGCGGTTCTTGATTTCGCTCTGACCGGAAATGAAGATTTTATTCTCTGATTAAGAACAAGAGACGGTTCGGTCCCGAGATGATCGGGGCCGACCGGCTCATTCAATTTATGCCACCTGTGCCTCAAACCTTCCGGTAACACACCGCAATCGCCACATCGCCTGAGTGGTCGTGACCCTCCTTGTCATACATTCGGATTTCGCGAAGGTCGGGCTTGGAGATCTTGCCGTCTTCCGCCAGAGCGCCAAGCGTTTTTTTGAAACCGAGATTGGAAAAATGCTCCCGGTTGACGCCGATGACGAAGAGGGCGCCGCTTCGGCCGATCTGAAGCAAGCTTGCGAGCACTTCCGGACCGAGATGGCCGTGGGTGAATGTGCCGGACGAGAGAACCGCACCGTAGTCGTTGGTGATGGCCGAGAGATCGCCCGTGAGATCGATTTCGAAGGTGCGCTGGTAGAGTGATTTTCCCGCTGCGCGCAAGAGCATCTCGGCGGAAATGTCCATGCCGTCGATGTCGTTTCGCGGAAGTTCCAACGCCTCGGCGACCAGGCCGGTGCCGCAGCCGATATCGGCAACGGGCGTGTCTTCGGCCTGCGCGATCTCCTTGTAGATCCCTGCAATCGCGGCGGGGTAGACAAATCCGAGCGCCTCGGCGAAGTCGCCGTCATAGGTCTTTGCAAACTCCCGGTAATAGGCCCTGTTGTCCTCCGGCGTTGAAAGCTCGTAGGCATTTTCCAAAATGGCTTTTCCCTTGTCGTCATCGGCCATTTGGCGGTCTCCTGTACTAGCGCGGCCACTGGCTTCGTGTCCGGCTGTGGGGTCCATCTTTGTCCGGTTTACCATGAAATGCGCACGCCGGGATGAACCGCGCCCGGGAAGACGTTTGGGGTCACTCAGTACTTTGCACGTGTATTCTTGCTTTGGTGGATCGAGAGCCCTTTTGCGAACACCTTCTTAATCCTGAGGACGACCGTCCGGTCCGTCTCGAAGGATGAGCCGCGCGCCCCAGAATATGCCGCCCATCCTTCGAGACAGCGCTCTGCGCTTCCTCAGGATGAGGAAGGTGTTGAGCATTCCTCAGGCGGGATATCCAACCTAGGCTGCCTTCGGCTTGTTGAGTTGACGACGCGTCATGAGCGGAGCAGAGAGGGATGAACGGTCTTGGGCGCTGACCCTTTCCTCAAGCAGACTTGATTCAATCAGGCGAACCAGCACTGTTAAGGGTGTCCAATGCGTTTTCTGGTTCTGATCATCCTTCTGGCCGCGCCCGCACAGGCCGCCGACTACGAAAAATTCCTGGGAACCTGGGGGACCGTGGCGGAGTGCGCTCGTGCGCCGCTGAAGCCAGGCGGGACGCGCCTGGCCGAGCCGGTGGAGATCAGCAAGCTCTGGCTGAAACAGGGTCAGCACTGGTGCGCACTCAATTGGGGGCCGATTGAGCCACGCGAGGGGGGTGCGTTCACGGCGGCCACGGCTCAGTGCGGTGAAGACAGCGTGCGCGCATATTTCCTGGGATTGCTGCTCGCCGGCGAAGACCTGACCCTGCGCTGGGATTTTACCCACCTGGATGGTCCCTTGCGGCGCTGTCCGGGCTCCTGAAGCCGTCAAGTCATTCTCTCCCGTTTTCGGGAGAGATGAGAGACCGGGGCGGGCTCATGCCCTAATCGCCCCGGTCCTCCGGGTTCTGTCAGTTGACGACGATGCGGCTGCCGTCGAATGTGTTCTTGAAGGTGCGTGCCGGTTCGCTGTCACCAGCCAGCGGGTTCTGACCTTTCGCAAAGGCCTGGCCGGCAAAGTGGCCGGAAACGCTCTGGAAGCGGCCATCGGCTTCGTCGGAGAAGGTCAGGTCATAGGTGATCTGAGATGCACCATTGCCACTGATCTCGGTACCCGGGTTGTTGAAGTCGATGATCGTCGCGCGGGCGGTCTCCGGTCCGGTCATCTCCCAGGTGCCAAGGCCGGACGTATAGCCGCGGACCTGTTGTCCCTGACTGATGAGGTTGACCGCCCCACCGGGGTTAAGGGCGAGAACACGCTGGCTTTCATTGGGCTGCATCAGCAGATAGGTGCCCTCGATCGCGGTGGCGTCATTACTTGCAGCAAGTGCGGCCGGGGCAGCAACGAGTGCGGTGGCCATGAAGGCGGCGGGAAGCAGGGATTTCAACATGTCAATTCTCCTCTCAAGTTGGGTCAGCCCCTGCCGGGGCGCTTGCTCAGCAACTGGGGACGAATTGTGTTTGTCGCCAGCCAAAGCGGTCTTAGACTTTTGGCGCGAACGGGATATCCGGTGATCGTTTTGCACCGGCAAGGCTTGCTCTCTGGGACGGGAATTTTTCCGGTGATCAAGGTGCAATCCGAAGCGGTATTTGCCAGCATGTTTCGCACGGAACAGTGAACGGTTCGATCCTTTAGTGCAGGTCATTTCGAGGAGGCTGGCTGTACAAAGGCCACACGAAAAATACGCGCATTCTCAGAGTGTTAGGAAGCCGTGAGAAGGCCGCTAACAAAGGGGTTCGACGCCCTTGAGTTCATGGCAGGGTACAGATTTGGCATGCGCATTCGAACCATATCGCGCGTTTTAAATCTCGCCTGCTTCAGGTGCAAAAATCCTGACTGGTTTCGGGGTCAATTTCGAACGGGTGGTGCGGCGGTCGAACAGCTCAATTAAATATTTGTAAGCCGGCAATCTTCCGGTTGAAACGCCATGACGAGAGGTCTGACGTCACCGAAGCCGAGGTCTGCCAGAAGTCAGATATTGTCCTCTGCCAGCCAGCCATCAGCTTCCGTGCCGACCCAGAGCGCCTTTCGTTCATCCAGAAAATCGATGGAGTGGATCACCGTCGAGCGTTCGTTGAGGAAAGCGACATTATAGTTCTGGGCCATGCCGCCATAGCCGACCCGGTCCTTGTCACCGGAAAAGTCCGGCCAGTTCGGATGACTGGTGGAGCGGGGCGCCGATAGCGGGATGCCACAGACGGAGCCGGACAGGCTGAAGTGGCAGTGACCGAAGAAGATGTGCCGGATGACGCTCTTGTAGTCCTCCAGGATCTGCTGAAACTCTGCTTCCTGGACAATGCCGAGCTGGTCCGCATTGGCAACATGAACGGTCATGGGGTTGTGGTGCAGGAAAATCGTGGCAGTCGACGATGCTTTCACGATCTCGTCCAATGCCGCGCGCAGCCAGGCCTGGCGCTTGTCGCAATAATGGCCCTCATGCGTGCCCGGCTCATTGGTGTCCAGGAAGAGAACATGGCCGAGCGGTGTCTCTTCCATCCACTGGATGAAGCCGTTTTCATCGACCTTTGCATCCGGGAACGCCTCGCGGAACGTTGTGCGATCATCATGATTGCCGATCATCAGCCGCGGGTTCATGGACGCAAGTTTCGTTTCCGAAAGCAGAGCTTTCAAAAGCGCGTAGTTCTCTTTTGTCCCGTGATGGGCGAGATCGCCGGAGATCACCACCATGTCCGCATCAGCGCTGTTTTCCAGGACGTGTGCGGCACAGGCGCGAAAGTTGTCCGCGGGCACGGATCCCATGATCGGGTCGTCCTGAATATGGGTGTCGGATATGTGAACGATCTTCAACGGCTCTTCTCCGCAACGCTTTCACGGGGATCGGTCAACTGATCCCAACATTGCGCAACATTCCCCGTCTTGAGCGAAAAGTCACGAAGAGATTACGCCGGACAATGGTGATTATTGGCATTACATATTTCTCTCAAACAGGGTTTTCCTGTGATATGTTGATTGGATCAGGAGATCGGAGCAAAAATGTCGCTTGCCGAATTGACGGAAACTGTGCAGGCCGCCGGACACGCTGGTGTGCCGCGTGCGCCCGCCTTTATCGTCACGCTTTACGGCGATGCGATCGAACCGCGGGGTGGAACGCTTTGGATGGGCGACCTCGTGACGTGTTGCGCGCAGCAGGGCATTAGCGAGAGCCTGGTGAGGACCGCCGTCTCCAGGCTGGTTGCCGCCGGCAAGCTTCTGGGTGAGAGGATCGGCCGCAAGAGCTATTATCGGCTGACAGAGCCGGCACAAGCCGAGTTCAAGGAAGCCGCGCGGGTTCTTTATGCGCCGCCGCCTCAGGCACGCGGTTGGCTGATTGCACCGGTCGCAGAGGAGCCTCTGCCTGACGGCTGGGCGTTGATGGGGCAGCGAACGGCGATTGCGCCCAACCGTGATGATATCACCCGTTTGCCGGGGCCACTTCTCTCGGCCGAAACGATCCAGGACCCCGAGGGCTGGCCGAAACTTGCCGCAGATCTTTGGGAGCTTGACAGCGTCGCGGAACGCTACTTGCGGTTTTTATCGCGCTTCAAGTCCCTCGCATCTCTATTGGGCGCCGGCGCAGGGCAGTTGGACGTTTCCGGTGACCAGGCGCTGGCCTTGCGCTTGCAGCTTGTTCATCACTACAGGCTGGCAGCGCTCCGGGACCCGCGGCTGCCGCGCGAGGCTCTACCGGCCCGATGGCCGGGGGTTGAAGCGAGGCGATTGTTCGTGACGGCCTATTTGGCGCTTGCCGATGCCGCGGATGCCTATGTCGGCCGCACCTTTCGCGATTCAGACGGGCTACTGCTGTCCTCCACGGAGACGACCGGACTTCGTCTGGACCGGCTTGCCCGTGAGGCCTCGCTGATAAGCCGCTGATCTGAAACAGATCTTTCGACTGTACTTGAAAGCATCACAAGAAATACCAAAAAATAGTTTGTGATGTGATGTTTTGATGTTATAAAGCTGACCGAACGGTCGGTGAATTATGTGCCGAATAAGAATTGCTTCGGGAGAGAGTGATGTCGGAAGCCTTTATTTGCGACGCTGTGCGCACGCCCATCGGACGATATGGGGGCGCCTTGTCTGCAGTGCGTGCGGATGATCTGGCCGCTATTCCGCTTGCTGCCCTGAAGGACCGCAATCCGGACGTAGACTGGGAAGCGGTCGACGACGTCATCCTGGGCTGCGCCAACCAGGCGGGCGAAGACAACCGCAATGTGGCCCGCATGGCGGTGCTCCTTGCCGGCTTGCCGGTTTCCGTTCCCGGCACGACGGTCAACCGTCTGTGCGGGTCAGGCATGGATGCCATCGGGCTGGCCGCGCGCACGATCCGGGCCGGCGACGCAGGCCTGATGATCGCAGGTGGCGTTGAAAGCATGAGCCGCGCGCCATTCGTGGTCGCAAAGGCGGGCACGGCGTTTTCGCGCAATGCGGAGATGTATGACACCACCATCGGCTGGCGTTTCAAGAACAAGCAGATGGACCGTGCCTACGGCACCCACACAATGCCCGAAACGGCAGACAACGTTGCCGAAGACTTCAAAATCTCCCGCGACGACCAGGATCGGTTTGCGGCCGAAAGCCAGCGCCGCTGGGAAGCGGCGCACAAGGCGGGCCTTTTCAGGGACGAGATCGTTCCGGTCACGATCCCGCAACGAAAGGGAGAGCCGGTGATCGTCGAGACCGATGAGCATCCGCGTCCCGGCACAAGTGCCGAAGCGCTCGGCAAACTGCGAGGCGTCAATGGTCCCGATCTGACAGTGACCGCCGGAAACGCATCCGGGGTCAACGATGGCGCTGCAGGTGTCATCGTTGCGTCGGACAAGATGGCTGCTGAAAACGGACTGACGCCCGAGGCGCGGATTGTCGCGATGGCGGCTGCCGGTGTGCCGCCGCGGATCATGGGGATCGGTCCGGGACCCGCATCCAGGAAAGTGTTGAAGCTGGCCGGTCTCAGCCTCGACCGGATGGATGTGATCGAGCTGAACGAGGCTTTTGCATCCCAGTCGCTGGCAGTTCTGCGCGAACTTGGGCTGCCGGATGATGCGGCGCATGTGAATGCCAATGGCGGTGCGATTGCCATGGGACATCCTCTCGGCATGTCCGGTGCGCGCCTTGTGCTTCATGCTGCCTACCAGCTTCAACGAACCGGCGGGCGATATGCACTGTGCACCATGTGTGTCGGCGTCGGCCAGGGCATTGCACTAGTTCTTGAGCGTGTCTGATTTTGGTGGAAGGTCCGATGACACAGGATGCGATTGAAATCATAGATCACAGCGACCGGGTCGAGGCGCTTTTCGAGCCCTTCAGGCAAGCGCTCGGCGAGGACTATGCGGCGTATCGCGGTCATGTCTACCGCATCATAACTTACGCAATGCATTTTCTTGGTGGTGAGGAAACTCACCGGCCAATCGTGGAAACTGCGTTCGTTTATCACGACATCGGTCTATGGACGGATCGGGATCTGGCTTACCTGGAGCCGTCGGAAGCCCGGGCGCTGGCGGATAACGAGAAACTTGCATGGGGCTTCGATCCGAAGCTTCTGAGAGATATCATACATTGGCATCACAAGGTGTTTCCCTATTCGGGGCCGAATGCCGATGTGATCAACGCCTGCCGGAAAGCAGACTGGATCGACGCAAGCGGAGGCATGCTCCGCAAGGGTTTGTCGAAGGCGCAGGTAAAGGCTGTCGAGAGCGCCATTCCGAATTATGGTTTCGGAGATGTTCTGCAGCGTCTGGCCGGCGACCTTGGAGGCAATGTGATTTCTGGAAATCTCAAAGTTCTGCACCGGGTCTTCAAGGTCTGACCGGTGGTTAGGGAGGAAATGCCATGTATGCGCAGCTCGTGAAATCTGAAGGTCTTAAACCGCGCGAAGAGATGTCGCCGGAAGAGCGGGCCTTTCAGGACCGTGTCGACAATGGCGAGAAGATCGAGCCGAAGGACTGGATGCCGGAAGGCTACCGTAAGACTCTGATCAGGCAGATCGGACAGCACGCCCATTCGGAAATCGTGGGCCAGCTGCCGGAGGGCAACTGGATCACCCGCGCACCGACGCTTGAGCGCAAGGCGATCCTCCTGGCCAAGGTTCAAGATGAAGCCGGTCACGGACTTTATCTTTACAGCGCCGCCGAGACACTGGGTGTGTCCCGGGACGAACTGCTCGACAAGCTTCACTCCGGCAACATGAAATACAGCTCGATCTTCAACTATCCGACGTTGAACTGGGCCGATATCGGTGCAGTCGGATGGCTGGTTGACGGGGCCGCGATCATGAACCAGGTGCCGCTTCAGCGCACCTCGTTCGGACCATATAGCCGCGCGATGATCCGCATCTGCAAGGAAGAGAGTTTCCACCAGCGCCAGGGCTACGCGATCATGATGAAGATGGCCTTCGGCACACCGGAGCAGAAGGACATGGCGCAGGATGCGTTGAACCGCTTCTGGTATCCGTCGTTGATGATGTTCGGCCCGTCGGACAAGGACTCCGTCCATTCCGCGCAGTCCATGGCCTGGAAGATCAAGATCAACACCAATGATGAACTTCGCCAGAAATTCGTCAACGAGACGGTGCCGCAAGCCGAATATCTCGGTCTGAGCATTCCGGACGACAAGCTTGCCTGGAATGAGGAGAAGCAAGGTTACGATTTCTCCGAGCCGGACTGGTCGGAATTCTTCGAGGTGATCAAGGGCAATGGCCCCTGCAACCGCGAGCGCATGGAAGCCCGGGTCAAGGCCTGGGAAGACGGCGAGTGGTTTCGCGATGGCCTCAACGCCTATGCCGAAAAGGCTGCCGTCCGACGCAAGGCCGCATCTGTTGCTGCTGAATGATCGAGAGACCGCATATTTAAGGGAGGACCCGCCATGTCCAAGAAAGAATGGCCGCTCTGGGAAGTCTTTATTCGGGGACAGCACGGGCTGAACCACCGCCACGTCGGCAGCCTGCATGCACCGGATGCTGAGATGGCAATCAACCATGCGCGTGATGTCTATACCCGTCGGCGCGAGGGCGTCTCAATCTGGGTGGTGCAGTCGAAGGACATCACTGCCTCGAGCCCGTCGGAAAAGGGTCCGTTGTTCGACCCTGCCGAGAGCAAGACCTACCGCCATCCGACCTTTTTCGACATTCCCGAAGAAGTGGGGAAAATGTGATGTCCGAGGTCGAGACAAACACTGTTGCAACGCCGGATGATCCGTTCGTTGCGGATGCGGACTTGCGCCCGGCACTGTTCGAATGGCTGTGCCGGATGGGCGACAATGCGCTGATCCTCGGCCATCGCACCTCCGAATGGTGCGGGCACGGACCGGTGCTGGAAGAGGACATTGCCCTTGCCAATACCGCGCTCGACCTGATCGGTCACACCCAGATGTGGCTCGGTCTTGCCGGCGAAGTGGAAGGTGAAGGTCGCAACGCTGACAATCTCGCCTATTTGCGCGACGCCATGAAATTCAAAAATGTGCTTCTGGTCGAATTGCCGAAGGGCGATATGGCGGTGACGATGATGCGCGAATTCCTGTTCGACGCCTATCATCACCTGCTGCTGACCTGGCTTGCGGAAAACTCAAAGAGCCCACGTGTTGCGGAAATCGCGGCAAAGGCCCTGAAGGAGGTCAGCTACCATCTCGACCGGGCCTCCGACATCGTGGTTCGCCTCGGCGACGGCACGCAGGAGAGCCATCGGCGGATGCAGGCGGCCCTCGATCTGCTGTGGCCCTATACCGGCGAACTATTTGCAGGCGACGATGTTGATGCAGCGATTGTTGAAGCCGGAATCGCACCGGATCTGGGCGCGTTGCATGCGGATTGGAATGGTCTCGTTAGCGAGGTACTGGAAGAAGCCACATTGCAAATGCCGGAGCCGGGCGGATACGCCCATCTGGGCGGCAAGCAGGGACGGCACACGGAGCACCTCGGCTTTATCCTTGCCGAAATGCAGTTCCTGCAACGCGCCTATCCGGGTGCGAGCTGGTAGGGGGAGATCATGTCCACCACCCTTCTTCCGGCAACCGATGAGGTCTGGACCTGGCTCGACGAGGTGCCCGACCCTGAAATTCCCGTGGTTTCGGTCACCGAACTCGGCATTGTGAGAGACGTGCAATATGACGGCGGCACACTCGTCGTTGCTGTCACGCCGACCTATTCGGGCTGCCCGGCAACGGCCGTGATTGATCTGATGATCGAGGACAAGCTGCGCGAGAAGGGCATCGACGATTTGCGCCTGGAACGCCGCCTGTCGCCACCATGGACCACGGACTGGGTGACGGAAGAGGCGCGCGAGAAGCTGAAGGCCTTCGGGATCGCGCCACCAATCGACGGAACCGCGTCCGACGGCATGAGTGCCAAGGCTGCGCGTCTTTCCGGTGAGACCAACCTTACCGTTGAATGCCCACGCTGCGGGTCCGCCAACACCGAACGGGTCAGCCAATACGGATCGACCCCCTGCAAGGCCGCGTGGCGCTGCAGGGACTGTCTCGAACCGTTCGATTATTTCAAGTGCATCTAACTCCGGGGAGGAGTGCAAAGCTCATGGCACGTTTCCATTCGCTTGAAGTGACCGACATCCGCCGCGATACGCGCGATGCCGTCGTGGTCACGCTTAAACCAGAGGAGTCCGAGGCGGATGCGTTCGGCTTCACCCAGGGCCAGTATCTGACATTCCGCCGCGATTTCGACGGTGAAGAGCTGCGCCGGTCCTACTCGATCTGTGCGGGGCTCGACGAAGGCTGTCTGAAGGTCGGGATCAAAAGGGTCGAAGGCGGGGCCTTCTCAACCTGGGCCAACGAAGAGCTGAAGGTCGGCGATCACCTGGACGCCATGGCGCCGATGGGCCGCTTCTTCACCGAGCTGGAACCTGCGAGCGCGAAGACCTATCTCGGCTTTGCCGGCGGTTCCGGCATCACACCGGTGCTGTCCATCATCAAGACAGTGCTGGCACGCGAGCCGCAAAGCACTTTCACGCTGATTTACGCCAACCGGCAGACCAGCTCGATCATGTTCCGCGAGGAATTGGAAGATCTGAAAAATCAGTATCTTGGCCGATTTTCGCTGATACATATCCTGGAAACGGAGTCCCAGGAGATCGATCTCTTCACCGGCAGGATCGATGCAGAGAAAATGGAACTGCTGTTCCGCCTCTGGATCGATGCGGAGGAGGTTGACACGGCCTTCATCTGCGGCCCCGAGCCGATGATGCTGACAATCGCCGAAAGCTTGCGCAAACACGGACTGTCGGACGACCAGATTCGCTTTGAACTGTTTGCATCGTCACAGCCGGGCCGCGCCAAGACGAAGGCAAGGTCCGAAGCGGTGAATGCAGGGGCCGGGACTTGCGAGGTGTTGGTCACGCTCGACGGCTCGACCCGCAATTTCCAGATGGAAAAGGACGGCACCTCGGTTCTGGACGCAGCAGTCGCCAACGCCCTGGACGCGCCCTTTGCCTGCAAGGCAGGCGTCTGTTCGACCTGCCGCGCGAAAGTGATCGAGGGCGAGGTGGAAATGGAAGTGAACCACGCGCTGGAAGACTACGAAGTTCGCGCGGGCTATGTCCTTTCCTGCCAGTGTATTCCCGTTTCGGACAAGGTGGTGATCAGTTATGACGAATGAAGCAATCCTTGCGGATGACGATACCATGTCCCTTGCCGACTATCTGGAAAGAGGCGGCAAGCTGACGTCACCGGAAAACGTGCCACCGCGGTATCGGGGTGAATTGCTGCGCCTGATGTCTTCTTTTGTCGATAGCGAGCTCGCCGGGTCGGCGGGGTTTGCAGATGCCATCAACTGGGCACCGGGTCTGAAAGAACGGATTGCAGCCAGCCGGATCACCCTGGAAAAGGTCGATCATGCCGAACGCGTTCTCGATCTCATGAGTGATTTCGGCACCGACAAGGCCCTTTACAACAAGGCGCACGCCTGGTCGGCACGCCAGTCGCGCGATGCCCAGGTCGACGCAAAGCGGCAGGGCGGCGACATGCGCCTCTCCGTCTTTCATTATCCGCTGGAAGGCTGGACCGATGCAGTTGTCATGAACACGCTGATGGGGATGGCAACCGTCTATCAGCTGCAGGAACAGGCGCGCACCTCTTACCAGCCGCTGGGCGAGGTGTTTCGCGAGATTCTGCCACGCGAGAAACGTCATATGGAGCTCGGTCTGGAGGGTCTGGAGGATCTGCTGAAAGACGATACGGCGCGCGCCGAAGCTCAGGCATCCGTCAACTATTGGATGCCGCGCGTTGCCGCGACCTTCGGACCGGCCCAGTCAGAGCGCTTCGACCGCCTGAAGAAACTTGGCCTCCGCCACACCGACAACGAGACGCTTCGCGCCGCATGGCAAGCTGATGCGGACGCACGGCTGGCTCAATTGAAGCTCGCCTGAGTATTGGGGAAAGGACGATCCATGAACGGGACGGGAACGGCCGCGCGCCGGCTGGAAAGCTATGTCGAGGGGGCGTGGCGCCAAGGGCACGGTGACGGTAAGCCGGTGCTGAATGCGGCAACTGGCGATATCCACGCGCTGATCGGCACGGATGGCCTCGACTTCAGGGCGGCGCTGGAATGGGGCCGAGAGGTCGGCGGTCCGGCTCTGCGCGCCATGACCATTCACGAGCGCGCGCTGATGCTGAAGGCTGTCGGCCTGAAACTCATGGACCAGAAGGAAGAGTTCTATTTTGAGAACTTCGCGACTGGAGCGACACGCAAGGATGGGTGGATCGATATTGAGGGAGGTATCGGAACGCTCCTGACCTTTGCTTCCAAGGCCCGGCGCGAGCTGCCGAACACCAAGGTGCTGACGGAAGGGCCGGTCGAGCCTCTCTCGCGCGACAGTTCCTTTGCCGCCCAGCATATCCTGACCCCGCTTCTGGGTGTTGCCGTCCACATAAATGCCTTCAATTTCCCGGTCTGGGGCATGCTGGAAAAGATCGCACCGACGCTGATCGCCGGGATGCCCTGCATTGTCAAACCCGCCTCTCAGACCGCTTATCTGACCGAAATTGTGGTGCGGCGCATTCTTGAAACCGGCATCCTGCCCGATGGTGCCCTGCAGATCGTGACCGGATCTGCCGGCGATCTCCTGGATCATGTTGTTGAACAGGACGTCGTCACCTTCACCGGGTCCGCGTCCACCGGACAGAAACTGAAATCCAGCCCTGCGGTCTTGAAGCACTCGGTTCGCTTCACCATGGAGGCGGACAGTCTCAATGCCTCGATTCTCGGTATCGACGCCGCACCTGGTACGGAGGAGTTTGACCTCTTCGTCAAGGAAGTTAGCCGGGAAATGACTGTCAAGGCGGGACAGAAATGTACGGCGATCCGGCGCATCATCGTGCCGAACGCACATGAAGACGCCGTGATTGATGCGCTCTCCAGGCGTCTTGCCTCCACACCGGTTGGATTGCCGGATGATGAGAACGCGCGCATGGGGGCGCTGGTTTCGCTGAAAGACCGCGAAGATGTCAAATCCAAGGTCAGTGTTCTCGCCGGAGAAGCGGAAATCGTCTCCGGTTCGCTGAATGGCGTCGATCTCGTTTCCGGAGATGCGGAGAAGGGCGCGTTCATGGCTCCGATGCTGCTGCGTTGCGCCAATCCTGTTGTCGCCAATGCTGTCCACTCAGTCGAGGCCTTCGGACCGGTCGCAACCGTGATGGCTTATCAGGACAATGACGAAGCCGTCGCGTTGGCGCAAAAGGGCCGCGGGTCGCTTGTTTCGTCCCTGTTCACGAATGACGGCAGGGTCGCACACGACGTGGTGACCGGACTGGCCCCATTCCATGGACGGGTTCTGATCGGCAACCGGCGCTCGGCGAAAAGTTCAACCGGGCACGGCTCGCCGCTTGCACCGCTTGTGCACGGTGGTCCCGGTCGGGCCGGGGGCGGCGAGGAAATGGGCGGTATGCGTGGTGTCAAACACTTCATGCAACGCACCGCCGTTCAGGGCACGCCGGAGCTTTTGTCCGCCGTCACCGGACAGTGGATGGAAGGCGCCCCCGTGCGGGCGGATGTTCACCCGTTCCGCAAATCCCTGGCCGAGCTCAGGATCGGAGATCAGATCGTCACCAGGTCGCGCGAAGTCTCATTGGAAGATGTCGAGCATTTTGCCGAATTTACCGGCGACACGTTCTACGCCCATATGGACAGCGAGGCAGCAAGGGCCAATCCATTCTTCGACGACCGGGTGGCGCACGGCTACCTGATTGCCTCTTTTGCAGCAGGGTTGTTCGTTGATCCCGAGCCGGGACCTGTGCTCGCCAATTATGGCGTCGACAATCTGCGTTTCCTGACGCCGGTTTATTTCGGCGACAGTCTTCAGGTGCGTCTCACCTGCAAGGAGATTAACCCGCGTGAAAATGCAGACCATGGCGAAGTTCGATGGGATTGCCAGGTCACCAACCAGAAGGACGAGATCGTCGCGCAATATGACGTTCTGACAATGGTGGCGAAGGAGTGGCCTACGGCAGCAAACGATTAGACTGGACGAGACATCTGCGCTCGAGTCTGGAATAAGGAACCCTAGACAGCTCAAGGAGGGTTCCGGATTGATCGCCCATACTCATCTGCATGTCAGCGACTACGCCAGATCGAAGGCGTTTTACGCAAAGGTGCTTGCGACACTCGGATACTCAATCAGCATGGAACTCGACGAGGCAGCCGGATTCTTCGACGGCAAGAATACCGATTTGTGGGTGGTCAAAGACCCGGTTGTTCCAACTCACATCGCGTTCGAAGCAAAGAGCCGCGAGGAGGTCGCCGCATTTTACGAGACCGCGCTGAAAGAAGGGGCGACCGACAATGGTGGTCCCGGATACCGCCCACAATACTGGCCCGGATACTATGCGGCCTTCGTGTTCGATCCCGACGGACACAATATCGAGGCTGTCTGGTTCGACCACAGCAAGGCAGGTTGATCCTGATCAGAGCGGTTTCGTCCAGGGTACGGGCCCTAAACCTCAGAACGCGTAGCCCACGCGGATCCCGACATTGGTGATGCCGTTGTTGTCGCTACATGAGCCCGCATTTGAACCGTGTTCGAGAATGCCGCTGACGTTCAAGTCGTCCGTCAATCGGAAGCCGGCCGCGATGCTCTCGCGGAACATAACGTTGCATCCCAGATCGAGACGGCTGTCATCATGGCTGTCGCTCATGCCATTGTGCACCATGCCGCCAAAGCTGCCTTCCAGAAACAGACGGCTGGTCAGATTGAGTGTGAGACTGTAGCCGGCGTACCCGTAGCTTGTGTCACCTTGAAGGTTCAGATTGGCCCCGATATGCGGCCGGAAGATTGCCTGGACGCTTGTTCTGGGAATGAACAGGTCAAACGCTGCCCACTTACTAAGGTACTCGGCGTTGAGATCGACGCCAGATTCCTTGCCCGACGTGTCATGATAAAGAACGCCCCCGCGGATCTCGTGGCGAGGTCCGGCTGCCGTGTTTTTTTCTGGTTCATTGCCGAAATCAGCTGCGTGGCCGACTGTGGATACCAACACACTGAATAACAATGAGCCGATCACCCTGCATGTCCAGCTCATGAATAATAGCCCCACTGTAATTTTTACAGGTCCCCTTGAGGAAGGACTTTACAAAGAGTCCCGATCGGGGCAAGCGGCAACTGAGGCGGATCGGGGTTCTCGCCCGAATTCTTGGGGCACGTGTCATTTTGGTGCAACAGTTTGGTCCACAGTGCCGCCAGATTTTAAGCCATTGCGTGTAACGAAGAGGCCGCTTAGACCGGACGTTGAAGCAGGCAAGCGGTCAGCTTTACCCTCAATGCCGACGGCGCGTGGCAGTACCGGTTGCGTACGAGACGGGATTTTACGGGTTCATGATAAAAGACCCGCGCCACGTAAGTCGTGGCGCGGGTCTGCTGCTGTGCAACTGTCTGTTGCCTTGTCTAAATCGGCAGTACATAGCCGATGCCCCCGGATCAAGTCTTTCAATTATGAAGACTTTGATCCTGCCCCCGCGTTTTTTGCAGGTTTCTTTCACACGCGAAGCTACAACGAACAGATTTAGGAACAAGTAAAGATTGGCCGCAAAACGGCTCGTCTGGTTCATTTCTTCAAATGTGTCATTTTGGTGCAACAGTATGAGCCCTCAGGGCGCTATTTCTTTAGATCAGAGCGTGCAGGAAGCGTCGTCCATTGGCAAAAGTTGCGGGGATTTGATCTGATTTTTGAGCGCGTAAACAAAAATCGGCCGGTACGAGACCGGCCGATTCGGTTGTTTTGAGAAAAGGGTGCTTAGCCGACGAGGCCACCGTCTTCACGCGTAACGGCGATAATCGCGGAGCGCGGAACGCTCTCACCGCCGCCCGGCCAGTGGCTGTTGCCGCGTTCGCCCGGGTGCTGAATGCCGACGAACATGGTCCGGCGGTCCGGGCTCCAGGTCAGACCGGTGATCTCGCACTCGTTCGGGCCGACCATGAAGCGGCGGATTTCACCGGTGACCGGGTCGCCCGCCAGCATCTGGTTGTTGCCCTGACCGGCAAAGTCGCCTTCGTTCTTGTAGTTGCCGTCGGTCTGGATCCAGACCAGACCGTTGGAGTCGAACTTCAGGCCATCCGGCGAGTTGAACATGTTGTCGGCGTTGACGTTCGAGGATCCGGCGTAGGCATCGGAATGCACGGTCGGATTACCTGCAAGGACGTAGAGGTCCCAGGTGAAACCCGGTGACGTGTGATCACCACCGTCCGGACGCCAACGTACGATCTGTCCGTAGTTGTTTTCCGCGCGCGGGTTCGGACCGTTGACAGACGTGTCGTCACCGCCGGCGTTCGGCTTGACGCCACGGTTCTTGTTGTTGGTCAGGCAGCAATAGATCTCAGGTGCCTTCGGATTGGCTGCAATCCACTCTGGACGGTCCATCGTAGTGGCGCCGACAGCCGAACCGGCCTGACGGGTGTGGATGTGGATCTCGGATTGGTCCATGCCGGTGGTTTCCGGCGTCAGAGCAACCCAGGTACCGGTGCCGTTGTCGCTGAACTTGCCGACATAAAGGACACCATCGGTCAACAGTTCATCTGTTGATGCGCCTGGTGCATAAACGCCGTTGGAAACATAGCGGTAGACAAACTCACCGCGCTCATCGTCGCCCATATAGACAACAATACGGCCATCATTGTTGACGACAGCTTCGGCGTTCTCGTGCTTGAAGCGGCCGAGAGCAGTGCGTTTTTTCGGTGTCGACGTTGGATCGGTCGGATCGATTTCGACGACATAACCGGCACGGTTGGGCTCATTCGGATGCTTGGCAACGTCGAAGCGCTCGTCGATCTCTGCCCAGCCATAACCCCAGTCTGTGGTGTTCACACCGTAACGCTTCATTCCCGGTGTAATGGACTTGGGATTGTCGTCCTTGACGTCTTCGCTGGACGAGAAATATCCGTTGAAGTTTTCTTCACAGGCGAGATAGGTGCCCCAAGGGGTTTTGCCGTTACCGCAGTTGTTCCAGGTTCCGAGCGACTTGGTGCCAGTCGGATCCGCATCCGTCTTCAGAAGGTCATTACCAGCCGCCGGACCAGTGATTTCCATTTCGGTATTTGGTGTGATGCGGCGGTTGTAAGGGCTGTCCTTCACCATTTGCCACTTGCCGTCGATCTTGGCGACCTCAACAACCGAAACACCATGAGCCATCATGCCCTTGGCAATTTCGTCAGCGCCCACGATGCGACCGTCTTCGGCACTCGGGGAAATGATGGCGCGGTTGGTGTATTCGTTGTTTACGACAAGAAGCATCTTGTCTTCATGCGGGAAGACGTCCATGCCGTCGGTGTTGTCACCGAAGGCACGTTCCTGGCTTGCCGCCGTACCACGTGTCGCTTCGTCGAAATCCGGAGCATCCGACCACATCGGGTCGCCCCAGCGCATCATGACGTCGACCTTATAGCCTTCCGGAACGATGACGTCGTCGGCAGTGGAAGAACCGATCTGGTTGAACGAGAACCGGTTTGAAGCAGCGTCAGCGGAGGTGATGCTGCCGCCGAGAGCTGTAAAGCTGCCGAAGGCAAGGACGCCGCCCATAAATCCGCGGCGGCTGATGGCTGCTTCGACGATCCGATCGAAATCGTTTTCCTCCGGGCGCGGGTTCATCATTTCGTCGAATTCGTCGAACGAGAGCGTGTGCTTTTGGTTATCTTTCATGGAATTTCCCTGCTGGCTTATCAAGACAAAGACTAGCTTGCTTCTTCGAAAACGCTGCTGTCCTCCCGGACCCCGTCTAAAGCACACATGCTTTTCCAAGCGATTGAAAAACCACGCCCCGCGCCTGTTCGGCAGGCGCAGCGTTTCTCAGATGTGTTCTGGTATAGCGTGTGTTTTTTTTAACTTTGATGACGGATCGATGACGTTGTCAATGTTAAGAGATTTTTTTGCAGCCGCACGCATCGGGGTTCTCAAAAGGCGAGGGGTTAAAGCGGTAGAAGACGCTGCTGCCAGAACGTCATCAAGGCAGTTCTTTTTTCGAGATTTCGGCGTCTTCGGGCTCAGATATGGCCCTACATCATTCGAACGGGCTTTAACTGTCGAGGTTCGACAGACGGAGGGCTCCGAAGGCAGGCACAGACACTTCCAGCGCGTTGGGATTGATGCCGGCCACAAGGCCCAGAAAGTTTATTTCCAGACCTGTGCCACCGCCAAGGACAACGCCGAAATAACCTCCCAAAGTGGCGTAGAGAGCACCGTTCTTGCGGCGTCCGAACCATCTGCCGTCTTCTGGGAAATCCCGCCCGACTGCGGTGGTCGGAGTGGACGCGGCAAGCTCGGGGACCTGCCTGAGGACGCTGGCCACGAACGTGTTGGAGTTTGGCCCCGGCCAAATCTTGTAGTCGCCTCGTTCGCGCCAGCGGTAGTCCGCAATGGCATTTTCCACCTGCGGCAAGAGTTTTTCTGCCTTGTCTCCGGTCAGCCGATAATTGATGACCGGTTTGTTGGAGTACCAGTGACCGTCCGCATCATAGGCGTTCTTGCGCACCGGGTTGCCCCAACCGACCACATCATAGCGATCGTACCGGGTCGCACCCACCGGTTTGAGCACCAGCCAGGAGTGGGTGGCGAATGCTCCTTTGAGACCGCCGGTGCGAGCTGTAAAGACGTAAATTTCGGCTTCATGCGCCGCGGGCGACTGGGGCAGAATGCCGGCGCTGGACCAGGTCGCATGGCGCCATCCGTCAGGCCTTTCCGTCAGGCTCCAAACGCCAAGGTGCAAAAGGGCAGGCAGGACGAAAACTGCCAAGAGGAATAGCACCAGCCGACGCCCAAAACGCAGCGTGAGCGAAAAGACAGGTCCGAAAGGTCGCTTGGCATTCATCATCACACGCAGATGATGGCCTTGTTCCACGCATTTTCAAATAAACAATTCTTGTCTGGCTCAAGTTTTTCGTTGCGCGATGAGAACGCCGCTGCGCCGACGGTCTCAACTGTAACTGCGCAAGATCTTCGTCTTGATTTCCTGTGACCGCGTGGTCAGTTGCTTTGCAGGATAAACTCCGCCGCACTGCTTTCTGACGCCACAAGCTTTGCGTTTGGGAGATCGTTCTCGGCCAGTTTCTTGTGCTGGTCCTCCGGCGTCAGATCCTGCCAGCGATCCGCCAGACGCCTTTCAAGTTCCGCCATTGGAACATCGAGATAAACCGTTGTATCGAATAGCGGCAAAAGCCCTCTCCAGCGATCCTGATTCAGAAGCAGGTAGTTCCCTTCCACGATGAGGTGGCGTACGGATTGCTCAATGATCCGGGCGCTGTTGCGCGCAATTTCTATGTCGCGATCGAAGACCGGAACGGCAATTTCAGGATCTTCGTTTCGCTTCAACCGCTCCAGCATTTGCGTAAAGCCACCCACGTCGAATGTGTGGGGAGCACCCTTTCGCGCACGCCAGCCCCTTGCGTTCAGGATCAGGTCATCAAAATGATAGCCGTCCATGGGAAAGACCGCGGCGCTGCCGGGGTCCGCTTCGTTCAGCATTTGCGCAAGCTTGTCCGCCAAGGTCGATTTGCCTGATCCCGGTGGACCGCACACGGCTGTTATACTTCGGCTTTCCGCTCCGCGCTTGGCAATGACGTCGGCGAGGTCCTTGAGTGTGGTTTGCGCAGATCCCGTCACGACAGATCAAGCCCCGCCGCCTTTGCCCTGTCCGAGATAAAGGGCAGGCCAATGTCGACAACGTCTTGCGGCCGGTCCGCTACGGGCCGCCAGACCGCGAGACCTGCGGCAATCTCGGGTGCGAGATAGACAAAACTCTCCAAAGTCATGGTTCCCTGAAAACTGACTTCCGAAAGACCCTTGAAGGTCGCATCCCAGTCGAGCGTGCCCCTGCCGGGCACCCCACGGTTTGATTCCGACAGGTGAACGTAACCCAGGTGCTCAACCGCATCGGCTAAACCTGCTTCCATGCCCGCTTCTTCGATGTTCATGTGATAGGTGTCCAGGTGGATAAAGACATTCTCCGCGCCGACGCGCTCGATGATTTCAGCTGTTTGCCGCGCGGTGTTGAGCAGATGTGTTTCGTAGCGGTTGCAGGGTTCAAGCCCGAGCCGCATGTTGAGATCGCGGGCCTTTTGCGCGACGCGCTCGACAAGCCGGCAGATAGCATCGCTTTCCTGCTCGGTAACCGGTGCGCCGCTGGTCTTGCCGATGGTGCCATAAGTGACGCCCGACAAGGAGCCGGCCCCGGCATCTCTGGCCACCTGCAGTGCAAAAGCCAGATACTCAACGGCCTCGGCAGGTCTTTGGACGATGTCGATCTCTGCCGGTAGTCCCAGCGAGCAGACGATCTCGACATTGTTGCGTTCTGCTGCCCGCCTGGTGCCAAGGCTGTCATAGTTTTTCGGGTCCAGAAGAGGCGTTTCGATAACCGTAACCCCGTGTGCGGTCAAAGGCGGCAGCAGTCTGTCCGCGTCACCCGGGTTCCAGAGCGGTGTGAAGGCAAGGCTGTGAAGTCCAAGGCGTGGCATAGAGTTGTCCTATCCGTGTGCGCCGACAATATAGGAGACGACTTCGGCCATGTCGGTTTCGTCCCTTTTCAGATCGGCAATGACATTGCCGCGGCGAAGTACGACGATCCGGCCACAGGCCTCGAAGACATCGTTCAGGCGATGGCTGATCAGGATCGTCGTGATGCCTTCATCGCGCATCTGGCGAATGAGGTTCAGAACGCTTTCCACTTCGCGAACCGCGAGGGCCGCAGTCGGTTCGTCCATGATAACCAGCTTCGGCTTGAACGTCAGCGCGCGGGCAATGGCAATGGTCTGTTGCTGGCCCCCGGAGAGCATTCCGACCGGAATATCGATCGACGGGACATGAACGCCGAGACGGTCCACCATTTCCTGGGCTTCAAGGTCGATCCTGGATTTGTCAACGAAACCGGGCAGCACGCCCAGGAAGCGCTTGGTCGGTTCTCTTCCCAGAAAGATGTTGTTGGCAACATCCTGTTGCGGCGCGAGCGCAAGGTCCTGATAGATCATCTCGATACCGCTGGATCGCCGTTCACCGGGAGTTCTTGAAGTCACGTCCTCCCCGTTGAAGGTGATGCGGCCCTTGTCGGTGGTATAGACGCCCGTGATTGTTTTCATGAGCGTTGATTTTCCGGCCCCGTTGTCACCAACAAGACCGATCACTTCGCCAGCGTCCACCGAAAGGTCCACTCCGTGGAGGACCTGGACCGCGCCGAAGCTCTTCTCGACCCCGGAAAGCTCCAGAAGGCTCATTGCAATGACCTCCCCCTGGTTCTTATCTGGTCGAGCCAGACGGCTGCGATCAAGACGGCGCCGATTGCCATCTGCTGGTAGTAGGCCTGGACCGCCATCAGGTTTAACCCGTTCTGCAGCACGCCCATGATAAGCGCGCCGATCATCGTTCCTAGGATCGATCCCCGGCCGCCAAACAGATTTGTGCCGCCAATGATCGCAGCGGTTATGGCCAGGAGCTCGTAGTTCAGGCCGGCCGTCGGGTCACCGGTATTGACCCGTGCTGTAAAGATCAGGCCGGCGATGCCTGCCATCAAACCGGAAATCGTATAGAGCAACATACGCTGACGCCGGATGTTTATCCCGGTCGCCCGTGCAGAATTCTCGTTGTCGCCGAGTGCGAGCGTGTGATGGCCGAACGGCGTGTGAGCCAGCACGTAGTGAGAGGCGAGTGCGACGAACAGCATGATGAATACAGGGGTCGGGACGCCAAAAGGACGGGCCTGGCCCAGAAACAGGATTTCCTCAGGAAGTCCGTAGATCCCGCGTCCGCTGGAGATAATCAGCGCCAGCCCGCGCGCGATGCCAAGCATGCCGAGGGTGACGATAAACGCGGGCACATGGCCTCTGGTGATAATGAACCCGTTGACTGCACCGGCGGCAGCTCCGGCACCGAGCGATCCGATGATCGCGAAGTACCAGGGCAGTTCAAGCGTCACGACGAGGGCTGCCCCGGTTACCGACGCTAGCCCAAGTACGGACCCGAGCGACAAGTCGATGCCGGCGGAGCTGATGACGAAGGTCGCGCCGATCGCAAGAATGCCGAATGTCGCGCTCGCCAGAATGATGTTGAAGAAGTTGTTTGCGGTCAAAAAGACCCGGACGCCTGACCCGGTCACAGGCGACAGGATTGCCATCACCACGACCAGCACGAGAAGCACAGCGAGCGACTCCGCGCGCACATGCGTTCTTTCAAGAAGTTTCAGCATTTGCCCACCCGGAAAATGCGGGCCGGGGATACAACCAGATTTTTTGCTTTAAATCCCGAGGCCCGCATTGTCGATGTTACTTGACGTATTCGAGCATCGGGTCGGACCCGCTTTCAAGGACTTCCTGGGTCAGAACCATTGTCGGGACATAAACCCAGTCCGGCTGGTCGCCGCCAGCCTTGACCATCTCGACGGCCTGTTTGCCGACCAGATAGGGAAGCTGCGCAACGGACGCATTCAGACGGCCTGCCTTGATCGACTTCACCGCATCGGAATTGCCGTCAACACCGATCACCGTCACCTGGTCACCCTTGCCGGCGGCATAGACCGTTTCAACCGCGCCGAGCGCCATGCCGTCATTTGCTGCGAAAATGGCAACGAGTTCCGGATTGGAGGTCAGGATGTCGTTGGTGATGTTGGCTGCCTTGCCGCGGTCCCAGTCACCGGGAAGCGAGGCGACGATTTCAAGCCCGGGTGCCAATTCCGCGAGCTTTTCGGAAAAACCGTTCGCACGCTTTTGCCCGGTCACGTTGCCCGAAAGGCCTTCAATGACGAGCACCGGTCCTGTGGCATCCGCACCGACCTGGCTGACCAGCCATTCCGCGCCCTGTGCGCCGGCTGCAACGTTGTCGGAGCCGATCGAAAAGGCGATGTCTACGCCTGCATCCGTGGCGATCTTGTGGTCGAGATTGCCGTCGAGATCAACAACCGGGATGCCCATTTCCGTTGCTCTCTTCAGGCAGGGAAGAAGGATCGTTGAATTGATCGCAGCCGTGATCATGGCGTCCGGCTGGCGTTCCAGCATGGTGTTGCAGACATTGAGTTGCGGTTCGGCGGCCTGATCACTTTCTACGGCCTGGAGATAGTATTCGACACCAGCTTCGCTGGCACCGTCCCTGACGCCGAGTTCCATTGCGCCCCAGAATGGGTTCGACAGGGTTTTCATGAGAACACCATAGGTCTCAGCCTGTGCCGGAACGGCCAGCAGCGCCACAAGGGCGGTTACAGTCAACTGCTTGAACATTTGCTTTCCTCCTCTATTCGTCTCTGTTTACCCGGCGCTTCTGCGTCACCTTCTCTTTATTCACCGACCGCACTTGCGGAGGCGGCGTTCTGTTAACCGGCCTGGGTCTCGACGGAAGCGAGCGACTCCCGTGCTTCCAGCCGGCAATTGATGCGAATTGTCTCCGGCGCCGATGTGTCGCCTTCGATCCGTGCCAGAAGCCGTTCCCAGGCGACCTTGGCAATCTCCTCGATGGGTTGAACGATCGCGGCAACCGGCGGATGGACATGGGCCATCCAGGCACTGTCGTCGAAGCCAGCCAGAGCCATATCCTTGCCGAGAACGAAGCCGCGCTGCTGCAGCAGGCCATAGGCTGCGAGCGTCGCCGTGTTGAACAGGCAGAAAACGGCATCCGGCTTCGGGTTGTGGTCGAAATAAGCGTCAAGCGCCGCCCGGGCGCCCTCAATGCTGTCGCCCGTCGGCAGGTAATCGACCGTCACGGGTTGCTCATGTTCAGCAACGGCGTTGCGCACACCGTCCAGCCGCTCAGCGACATTGGCAATGCCATCGCCGAGATAGGCAACGAGAATTCTGCTGTGCCCTGCTTCGAAGAGATGCCGCATGAGCAATGCGCAGGCCTCGGCATTGTTGACGCCGACACCATCTATTGCCGCGTTCTGAGGGATACGGTCGAGAAAGACGAAAGGGGTCTCGCTTGCGCTGACAAGGTTGAGCGCGCGGGAGCTCAAGGAAGGGATCACGAAGACACCTGCTACGCGCCAGCCGACGAGTTCATCGATCTCCCGCGCCTCGGTTTCGGGATCCTCCCGGCTGGACGTTGCAACGATCCGGTAATTGGTGGTTTCGGCGCGTTGCTCAAGTTTCGCGACGAGCTCTGCGAAAAAGGGATTTTCAAAATTGGGGATCACCAGCCCGATGATCCGGCTCTGGCTGCGCCGGAGATTGGACGCCATGGTGTTGCGCCTGTAGCCCAGCTCATTGACCGCTTCCAAAACGGCACGTCCGATCGGATCGTCCAGCTTGCGCCTGCCGTTGATCACGTTTGACACGCATCCTGGCGAAACGCCGGCCTTGCGCGCGACATCGCGAATGGACGGTCTCGATCCCGGCTGCCTTTTTGCGGCCTTTTCGGGCATCAATCATCTCCTCCTTGCACGAATGTTAGAAAAAACGTTTTATGTTGTAAATCGTTTTTCGGGAGGAGCGGTGATGCGCATTCTTTACGACCCGGCCCCACGCAGGACCGAAGAGATTTTCAGCGATGCAGACAGGGAACGGTTCTTTTCGGACTTTCAAGTGGTTGAGGTGGATGAAAGCGACCGGGAGGCCGCCTACCGGAACCATTTGCCAAGCACGGACGTTTTGATCAGCCAGCAACCGATGGACAAGGAACGGCTTGATCAGGCTCCGAACCTAAGGGCGATCATCAATGTCGAAACCAACTTTTTGCCCAATGTCGACTACGCCGGCTGCTTTCGCAGGGGCATTCATGTTCTGACGCCCGCATCCGTCTTTGCTCTGCCCGTTGCGGAAATGGGGCTTGGTATGGCTCTCTCGCTTGCGCGCAGTATTCACACAGCTCACGCAGACTTTGTGGCAGGCCGGGAAAGCTACGGCCTTGACGGCAATGCAGATGCGGAGCTGCTCACGGGCAGCCGCATTGGCTTTGTCGGCTTCGGAGATCTCGGCCGGGCGCTCCACAAACTCCTTTTGCCGTTCCAGGCGGAGGTCCTTGCCTTCGATCCGTGGCTCTCCGACAATCACTTGAGGCGTCTCGGCGTTGAACCTGCTTCGTTGGATCAGGTGCTCGGTCAGTGCCGAACCGTCTTCGTTGTCGCCTCCATCACCACCGAGAACGCGCATCTTCTGGATGCAGACAAACTGTCCCTGATGCAGGACGGCGCCATGCTCATTTTGCTGAGCCGTGCGGCGATCGCTGACTTTGGTGCGCTTGCCCAAGAGGCTCAAAGTGGTCGGTTGCGCATCGCGACAGACGTATTTCCAGAAGAGCCGGTCGCGGAAAACGATCCGATCCGAAACGTTCCCGGGATCCTGTTTTCAGCACACCGCGCCGGAGCGCTGACATCCGCGCTTTATCAGATCGGCGCCCTGACGCTTGAAGACCTTGGACAGATTGAAAGAGGCCTGCCTCCGGTTGCGTGCCGTCGCGCGGAACCTGAAACCGTCCAACGCCTGAACAGCAAACCGGTCGAGTTCACCTGAGCCCGTCGATCTGAAACGTTGGGTTTCCGCGCAGGTAAGATCCGGAAGAGTGCATCAAGGTTCATCGAGAGAGTACGCCAAACACGCGCCGTCACCCCGGCCTTGAGCCGGGGCCTACTCACCTGTCGGCTTGCCGGAGGGTCTAAAACGGCCGCGATCGTGCCACGCTCATCACATTGCCTCTGCAAACGAGTAGGCCCCGGATCTCCGCTGCGCTGCGTCCGGGGTGACAACAAAACCGAACCGCATGCCATCACCTCCGCAGCCCCGAGCCGGGGCCACCTAGCGAAAGCGTGTGGAGGTTCCTGATGAGGCGCGCGCGGTGAGAAAACCTTCACCTTCATCCTGAGGAAGCGCTTGAGCGCTGTCTCGAAGGATGAGCGGCAACCTCCGAATTCGTCGCCATCCTTCGAGACGGGCCTTGCGGCCCTCCTCAGGATGAGGTTGCGTGAGTTTGCAAAAGTGGTTTGTCCCGTATCCAGCAAATCGCAGCGCTGAGCGACGATCCGAGAGAAACCCGCGGCAGAGTCGTGGTCCCGCGCGCCAACTGATGATCCCTTCACGCGCGGTTGATTTCTGCATGTCGGAGAAGCGGTTACAATCCCGTTTCCTTCGCGGGCAGCCGCTTTGTAGCTGCCTGAACATTTCCCCAGAGCTTTTGAAACAGACGGATCGAAATTGACCTCGCTTTTCACGCCCTTCAAGCTGCGCGACATCACCTTCAAGAACCGGATAGCCGTTTCGCCGATGAGCCAGTATCGTGCCATTGATGGCCACGCGAACCACTGGCACCTGGTGCATCTGGGGCGGTTTGCGATGGGGGGCGCCGGACTGGTTTATGCGGAAGCAACCGCTGTCGAGCGGGACGGCCGCAGGACCCATGGCGATCTCGGGCTCTGGGATGATGATCAGGTGGCATCCCTGGCGCCGATTGCCGACTTCATTGACCGCGAGGGGGCAATACCGGGTATTCAGTTGGGACATGCGGGCCGAAAGGCCTCCGAGCGCCGACCCTGGCACGGCGAAACGCCCGTGGACGAAGAAGATGTGGCGAAGCGGGGTGAAGACCCTTGGCCGGCGATCGCACCCTCGCCGATCCCCTATGCCGACGGTTGGCCGCTTCCCGAAGAGATGTCGGAGGATGACATTCACCGTGTCATCAAATCATTCGGAGACGCGGCACGCAGAGCTCGCGAGGCCGGTTTCAAGATCATCGAAATCTATGCCGCGCACGGATTTCTGGTGCATCAGTTTTTGTCGCCTATTTCGAACAAACGCAGTGACGATTGGGGCGGGAGCACTGAGAACCGGATGCGGTTTGCGCTGGAGGTTGCCCAGTCAGTGCGGGCAAACTGGCCTGATCCCTATCCGCTTGCCTTCCGCCTGTCCGCCACAGACTGGCTGGATGATGGTATCGAGGTGGGCGACACTGTTGAAACCGCCAGAGCCCTCAAGGAGGAGGGCGTCGACATGATTGATTGTTCGAGCGGCGGCATCGGCGGCAAACAGCGCCCGCACCGCATGGTGATCGAACAGGGGTTTCAAACCCGGTTCGCAAACCACCTGCGCGAGGAGGCGGAGATCGCAACCATGGCAGTTGGCTTTCTTTGGGACGCAGACGTCTGCGAAGAGATCCTTGCTTCCGGACAAGCCGACATGATCGCGCTGGCAAGAGAGTTGCTGGACGATCCAAACTGGCCGCTGCACGCCGCTGCCAGACTTGGCACCGACGAGAACCATGCTCTTTGGCCAATTGAAGCCGGGTGGTGGCTGATGAAACGGGAACGCTTGTTGAAGAAACTCGGCATTCGTTGAACTGGATACCGGAGATTGACAGGACCTGGCATGCGATCGCCGATTGAATTTGAGCAAAAAAAACCTAGACTCTGCTCATGCCAAAGGTTGTTTCGGACAGATCGGTCTTGCCTGCAGGCGGTGGTGCGTTTGCGCTTCCGTCGCTGACCCTCGGCATTTTTTTGAACGATCAGCCGACGCACCGCCTCTCACACGGTTCCGCCTTCAAACAGCACGTCCCACTGAAGAAGCACCAGGGATGGATACTCCCTGCTGGCAGCGAGGGCGTTTGTGAATATGATGACGAGCTGGAGTTCGTCACCGTCAGCCTGAGCGATGCGCTTCTGGCGGAATTCGATTTTGCGACAGGGACCGACTTTCAGGCAATTGTTGGCGATATCGACCCGCTGTTGCTGGGGCTTTGCCTGCAAGCCGGTGCGTTTGAAGGAAACGGCACGCTTTATCGGGAGACCATGCATCGCGCGCTGGCCGCCCAGGTCGTTCAAGTGATCCAACCGGCACCGGACTGGCACACGGGTATCGAGGATGCCCGCCTGCGCAAGGTGCTCGATTATATCCACGATCATCTTGGAGACGATCTCACGCTTGCAGCTATGGCGAGCCTGGCAAACATGAGCGGAACCCATTTCTCCAAGGCTTTCAAAAAGGAAGTCGGCTTGTCGCCGCTGCAATATGTAATTGCGGCGCGGCTGGATCTGGCATCCGTGCTGCTGCGCACGACCCGGCTGAGTGTCGCCGAAATCGCATGGCGCGCCGGCTATCAGGACCTCAGCCGGTTCGGACAGCACTTCAAGCGCAAATTCAGCGTTACACCAGCTGCCTTTCGGTCCTCATAAGGGTAAGCCCGGTACCACTTGAACCTCGCGGGAACAAGAGAACCCGCCGCACCTTGCCGGTGCGGCGGGCAAGCGTTGCGAGCGTTACTTGTCCGCAGCGCGCTGGCCGGCAACGGCCACGAGGTCACGGTCTCCGGTTTCCCAGAGTGCTGTCATGGTCAAGGACGTGACCAGCCAGCGGTCACCTGACTGCGTCAGCTCATACGTGTAGCGTCCGCCAAGCGTCCAGAGCCCGTCATCGATCCTGTGCGTGGCCGTGAAGTCGGCCTCGGCAACGGCGTTCTGACCATCGATGGACGACACCGTGTGGTTGGTCACCATGTGATGGGTGCTGTCGAAGCCGGGGAGAAAACCGGACCATCCGGCAACCAGGTCGTCGGCAGGCTGGGTTGCCGGGTCACCGCCCCAGAGGCTGGTGTAGTCGCTGGTCACCGTATCGGCAAAGGCGCTGCGGACGCGGGCCCAGTCGTGCCGGTCGGCGCCGGCGGCGATGTCGGTGATGGAACGAAAGATTTCTGTCTGATCCGCCATGGCGGGACCTCCAAGAAGTGCAGTGGCGGCAACAGCTGCCATGAGTGTGCGTTTCATAACGTTACTCCTTTGATCATGCGGCTTGGGCAGGACCGGCCTTGTCAGGCGAGCTGGCCGCCGGTTGCATCCAGGTCCATGCCGTTGAAGGCGGTTGCGGCGTCGGAGGCGAGGAACAAAACGCCTTCAGCCATTTCGTTCGCGTCCATGATGCGCGGCGTCACGAAGAATCCGGCCATGCCTTCATAGGTCAAACCCTGGTGGTCGAAGCTTTCCTTGAGCATTGGGGTGTCGACCGCCAACGGCGAGATGGACGCAACGCGAATGTTGTCTGCCGCAAGTTTCGCTCCGGCCTTGGTCAGACCGACAACTGCGTGTTTGGAGGCATTGTAATGCGCCGTGTTCGGGAAACCGCGATGACCGGCAACAGACGCCATATTGACGATCACGCCGCCGCCCTGTGCCTTCATTACCGGAATGGCGTATTTCATGCCGTAGAACACGCCGAAGGTGTTCGTCCGCATCATGTCCTCGAAGTTGGCGACGTCGATATCCTCGATAAGGTTCGGCGTCATGAAGATGCCGGCATTGTTGAAGAGGACATCCAAACGCCCATAAGTTTCCGTTGCTGCCTTGATGAAGCGCTCGACCTGGGCAGGATCGCGCACGTCGGTCTGAACCCAGGTCACATCGCCGCCGGCGGCGCGGATATCGGCTTCAACCTGACGGCCGAGTTCATCACGCCGGGCTCCGAAGACGACCTGAGCGCCTTCCATCGCAAACGCGCGCACCGTCGCGGCGCCGATACCGGAGTTGCCGCCGGTCACCGCGACCACCTTGCCTTTGAAACGGCCGTCCGGTTTGACTTCGGTCGGCGCGGCTTGCGGGTTCATGCTGTTTGCAACGGCAACCGAAGAGGCAAGCGTTGCGGCGGCAGCGACTCCACCGGTCAGAAGCGCACGGCGGGAGGTGTTCATATCGTCGGACATTGTGTTTCCTTTACTGCTGGTACGTGGGAGAGAGTTGGGACCGCAAAGGCAAGGCTCAGACGTCAGCGTCTGCGGTGCCGGCAAAGTGGGCAGTGATCGTTTTCGTCGCTCGCGTGATGTTTTCGGGGACGTCGTAGAAGTCGAACTGGCTCACATCCTCAAGCCACTCGGCGCTTGCCCGGCCGCCAAGACCTTCAAGAAACCTGTGCGTGCCTTCAGGAATGGCGGCGGCTTCGGAGTGCACAACGGCAAGAGGCTTATCCAGGCGTTGCGGATCGTCCGCCGGGTAGTAGGTCAGCCAGCCTTCCCAGCCGGCATTGTTCCACTTGTCGTCATATTCGGGGATCGCACCGCGATCGGCTTCATAGTAGTAGCCACCGATCGGCATCAGGACGCCTTCGGCGCCTTCAGGCCCGGCAGCGGTGATGATCTCGCCGCCGGAAGCTTCAGCTGCTCGTGACACGTCGATCAGTGCAGCAACACCTTCAGCGCTACCGTAGACTGCTTCGACGATGGCCTTGTTCTGAAGCCAGGGTGCGACAAGACCGATGCGCCGGACCAGAGGATTGCCGGCAACCGCGTCGACCATGTATCCGGCCGATGCGCAGATGCCGAGGCCGTAGATCCTGGAAGCATCGACTTCGGGCAGCTTTGCCACACACTCGAACGCTTCGCGTATGTCTGCTGTTTTGGCGCTCGGGCTCTCGACAAAGCGAACACCGTTCGGCAAGTCACCGGACTTGCCCCAGCCACGGAAATCGAAGGTGAAGGCCGCAAAACCGTGTTCGACCAGAGCGCGGGCGTAGTTCGCCGGCATTTGCTCTTCAACCGCCGTCCAGGCGCCCGTGACCACGACGACGGGGAGCGGATCATCGCCGTGAGCTTCAGGCAGATAAAGCGTGCCGCTGAGCCTGGATCCGGCGTTTTCGAAGGTGACGGTGCGGGTAAGGACGTCCGGGTGCGCGGCACTCGCCGCGGATTTCGATGAAGTGCTGGTGGCGTTTGAAGTCATGTTCGTCTCCATCTGAAGCCTGGTGAAGCGTGATGGGGAAAACATGGGAGTTCGAGCACCTGCCTTTAGGCGCGGATCCTGTCATGAAATATGCGAATCTTGTGATTTTGACCTGAGCAATCGGAAAGCGGGAGGGGACTGTCCGAAAGTGCACTAGGCGCAAGCTGGTGAGGTCTTTAGGCTTTCTGGGATTGCGGCAGCGTAGGGGAGGCTCGAATGAGGACAGTTGCGGTTTCGTGCATGCTGGCGGCTTCGGGTCTTTGTCCTGAAGTCGCGAGCGCTTTCACACTTACCGGCGAAAAGACCATAAGGCTCGTCGACGCGAACGGTGAAGGTCAGCCGGTCGCCAAGGTTGTCTTCGAAGACGCCGGAGACAGCGTTGCCTATCGGATCGTCTGGGAAGACAGCGCCTTCGCCGACCACTTCCTCTCCATGCGTCCCTTCAAATGCCTCGAAGGACCGGAAAAGTACTGGTGCCGTGTGCCTTACCCTTACGAGATCGGGCGCAGCGTTTCAGAGGAGGACCTTACGGACCTCGAATACGATCTCCTGTTTGTCTGGAAGGGGTCGACGGACTACGGCATCAATCTTTGGAACGGCGTCTACTACAAGCTTGAAAGGCAGGAGGGCAGGCTGGTCGGCAAGCTCCACGAAATGGACATGGACAAGCTGGGCGTGCCGCCAGCGGACGGCGAATTGCGGCCCATTCGTGATGTCGACCTTGAAGAGGGGGACCCTGACAGTCACTGGCTGCCGACCGTTGTCATCGAGTGAGCGTGACAGCGGCCGGCAGATTGCGCCGGTGAAATTGCCTCGCGTCTCCCCAGGTTGTGCCGGTGTCAAACCGCAGGACGTATTTCAGAACGGGAACTGAGGGCCGCGTCTTCAACCGATCCCGTGATTTTCTTCAGCATCGGTGCCAATTCCGGATGACGGAACTCAAATCCACAATCGAGCAGCCGATGCGGTACAACCCGTTGGCTCGCGAGCATGGTTTCCCGGGCCATTTCGCCCAGGATTGCCGACAGGATCGGAGCCGGTATACGCAGAAGCGCGGGCCGATGTAGGGCGCTTGCTAGCGCTCTTGTAAAGTTGGCATTGCGGACCGGCTCGGGTGCCGTGGCGTTGACCACCCCTTCAAGGCCTTTGTCTGCGATTGCGTGCGCAATGATGCGGATGAGGTCGTCCTGTTCAATCCAGGACATCCATTGATGCCCGTCGCCCATCTTGAAGCCGGCACCAAATTCGAATGGTGTCAGGAGTTGTCCCAGCATCCCGCCCTCGACGCCGAGCACCAGACCCATGCGAAGGGTCACGACGCGCACGTCATCTGCTGCGATTTTCAGCGCAGCCTGCTCCCAATGCTCACAGACATCATGGGTGAATGCCGGCGCAGGAGACGCGTCCTCGGTCAGCACCACGTCGCCGCGCAGCCCGTACCAGCCGATGGCCGATCCGCTGATCAGGCAGTCAGGTTTGCGCTGCAGTCTTTTGATGAGCGTGCCGATTGCTTCGGTTGTAGCAACCCGCGAACGGATGATCCGCGCCCGTTTGCCTTGCGTCCAGAGGCCGTTTGCAATCGGGTCTCCGGCGAGATTGACGATGGCGTCGATGCGGTCCTCATCGTGGATCCGATCGAGACTGTCGATCACCCGGACGGGATGTCTAAGCGTACCCGCCTTGCGCGGATCGCGCGTCAGGACAGTCACATAGTGCCCTGCAGAAACCAGTGCGTCCACCAGCCGGGCCCCGATGAAGCCGGTGCCGCCGGTGACAAGGACATGCCGGCGGGCCGGCAGTTCCCTGACCAGTTCTGCCGGGTCGCCGCGGTCAAGCCGTGTGCTGCGGGCAGCAGCAAGCAGATCTCTGGCGGCGAAGACAAGGACACCAAGACCGGCCGCGGTCGCCAGCAGGCTCCACCAGCCGTAGCTGACCGGAACAGCCGCACTCGGCAACAGCGACCACTGCCACAAGACAGGGGCAATCAGGGCCAGGATCGCGCCGTAGTTCAGTGTCAGAAGCGTGTGGTTGATGCGCTCCGTCCAGGGGAGCTTGCGGGTCAGGTCTTCTTCGACAAAATCCCAGAGGGTGATGACTACCTCGATCAACAGGATCAGCGCCAGCGTGACGGCGAAAGCGCCATGCGGCTCAATCCAGGCAAAGCTCAGAAAAATCGCTGCATACAATAGGTTCCGCAGGCCATGCAGCCGCAGTTCCAGCTTCTGGGAAGCGCGCCACGCAAGCCGCTCCGTGCCCTCGTGGTGAACGAGCGTGTCGTAAAGCCCCATGAAGATCTGAATGGAGATCAATGTCCAGAGAAGGGGATTGTCCATGGTCATTCCTCGCTGTCGGTGAAGAGCGCGTCCTGGTGAACGAGTTCGCCGAAGACGCGGCTCTTCAAGGTGAGTGAAAACAGGAAACGGGTGTCACCGAGGTCACGGTGCGTGATCGTGAGAGCGCCCGGGCTGAGCCAGGCGGGGAGGCGCAGCCGGCGCTCGCCGAGCTGCAGAAAGTAGTGATCGCTTCTGAAGCTCAGGCCATCCTTTTCGGCGCCGACCTGCAGCGCGATGCCGATGCCGGAGCCGATGTATTCCTCAATTCCCGTCGGCCCGGCAAACCGTTTGGAGCTGTAAATGACCTGCGGGAACCCCGACGCGCGCCCGTATTGGCGGAGCCAGAATTGCCCGTCCCCGGCGCTGTCTTCTGTCACTGAGACGATCGCGGGTTGACCTGTCGATGTGAGGTCGTGTGGCAGCGGACCCCCAACCAGTCGCGCCAGTTGCGACAGAACGTATCCAGCGAAATTCCGGCGCATTGTGACAACCGTGCCCTGATAGACGACGCTCGATCCTCCTTGAAGACGTTTGCCGAAGCGACGGCGGACAGACGCGGGGAGGGTGTTCCAGGTCTCTTCGCCCAGTAGCGAGCGGAACCTGTGGTCCGGCGTTTCAAGATCCGGTCGGGCAGCAAGTTCTTCCTGCATTTTCCACCCTTTCCTGTTTGATCCGTTATTTCTGTATAAACAGAAATGCACGAGTAAAAAATTTTGAGCCCCGATGGCCCTATTTCGTTTTCTTGCCGCCGATTTTTAGCAGCGTCAGAACCTTGTTGCCCATCTTCATCAGCGCGGCGAGGTTTGATTTGGGAACGCTCAGCATCTGGGCGGACCATTTGTCAGCAGTGGCCAAAAACTCCTGCATCGCGTGCATTCGGGCGAGCACGGCCGGATCGAGCCCGGATTCGGTTTCCGCCTGAGTGACGCACAGATCGATGGCCCGGATTGCAGGATCGATCTCGCGTTCTTTTCGGCCTCTGGCGATCAACAGCGCCATCTCCCAGACATCCGTTTCCGCAACAAAGTGCTCACGCCGGTCGCCGGCCACCGGAACGCGCTGGATCAGTTTCCAGCCGACCAGTTCCTTCAAGGAGTTGGAAACGTTCGAACGTGCGATTCCCAGTTCAGCAGAGATCTGCTCAGCGTTCAGCGGCTCGGTGCTCAGGTAGAGCAGCGCATGGATTTGCGCCACCGAACGGTTCACGCCCCATTGGCTGCCCATATCGCCCCAGTAAAGGATGAATTGCGATTTCGACGTCGCGTCGTTCTTGTCGGTAATTTCTGTCATAACAGAAATATCAGATAAACTGGAATGAGTGTCAAGAGCGTTTCGAAACAGGACTTACTCAGCTCAATTGACCGGTGCAAAAATCTCAAAGGGTTCGGTGACGCCTTTCAGGGAGCGTTTTCCCATCGATTTCCAGGCCAGCGACGACTTTTCAACGAAATCAGCGGATGTCAGCAGTGTCTGATCGAGCTCGGAGCACAAGCCCTCAATACGGCTGGCAATGTTGACGGACGATCCGATCACCGTGAAATCGAGCCGGTTGCCGCCGCCGATGTTTCCATAAAAGACGGTTCCAGGGTGAAGACCTATCCCAAAGGAAAACCCGCTTTGGCCTTTGTTTTCGTCCAGGACTTTCATCGCCGCCGCTTCAGCCCTTGCAACGGCGCTTCTGACATCGTTCTGATGTGGAAAGACGGCAAGCAGCGCATCTCCAATGAATTTGAGCACTTCGCCCGAGTGCTCTTCAATGGCATCTGTCAGGCTGCCGAAATAGTCATTCAGCAGCCGCAAAATCTCGTCGTCGCCGCGTGACTGGGCGAGCGAGGTGAACCCGCGCAGGTCCGAGAACCAGATAACCGCGTCTATGTAGCTGCCGTCGCCGCGCGCGATTTCCCCGTCCAGCACCCTCAGACCGGCTCTCTTGCCAACATAGGTTTCCATGAGTGTCTTGGCCGTATTGCGCGCGATGAAGCCCTCAAACACCAGGGTAAGTGCCGGCAGCGCCGCTTCGATCAGGGCCTTGTCCGCTTCGCTAAAGCCGTCCGCGGACTTTGTCGCCAGCGTCAGCACCTTGTGGGTGCCATCTGAAAAGCGCAGGGGCAGGGCTTCATATTGAACATATCCTTCGGCCCACAAATCCTCTCCTATGGGATAACGGCTCCGGTCACCTGGTTGATCGAGCCGAAGCGAGGTGGCTTCGCCGCGCGTGTAGATCCCGTGAATGGGGCTCGCTTTCAACATCTCCAGCTGGTCCGGTGTGTAAAGGAACCAGCGCTGGTCAGGTCCGCTGTCAATGTCCCAGAACACGAAGGATGATTTTGCAATTGGGTGCAGGATCGGCGCACCCAACGTGGATCGGTCGACCTCAACCCCCGCTTCGCGCAATTTGAGGCTGAAGCTGTGCAACAAAGCCGAAGGTTCAGCCTGCTTCGGTCCTTCGGTCATGAGCCAGCGCACAATGCCGTGGTTTGCCGGTCCGATGCCCGTTTTTGTCATGTCGTCACCTGGTCCCAAAACGGCATTGCCGTGTGCGATTGAAGAAAGCAGTCAAATGTGCCCCTCGCTTGCGCGAATTGTCCAGCACGGGTCGTGGGTTGCCGGCGGCGAATTCGCACAACAGTGCTTGACGCGGAATCGGAAAAGAACAAAATATGAACACATAAGCGGCTGCATAAAAGGAAATGCTGTGACAGACCTTGGTCAGTACAAGGCAAAATCCGGTACGTTTGTCCCGGTCTGGACGCTCGAAATCCAAACGCTCCCGGAGGACACGGACCGGATCCTGGACGAAGTTATGAAAGTCCACCCGCTTAGTTTCGGACGTTATCAGCGCAATGCCAGCATCACCGCGGTCGCCAAGGAAACCGCTCAACCGGAAGCTGGATCAACGACAACAACGCATGTCGACACGTTTTCGGCGGGAGGCACCGAGACCTACCCGATGGTCGAGTTGAAGATTTCGATCGAAAGAGATCTTCAAGTGCTGGAAAAAGTGATGGACGCGATCCTTCATGTTCATCATTACGAGGAGCCGGTGATTTTCTTGCGCGAGGATTGGGCAAGCCGGGCCGCCTATGATCCCAAAAGCGATAACCCGAACCGATGGTGGAACAACGGTCGTGGTTTGCCGGAAAGGATAGAATAAGAGACAGGCGGGCTGACAGGGCAAGAGCCGACTGAGCTTCTTAGCTGTTCGGCTGGAAAAAGTGGCCGCCGCTCCCAATTGGCAATTTCTTTGCCCTTACGATCAAATGGAAGGTGTTGCGGATGCTCAAGCTCGACCATCTCACGGTTATCGCGCCGACGCTGGCAGAAGGTGTCGGCCACATTCGCGACTGCCTTGGTCTGGAAGTTCCTTTCGGGACGCGCCATCACTATATGGGCACGCATAATCACAGGCTGCAGCTTGGTGATGGGATTTATCTTGAGATTGTTGCGCTCGATCCGGATGGCACACCGCCCAACCGTGCGCGCTGGTTTGGTCTGGACGATCAGGAGCAGGTGCGCAGGGACTGGGACGATGGCAGGCGGCTGCGCGGGTGGGTGGCTGCCACTCAGTCGCTCCAGACGCTTCTTGCCACGCACGGTTCTGTCTTCGGAGACGAAGTCTCGCTGCCATTCGTCCGTCCGGAATTCGGCTTCTCCATTCCGGATGACGGCACTCTTCCAATGGACGGGGCAGCACCATCGCTCATCGATCACCGGAACGAGCCCACCTCGATGGCCGAGATCCCGGATCTTGGTGCACGCCTCGTTTCGCTGACACTTGAGCATCCGGAGCCTGATGACGTGTCAGCGCTTTATCGAGAGCTTTCAATTGACCGTGCACCCGCTGTTGACCTTGGTCTGAGGGTCAGATACCGCGCGTTGATCAAGACACCGTCCGGACTGAAACAGCTGACCTGACCCGCGCGAATAGATGAGTGGCTGTAACCGACGAACTGTCTGCTTGGTGCCCTAACCGGGTTTTGAGCAGATGATTTGAATTGGGTGCGTTCGGTTTTCCTCAATGTTCCGCGCTGCGTTTCTGACAATCTGCGGTGCCTGTTTTCCAAGCAGAATATGAACGCCGAAGACCGGAAGCTCGCCCTTTTCGGCAAGTTCGATCGCTCGGTTGTAACCTTCCAGGTATTTGTCGCCGGTGCCGCGCATCTGAATATCTGAGAATCCGGTCTCTTCCAGCGCCGCGACGGTTTCTGATGGCTGGATGAGGTAGGCACCGGTTCCGTCCTTTGACCAGGGCACAGGATGGTGCGGGTTGCCTGTGACGCCCAGGCCATGTTCGGTAAGCGCAAAAAACGCACCGGGTTTCAGAACGCGAAAGGCTTCGCCGAAAAAGGCCGCCCGGTCGGCAACATTCATCGTGACGTGCTGGCTGTATCCGCCATCGAAGACACTGTCTTCATAAGGAAGGTTCTGGCCGTCGCCGGTCCTGCAGGCGACCTGATCCTGCAATCCGACGAGCGCCGTCAGGCTGTTGGCTGCATCGACAAAGGGACCCGTGATATCGACACCACTCACGTGGCAATCAAATCGTTGCGCCAGATATCTGGCCGGACCCCCGATGCCGCAGCCGATATCGACTATTCGCTGGCCGGCAGTAATCGGCAGTTCGTCAGCGAGTTCGATGGTTGCCGGAAATCCGCGCGCGTGAAAATGGTCAACCGGTGCAAGCTGTTCGACCGTGACCGTTTCGGGATCGATCCCGGCAGCCTGCATGGCCTGCAGAATTCTCGAATAGACATCACCGGATCCCCAGTGGTCTGAAATTGACTGTGTGTCGGTCATGGCGCTTTCACCTCTTCCCCGTCAGAAGCGTAGCATAGCCCGTTGTTTGCCTGGAAACCTCCGGGTCTCTTCTTTTGGGAGACCGGCGATGTTCAATTAAGTTGAAGCGCGTCCAGGCAGGCGGTCAGGCACTCTTCGCTGCCGTAGTCGAGCATGGGCATGTGGGTGTGGCCTGCGCGAAGGTCATGTCCGGAGCGGATCAGCGCGGCCTTGCCGCCATGTTCAGTCTGGATCCTGACCCAGTCGTTCCAGATCTGCCGGCGTTCCAGCCAGTGTTCGTCAATATCCAGGTGGTCACCGGCGAAAAGGACTGTTGGAACGGCTGTAGCCGTTTCAGGATCGTTCAGTCGCGTCGACGGTTCGATCCCGACAAGCCCGGCGAACAGGTCGGGAACCTGGCGCATGGCGTCCATAGCAATCTCCCCGCCCTGGCTGTGGCAGACGACAATGGCCGGACCGATGCGTTTGAGCACGGCAACCAGTGCCGCGACGTGGAGAGGAGTTGTCGTCAGCCAGCGCGGCACCAGCATGCGGCCGAACGTGTCGAAGTGGTCCGTTGGAAACTGTCCGTCAGGAAATGGTGTGCGGGTCGCGAAGCCGTCTCTGGGACCGATCCTGAAGAGAGCCCAGGCCTCTTGCTGGGAGCGGCCGATCGGATCCCCCTCCCAGATGTCTATGGCAAATCCGGACCGGCCGCGTTCGACATTGTCCAACACGTGGGTCTCGTATCCGAGGCGAACCAGATGATTGAGCCATCCGGGGCGCCCGTCCGGTGTTGTTTCCCAAGTGCTTCCGTGCATGCCGCCGCCGTGAACCAGCACCACTGGAGGGAAGCCGTTGCGGTTCGCCGGAACAAAATATTGGACATAGGCATGTTCAACCGGGAAGTGGCCCTTCGGATCGTAGACATAGCTTGCAGACCGGGTGAAGTTGATGCTCCGCGGTTCACCCTCTGTCACCTCGTGAACGCGGCCCGCAACGGTATAGCTGCCGAAGTCCGACAGTGCGTAACTCAATTGTCTGGCTCCTCCGAGTTCCGGCGTGCGTCCGTCAGCGCTGCCGGGCCCCGTCTCTGCGAGCGGGACCCGGCTGTAGCTTGACGTTAGTTCAGATCGGACAGGTTCTGGTACTCGTTGTAGTTCGCCGAATAGGCGCGATAGCTGTCGATTACTTTTTTGAACATTTCATCTTCCGCTGACTTTTCGGCGTAAACCTCGTCCGCGGCCGCGCGCAAGGCATCCATGACGCTGTCCGGGAAACGCTTGACCTCGACACCATTTGCTCTGAATTCCTCAAGAATGGGGCTTTGCGCACCAGCTGCAACGCCCATCGCGTAGAGATTTGCGTCTGCACAGGAGACTTCGATCGCCGTGCGCTGGGCGTCGGTTAGTCCCTCCCACTTGTCCTTGTTCATGTAGAATTCGATGAACCCTGCGGGTTGGTGCCAACCCGGAAAATAGTAGTTCTTGGCCACCTTGTCGAAACCGAGCAGCTTGTCGACCAGCGGAAAGCTGAGCTCGGTTGCATCAAGACGCCCGGTTTCCAGCGATGTTGAGATTTCTCCTGCCGGAAGCGACATGGCATTGGCGCCGAGTTTTGCCAGGATGGCGCCGCCAAGACCGCCGATGCGGATGTTGAGCCCCTGCAGATCCTCAGGGCTTTCAATCGGCTTGGTGTACCAGCCGCCGGCTTCAGACAGGATCACGCCGCAAGCCATGGGAACCAGGTTATAGGGTTCGTAAATTTCGCGCCAAAGCTCGATCCCGCCACCATGATGCAGCCAGGAGATATAGGACAGCGGGTCTCCGCCGAAGGGAACGGATCCGAACAGGGCTGCAGCGGGCTCCTTGCCGGAGGCATAGGCGGCGTAAGACCAGGCCGCATCGATGGCGCCGGCACTGACATTGTCGAAAATCTCGAAAGGAGGCGAAAGCTCTCCTGCCAAGAGGTAGTCGAACTCCACTTCGCCGCCGGTCAGGGTTTTGACGTTGCCGACAAAGCGCTCGGCTGCGGGGTTCAGAACCGGCAGAGCTCCGAAGGCGCTTTGCAGCGTGAAGGTTTCGGCTTGTGTACCTGATGCGGTGGCCGCAAAAAGCGCGGCGGCAAACAACACACGTTTCATGACTATTCCTCCCTTGGTTAAATCAACCCGGTGATCAGCCCGGGAAACAGGATCAAAAGCGCCAGCACAAGAAGCTGCAGTGCGATGAAGGGGACGACGCCGCCATAGATCTCCGGCGTCGACAGGCGGTCGCCGACGGCACCGCGCAGATAAAACAGCGAGAAACCGAACGGTGGCGTCAGAAAAGATGTCTGCAGATTGACCGCAACCAGAATTCCGAACCAGATCAGCAACGCGTCGCCGGACAGGCCGTTTCCGAAATCGAGACCGGATATCACGGGTGCGAAAATCGGCATGAGGATCAGCGTGATCTCAAGCCAGTCCAGAACAAAGCCGAGCAGGAAAATCGACATCATGACAACGGCGAGAACGATATAGGGCCCATCGCCGAAAGCCATGATGCCTGCCTCGACAAGATCATCACCACCAACCGCCTTGAAAACGGCCGAGAAGCAAGTCGCGCCGATCATCAGGAAGAGTACCGTGGAGGTCGTGATTACCGTCTTGCAGGCTGCCTCCATCAGCGTGGCAAGGCTGAACCGGCCATAAAGAGCCGTCATAAGCACTGCGCCGAAGGCACCCAGTCCGCTGGCCTCTGTCGGTGTTGCAATTCCTGCAATGATCGAGCCGAGAACAGCGACCACCAGTCCGATCAACGGGCCGAGATCCAAAAGGACCTTCAGGGGCGAGGCGCGTTCGTATTCTGTTATCCTCGGAAGTCCCCGTGAGCGCCAGATCACGAAGGCTGCGTAGACCAGAACCAACAGCAAACCCGGGCCGATCGCGCCGGCAAACATTGACGGGACGGGGGTTTGCAGCTGGTCGCCGAGGATGATCAGCATCACCGACGGCGGGATCAGGATCGCGAGCGTGCCGGATGCAGTCACCAGGCCTGCGGTCGTCTGTTTATCGTAGCCGGCCTCCAACAGGCGTGGCAGAGCCAAAAGGGACAGAAGGACGACGGATGCGCCTACTATTCCTGACGACGCGGCCAGCATCACGCCGACCACCAGCACCGAAACACCCATTCCGGCGGCACTTCCACCGAGCGCTTTCTGGGCAGCGCGGAGCGAACGTTCGGCAACGCCCGAGACTTCCAGGATCAGGCCCATGAAGATGAACATGGGGATAGCCACCAGAAGCCAATTGGAGAGGACGTTCGCGTAGATACGGCTGGTCAGAAGATTGAAAAATGCGATGGGCAGATCGGATACGAGGATGAACAGGGCCGCAGATCCGGCGAGTACCATACCAACCCGGTACCCCAGCAAGATCGCGCCGAGCGTGAGGCCGGCCATGGCCAGAGGCAGGATGGTCTCGCTCATTTGGCCGCTCTTATCAGCCGAATGGTTTCGATCAGAACCGCAAGTGCCAGCAAAAGAAGCCCAAGGGGAAGAACCGACTTGATTAGCCACAGATCATTAAGGCCGCCATTGCGCGAGGCTTCGCCCGAGCTCCAGGCGCGCAACATGAAGTTGACGGCCGCCGGGATCATCAGGACGAAGAAAGGAGCGGCAAACAGAATATTGCCGACAAGGTCAATGCGCGCTTTCCAGCGGGAGGGCATCGGGTTGTAGAGAAAATCCACCCGGACATGCGTGCCCGCCAGCCACACGATTCCAGCCGGCAGAAGCCCGACGATGACCAAAAGATGCCATTGAAAATCCAAGAGGGAATTCAAGGTCACAGCCTTGCCAAGGAAAGGCAGTGCCGTGGGAAATGTAGCCAGAGGATTAATGTCCAGGGCGCTGCAGATGACCTGAAGGACGATCGCGCCCATCAGCACGACAACCCCGATAGCCAGCACCTTTAGGCTCGCTTCCTGAACGGCTTTCACGGCGTCCTCCCTTTAGCTCCATATGGAACTATATATTTCCATCTGGAGCAATCTTTATTTTCCGATTATCGTAATGGCCATGAAACTGCTTGGCATTCTCGACGCGACAAAAATCCCGATCGGGTATCGGATCTCCTTTCTCACGAATTTCTGGCGGGAGCCGTTGCTGCGATGGATGGAGCGCGACACCGGGCTCATCAGGCCGGAACTGACGGTGCTGATGTGCCTCAGTTTCCAAAAGGATCTGAACGCGCGCGACATCTGCGAGATCACGGAGCAACCCTCCAACACCGTCAGTCGGGCCGTCACGTCGTTGACGGAAAAGGGTCTGATCTCGCGCGTGCCGGACCAAGTGGACACACGGCGGCGGGTTCTCAACATCACGCCGGAAGGCCAAGCCCTTCATGACCATCTCTTGGTCCGATTTGCCGAGGCCGAGAAGGTCATGCTGGAAACGCTGACGCCCGAGGAAATCGACACGCTCGAAACGCTTCTCGACAAGCTTGCGCGGGATGTCCCGCGTTGGCGGCAGCCGTAGCGGCTGTGCCTCCGGGGTAGGGACCCTGGCACCGTTGGCGCATGCGTTCGGCAATCTTCGGGACCGTCACGGATGCTCGGTCAGCTTCTGAAAGCCCCATATCTTTCAGTGCACGGCCATCGAGCTCACAAAGCTGCTGAAATTCGAGCCATGCGGCGGACCAGAGTTCGATTTCGACTGGAATTCGCCTCAGCCAGTTTCCGAGCGTGGGCCGGGACGCGGGTTTGAACGATTGATCGATCAGGGTCATTGTCATCTCCATATGTTGTGATGACCCTGTTTCCATCGCACCCGCAAAACCGGCGTAAAATCCGAACGTTGGAAAGCGCAAAAAAACGTCAAAACGCAGGTAGGTACCCGTTCAGGGAACGACCACAAATCAGGTCGTCATGCCGCTGTGATCTCATGGAGTAAACTTCACGCATGCGTCTCCTTGCGACATTCCTGCTTGTTTTTGTGTCCTGCCCGGTCCTCGCCGATGCCCTGCTGTTGCCTGATGATGAGATAAAGGCGGGGCAAGTGCTCTACATGAAGAAGTGCATGAGATGCCACGGCAAGACTGCCGAAGGTGGCAACGGTCCGGACATCCAGGGGATCCTTTACAAGGATGTTGTTGCTGCAGCCGAAGGTGTTGAGAACATGCCGAAAGTCACTTTGGATGACCTTGAGGCCAGACAAATAGCGACCTTCCTGATGTCGCTTGCGCCTGACCAGGCTCGTACCAGGCTCGGACTGCAATAATGATCTGACGGGCTCCCACCTGAGCCTTCACGCTCTTTCGTTGGCTTCAATGGATTATCAGTCCGGGAAAGACGGAAATGAGCACAACGACCAGCAGCATGATCAGGCCGAACGGCAGCGCGCCCATGAATACGTCTTTCAGCTTGATCCGGTCGTCCGACAGGCAGCTTTTGACGACGAAGACCGCGAACCCGAGCGGTGGTGTCAGCAGGCCGATTTCAACCACGATGATGGACAAAATACCGAACCAGATAAGATCAATCTGGAAGTGCTGAAGCAGGGGAATGAAGATTGGCAGAACGATCAGAATGATGGAAACGGAGTCCAACAGCGTTCCCAGCAGGATCACGATCAGAACATAAACACAGATCAGCGCGACCAGATCGAAACCCGACGACACCACCCAGTTTTGAAGCTCGGTCGGGACCCCCGAAAGGCCGAGCATTGAGGAATACATGCTGGCGGCAATGATCATGAAACAAATCGATGCCGTGACATGTCCGGTCTCGACGGCGACGCGCCAGAATGTCGACCAGCTGAGGCGCCGGCGTGCGAGCGTCAGGAGTAGCGCTCCCGCGGCACCGACCGCACCGGATTCGGTCGGGGTGAACAAACCCGTATAGATCCCCCCGATGACCAAGGCCACTAGAGCAACGATCGGTGCGAGCAGGCGAACCGCCTTCGCAAGGTTCATGTCTTCGGCGTCGCTTGCGGTGGCTGCCGCGTTTCGCCCGACCCAGTCGGGCCGAAACCGTCCGACGGCGGCAATGGCCAGGACATAAAACAGTGCCAGCAGCAATCCGGGGATGACGGCTGCCAGGAAGAGTGAGCCGACACTGACTTCGGCGATGAACGCGTAGACGATCAGGAGGATACTGGGTGGGATCAGCATGCCGAGTATCGAACTGCCGGCAACGATGCCCACTGCAAGGCGCGGATGATAGCCAAACCGCAGCATTTCCGGAACGGCGACTTTCGTGAACACGGCGGCAGAGGCGACACTGACCCCGGTGATTGATGCGAAAACGGCGTTTGCAGCAACTGTTGCGATCCCCAGCCCACCGGCGATTTTCCGGAACACATAATTCGCAACGCCAAATGTCTCGCGTGCGATATCCGAGATGGAAATCAACAACCCCATCAAGACGAACAAGGGAATTACCGCAAACTCCTGGCTGGAGATGGTTTCAACGGTTTTTTGGGTCAGCAAAAAGATCGCAATGTTGAAGTTGCCGGAAATGAACCAGGCACCAAGGAGGGAAACGACCGCCAGGACAACCGGAATATACATTCCGAGCACGACCAGCAGCAGAATGCCCAGCACCGAAACTATGCCAATCTCCAATCCGGTCATGCGTCGTATTCGCTTCCATAGTCTGGTGCAGGCGGCGGTGGTTGCGTGCCCCGGACAAGAGCCAAACCGCCCTTTAGAGCCTTGGTGGTGAAGAGCAGGAACATGAGGGTCGAGCCAAGCGCCACACAAAGCTCCATTGGCCACGTGGGGACCGTGAATGAGCCCAGGTTTCCGAGATAGAACCCACCGGACCAAGCGCTGAGGAAACGCCCGAAGGCACCGTTGGCGATGAAATAGAAAAGAACAGCTCCGGTCGCATCAAAGAATATGTTCAGCGTTATCGCGACGCGCGGATAGAGGCCGTTGATCACGTTTATCAACGCATCGGACCGCATCAGCTTGCCGGATTTCACCGTGTCCGCAATCTGCAGAAAGACGATGGAAACGATGCCGAGTTCGGCCAATTCGATCACACCGGGCAAAGAGGATGCGAAAACGTTTCGGCTCACCACGTCGGCGCAGATCAGAACCATGAGCGCGATGATAATCAGTGTCCCTAGTGCGTTCAGTGACGTGACGGCGCTGTTCAGACACCAGCTCAACGCATCAAGGATGCGCAGAGCCGGAGATCTCTTTGGATGTGCGTTTTGCATGACGTGACCTGAGCGCGGGCTCTATTCGCGGTCCCACTGGCGGGCAATCGGCTGGTCGGCCTCACGCATCATCTCCATGTAAGCCGCAAGAACATCCGTTCCGGGGAGCCCGTTCGCGTCTGCCGCAGCGGCCCATTCCTTGGCGATGTTCGGCAGAGAGTCCGCCCAGTCCTGCCGCATCTCGGCAGATATTTCATGGATTGTGCCGCCCTGATCGACACACGCCTGACGTCCCTTTGCGTCGCCTTCGGTCGTGACTTCAGCCAGAAGATCGCGGTACTGCGGCGTGACGTCCCGAATGGCATCCTGCACCTCGCTAGGGAGTCCGTCGAACCAGGACTTGTTCGCCACCAACGCAAAATTCGAGACCGAGCCCATGTCCGCCGACAGGAAATGCGGGGCAACTTCACAGAGTTTGAACGCACCCACCACGTCAGCCCATCCGACAAGCGCATCCGAAACGCCGCTGTTGACCTCCTGATAGAATTTGGGGAGCGCGGTGGGCACACCAGTTGAACCCAGACCTTCAAGCCAGCGCAGGTTCAGACCGGCGCCGGAGACCTTGATGCCTTCAAAATCCTCGAGGCTCTCAATCGGTTCTTTCGACAGGACATTGTAGGACTTGATGGCCCCCATATGTCCCAGAAACTCAAGATTGAATTTCTCCCAACCCTGTTTCATTTCCGGGATGGAGAATGTGAGCGCGTCATTGACTTCCGACGTCAGCGCCAGATCCACCGTCACAAATGGGGTCACGTAGGAAACGCTGGACAAGGGCACCTTGTCCGTGTGGAAGGCCGTCACAACAAGGCCGATATTGCCGATGCCGTTGCCGATGGCATCGAACTCTCCACGCGGCTGAACGACGGTTCCGAAAGCTTCCAGATAGTTCAGTTCATAATTGCCGGTTTCCGCCAGACGCTTGTTGACCTCCGGCATCCAGAAGTCTTTCAGGTGCCGGATCCATGCGGTCCGGTCCGTGTATCCGGAAAGAACCGTGACATTGATTTTTTCCTGTGCCTGGGCGCCCTGGATCAGCAGAACGGCGGTGCCGGCAAGCATTGCGGCGGTGGTCGCCATGCGCCTCGATATGTCCCTCATTCTTTCCTCCCTTGGCTGTGTCGGTTGGCGGTCCGCAGAAGGACCGGTCGATCTGGTTCAAGAGGTTCTTCGGGGTCATCTGCTGTTGCGAACAGTTCATTTCCCAACCGTTCAACTGTGCCGCTGCGCAGCCCGGACACGCGGTCGCGATGCCGTGCCGTACCATTGACATGGCCGGCACTTCCTCCCTTGTCCGGCGATCTTATCCGCAGTCCTAGGCAGACAGGCATCAGATTACGTCTTGACCTTTAGAACGTTTCTTTGTGGTCGGAAGGGTGATGGACGAGATGGCCCTTCTGCGAAACGGGCGGGGGACCCGGTCGGCTCAATGACTGTCGGGTTCAGAAAGTGCGATTGTGTGCACTCGATGAGATGACCGAAAAGTACTGGCCGGGCTCCAGCCGGAATGACAAGTTTTGAACGAGAGATCGCGCCACGCCACCCAGTCCCAGTGCACCGGGCAGCAATCGGTACATTCCAGCAACAACACGAGCGGGGTTCGCTCGCTCATGACACCCGCTCACCAATTACTGAAGCACTGTGATTGGCCGCACGCGTTCTAAGGGCTCTTTATTAGGGCGGCGTAGCGCGCAGGCTGCTTTGACGCGGCTCGCGGGCGGGGGGATCAACCAGAGACGCGAGAGGCGCTCCCATGGTGTTGGCAATCAATTCTCAATTCCGCATCGTCTTGATCGTGGCGGCGGTAGCAGTTTCGCTGGCCTGGTCAGGTGCGGTGCGTGGCCAGGAAGCGGCCCCGCTGCCGGATTACGTTATTGAACAGTACGGTTCACCGCCGCCGATCCCGGACGGGCCGTTGTCGGAGACCGTGAAAGAGGCGGTGGAAACAGCCTTCGTCGACAGCCTGACGCAATCGGCCTGGGGCTCGGATCAGACGCTTGCCCTCATCAGGGTTTCTGAATCAAAGGATCCCAGGCTTGTCTGGATCATCAGCGATCTGATGCGCTTCACCGCCGGTTCGCAGCTCAGTGCATTCCTGACCGATGCCGCCTCGACCCTCCTGGGAAAAGAAATCCCCCAGCAAAACAACTGGGGCGTCATCACGGATCATCTGATCGCCTGGGATATACCGGCACCCCCGGACTATCTCCGGGTGAAACGGGCCATCTTCACGACGGTTGTCCCCGGCTGGGACAAGATCTTTGTCGAAGGTGACATCGACTGGCGCCACGTCTCGTGGGGCGGCGTGCTGATCGACAACCGCGCTTTCGACAAGACCGACGAAGCCTGCAACTGCATTCCCGCCGCGGACAATCCCGAGGTTAGCAGCGCGGACGAGGCGACCTGGCTGAAGGATGACGATATTGTTTTCGGCATCGAGGTGAACGGGGAGTCCCGGGCCTATCCGCGCCGCATCATGGAAGTGCGCGAGATGGTCAACGATACGCTCGGCGGCAGAGATCTTGGCATTCCCTATTGCACCTTGTGCGGCGCTGCGCAGGCCTATTTCACCGACCAATTGCCCGACGGCATCGAGAGACCGGTCCTGCGCACGTCTGGCCTCCTCATTCGATCCAACAAGGTCATGTATGACGTTAATACCTATTCGGTGTTCGACACATTTCTGGGCAAGGCTGTTACAGGTCCGCTGGCGGACAAGAAGCTGCAACTGGAACAGGCCAGCGTTGTGACCACCGACTGGGGCACCTGGAAAAAGGAACACCCGGAGACAACGGTGCTTGTTGAAGCGCTCGCGCTCGGGCGCGACTTCGATTTCCGCAATGGCCGCGATGCCAACGGTCCGATCTTCCCGGTTGGCGATGTCGATCCGCGGCTGCCGGTTCATGAAGATATCATCGGTGTCGTCACGGCATCCGGGAAACCGGTGGCGTTTCAGCGCAGCAAGGCTCTTGTGGCCTTGAAGAAGGGCGATGAGATCGCGTTTGAAAATGTGCGTCTCAAACTGGATGCCGGCGGGATCAGGGCTGTTGACGCAGACGGCTCGGACCTTGGCAGTCACCAGGCGTTCTGGTTTGCCTGGTCACAGTTTCATCCCGGCACAGAACTCTGGTCCGGGTAAGTCACTTATTGAGGTTGGGCGGTGAGCGATCCGAGCCGTCTGCAGTTCCCCCCGGGATTGAAACGGAGGATGATCAACCCGTCCCGTCGGCGAACAGCCTCATGATCAGGCGTTCCACTTCGCGGACGGCTTTTGATCGCGCTTCGGGTCTGCGCGCAAGCGACACTTTCAAGGTGCGAATGTGTGGCATTCCGGCCTCCGGGCCCAGAACCCTCAGGCCGGCCTCCACGTTTTCAGCCAAGCCGGCCGCTATGCCGATACCTGCTCGTGCTGCCGCCATCATCGCACCGAAGCTCTTCGTTGTCATGGCAACACGATAGCGGCGTCCGGCGCGCTCAAGCGCGCCCTGAATCGTGCGTGCGTAGTCGCTTCCTTCCCCCCACAAGATGACCGGCAGCGGATCCATCTGCTGCAGATCCACTATTTCAGGACCTATCCAGACCGCATCCCGCACAAACAGAGGGACGGCTTCCGGCATCCCCGGTGTGTCGCCGACAAGCAGTGCGAGATCGAGCCCGCTGTCGCGGATGCCGCCGATAAGTTGAGGCGTGGCTTCAGTCCAAAGGGACAATTCAATGTCCGGTGCCGCATTCCGTATCTCGGGCAACAGTCGGCTGAGAACAGGTTCCAGAAAGAACTCGGACATCCCGAGTGCCACCCTTCCACCACCAGAGGTGAGTGCGAAGGCTTCAAGTGCCCTGTTATGCGCGTTCAGCACCTCGCGCGCAGGGCCCAGGAGCCGGCGTCCCTCCTGCGTCAATCGCACAGCGCCGCTACCCCGATCGAAGACCGGACGCCCGATCTCGGTCTCCAGTTTCTTGATCTGCTGGCTGACAGCACTTTGCGTACGCCCGACCTTCTGGCCGGCGGCAGTGAAACTGCCCGTCTCGGTAATTGCCAGAAAGGCTTTCAGTGCATCGATATCCATGCCCATTAGAATTTCTTATTTGAACTAGAAAGTAAATTCGTTTGCGAAATGTCTTGTTGCATCGGCATCCTCTTCGGCAAAGGAGGCGCCCGATGGAGAAGGTTTTGAACCACCGTCTTGCCGAGCCCGATGACTTCAATGCCCTGATTGCCCTGCAGCGCCGCGCCACGCTTGGTCTTAGTGGCGACCATTACGACCTGGATGCGATGCGGCTTGCTCTTGAAGAAGTGCCAATTCTGACTCGCGACCTGGTCGACGACGGTCATTACCATGTCTTCACCGATCCAGAGGGTGCAATCGTTGCCGGTGGGGGCTGGTCCTGCCGCGCGCCCGGTTTTGCAGATGCCGCGGGTGGAACCGCAAGCACGCTCGCGCCTGGCCAGGCCTTTGTTCGGGCCGTGAATGTCGACCCGGCCATGGCCCGCCAGGGCCTCGGGCGTCGGATCATGACATTGATCGAAGCTGATGCGGCGGCCCAAGGCATCCGCCACTTCTTGCTGACGGCGACGCTTCCCGGCAAACCGCTATATGTGGGCCTTGATTATCGCGTCCTTCATCCTGTCGAGGGGCGGCTTTCCAACGGCTACCTTGTCCGCTTATTCGCGATGGAAAAGATGCTTGTGCCCGGCGCGCACCCACGTCCGGGCTCCGTGACTCCTGGCGGCTTCAGTCAGGCCGCGATAGCGGATGTCTCCAAGCAGGATGGAGATTTCCCCGAAGCATGAGGAAACGAACGGTCAACCCGATCTCTCGTGTCTGGAGACCGCTCAGGATTACTTTACTTTTTTGACGCCTTCCAGGATCAGCGTCGTTGCGACGTTGGCGTAGTCCTCGCGGGAAACCGGACCGCCTTCCTTGAACCACATATAGACCCAGTTCATCATGCCGAAGAGCGACATCGTCACCGGCATCAGCAAGGGGCGATCGGGGTTTGCGAGCTGCGGGTGGATGTCCTTCAGCGCGTTGGAGAAGTGACGCACGATCCGGCGTTCGATGGCCACGATCTCAGCCTTCTGTTCGTCGGAAAGCGCCGGGCCCGCATTGAGCTGGACCTTGTGCTGATCGTCGGCGCCGCGATAGTTGTCCAGTACGGTCATCACCAGCTTGTGCAGTCTTTTTTCGGCGGGCAGGGACGGGTCGTCCGCCGTTTCCAGAGCTTCGTCGAGACTGTCCAGATGCGAGCGGATGATCGCAAAGATCAGCACACCCTTCGACGGGTAGTAGTGATAGAGCAACGACTTGGAGACACCTGCTTCCTGGGCAATCTGCGACATGGACGCCTTTTCCATGCCCTGGGTCGCAAACACATTGGCTGCCGTCAGAAGCAGGCCATGCTGTTTTTCTTCAAAATCACTGGCGCGCGTTCTCGCCATACGTCATGAACTCCATATTGCGGACCAAAGCTTGCGCCTGGTTACAAATTTCTAGCCTGATCGAATGAAATTGACCAGCCGGTCCGACAATTAACGGTGGACCGGCCAGATCGCTGATTTCGTTTGGATCTTCTATTCCATGAGTTGTCAGACCTTCATTCTCTCAAGTGCTTTCCCGGCCAAACGCAGCGCATGCCGGGGTCTGCATTTTGAAAAGAGGTCTTTCCTCCCGCCCGGGTTCCGGATCCGTGCCTTGCTTCGTCCGCGACAGCGTGGGTGGTTTCTTTCCGTTTCGGGATCTTCGGACCTATTCCTTCGGGCGGTTGTCGACGACACGCTTGGCCTTGCCTTGCGAGCGGTCGATGCTGTCTGGCTCATGGATTTCGACCTTTGAGGATATGCCGATGGTCGACTTGATGTGATGGGCGAGTTCCTTCGCCGAGGCTGCGCGTGCTTCAGTGCTGCTTGCGTCTGCCATTGCCTCGGCATGCACGATCATCGCGTCCATGCGTCCGGCGCGGGTCAGCTCGATCTGGAAGTGGGCGCTCAGGCCGGCGCATTTGAGGATTTGTTCCTCGATCTGGGTGGGGAAGACGTTGACACCGCGCAGGATGATCATGTCGTCGCTGCGTCCCGTGATTTTTTCGATCCTGCGCATGGAGCGGGCTGTGCCGGGCAGGATGCGGGTGAGATCCCGGGTCCGATAGCGGACCATCGGCAGGCCTTCCTTCCTCAGTGTCGTGAAGACAAGCTCGCCCATCTCGCCGTCGGGAAGCACTTCTTCGGTCACCGGATCGATGATTTCCGGATAGAAATGATCTTCCCAGACATGCAGACCGTCTTTGGTCTCAACGCATTCCTGGGCGACGCCGGGCCCCATGATTTCCGACAGACCGTAGATGTCGACGGCATGCATGTCGAAGGCGTCCTGGATTTCCTCGCGCATGGCATTGGTCCAGGGCTCTGCGCCAAAGATCCCGACCTTGAGCGAACTTTCGCGCGGGTCTAGGCCGCGGCGGCGGTATTCATCCAGGATCGACAGCATGTAGGACGGGGTGACCATGATGACATCGGGACGGAAGTCCTCGATCAGGGTCACCTGGCGTTCAGTCATGCCGCCGGAAATGGGCACCACGGTGCAGCCGAGCCGTTCCGCGCCATAGTGGGCGCCAAGACCGCCTGTGAAGAGGCCATAGCCATAAGCGTTGTGCAGAATGTTGCCCTTGCGGCCACCGGCGGCGCGGATCGAACGCGCGATCAGATCAGCCCAGTTGGAAATATCGTTTGCCGTATAACCAACAACCGTCGGCTTTCCGGTGGTGCCGGAGGACCCATGTATGCGGACGAGATCTTCCCTCGGAGTTGCAAACATGCCGAAGGGATAGGTGTCACGCAGGTCCTGCTTCACCGTGAACGGAAACTTCGCAAGGTCGGCCAGGGATTTGAAATCGCCAGGATGCGCGCCGTGTTCGTCAAAGCGTTTTTTGAAGAAAGGCGAGTTTTCGTAGGCATGGCCGAGGGTCCAGGCAAGACGGTTTTGCTGGAGCTCAGAAATCTCGTCGCGGGATGCGGTTTCGATCGGGTCGAGAATCCCGCGGTCAGGCGTGAGGTCAATCATTCAAGCTTCTCCCAGTGCGCAGGTCGCGCCGTTTCGGTTCATTCGGGCAAAAAGGTGCGGTTGATGGTGCGGGAATGGCCACGGAACTCGGCAATCACGGTTCCGTCCTCTCGCGTCAGACTGATGTCATAGATGCCGGAGCGTCCCTGTCTCGAGAGCTCTCGAGCAGTTGCCGTCAAAACATCGCCGAGGGAGCCGGGGGCGATATAGGTGATCGAACAATGCTGGGCGACGGTCACCTGGTTGTAGGTGTTGCAGGCAAAGGCAAAAGCGCTGTCCGCCAGGGCGAACAAATAGCCGCCGTGCATGTTGCCGTGACCGTTGGTCATGATGTCAGTGACTGTCATGCGGATAACGGCTTCGCCCGGCGCAACACGGATGAGGTCCATGCCGAGCGCCTGTGAGGCGTTGTCATCGTCCCACATGATTTTGGCGCAAGCCTCGGCAAGCTCCTGCGGGTTCATTTCGGAAGCAGCTTTCATATCATTTGCCCTTGAAGACGGCGGGACGCTTTTCAAGGAAGGCCGTGACGCCCTCGGCATAGTCGTCCGTAAATCCCGCCGCCCTCTGGCAGTCACGTTCCATGTCAAGATGAGTGTCCAGATCCTGTGTTCCAGCGGCCTGGATCAGCCGCTTGGTCAGGCCGAGGCCGACAGTCGGGCCGAGTGCCAACTTGTCGGCAATCGCCAAGGCGGCATCCAAGAGTGCGTCATCATCGACTGCTTTCCAGATCAGACCCCAGCTTTCGGCCTGTTCTGCCATCACGGGCTCGGCGAGAAGGGCGAGCGCCTTGGCGCGCGGTTCGCCGAGAATGCGGGTGAGAGACCAGCTGCCGCCGGCATCGGGGATCAGGCCGATCTTGGAAAAGGCCTGTATGAACTTTGCCGACCGGGCTGCCAGAACGATGTCGCAAGCAAAGGCTATGTTGGCACCGGCGCCGGCGGCAACGCCGTTGACCGCGCAGACGACCGGTTTTTCGAGTTCGCGGATCAAGCGCAGCGTCGGGTTGTAAAACGTGTCGAGGGTGTGTCCGAGGTCGGGTTTCTCATCACTCTTGCGTGGATCGCGGTCGCCGAGATCCTGGCCCGCGCAAAAGCCGCGACCGGCTCCGGTCAACAGGACTGTACGCACGTCGGCTTCGTTGTGAGCGCGCTCGATACCGGTGCGAAGGGCAAGGTGCATTTCCTCGTTAAAGGCGTTCAGTTTGTCCGGCCGATTGAGCGTCAGCTTCAAAACGCCATTTTCCAGGCTTGATATAACGCTTTGATTTTCCGTCATTTTCACCTCCCTGACGCCATTTTCTTCATGGGTCCCTAAAACAAATTGTTGCATAAACCGTCCGGTCGGTCAATTATAAGTCTTGCGACGACGACCACGCCATGAAGTTTTGAGGAGGACTCATGTCGCAGCTTTTCGATCAGAATCGTGCCCTGCTGGAGGGCGCGCTGCAAGCGATGAAAACGCGCGAATTCTGGACGCCGTTTCCGGAAGTTCCCTCCGGCAGGATTTACGGCGAGACAGCGCGTGAAGACGGCGAGAAAGCGTTTGCGGCGCTGGTCGGCAAACCGTTCGATATTCCAGGTCATCCTGAGGAAAAACGTCTCGGCCAGGAGGTGTCGCCCTGGGGCATGGATCTCGATCTGACCTATCCCGCTGCCTCAAGGGAAACACTGATTTCCACTTCCAAGGCAGCCCTTGAAGACTGGTCGAATGCAAGCGTTGAGGCACGCGTCGGCGTTCTCCTGGAGACGCTCGTTCGTCTCAACAAGATGAGTTTTCTGATTGGGCATGCGACGGTCCACACGACGGGCCAGGCCTTCCCAATGGCGTTTCAGGCCGGAGGACCGCACGCTCAGGACCGGGGCCTTGAAGCTGTTGCTGCTGCCTATGCGGAAATGACGGCGACCGCCGACAAGGCCGTTTGGGAAAAACCGCAGGGCAGGAACACGCCCATCGTTCTGGAAAAACACTGGCGGATCGTCCCGCGCGGCATTTCTCTCACGATTGGCTGCAATACGTTTCCCGGTTGGAACGGCTATCCGGGCCTTTTTGCAAGCCTTGCCACCGGCAACACGGCGATCGTGAAACCGCATCCGATGGCCATTTTGCCGCTCGCAATCACGGTCAAAGTCCTGCGCGAAGTATTGGCGGAAGAAGGGTTGCCGGTGGATGCTGTCCTGCTTGCGGTCGATGAGCCGGACGCGCCCGTCACCAAAGATCTGGTTGCCGCGCCGGATGTGAAACTCATCGACTACACCGGATCGTCCGCATTCGGTGACTGGATCCGGAAAAACGCAGGTGACGCGCTGGTCTTCACCGAGGAGACAGGCGTCAATTCCGTGGTGATCACCGGCACGGATGATTTTGGCGGCATGTGTGACAACCTTGCCTTTTCGCTGGCGCTCTATTCCGGCCAGATGTGTACATCACCGCAAAACATCTATGTGCCGGAAAGCGGCATTGAAACCGACCAAGGTCCCAAAACCTTTGATGAGGTCTTCACCGGGATCGCAGCGGCAATCGACAGGCTGCTTGCAGATCCCAAACAGGCTTCCGGCGTCTGCGGAACCATCGTCAATCCGGCAAGCCTGGATCGGCTGGAGCGCGCGCGCGCTGCGGGCCGGGTCCTGCGCGAAAGCGGCAAGACCGGCACTGGCCGGTCTGCGACCCCGTTGATCGTCGCGGTCAGCCGGGATGACACGCTTCATCGTGACGAGTGTTTCGGACCGGTTGTCTTTGCCGTTGCAAGCAAATCCGCTGGTGACGCGATTGATCAGGCCGCGTCTCTTGCCCGGGAGAAAGGGGCAATCACGGCCGCGCTCTACGCGAGCGAACAGGATCTGATCGACCGGGCCGCCAGGGCCTTCGCCCATGCCGGTGTCAACCTGTCGGTCAATCTCACCGGCAACATCTTCGTCAACCAATCGGCGGCCTTTTCCGATTTCCACGTCACCGGTGCGAACCCGGCTGGAAACGCAAGCCTGACCGACACTGCTTTTGTCGCGCCACGGTTCCGGCGCGTCATGATCCGCTGGCCGAAATCCGCCTGAAACCGGCGAAAGGCCAATCTGGAAACCCCTGGGAGGACCCCATGAAATTCACGATGACTGCTATCGCCACCCTGTTGGCACTTGGACTCACGTCTGCTGCTCAGGCCGACATCAAACTCGGTGCCAGCCTGTCCGCCTCTGGCGGTGCCGCTTTCCTTGGCGATCCGGAAGCCAAGACGCTCGAAATGCTTGTAGAGGAAGTCAACGCCGCCGGCGGTATCAACGGAGAGAAGATCGAGCTGATCCTCTATGACGACGGCGGCGATCCGAACAAGGCCCGCACCTTTGCCACCCGCCTGGTTGAAGATGACGAGGTCGTCGCCATCATTGGCGGATCGACCACCGGAACCACCATGTCGATCCTCCCTGTTGCCGAGGACGAGGGCATTCCGTTCATCTCTCTGGCCGGTGCGATCCAGATTATCGATCCGGTGCGCCCGTATGTGTTCAAGACACCGCATACCGACCGCATGGCCTGCGAGAAAATCTTCACCGACATGCAGAAAAACGGCATCACGACGATCGGCATGATCTCGGGCACCGACGGCTTCGGCGCGTCCATGGAGGCCCAGTGCAAGGATGTTGCCGGCACATACGAGATCACGATTGCCGCGCAGGAGACCTATGCACCGCAGGACGCGGACATGACCCCTCAGCTGACCAAGATCAAGTCCACCGAGGGCGTCCAGGCGATCCTCAACCCGGGCTTTGGCCAGGGTCCGGCCATCGTGACGCGGAACTATGCGCAGCTCGGAATCGATCTGCCGCTCTATCAGAGCCATGGTGTTGCTTCCGACGGTTTCATCGAGCTGGCAGGTGCGGATGCTGCTGAAGGTGTGCGCCTTCCGGGCACAGCGCTTCTGATTGCCGACATCATCGAAGATGGTGACCCGCAGAAGGAGGTCGTTGCTGCCTACAAGGCTGCTTACGAAGAAAAATACGGTGAAGCTGTCTCCACCTTTGGCGGCTACGCACATGACGCCTTCCGCCTGATGACCGATGCGATTGCCCGCGCCGGGAGCGACGATCCGAGCGCCATCCGTGATGCGCTGGAAGCAACCGATGGCCTGGTCGGCACCACCGGCATTTACAGCTTCAGTGCCGACGATCACCTTGGTCTTGATCTCAGCGCTTTCCGCATGCTGGAAATTCGCGACGGCAAGTGGACCTCGATTGACTGATTGATTGACCTTCGGCCGGGAGGGGTCTCCCGGCCGCTTTCCCCGAACGCGTAAAGGAAACGTCGTCCATGGACGCCCTTATGCAATTTATCTATTCCGGCCTGACCGTCGGCGCCGTTTATGCGCTGGTCGCGCTTGGCTTCACGATCATCTACAACGCTTCCGATGTTGTGAACTTCGCCCAGGGCGAGTTCGTCATGCTCGGCGGCATGATCACGGTGTTTGCCTTCGACGCTGGCCTGCCGCTTCCGCTTGCCGCGCTGACAGCGATTGTTGCAACGGCTGCCATCGGCGTCGCACTCAACAAGTTTGCGATCGAGCCCGCCAGGGGCGCGCCGGTTGTCTCGTTGATTATCATCACCATCGGAGCTTCGATCCTGATCCGGGGTGCGTCCCAGGTTATCTTTGACAAGCAGCTCCACCGCCTGCCGGCGTTTTCCGGTGACGACCCAATCCACTTGCTGGGAGCGACACTTCTGCCGCAGAGCCTGTGGGTGATTTGCGGTGCTTTTGCCATCTTTATCGGTCTGTGGCTGTTCTTCACGCGCACGCTGCTCGGCAAGGCCGTTTTGGCCACTGCCAACAATCGCCTGGCCGCGCAGCTCGTCGGGATCAACACAGGCTTTGTGATGACGCTGTCATTTGCGCTCTCGGCTGCCATTGGCGCCCTGGCCGGTGTTCTGGTCACGCCGATTACGCTGGTGAGTTACGATGTCGGTGTCGGCCTGGCGCTGAAAGGTTTTGCCGCCGCGATGCTGGGCGGTATGGGAAATCCGAAAGGCGCACTTGTCGGCGGGCTCCTGCTCGGTCTCTTTGAGGCGCTGACCGCCGGATACATCTCCTCGCAGTACAAGGAAGCCGTTGCCTTTGTTGTGATCCTGGCTGTGCTCTTCGTGATGCCCCAGGGGCTCTTCGGCGAAAAGAAAACGGAGAGGGTCTGATCCATGACTGGCAAAAGCAAATGGATCCAGCTTGCGGTCCTCGCGATCATCATGCTGGTTCTGCCGTTCTTCTTTCCGTCCGGATACTATTACCGCGTCGGTGCGCTGATTTTCGTGAACGCGCTCTCGGTCGTCGGTCTGGTCATCCTGATCGGGTATGCCGGCCAGATCAGTCTCGGTCACGCGGGTTTTGCCGGGATCGGCGCCTATTCCTGTGCGTTGGCACCGGTCCATCTCGGGCTGCATCCGGCACTCGCTGTTCTTCTCGGTGCTGGAATCTCAGGTGTCCTCGCGCTTTTGATCGGTCGCCCGATCCTGCGCCTGAAGGGCTATTATCTCGCGGTCGCAACCCTTGGCTTCGGCATTCTGGTGTCGATGATCCTCTCCAACGAACGGGGGCTGACCGGTGGACCGGACGGGATTTCCGTACCGGGGCTTGGCCTGCGTCCGCTCCTGCGCGACATGGGGCTGCGCCTTTCCGGTGGCGAGTTCTGGTACATCGTCAATGCGGTGGTGCTGCTCGTTTCCATCTGGATCGCGCTCAATCTCTATCAAAGCGCCACGGGCCGCGCGATGCGGGCACTTCACGGGTCCGAAACCGCTGCAAAGACCGTCGGTATCGATGTCGCCAGGTTCAAGCTGCAGGCCTTTGTGCTGTCCGCCGTTTATGCCTCCGTGGCCGGGTCGCTGCTTGCGCTCCAAAACGGCTTCATCACACCTGACGTGGCCGGCTTCATGCATTCGGTCGAGATGGTGACCATGGCTGTTCTCGGTGGTGTCGGGTCCGTGCTCGGAGCCACCTTCGGCGCGGCGATCCTGACGCTGCTGCCCCAGATTCTCACCGTCTTTGCCGACTATGAGCAGCTTGTGCTCGGCTTTGTGATGATCCTCGTGATGATTTTCTTGCCGCTTGGGCTACTGCCGTCGATTGCCGCTCGGGTGCGGTGGAGGGGTGTGTGATGACCATTCTCGAAGTCAAAGGTCTCGGCATCAGTTTTGGCGGTCTGCGTGCGGTCAACGATGTCAGCTTTTCGGTCAAGCCGGGGGAAATCGTCTCGGTGATCGGACCGAACGGCGCCGGTAAGACAACACTCTTCAACATGATCTCCGGTGTCTATCTGCCGAGTGACGGTGAGGCGAAGCTGGACGGCGAAGACGTGACTGCGCAGGCACCGCATCTACTAGCCGCAAAGGGCCTGACCCGCACATTTCAGAACCTTCAGATCTTTCAGGAGATGACGGTTCTGGAGAACGTTGTCGCCGGGTTTCACCTGAGCGAGCGGCCGTCGATCTGGGCCGATCTCTTTTCACTTCCTTCCGCACGCCGCCGGTCGGCTGAGGTCCGGGACAAGGCTTTTGCATTTCTGGAAAAGGTCCGGCTGACCAATGCTGCCGAGGAGGAAGCGGGCAACCTGTCCTACGGAGCCCTGAAGCGTCTAGAAATCGCGCGCGCTCTGGCGGTTGGACCGCGCGTGCTTCTGCTCGACGAACCGGCTGCCGGGTGCAACGCGGTTGAAACTGAAGAAATTGACGATCTGATCGCCACTCTCGCCCAGTCCGGTATCGCCATTCTTCTGGTGGAGCACGACATGAAAATGGTGATGCGGATCTCGAACCACATCGTTGTTCTCGACCACGGCGAGAAAATTGCCGAAGGAACGCCGGAGGCGGTTTCGAAAAATCCTGATGTCATTGCCGCCTATCTCGGCACGGAGGAAGAGGAGCCTGCTCATGCTCTCGGTTGAGGGACTGCGGTCGGCCTACGGCCATATCGAAGTGCTGCACGGTATCGATCTCAACGTATCATCAAAGGAGATCGTCACCGTCGTTGGAGCCAATGGTGCGGGCAAGACGACACTGCTCAAATGCCTGTCGGGAACGCAGCCTTCAACGGGTGGAGACATCCGGTTTCGCGGTGATGCCCTGACCAGCGTTCCGGCCTTCAAGCGCCTGAAACGGGGACTGTCGCAGTCACCGGAAGGCCGTCAGATCTTCACCAATCTCTCGGTGGAGGAAAACCTGCGTCTCGGGGCCTTCCTCTTTACAGACGAACGGGTCGACAAGGATATGGAAGATGCTTTCCAGATGTTCCCGATCCTGAAGGAGAAACGAAATCTTGCCGCCGGTGGGCTTTCGGGTGGTCAGCAACAGATGCTGGCGATCGCTCGCGCGCTCATGGGGCGTCCCCATTGCCTTCTGCTCGACGAACCCTCCATGGGACTTGCACCGCTTTTGGTGGCGCAGATTTTCGACGTCGTCAAATCGCTCAGGGAGCGGGAGGTTACGGTTCTCCTGGTCGAACAGAACGCGTTCGGTGCCCTGAAGATCGCTGACCGTGGCTACGTCATGGAAACCGGCCGGATCACGCTCGCCGGCGCAGCGGCCGAGTTGATTGCCGACCCGCGCGTGCGCGAAGCCTATCTCGGTATTTGAGCATTGAGGACCTTGGAAAAAATGTCCGTTCTGTCCGTCAGATACCAAGGTGAGATCGCCGTCGTCACACTCGACAATCCGCCGGTGAACGCTGTCTCCGAAGAGGTGCGCAAGGGATTGGTTGCTCTCGCGGATCAGCTGGATGAGGATACCGGTGTGGCTGCCGTTGTCCTCACCTGCGCGGGCAGAACCTTCATTGCTGGTGCGGATGTGCGCGAATTCGGCAAACCACCCGTCGGACCGCATCTGCCGGACGTAGTTACGCGGCTGGAACAGGCAAAGAAACCCTGGGTCGCTGCCATTCACGGGGCCGCGCTTGGCGGCGGTTTTGAGATAGCCATGGGCTGTCGTTTCCGGGTTGCGGACCGGTCAGCAAAAGTGGGTCTTCCCGAAGTCACTCTCGGCATTATTCCCGGAGCCTCGGGCACGGTGCGGACACCGCGCCTCGCCGGTGTTGAAGCGGCTGTCGAATTCGCAACGAGCGGAAAGCCGGTTTCGGCACATCAAGCGTTGCAGAGCGGCGTGATCGACAAGGTGATCGATGGCGAACTTCTGGAAGGCGCAATTGCCTTTGCGCTGGAGGCCTTGAACCATCCGCTGCCCCAGCCGGTGTCGGCAAGGCCTGTCGAAACCAGGGACGAAGCCTTCTGGGAAAAGGCAAAGAAACAAGCAGCGAGGGCGGGTTATCAGGCACCGTTATCGGCCCTGGACTCGATCCGATTTGCCTCACGCCACTCTTTCGATGAGGCGATGGCGTACGAACGGCAGATCTTTCTTGACCTGCGCGCGTCGGATGAGGCGGCTGCACTTCGGGCAGTTTTTTTCGCAGAGCGCGCTGCACCGCGCCCGGCGTTTGTCAAAGACACGAAGCCACGACCGGTTGCCCGGGTAGGGATTGTCGGTGGCGGAACGATGGGTGCGGGAATTGCGTCGTCTTGCTTGTCTGCCGGGCTTAATGTCGTCTTGATCGAGCGCGACGATGAGGCGCTGGCGCGCGGAAGGCAGTCTGTCGAGCGGACGTTTGCAGGTGCCATCAAGCGCGGCAAGTTGTCGGAAGAGGGCAAGGAAACGCTCATGAGTGCCTTGTCCGGATCGACGGATTATGCCGATCTCGGTGAGTGCGATCTCGTGATCGAGGCTGTGTTTGAGGAGATTTCGGTCAAGCGCGACGTCTTTAAAAATCTGGACAGGCATTGCCGGTCGGACGCCATTCTTGCAACCAACACGTCTTATCTGGATCCCCGGGAGATCTCCTCGGCGCTCAAGGACAGTTCCCGTTTTCTGGGGCTGCATTTTTTCAGCCCGGCCAATGTCATGAAGCTCCTGGAGATTGTCCCTGTCCCTGAAACGGCCGACGACGTTCTCGCGAGCGGCTTTGCGCTTGGCAAACAACTTGGCAAAGTTCCGGTCCGGGCCGGCATCTGCGAAGGCTTCATCGGCAATCGGATCCTAAAACGCTATCGCGCGGAAGCTGAAACTCTTGTGCGCGAGGGTATTGCCATTGCCGATATCGATGCGGCGATGCGCGGTTTCGGTTTCAAGATGGGCCCCTTCGAAGCGCAGGACCTCGGCGGGCTGGACATAGCGTTTCTGCAACGGGAAGGCGCACGTGCCGAAGGTGCGGAAATCCCTGAAACCCTTGGTGACATTCTGGTGCGTTCAGGGCGCAAGGGACAGAAATCCGGAGGGGGTTGGTATGACTACGCCGACGGAGACAGGACGCCGCGTCCCTCGAGCGCTGTGTCAGACCTTCTCGCCGCTCAAGTGACAAACGGGCCGCAGCTGGACCCGGAAGAGATCTCTGAACGTCTCGTCAGGGCCTTGGCAGCGGAAGGCGAGGTGATCTTAACCGAAGGCGTCGCGCATAGTGCATCCGATATCGATCTTGTTGAGATCCACGGCTACGGTTTTCCGCGCTGGAAGGGCGGGCCGATGTTCTGGAAGGATCAGCGGCTGCGATCCTGAATCGAAACCGAGCGCGTTTTCATTGTGGCGCAGCAGCGGCTCAATCGGCGACGCTGCACTTTACCGGAGGAGATGGTGTGTCTAATCTTTCTGAGATCAGTCATTGCAGCGAGCCGGTCGGTCGAATGAGGCCTGAACACGTCGATCTTGCGAAGTCTCCCCTGGTGCGGACGCGGGCCCGCTCGCAGCCGGTTGAGCAACTGAGGTCGGACATCCGCAATGTGTGCGGCGACTTTGAGATTGAACCCCGGGACGTTTCCTCTGGCCGGGTAAATGGCGATGTTTCGACCATCAGCGTGTCGCGGTTTCAAACCGCGATCGTTTCGCTGAACGCGAAGCGTGTCCTGAGAGACAGGAACATGATCAGGCGAGATCCGGGCGAGCATCTCTTCTTACTGATCCAGGACAAGGGCAATTGCTGGATCCACCAGAATGAGACCTCGGTCGAGCTGACGCCAGGCGACATGTATCTCGTCGACAGCGCGCACAGTTCCGAATTCGTCTACAACGGTGCGGACGCCCGTCAGGTGTCGATCCACCTTCCGCGCGCCGAAATGCTGCACCGGTTTGGCGGCATCTGCACCGGGGGCATCGCGATCGACCGGACCGACCCCCTGTTTCTCGCGATGCGCGCGGTCCTGACCAAAATCTTTTCCGACGATATCAGCGTTGCCCCGCACCATGGCGAAGCTTTCCTCAGTATTCTCGGTGCCTATTTCCGCAGCGTCGAACACCAGGACTCGCTCAGGGATCGGGCTTCGAACGGAGTTCTGTCGCGGGCTCTTTGCCTGATCGACCGCCATGCGATGGATGCCGATTTTGGGCCTCAGAGGCTGGCCGAACTGCTCCAGGTTTCTCCGCGAACACTGCAAAGGCAATTCGGGGCACTGGGCGAGACGGTTGGAAAGCGGCTTTTGGCGGTCCGGCTGGATACGGCACGGGCCAGGCTAAATTCGGCGGAAGAGGGCTCCGGACGCAACACGATCGCTGCCGTTGCCTATGAAAGCGGTTTCAACGACCTTTCTTATTTCTACCGGGCCTTCCGCGACCGGTTTGGCATGCCGCCCGGCGACCTCCGCAAGAAAGTGTCGCTCTGATCCAATCCCTTTGGCGCCCTGGCCCAAGATTGGCGCGACCCTTCAGGTATCTTTTGCTATGAGGGAACCGGTCGCTGAAACCCCGTGCAGGAACGATCCGGGAGGATGTTTCGTGTTCTGCAGACAGACGGTGTTTTCATCGCTCCGGTTTCGGGCTCTGAACAAGACGACCAAATTCAGAGCAAGAAAAGAGAAACCGGAGAGGGTTCATGAACATTACAAAGATCCTGGTCTCGACAGCGCTCGTCACCGGCTTTGCGGCCAGTGCCCTTGCGCACCCGCTGGACGGGCTGACGGCCGAGGAATACCAGAAGATCAACCAGATCATGAAAGACAGCGGTACGGCCACGGACGAAACGCTGTTTCCGCTGATCGAGTTGAAGGAGCCGGCCAAGGCCGACGTACTGTCCTGGAAAGAAGGCGATGCGCTCGACCGGAAAGCCATGGTTCAATTCACGACCGGCGATGGTTTCAGCGAAGCGATCGTGAACATCACCCAGGGGACTGTGGAGAGCAATGATCCGATTGAAGGGTCCGGTCAGCCGATGGTGCTCTTTGCCGAATTCATGGGGGCCCTGGAAGGCGCCCTTGGGCATCCCGACATGGCGGCAGGTCTCGATGCGCGTGGCCTGACGCCCGCCGACGTGTTTTGTCTTCCGCTCACCGCCGGCAATTTCTTCACGCCGGAGTTCGAGACTTCGCGTTTGATGAAGGTGCCCTGCTATCAAAACCCGACCGGGTCCAATTTCTACGCCAAGCCGATCGAAGGCCTTTTTGCCCTTTATGACATCGGCAAGCAGGAAGTCGTGGAGGTGGTCGATACGGGCGTTGTGCCGCTGCCGCAGGACGCATGGGGCTACACGGAAGAAGAAGTTGCCCAACGCTTGCCGCTGCGCCCGGAAACGAACAAGGTCCTGCTCAAGCAGGAAGGCGGCCCGAACTACAAGATCGACGGGAGCCACGTGGAATGGGACATCTGGCGCTTCAATTACCGTATTGACAAGCGGCCGGGCCTGGTGATCTCAAATCTCGATGCGAATGACCAGGGCACCTGGCGGTCGGTTATCTACCAGATGCACCTGTCGGAAGTGTTCGTGCCATACATGGACCCGACCGAGGGCTGGTACTGGCGCACATACATGGATAGCGGTGAATATGGTTTCGGCCTGTTCCTGACGCCCCTCACTGCCGGTGTCGACTGTCCGGACTACGCAACTTTCCTGCCGGCGGTCATTGCTGACGATGAGGGGAACCCGCTCGAGATCCCCGATGCGATCTGCATCTTTGAACGTAACATCGGTGATCCTGCCTGGCGGCATTTCGAGATTTTCGCGCAAACGCCGGACCAGTTCGTTCCGGCGGAAGGTCGGCCTGAAACCGAGCTGGTTATCAGGACTGCGTCGGAAGTCGGAAACTACGACTATCTGATCGACTATCGCCTGAAACAGGACGGACAGATCTTCATCAAGATCGGGGCGACCGGCCTTGATGCGGTCAAGGGTGTTGCTTCCACGTCCATGAACGATGCGACGGCTGCGGAAGACACAAGGTATGGCACCCTGATCGCTCCGAACCTGGTGGCTGCCAATCACGATCACTATTTCAACTTCAGGATCGATTTCGACATTGATCAGCCGGTGAACCACATGGGGACGATGGAGATTGTGCCTGCCGACGTCGATCCGGATCATCCGCGCAAGTCGATGTGGACCTGGAGGCACGTCATGCCCGACAGCGAGCTGGATGCGCGTTACCGTTTCAGCGCGACGAAGCCGAAACATGTGCACATTTCCAACCCGGCGCGGGAAGGGTACCTCGGGCAGACGCCGGGATGGATGATCCATCACGGGTCGATTGCCTATGGTCCGTTCGATTTCGAAAACGATCCGCCGTTCAAGCGCAACGCCTATATTGAATACTCCTCCTGGACGACGGTCCATGATCCTGAGCAGCGCTACGCGGGCGGGAAATACGCCATGCAAAGCGACGGGTCCGACACGCTGGCGGAATGGGTCAAGGAAGACCGGCCGTTGATGGGGCAGGATGTCGTGTCCTGGTTTACCGCAGGCTTCCATCACATTCCGCGCATGGAAGACTGGCCGGTCATGTCAACGGAATGGAAGACCGTTCACATCATGCCGTTCAACTTCTTTGCCCATAATCCGGCAATGACACTTCGAAAGTGAATGCACGGCCGGGGCGGTTGCGCCCCGGTCCTTATCCCAGGATCCTTGCCCTAAAGTCCGGACCGTGTGCCTAAAGGCGCAAAAGCAACGTCGAAATGAAGACGTTTCTGGTGTCTTCCAGTTTTTGGGTTCCCCATATCGCTTCCAGCGTCGGTTCTGAGATCGTGAAATAGCTGACCGCGCCAATCAGTTGATAGGTTGCCGCGGTCTGTTCCGCCTCGGTGCGATAGCGCCATCTAGGAACCTCTGCCAGAAGACTGACACTCTTGTCGAGAAAGGTCTTCAGATACCACTTCCTGCTGCTTTCAACGCGATCCAGATTGTCGAGAAGCTCTCTGGCGATCAGACGTCCGTCATAAGGTGCGAGCCGCGCATGCTCAAACAGTCTTTCCAGAAAGACATGCAGCTTTTTCTCCCCTCTATGATCCTGCTGCAGGACCTCATCAATGATTGTGTCGAACCTTTGTGCGACGTCGGCGAGGACTGCGCCGTAGAGCGCTTCCTTGGTCTTGAAATGATAAAGGATCGACTGCTTCGTCAGTCCGAGTTCGGCGGCAACGTCTGCAAGCGAGGCGCCGTAAAACCCGCGATCGGAAAACAGCCGCAGCGCTGTGTCGATGAACTTCTGCTTCGGAGAATCGGTTTGCAAGGTCATGGCGACATTCTATCACCGGATTGACGACTTACCAGTTGTCAAGTATGACTTACCAAGTGGTAAGTTTAAAGCTGCGTCGATGGAGGTGATTGTGGACCGGGAACTGGAAATTGCACTTCTTGAAGAGCTTAAAGGATTGAAAGAAAACGGACATTTCTTTCTAGATGAGGCCGTTCAATCGTCACCGGTAAGTCGCTATTCGTCCAGCGGCCGCTTTGACGCGGAAATGAAGTCAGTCTTCCGTTCTGTCCCTGTCATCGCTGCGCATTCAAGCGAGTTGCCTGAAAAGGGGAGTTTTCTCACCAGGCGCATCAGCGGCCTACCAATGCTGCTCACCCGGGATAGAGAAGGGAAAGTCAATGCATTCTTGAACGTGTGCCGTCATCGGGGCGCACGTCTTGTCGATGAGACGGACGGCTGCAAACATGCTTTCAGCTGTCCCTATCATGCCTGGACCTGGAACAGCTCTGGTGAGCTACGCGGAGTTCCGCATGAGAAGCCGGGATTTCCCGGCCTTGACCGCGCCGCCCACGCGCTCAAACGCTTGCCGGCGACTGAACGGGTCGGCCTGGTTTGGCTCGTTGCAAACGTGGATGCGCGGCCGGATTTCGATGTCCATCTGGACCCGATCGCGAAAGATTTCGCCTGGCTGGAGATGGCGGACCTGGGCATTGCGGCAAGCGATACCATTGTCCACGCAGCGAACTGGAAGCTGCTGGTCGAAGGCGGCATAGAGGCCTATCATTTCAAGGTCGCACACAAGGAAACGATCGGTCCGCACTTCCTGGACAATCTGTCGAGTTACGAGATGCTCGGACCCCACATGCGCTCCATCCTGCCGCGCATATCGGTCACGGAGCTGGAAACCGGATCAGATAGCGGCTGGTCCATTCGGGATCATGCGAATGTGCTTTATACCGTCTTTCCAACCAACCAGTTCTTGCTGATGCAGGATCACGTTGCATGGATCCAGTTGCACCCGTTGGCCGCCGGGGAAACGGAGATCCGGATGACGACGCTTGCACCCAGGTCGCAAATCACGGACGACATGGCTGATCACTGGCGCCGGAACCACAAAATAACCTCAGTCACGTTGGCTGAGGATTTTGCCATCAATGAAGCGGTGCAGGCCGGGTTGGAAAGCGGTGCCAATTCGGAACTGACATTCGGACGCTATGAAGGTGCGTTGCACCGGTTCAATGAAATCGTCGAAGCACAGCTGCGCTAGCCACCTGAATCTGACTTTCAGGTTTGGGCTTCTGGCTCGGAACATTCACTTAATTCTTCGTCGGCGGCTGCGCTTGCCCGGGCCGTGTACTCATTAACGCCTGGCCATAGTCGGATGGCAGCGAGCATTACGAAAGCAAGGAGGCTGGATGCGTATTTCGCATATCGCGTAGCGATGCGTCGACCGATCGTTTAGAGCTCGAAGCAGACACTAGTTTAGGTGAATACCGCCGTCGATCACGACAGTCTGTCCAGTGATTGTAGGGCTCTTACAAAACAGCAGCACCTGCTGTGCAACGTCGTCAATTGAGGTTGTTGTTCCCAAAAGCGATCGATCCCGCCACTTAGCAACATACTCATCAGGAGCCCCGCCAGACATTTGCGTCCCCTCCATCAAACCAGGAGATACGCAATTGACCGTGATTTCGGGAGCCAAGGCTGCAGACAGAAACCTAGTGAGAGGTACGACAGCAGCCTTGCTTGGTGCGTAGGCAGCAGCTGCACCCCAATCCCCATGCCCAATTGTAGATGAGAGATTTACCACTCTGCCCCAATTTGACGCTCGCAGATGAGGAGCGGCCGCTCTGGTTAGATAATATGGACCACTTAAGTTCACCTTCAGCATTTCTGTCCAAATCTCTGGGGTAAATGCGTCCAGATCACCATTTGGTACGTTGTACCCGCCAGAGGCCATGCCGGCGTTGTTCACCAATATGTCCAGCCCACCAAACTCGCGAACTATTTTGTCAATGCAGGTATGTACAGAAGAAGGATCAGTGAGATCGAAACGTTCTACGTATGCCTTGCCGCCTTGGCTTTTGATGCTTGCGCAGACTGCTTCCGCGCGGTCGGATCCATTGCGGTAACCGACAACCACTCTGCTTCCATTGCGGGCGAGAAGCCTACAGATCTCACTACCAAGTCCACCACTGCCTCCACTTACTAAGGCGACGCTTCCTGAAATTTCCAACTTTCGATCCTCCACCAGCAACTCTCACACCAAATGTCGGATTTTATTCGTCCTGATTAATTCGAATAGCACAAATGAGTTGGTCCAGCTCTGGATGAAGTATTGCTCTGTCCGCAGAGCTGGCATCCAAGGCGTCACAATCTCAAGCCCACAAATGCGCGTCGCCGCGAGTATCCGCTGTGAGCCACTTTCCTAAAGCCGCAAGCTTCACGAATGTCGGGTTCAAGAGGAGGGTATCGGGAATGTCGAAAACGCATCGTCCTCCGGCGTATACCCCAGAACTTTACAGGTTTCGGTCAGGTCAAGTCGCTTGAACCGGTTGTTGGAAATGCCGTGTGCAATAAAGTTCCCGTTGATCTCAGCCTGGATCGCTCGATCAATCAAGTGAGTTGCATCGCGATGGCTAAGCCATGCGCTGAGATCGCGCTTGGTTTCAAGCGGGGGGCCGTCAGCAGGCTCGAACGCCCCTATTCGCAGGGAAACACAGGACATGCCGTGCTGTGTTGCATAAAGCGAGCACAAGGCCTCCCCGTAACACTTTGAGACACCGTAAAGATTGGCCGGAGCAACGGCCATCCCCGGCACGATCTGTCGGTCTACAGGATATCCTTCGATCGTTTGCGCGCTGCTGGCATAGACGAAGCGACCGACCTTCGCGTTACGAGCGGCTTCAATCAAATACGTTGTCGCCAAGATGTTGGCTGGTAGCACTGCGGCAAACTCTGCGTCTGGATCGGGTATGCCAGCAAGATGCACAACGGCGTCCATGCCTTGGCACAATGCGTCTGCGGCTTTGGCATCAGAAAGATCGGATTGCACGAAGCGATGCGTGCCGGGAACCGGTTGCGCGGGTTTCTTCATGTCAGTCAGAAAAAACTCACAATGCTCCTGATATGCGGCAAAAAATGCCTGACCGATCCGACCGGATGAACCAGTTACCAAGACCTTCTTCATAGTTCTCTAATCCTACTGCTTCGGCACGGCTACCAGTCCTAGAGCGGTCAGGGGCCAATGGAAAGCTGACTTTCAGTTGAGCGAGCCTTTCGGCAAGTTTGTCCGCAATGCGGCTCTGCGCGGTTGATTTATCGTCTTCGGAGGTTCCGCCGAAAAGGGTCATCGACACTCGCTCATTTATGAGTACACGCCTTAGTCTTTGGGTAACAGCGCGGAGTGCGGCGACAAACAGCTATGCCGCGTCGGTATTTGTCAATTCTTGTGTCGGCATGCCAATTTTTCGAAGGAAAAATCAAACGTCATTGTTTCTGATTCGGACAAGATCATACCTAGACAGGTAGTTTGCGCAAACTGCATACGTATAAATATCGATTTATTGTGTATATCTATTGGTTGTATTTTTGTTGATGCATTCTTTTAGTTGATTTTGATGCAAAAAATATCGACATACGAAATCAGAACTTGGTTGGATCAATAAATTTTTTACTTAACGTTTGGTAATTTAGTCAAAGTTGAATATTCGGTCCCAATTGAGGGTGAGAGAATGACTGTTTTGTTCCGTAATCCCTGGAAAGCCATGGTCGAGGCGTTCAGCCGCTCGCAGGCCATGATCGAATTCACGCCCGACGGGCGCATCCTCGATGCAAATGCCAACTTCCTTGGCGCAATGGGCTATACGCTGGAAGAAATCAAGGGTCAGCACCACCGGCTTTTTGTCGATCCGGACTATGGCAACAGCCGCGAATACAGTGACTTCTGGAATGAGCTCGCAAGTGGCGAATTCAAGGCAGAGGAATTTCTGCGCTTTGACAAGCAGGGCAATGAGGTCTGGATCCAGGCGTCCTACAATCCGGTGGTGAACGCCGCCGGCAAAGTCGTGAAGGTCGTGAAAATTGCTTCCGACATCACCGAGCGCAAACGGCGCAGCGCCGATTTTGAAGGTCAGGTCGACGCGCTCAACCGGTCGCAGGCAGTCATTCATTTCGAGCTCGACGGAACGATCCTCGACGCCAACGAGAACTTCCTTGGTGCGGTCGGGTATTCGATCGACGAGATAAGAGGCCAGCACCACAGCATGTTCGTTGAAGCGGACTACCGGGAGAGCGACGAATACCGCCGCTTCTGGGAGGAGTTGGCACGGGGTGAGTTCAAGGCGGATGAGTTCAAGCGGGTCGCCAAGGGCGGGCGCGAAATCTGGATCCAGGCGACCTACAATCCGATCATGGATGCGGCAGGGCGCCCGTTCAAAGTGGTGAAGTTCGCGAGCGATATCACTGAGCAGGTTCTGGAGCGTCAGCGCCGCAGAAAGGTTCAATCGACGATCGATACCGATCTGTCGGAGATGGCACAATCCATCTCTGAAACAGCGCATCAGGCGAGCGAGTCGGCCTCGGCATCCGAGCAGACGTCTTCGAGCGTCCAGACCGTTGCCGCAGCCTCGGAGGAACTTGTTGCCTCAATCCAGGAAATCAGCCGTCAAGTTCAGGTGGCGCTCGAAGTCTCCAACAACGCGCAGGGCGAAGCGGAGCGGTCCAGCGAGATCATGTCCGGCCTTTCGGAAGACGCAAAGACCATCGGATCCGTTATCGAACTGATCGACGGCATCGCCGATCAGACCAACCTTCTGGCACTCAACGCAACGATCGAGGCAGCCCGTGCCGGCGAAGCCGGGAAGGGGTTTGCGGTCGTGGCCTCGGAGGTGAAGAGCCTTGCTTCGCAGACCAGCAAGGCAACGGAAGAAATCTCAACGCAGGTCAGTTCTGTTCAGGACACGACCGAACGGGCGGTCGAGGCGATCACTTCGATCATGGGCGTGATCAAGAACATTGCCGAGATTGCCACCAGCATCTCCACCGCCGTTGAAGAGCAGACCGCTGTGACAAACGACATCTCGCAGAACATGCAATCGGCTGCTCAGGGTGTGGAACTGGTCACGACCAATCTGCAGACGATTTCCGCGGCAGCGGCCCAGCTTGACGGAGCGACCAACAGTGTGAGGGAAGCATCGCAATCGCTGATGTAATCAACGAACTCTTCGGCAGGGTTATAAACTGAAGGGTTCGGGCATTTCCCGTCGCATTACGTCCGCGGCGCGGTCGACAAAGATGCGTACTTTCGGATCGATGAATTCCCGGTCTGCATAAACCAGGCTGACCGGGATTTCGGCCCCGACACTCCCGCTGAGAACGGGCACCAGCAAACCGGCTTCAAGTTCTCTTGCTGCGACAGCCGTCGGCAGCAGGGCTATTCCGTGACCTTCAAGTGCCGAGGCTTTCACAAGATCAAGCTCGTTGGCGGCAAGTCGTCCGGAGACGGGGACAGTGCCGCCATCCAGAAGCGGCCACGTTTTGCTTGGCGACCAGTCGCCGGCAAAGCCGACAATGCAGTTGTGATCAACAAGTTGGTCCGGTGTTTCCGGTCGACCCCGCCAGTCCAGATATGCAGGCGTCGCGACAGCCAGCAGGCGGTCAGAACGAATGCGCTTTGTGATCAGGTCCTGATCCCGGATCGGACCTATGCGCATGGCAACGTCAACACCTTCCGCGATCAGGTCGACATGGCGTGTCGTCGACAGAACTTCCAGCCTTACTTCGGGAAAGTCGCACAGGAAGTCGATAAAGAGCTGCTTGAAAAAAGCTCCGGTAAGCGAAACCCTTAAAAGACCGCGAGGGGTGTCGTCCAGGCGCTGGACCGCCGACCAGGCCGCCTCGGCATCGGCCACGATCTTGCCCGCTCTTAGCCTGAGTTCCTCACCGGCTTCGGTCAGCGTCAGTTTTGTTGTCCGCCGGTGAAGCAGACGGACACCCAGATCAGCTTCCAGTCCTGACAGCCGTCTGCTGAGCGTTGCTCTCGGCAGGGCGAGAGAGCGGGCGGCAGCAGAAATGCTACCGCTGCTGACCACAGCCAGAAATTCCTTCATGCGATCGATACTTGGCATGTGTCGATAATGAGCAGGTTATGTGATTTTTTCAATACTAGTGTTCTCAGTGGATGGGCCTCATCTTTTCCATCGAAAGGAAATGGTGACCCCCATGCTCGACATCAGCAACTTTGATCATATCGGCATTCGCGTCAGCGACCGGCAGAAATCCGTCGCTTTTTATGAGCTTCTCGGATTCAAACTGATCGCGGACGGTGGCTACGATGCCGGCCATCCGCTCGTGATGCTTCATCCGTCCGGCCTCAACATCAATCTACTCGGACCAGCGACAGCGAGAGCCGGTGAAAATGTGCTGATGGACGAGCCGGTGAAGTATCCCGGCATCACGCACCTGGCAGTCAAAGTCCGCGATGCCGAAGCAACTGAATCCTTTGTCACTGAAAACGGCATCGCCATCACGGGGCGCCGGGAGTTCCGCGGCACGAAGACGATCTTCGTTCGCGATCCTGACCGCAATGTTCTGGAGCTTGTCGGGCCGGGTCCTTCAGTTGCCGAACTGATTGCCGAACACGTTCACCAGTCTTCTGACTAAGAGAAAGGAAATCGAGATGAGAACAATCACACGACTTGCCTCTGCCCTTGCGCTGGGCGCCTGCCTTGGGACGCCGGGCTTTTCCGCTGAACGCTTGCCGGAAGAGCTCAGATCGCTGCGACTAGACAGATTTTCAACATACGAAGAGATCAAGACAGTCGACGGTGTCGGTCAGTATCCGCAAGGGTATCAAGGCACGCCCAGCCGGCCAGTCGGCGACGATCCGTTCCTGTCGCCGGAAAACAGCGCTCTCATTCTGATCGACTACCAGCCGCCGATTCTGCAGGGCGTCAACAACATCGACCACGACGATCTCATCAACAACACAAAGGGGCTGATCAAGACTGCAGTGATCTACGATGTGCCGATCATCTTCTCGCATGTTGCAGTAGGCCTCAGCGGCTACGACCCGATGATCGAGGAACTGCGGGCGCTTGCCCCTGATGCCGTGATTGTCGACCGCACGAATGTCAACGCATGGGAAGAGCCGGAATTTGTCGCGGCCATTGAAGCAACGGGGCGCAAGAACCTGATCATGGGCGGACTTTGGACAGATGTCTGCCTCGCTTATCCGGCAATCGAGGCCGAGCGTGAAGGCTACGAGGTCTTCGTGCCGGAAGACACGGTTGGCAGTTTTTCACAGATGAGCCACGCCAACGGCATGCGCCGGATGATTGAGGCCGGTGTGGAACCGATCACCTGGAACGTGGTTCCGGCGGAGTTCCAGCGCGATCACGCGCGCACGGCAAAACTGCCGGAGGTGATGCGCGTCTTCATGGAACACCTGTTCAAGGTCGATCCGAACGCAAGTTGGAACTGAACCGGAGCAGGTCAACCGGACATTTCTCGACAGCAGGGGCGCACATGAGCGTCCCTGCAGCCCGTTCAGCACAAAACGGCAAAGGCAGCTCTTGATGGCATCGGGTGTCTTTAGCCGGCTTCAGACCATGCCGCTTGTTTTTGAAAGGCAGGTTGCCGGAGAGGAGGTGCACCAATCAGTTTGGTGATCAGTCGCTCCGTTTGTGCACAGCATCGGTTGAGGTCGAACCGTGCCAGGATCGTTTTCCTGGCTTCGATGCGCATTTTTTCCAGATATGGCGGATCAGCAAGCAGCTCTTCGATGCCGTCCGCGATTTTCTCGGTATTCCAGAAGTCTGCGAGCCGACCATTGTAGCCGTGTTTGATTACCTCCCGGACAGGATCGGTATCGGACGCCAAGATCGGCGCGCCGCAAGACATGGCTTCCAGAAACGACCATGACAGCACGAACGGATAGGTCAGATAGACATGGGCTGCGGAAACCTGAAACAGGCGCACCAGATCCGCATGCGGGATCTGACCCAGAAAATGAATCCGCTCCGGTGGCAGGTCACTCTCGTCCTGAAGGTGCTTTCGCCAGCTCGTTCCGTCGCCCGGTCCGCTTCCGTAGCTGACACCGTCACCCCCGGCAACCACAAACCGGACGTCGGGATTGCGCTTGGCAACCAGGGCCGCGGCGCGCATGAATTGAGGAAATCCGCGATAGGGCTCCAGATCACGGGCGGCAAATGTCACGACGGGGTCGCCGGCTGTCAAAAGGGAACCGTCGGGTAAGCGGAATGTTGCGAGGGGATCGGGGCGGGCTCTGCTGGTGTCGATGCCCTCGTGCTGTGCGATGATCTTCGGTTGGTAGGCTGAAGGGTACCGGCTCTTCTGCCATTGTGTCGGGCTGATGCCGAAATCCATCTGGTCAAGCGTTGAAAGCTGTACGGCGTTGCGCAGGCGCAGTGTTTGGCGCTGCTCCAGCGTGCGTTTTTCAGAAGGGGCGAAGCCGATGTCACCGCCTTCGGGCTGGAAGTAATATTCGCAAAAGCCGATCATCGGCGTATCCGGCAGGGCATCTTTCACGAACATCATGCCACCCCAGGCGGTGTGGCCCATGACGAGGCTGGGAGCTCTCCCGCTCCGCCCCAACCGGTCCAGAATGTCCGCAACGCGACGGCCGGCTTCCAGATAGGGAACCGAACCGTCGTTCTGACCGTTGCGCCCGCCTGCTGCCGTGCCATCTGCATATCTGAGCACTCTTAGACCGGGGACGGGTCTATCGAGGGTCTCGCAGATCAGTGTGACGGTCCAGCCGTCCTGAATGAGGCGCCGGGCAATATGGACAAATTGCCCCGGCCCACGCCGGTGCACGAAAACAATATGCATGGGCAGCCTCCGGTCAGAAGCCGTTGCCGTCCAACGGACCGTTGCGTTGCTGCATGTCGGTCGCCCAGATGACTTCCAGTTTCCGGAGCAGCGCGAAGGTTTCCTCCAGCGCCATCCGGTCGCGCTCGCTGCGGACGATCTGTGCCTGGTTGACTTCGTCGGCAGCCTTGATGGCCTTGCACAGCATCCTGCCCTTGTCGGTCAGTCTGATGCGGGCTGAGCGCCGATCCCGGGCCGATGCGGTCCGGTCCACATATCCCGACTGAACGAGTTGCTTCAGGCTGTAGGAGGCGTTGGAGCCGAGATAGTGGCCGCGATCCATCAGATCGCGCACGGACAAATCGTCATCCCCGATTGTAAAGAGCAACATGGCGTGGGACGGCGATATGTCGTCCGCACCGATCCTGATCAGGTCCACGCGCAATCGGTCAAGATAGCGGCGGTACATGCGTTCAATGACACGAACGAGTTCGAAATGGTTCGCGTGGGCGTAGGGGTTGATTTCCGTTTTCCTGTCCGGCTCCATTGCTACATCATACGTATTGACTTCAACTTCTGGTTTTGGGGTGTCAATTCGTCCGTTTATTTGCTGCGGTGCATCAGTGAAGATTTTGTGCATTTGCCCCTTACTCCCACCAAGTTTCGAACTAAATTCGAAACAATTTTAGCGTATTGTTGCTCCTTGTCTTTGCTCTTTTTTGTTCGTTCTTTTATTCTTTTAACTTTTTTCATGGAGTCAATTGCTTGCCACAATTAAATCCAAAACTTCATCCAATTTAGTCTATAGTCATTGGGCATTCATAGGGAAAACATGTGTCGTTTTCTGGGCAAATACTCATTTTTTTCGCACGTGCGAACACATCTTTCGGTTGAAGCATCAAAGGGCGACCTATGAAGGGGCGGGAAAAAGCGGCCGTAAATGACCCGTCTCGGCTGGTCAGGGACGCTCGAAAAACATTTGCAACTGGGCTCGCGGCTGCCGCCGCGCTCAGCGGGTTCATAACGCTTCTGCAGCTCACAGCGCCGCTGTTCATGCTTCAAGTGCATGACCGGGTGTTGAGCAGTCAAAGCCTCGACACGCTCAGCATGCTGGTCATCATCGCCGCCGGGGCTTTGACGCTCTATGGCATTCTGGAGTTCATACGCAGTCAGATTTTCCAGGTCATGGGCACGGAGCTCGTGCGTCGGCTTAATCTGACGGCGATTGAGGCCGGCGTTAAGTCCTCGCTGGAAAAGGGGGGCAGTCTCGCCTCCGAGGTTCTCAGGGATCTGAACGATCTGCGCACCTTCGTGACCAGCAACGCCATCAGTGCGCCATTGGAAGCCTTGTGGGTGCCTCTGTTTCTCGCGGTTCTGTTTCTGCTGCACCCGCTCTACGGGCTCCTTGCCGTCATCTCGGCATTTATCCTGATTGGTCTCAATCTGGTGTCCGACATGGCGACCCGATCGCTTCTGAAAGAAGCGAACACGGCCAATATCGAAAACGTGGCGGCGATGGCGACAACGCTCCATCATGCCGAAACGATTGAGGCAATGGGGCTGATGCCCGCATTGGCGCGGCGCTGGCGCAAGAAACAGATACACGCCAGCGAACTGATGGCGCATGGCAGTCGGCGCGGCAAGGCGATCCACGCCCTGACCCGCAGCCTCAGAATGGGTATGCAGATCGCCGTTCTTGCGGTCGGAGCTGACCTTGTCATACAGGGAGAGGCAACCGCCGGAACGATGATCGCGGCCAGCATTATCACCGGCCGGCTGCTGATGCCGTTCGACAACATGACGGAAAACTGGCGTCAATGGGTGTTCGCGTTCACGGCCTGGGGGCGGGTGCGGGACGTATTGGAAAAGCACTCGTCGACGCGGCAGACAATCCCGACACCGCCGAGCCAGGGCCCGCTGACGGTCGACAAGCTTGTCTTTGCGGCTCCGAACGCACCGGTGCCGATCATAAAGGGGATCTCCTTCACGCTCGAGCCGGGTGACGTCCTGGGCGTGGTCGGGCCGTCTGCCGCAGGCAAGTCGACCCTTGCGCGACTTCTTGTCGGCGTGCTGCAACCGACCACCGGCGGCGTCTTCCTGGACGGGCACAATGTTTATCTGTGGGAGCGCGCATCCTTCGGAGCCATGATCGGCTACTTGCCGCAATCGGTGTCGCTTCTGGACGGGACCGTGCGTGAAAATATCGCGCGCATGTATGAAGCAGAGCCGCAAATGGTCATCGATGCGGCCCGGGGTGCGGGCGTCCACGAGATGATCGGCCGGATGCCGCTCGGGTATGATACGCCGGTCGGCGACACCAAGTTTACCTTGTCCGGAGGTCAGAAACAGCGGGTCGCGCTGGCGCGTGCTCTGTTCGGCCGGCCCCGGTTGCTCGTGCTGGACGAACCCAATGCCAACCTCGACACGGAAGGCGAGGTTGCCTTGCTCAGGGCGATATCCAGCGCCAAGGAAGATGGTGCGATCGTGATCGTGATCGCCCACCGGCCTGCGATCATGGAAGCCGCCGACAAGATCCTGGTACTCGAAGACGGACGGATCAGCCAGTTCGGCGAGCGGACCGAAGTCGTCAGCAACATTTCGAGGCGTTTGCCTGCACCTGCCGCAAATCGCGCGATACCGTCGAACGGAGAGGTCGCATGACAAGGCTCCCGGACAACGAGACACCGGTGCAGCGGCCGGCGAAGGATCTGGCGCAAAAGCCGTTCTGGCAGCATCATGAGCATGCGGCAAGCGAACGCGAGCCGAGCTTGCGGACGCCGCTGCTCGCCGCGGTCGTCGCGGTCGTGTTCGGTATGGGCGGTTTCCTGTTGTGGGGGTTTACGGCCGATCTTGACAGCGCTGCTGTCGCCACCGGAAAGGTCGTTGTCGATAGCAAGCGCAAGACAATCAGCCATCTTGAAGGGGGTATTCTCAGGCGGCTGTTGGTTCAGGAAGGCGATCTTGTCGAAACCGGTCAGCCTCTTGTGGAACTTGACGATACGCGCGCGCGGGCGGAACTGGCTCAGCTTCGAGGCAAGCGGATCAGCCTGCTCGCAAGGCTGGCCCGCTTGCGTGCCGAGCGGGATCTTGCGGACACGATTGATATGCCGGCAGAACTGCGCGCCAGTGATGCGCAGACAGTTGCCGATGTTATGGCCGCAGAGAAGCGCTTTTTCGAAAAGAGACGCAAGGTCTACGAGGGGCAGGTCGCCTTCCAGCAGAAGGAGATTGAGCAGTTTACCGCGCAGATTGAAGCAGCCGATGCCCAGATAAAGGCCAACAAACATCGCCAGACCCTTCTGGACGAAAGAGTTGAGGCGTTGAGCGGACTGGAGAAAAAGGGGTTCACCTCAAAGGCAATCCTGAGCGACGTTCAGCTCGAACTCAGCGAGCTGATTGGTGACGGCGGCGAACTGGTCGCGGAAAAGGCCCAGTACGAAAAAGCCAGGCAAGGGGCCGAAGTCGCCTTGCTTCAGACCGAACAGGAGCTGCAGAGCGAAATCGCCAGCATGATCCTTGAGGCCCAGCTTGAACTCACCATTACCAGCGAACAGATCATTTCCGCCAGAGACGTGCTCGACCGCCTCGTGGTCAACGCGCCCCAGGGCGGGATCGTCTACAACATTGAAATGCGCACGCCCGGCAGTGTTGTGGAGCCGAGCAAGCCAATCATGGATATTGTCCCGCAGGATGAAAAGCTGCTTGTGGAAGTCAATATGAACCTGCAGGACATTGATCATGTCCGGGTCGGTTCGGAGGCGAAGATAAGGCTGACGGCCTATGACAGGCGGAGTGTACATCCGCTCGATGGGCGGGTCACCTTTGTGGCCGCTGACCAGACCGTCGATCAGCAAACGCAGCTGGCCTATTATGTCGTGCGCGCAGAAGTCAGTCCCGAAGAGCTGGCGAGCAATCCGATTGTTGCGCTTTACCCGGGAATGCCGGCGGAAGTCCTGATCGTTCGACGGGCGCGAAAGGCGATTGAGTATCTGGTCGAGCCAATTACATCGAGCTTCGATCGTGCCTTCCGTGAAGACTGATGGCTGCTGAGATGTTGCGCGGAGTTACGGTCTCACTCAAGATCAGTGTCTTGTGTGCGGTGCAGCATCCCAAATCTTGTGCAGGTTGCTCATTGCTGCAGCATTTTTCGAAATTTACTAATCAAGGCGTGTAAGGCGGTTTAGTCGTTAGAAACCCTTCTCAGATACAAGCATATGAAAATTATAGTATTTTTCTGATTTACAACTTTTTGTATGCATATCGGTTTTAGGCAATTTATTTCGA
>NZ_JASHKA010000028.1 GCF_030732845.1 Roseibium sp. MMSF_3544
TGCGCAGCGGAGATCGTTGCCTCCAATGCACCGTCCGAACCGGACCCGCTGCCGTCAGACTCGTCAAGAACCGCCGTTTCAGCCGTCGCTCCATCCTTCGCCTCGGCAACAGGACCATCATCCTCAAACAGAATCTGAGCACCGACCTTTGCAGAGGCCTGGGCCTGGTCGCCGTCGCCGTCTGTTATGGTGACAACCACCTCAAGGCTGCTGTCGGCCAGGTCGACGGATTCGTCGTAGCTTTGGCCCGTGCCTGATCCGTCATGCTGAAGGGGATGAGACAGGGACAGGTATTGTTCAACGGTGACAAGCCCGGTGCCCGGGTCGATCTGCAGCGCGAAGGCTGCCTTTTCGGCGAAGGTGCCCTCTGTCACCTCACCGACGATAACAGACCCGTCGCCGTTGACGTCAACGAGGACAATCTTCGAGCCGTCTGTCAGGGTCACGCCAGATTCATTCGACGAAAACTTGAATGCGAATTGTGTCGCATCGAAATCCGCTTCGCCGTCAGCACCGAAGATTGGGGTAATGTTGACAAACGGTGCGATCGTCACCGCAGAAGCGATTGCGGCGCCGCCCGTGTTCGGCACGTCAGGATCATCGCCCTTTTCGATCGCCCCGGTGTCGATGTCGGACATTACTCCGGTGGACGGACTGTCCTGATCCTGGTCGCCTTCGTCAAGAATTGCCGAAACGTCGGCTTCAGCCTCAGCAACAACCGAGGGCACATCGTCGAAAATTCCAACCTGGAAGGTCGTTGTCGAGCTGTCGCCGTTGCTGTCGGTGGCTTCAACCGTGAAGGTTTCGGTCAGGATGTCCTGATCGAGCGGATGATCAAGATTGCTGGTGGCGGTGTAGAAATATTCGAACTCACCGGTGTCGGCATTCACCGAAGAAATGGTGATGAAGCCATAGGTCCCATCGATCACCGTGCCGGGATTTTCGAGATCCACGACGACGCCATTGATCCGAACCTCGGCAATACCGTCCGGCGCTGTCACGGTGATCAGTCCAATCGCGGAAACTTCCAGATCACTGCTGTCGTTGAAGCCATCGCCATCGGCAATCTCGTCCGACCCGGGGGACTGGCTCGAGGTCTGGTTGATACCGGCTTCACGTGCCACTTCATCTGGGCTCAGGATGGACGTGGCAACCACGGTGACCAGATTGTTGCCGGAATCGTCGTCGCCCTCCCGCTCGTCGGCGAAGAGCTCCCGGTCTTCGAGAATGGGAAAGGCAAGTTCAGTACGTCCAAGGAGATCAATGAGAGGACCGGCGTCCCCGATGCCGCCCGGCGGAATGACGAAGTCGGCCCCGGCCCCTTCGGGTATCGCGGTTGCAATCAGCGTCCCGTCAGGCCCCGCTGCGATGTCGATGCCGCTGTTGGCGAATGCGGCAACCAGCGCTTCCTGGGGAATTTCAATGTTGTCGATAATGAATGTCGGAACGTTGAGCGCGCCGTTCCGGATAATGATTTCGGTGCCATCGGGCTGCAGCAAAATGAGTTCTGCGCCACTGATGACAACGTCGTCCAGAGATGTGCCTGCGGGCAGGAGAACCTGGTTTTGGTCGTTCGCCGTCACAATAATCGGCGAAGCGCCATCACTCGCAGCTTCGGTGGCAGATTCTGAATCTGCAGCATCAACGGGTGTGGCATCGTCGCCGGCCTGGGCGACTACAACCGCCTCTGAATCGCCTGCCTCTGAAGAGGCGTCATCAAGCTGGGATTCTGACTGGGCTGCGGTATCAACTAGATCATCTGATGTATTGTCTAAAGCACTTTTGAGGTCTTCTACGGACATCTCAATTCTCCTTATAATTAAGGAGAGGTAAATGCATCCTGAAAAAACAATCAATAAACTCTAATTACATTTGCATAAAAGTTTATGCATCATGAGTAAAATTTAATTTAGCGTTAAGGTATGCGTATACATAAATATGCATGATCGCGAACAATAAATTACATAAAACTTTAACGAAAACTTTTAGTTGCAATTTGCCACCTTTCTGAAGGGCCTATTAATCCGCGCCCCCTAGCCTCGTCCGCAAACGGGACAGAGGCGCATGAACCAACCATCACCTTCCAGACGACTTGCAAGGGTCGGCACGCTCGCGGCGGCTGCCTTGATGTCTCTGCACACAGTCGCTTTGGCAATGGATGAGACGGCCGCATGGGCGCCGAATGAGCGTGAAATCAAAACCGAGAGACCGCGCCTGATTTCCGGTCTGACGCCCGGCAAACCGTTTCCGGCCGAAACCACATCCGTTGGAATGTCGATATCGACGAAAAGACAGACAGCGGACGCCTCCTCCCACCAGTTCCGGTCTTCGCACCGGACCGTCCGTGCGCACACAACTGCTGCCTTGCGCTCAGTCGGCACAGTGCTGCGGACACCGCCGCGGCGGGCAAGGCCACCCGCGGGGACACGACGTTCCGGCACCAGTTTTTTCGGGACTGCCGCGATCCGGTTTTCAAACATCGCCACCGCCCGCGACTGGAACCGGGTGCGTGCCGTTGCAGACGATGCCTCTTTCACCGGTATCTGTCTTTCGGCGGCCTGCCAGGCAAGAGTGGAGAAAATCCGGCTGTTTTCGGCCGCGGCTGAAGACGCCTCGTTTCTGGAGAAGCTCCAGGCAGCCAACAGCCTTGTAAACCGGTCGATTGCGTATCAGGAAGACCGCGTGGTTTACAGGCGCCTCGACTATTGGGCAAGCCCGGCCGAAACGGCTCGGCGGGGCATTGGCGACTGCGAAGACTTTGCCATCCTGAAATACAATCTGCTGCTCAACGCGGGTGTTCCGGCAAAGAGCATGTCGCTGGTGGTATTGAAGGACACCAAACGCGATCTTTATCACGCCGTGCTCGCGGTCAGCACGAACAAGGGGCACTACATTCTCGACAATGTCGTGGACAGGGTCTACTTGGACAAGGAAGTCAGTCACTACCAGCCGCTGTTTTCCTTTTCTGCGGACCGTTCGTGGCTGCATGGCAGACCGGCCGGCAATACCCAGCAGAAAATGGTGGCGATTGAATCGGTGGCGCCGGGTACCGACCGCCCGGCCGGCGTCTTCCTGGCCCCGGCCAGCGTGGCGAGCGCAGGTCAAACGGACGTTACGCCCGTGTTTCGCGACTGAATTCCCAGGTCTCACCAGCGGCCGCTTTACGAAATCACGTATCCCAGAAGCATCTGATGGCGCCATTCGGGTGCCAGCATCGCATTCATGTTCCCGCGCACACGCCGTTCATACATTCCAATCGCGAAACCGACGGTGATCGGTCGGTTCTGATTGTCATTGAGGCGCATGAACAGATCATCCATGGGTGCGTCTATGTGCAATCGCAGCGATGGGGATTCCCCTTGGGAGCCGGTGCCGGCGAAATTGGTTCTGACGTATTTCAGGAACGCCTCATTCGTGAATTTGATCTGCCGCTCTTTGGAAAGGACAAATGCCGGCGCCGGATTGGCGCTAAGCAGGTTCTGGATGCTGGTGCCGGAAAACCAGTTCCGCGTCTCGTTCAGCTGCTCGGTCATGGCGTGGATGCAGACATGACGGACTGCCGATGCGAGGTTCTTGTCGTTCACATGCGCCCGCTCGATACAGGAAATGATCTCTCCAACCGAAACCTGATACTCCTTGGAGATGAAATCCAGAGCTTTCCAAAACGATCCCTCGAGGCGCAAGGCCCGGCGTCCGCTTTCTGTTGTAATAGCCCTGAAATGAGGTTCAGATGCTTCCGTGTGAGCTCTTTCTAATAACTTTTCGAAATTCGAAATAAAATCGTCGGACATTAGCGCTCCGTAAAGGCTTCTTCCCTTGCTTTGTTTACCGGCTTAAGTAGGTATTGCAAAATTGTCTTATGACCGGTCAGAATATCAACTGTACAAATCATTCCTGGCGTAATTTTGAACTGTCGGTTATTTCGCTCCAAATAAGCTTTGTTTGTACGAACCTGCACCTCGAAATAAGGTTCGCCTGAGCGCTCGTCGACGAAGGAATCGGAACTCACGTTGACGACTTCGCCCTGAAGACCGCCATAGATCGAAAAGTCGAACGCCGTGATCTTCACGAGCGCTTCCTGACCCGGGACGACGAACGCAACGTCCCTCGGCGATATTCTTGCTTCCACCAAAAGCTCATCGGAGGTGGGCACGACTTCGGCAACCGGATCGCCCGCGTTGACGAAAGACCCGATCGTGTGGACTTCCAGTGCATTGATGATGCCGTCGACCGGGGAACGAATGTCGGTCCTTCTGACGCGATCGGTCTCACCAAGGACGGATTGTTCAAGAACCGACAGCTCCGCGAGCGACGCGGTTTTTTCAGTCAGAGCTTCCTGCTGGAAGTTGAGATCGAGCTCTTCAAGCTGAAATGTTGCCTCTGCAATAGCGCCCTCGATCCGCGGCAGCGACTCCTCAAGCGCATTGATCTGCCCCTGCGCGTCGGCGATCTCGCGCTGAACGCGAATGACCTCTGTCTTGGCCACCAGCCTCTTTTCGGCCATGGGTGACAGGATGCCAAACTCTTCTTCGCTGATGGAAAGACTGGTCTGCAGCCTGTCTATGTTGGCGAGAGCCTCGTTGCGCTCCTTTTCGCGCTGAAGCAGGCGTTGTTCCAGGACACCACGGGTGGACCGAAAGGCGTTTCTGCGCGTGCGCAAGAGTTCGCTTTCGTTTTCACAAATGAGCGGTGCGTCCCGCAGCACCTCCTCCGGACACACGAATGCAAGATCCTTGCTGTCGGCGCTTTCCACTGACAGTCTGGCGACCTTGGTTTTCAGCGCACGCAGCTTGGCCTGGATTTCACCCAGGTCGGACGCTGTTGCCGTATCATCCAGTCGCATGATCAGCTCCTGGGCCGTCACGGATTGGCCGATCCTGACCGCAATTTCCTCAACGACACCAGGCTCCGTCGCCTGCACGGATTGCGTCCGGGACGCCGGAATGACACGGCCGTCGCCGCGTGTAATCTCGTCAACTTCGGTGAAATAGGACCAGATCACCGCGCAAACGAGCAGTCCGCACAAAACAAAGACCAGGCGCCGCGGAGCCGAAGCCGTAAAATCCCGGCCACCGCTCCCGTCCGTTCCGTCGTTCTTCGTACCTGTTGCGATCATTGCGCTTGTTTCGCCTGTGCGGATCTTGCCTGAGCTTTCATGCTCTCAAGCACCTTTTCCTTGGGACCGTCGGCGACAATCATGCCACGGTCGAGCACGATCAGCCGATCAACCAACTCAAGCAGACTGTAACGATGCGTTGAAATGACGAGCGTCACATCCGGACCGAATGCGGATGAAAGTTTTCCGATGAGCTGCCGTTCGGTGGCAAGGTCAAGTGCCCCGGACGGTTCATCCAAAAAGACGATCTTTGGTTTGGACAACAGGAGCCGGGTCATGGCAACCGCCTGCCTTTGCCCTCCTGAAAGGCTTGCCCCTCGCTCCCCAACAAGCAGATCGTAACCTCTTGGATGCTGCATCGCGAACTCATCGACACCGGTCTGTCTGGCAGCCTCGATGATCTGTTCGTCCCGGGCTAGCGGGGCGGCAAGCTGCAAGTTGTACTTGAGCGTTCCTGTGAACAGGTCAACCGTTTGCCCGACATAGGCAATTGACGCTCGCAGTTCCGCAGGATGGTATTGCCTGACGTCGATGCCGTTGATCAGGATCCGCCCCTCGGACGTGTCGTAGAGGTTGTTCAAAAGCCGGCCCAAGGTGGTCTTGCCGGACCCGATCTTGCCGATGACACCGATGCGTTCACCGGACTTTGCCGAAAAGCTGACATTCTTCAGAACATTGGAATCAGTACCGGGATACTTGAAGCTGACATCCTGAAACGCGAAGTCTCCAGACACTACGGGCCGGTTCACAAATCCGGTGCTGGTCGGCCGTTCTTCCGTCTGCTTCATGATGCCATCGAGAATGCGCAGCGACAGCAGAGCCTGTTTCATGCGTGCAAGGGTCAGCGCTATCTGCGTAAGTGGCGCGACCGTCCGGCTTGACAGCATCACCGTCGCAATGATGGCTCCCGTTGTCATGTTGCCTTCGGAGAATTCGTAAGCACCAGCAATCACGATAAAAATCGTCACAAGCTGCTGGACGAGCTGAGTCAGGTTCAACGCATTTGAAGAGAGCGCCTTTATTTCCTCCGACGTACCGGATGCCCGTTTCGTCAACAGACTCCATTTGTCCAGGAACGATGCCTCGGCGCGAAGCGACTTGACCGTTTCAAGCGTCGATATTGATTCAACCAGCAACGCCTGCCGCAGCGCCGCTTCATTGGCGGCGCGAGAAACCTTCTTTCCAATTCTTGCCTGGGCAATCAATCCAATAATGGTCGCAAGCAGGAAGGCGACAGCCGGTATGACGAACAACCATCCGGCAATAAGATAGATCACAGCGAGAAACACAAAGACGAACAGCGCGTCGATGAGGGTCACAAGCGTGTTGGACGCAAAAAACTCACGGACGAATTCGATTTGGTTGACGCGGTTGGCATATTCACCGGTCGAGGCTGGAGATGCCTCCATGCGCGAATGCAGGACCTTGTCGAAGAGGCGGTAGGACAAACGCCTGTCGAGCTCTCTGCCGGTCTTGTCGATGATGGCTGATCGCGCCGTCTTCAGCAGGAAATCGAACACCATCGCCAGACCAACACCAACAGCCAGCGCCAGCAGCGTGGACGTCGCCTTGTTGGGCAAAACGCGGTCGTAGACATTCATGATGAAAATCGGCGACGCAAGCGCCAGCGTATTGATGAAAAGCGCAGCAACGGCAACACTGACATAGCCGCGCCAGAACTTTTTCATCGGCCCGAACAGCCAGTGTTCGCGTTCTACCTGCGACGCGCCATCCGCCATGGCGCGTTCGGATTCATTCAGATAAATCAGGTTGAGAGAAAAAACACCGCTGAGCGTCTTGCTGGAGCTCTTGGCGGAGCGGATGGGTTTGGCCGGTTCGAACCGGAACGTCCCATCGGTATACCAGTAGATGCAAGGATAGATCGCCGGATCGGAAATTTCTCTGGACCCGGCGGAGAACCTCGACTCTATTCCGATCCGTTCCAGAATCCAGCTGACATTGTCTTCAACGTCGGACTGAAATTCCGGCACACCTGAAAACAAGACCGTTTCAGATGTTGGTCGACCGAAATGGCGGGCAACCGATTTGATTGCCTGCTTAAGGCTCGGCGTATCGACTGTCTGCCTTACTGCATTTTCGCTGTCGTTTTGTTCCGGTTGCAACACCTATCGCTCTTTTGCAGTTGGTCTCCTGGTCAGCGGATAGGTGCCAGCAGATCCATAGGCAGACTGTTTTCCTGACGCGAGGGAACACGTGCGTAAGTTTCCGTCGGCGGCGTCGCCGGTACATCGAACTCCTCGCGTGCGTAAGCGTCGGCCTGTTGTGGGGCCGTCAAGCCAAGTGTCTGAAGCAAGGTCCCGGTCGCCGCGAGTAGCCTGTAATCGGCAAACAGCGAACTGAAGTCTGCTGTGTAGGCCAGGACTTCCACATTGTAGCGGGTGTTTTGCGCGTCCAGGACATCAAGCAGCGTGCGTTGCCCGATATCGAACTGCTCGCCGTAGGTCTTCACGAGCAGGGCGCTTTGGTTCGCCTGGCGGCGCAGGGTCTGGGACAACACCGCCTGCCGGTCACGCTGATCCCAGGAGTCCCTGACAGATTCCTCGATTTCACGATATGTCTGGTGAAGAGCGAGACGCGCTTCACCGGCTCTGCGCACGTGCTCCTGCGTGTTGGCCTTGGCAATTCCGCCGTTGAAAATGCGCCAACGGCCGACAATCCTTGCCTGGAAATCGTGTGTGCGCCCGTCATCGCCGTCAATGTCATATCCGGTGCGCGCTCTGCCTTCCAGGAAAAACTCCGGAAGCTGGCCGGACCTTGCGGCATTGACTTCCGCCTCGGCGACATCCACGTCGGCAGTCGCGACGTGAACCCGCGGGTTCTGGTTCCTTGCCGAGCCGATGGCAGCAGCCAGGCTTTTGGGCAACCTGCCTTTCACGCTTGGCGGCATGGAGGCGGTCCCGATCGGTTTGCCGACGAGTTTCAGAAACCGGATTTCCGCAGCCGATTTTTCTCTTTCCGCTTCCTGCATCCGCGCTTGAGCGGCCAGCACGCGTTCGCCAACCTGCTGCCGGTCTGCCTCAGTCAAGGCACCGCTTGAAATGAGTGAAGAGACGTTGTTTTCGATCTGCCGGTGGAAACTGAGATTGCTTGCCGTGGCACGCAGGATTTTTTCCTGGAGCAGATATTCCAGATATTCGCGCACGACCTGCAGACCGATGGCCTCGCTTCGCTCGAGGACACGGAAGGACGCGCTGTCAACGCGGGCAGCCTGCCTGTTCTTCTCCGCAAGGCGTCCGCCGCCGTTAAAGAGCGTTTGCGTCACAACGGCCGAAAACTCAGTTGGCGTCAGCGCTTCGTCCTCTGTGCCGAGGGCGCGTCTGGTGTCATTGTCCAGCCTTCGCACACCAGTTGATCCTTCCAGATCAACCCTTGGTAGGTAAAGCCCCCTGGCCTGGCGGAGTTCAAATTCAATTGCTTCGCGATTTTCCGAAGCCTGACCGATCTCGGGATTGCTTTCCACCGCGGTGCCGACGGCCTCATGCAATGAAATCGCATGCGCTGGCGTCCAAATTGCAACGCTGCAAAGTAGAGCCCCCGTTGTAACAGCTCGCTTGAATGCGCTAGCCATGCAAATAACCCTCAGCGTTTCCTAAACTATTGTTTCAATTGATACATAGTGTATGCATTAAATTGGAGCCTACGCATAAAGATTACGTTAAGGCAACGATATCTCAGGTAAACTCTACAATTACTTCACTTGATGTTGCCACCCTGCAACACAACCTCCAGCATCAACTCCCTATCGCACAACCACGAGATCGCCTACACGCGCATTGTTGTAGAGATGGACAACATCTTCGTTTGTCATGCGAATACAACCTGATGACACCGCCTGACCGATCGTCCAGGGCTGATTGGTGCCGTGGATCCGATACAACGTGTTCCCAAGGTAAAGAGCCCGCGCGCCCAAAGGGTTTTCGATCCCGCCGTCCATTCGAACTGGCAAAATTCTTCCCTTTGCCGCTTCGCGCTTTCGCATTTCGGCTGGCGGAGTCCAGGAAGGCCATTCTGCCTTTCTGGTGATTCGCTCCGACCCTTTCCAGGAAAAGCCCTCTCGTCCGACCCCTATGCCGTAACGTGTCGCCGATCCGGCATCTTCGACCCGATAAAGTCGCCGTTCCTTGGTATCGATGATGATGGTGCCGGGCTTGTAGTCGCTTTGATAGGCGACGATCTCACGCTCGACCGGCGCCTTGCCGCCAAAGCCGGGCCGGGGCTTTTTCCCCTCTTTCCGAACCCATTTGTTTTTCGCAGGATCAAAGACCAGAACGGTCTCGGCCTGGGCAGAAACGGATGCAAACCATATGTTCGGGGAGACGGCCAATGATAAAAAGGCCAGCATCAGAATAAGGAAGCGTATTTGGATCACGTTGGACATCGGTCAGGTTGCAATTGTCGATCAGTTTGGTCCGGTTTCCAATGCCCTAAATAAAAACCGGCGCCATTTGTTCTTGTGCGTTGATACTGCCACCATATTCCTGACGCGTCCAGAGGCTCCCGAAAAAGTTAATCTTCCGCACTCAGTGCGCCCGCGCCTGCGATGCGTATGGCTGGTTTTCAGGATTAACTGGAGCTCCGTCGCCAGACACACTACGCTAACGCCCGAGCGAACAAACACCACCTAGCCGGTCGACAACCACATTCGAACATGACGCGACTCGTATCTGCGACGCTTCCATCCACCGCCCTTTTCTGTTTCATGTGGTGCTGCCTTTTGACGGCACAGTTCGCAGCACCCCTGGCGCGAGCGCAAACGCCCGAAAGCATCACGGAATGGGTCGAGACCGCGGTCTCCGAAGTTTGCGGAAAGGTGAGCTGGAGCGGGTTGCAGGTGCAAGAGGTCCTACCGCAGAGCTGGCTGTTGGAAGAAAGCCGCCTGCCAAGCGCCGAGGCTCCGAGCAGGATCAATATGCGGCTCGTGCTGCCAATGGGCGACGAGCTGGCACTCGACTCCCGGCTGGCAAGCGGTCAACTCCGCCAGTTCAGAGTTTCTTACTTTGAAGCTGGAAGCGAAAAGCTCTCGCCACGATTCCTGGCGATCGCCGACGGCAACTGCACGGTCCGGTCCGCTCGCGAAATCCGGCTCGGACAAGAGCCCTGGGTCTATCTCGACCAACTGGATGGTGACCTTGCGACCCTGCGCTGGACCGAAACACTGCAAGCGCCGTGGCCGTCCGGCATCGATCCTAGTGGCGCCCGCGTGGCGTTGGTCGATTCAGGGTTGGCCTATGATCTGCCGCTTTTTCGAAGCCGGCTGGCGCGAGACCCATCCGGCACACCCATAGGATACGACTACTGGGATCTCGATCCGTGGCCCTATGATGGCGATACCTCCAGAAGTCCGTTTCTTCCGATCCGGCACGGAACTGCTGTCGCTTCCATCCTGGCGCGCGAAGCGCCCGACGCTGCCCTGGTTCCCTTTCGATATCCAAGGCCGGACATGAGCCGAATGGCAGATCTCGTCAACAAGGCAGAGGCCGACGGGATCCGGATCCTGGCGATGCCGCTCGGCAGCAACCGGCGGGAAGACTGGACGGCATTCGAGGAGGCTCTCAAGGACACCAATATTCTTGCAATCGTTTCTGCAGGCAACAACGGCCGCGACATTGACGAACGACCGGTGTTCCCTGCCAGCCTTGATCTGGACAACATCATCACCGTTACCTCCGCCGATGCCTTTGGACGGCTGGCGAATGGCTCAAACTGGGGCGCGGAAAGCGTCGACATCATGCTGCCGGCAGAAAACCTTGCCGTTACGGATTTTCGCGGTGCTTCCGGTGTTGCTTCGGGGTCCAGCTACGCCGTTCCGCGCCTTGCAGCCCTGGCCGCCCGTATCCTGCAGGCCGAACCCGACTTAAGCGCGGTTCAGCTCAAGCAGCGTCTGCTTGCGCGTGCCGTACCGTCTCCATTCGAGAGCGACAAGGTTGTCGCCGGAGGCTGGATTCCGGACCCTCTGGCCGATTGAGCTAGCGGCGCGGAGGCCTAGGAGGTGCGGCGTCGATGAAGCGCCGCGCGGCCTGCGCCTGGCGGGGATCGGCATTCAGGAGCGCCTGATATCCGGCCTCCGCGAGGTCCGGATCACCGCCCCAAACGCCGGACTGGATCGAAAACCGCAGGGCCTGTGGATCATCAGGTGCCGCTTGCATGAGCCAACGCGCGTGTTCGGTCATGTCTTCGAACCGTCCGGCCAGTTGCAAGGACACAAGAAGGGTCATGCGTGTGTTGATCGAATTCGGTACTTTGCCGGCGGCTTGTCCATGAAGACGGATGGCGTTTTCAAAATCTCCCGCCCGCGCGAGCACGCGTCCGGCATTCAGGAGCTGGCCGTGGTTGGAAGAGCGGGCGCAACTGTCCGACAATTCCAGACGGCTGGAGGGCGCCGCGTTCTGGGCCGAAGACGCTTCAATCGCTTGAGCACATTCGGCAAAACTCGCCCCCAGGTCTTGTGTGACCCGGGAAGCGTCATCGTCTTCCCTCATGGCCAAAAGCTTACGCACGTCGGCGATCGGTATTGCCTCGAAACGCCCTTCACCACCGCCGACCGCAATGCCCGCGAGGCCGCCTGAAGCACTCACGAGTGCGCCACCGCTGACGCCAGGTTGCATTTGGGCCCTGACATGAAGTCTGCCGAATTCGGCATTCTCTGCAGGTTTTGCAATCAGCAATCCGGGATCAAAAACCCGCACCTGCTGGCGGGCAACATCGGCACCGACCACGAAATACGGCTCCGCGGACAATGCTGATCCGTCGAGAGCCGGGATCACGCCCGTATCCGGCAATCCGTCAACTTTCAGAAGCACCAGATCGCCCCGATACGCCGAGGGCACCAGTTCGGCCTGACGTGGACCATCCGGCGTGTAAACAGTGGCTTCCTGCAAATTGCCCACCACATGCCGGTTGGTCACAAGAAGGTCTTTTGCAATGCGTGTCGCGCTTCCGACCGGATCGAAACTGGAAATCGGAAACACCGCCTGGCGGACTTGGCAGATTTCCGCAGGATGCGGACAGTCGGGATCAACGGCTGTGGCACGCGACCCGGCAGGCGACGGGAGCGTCGCTGGCGGCGTTTCGAACGAGAGCATGGCAACCTGTTCGCGGCCGTCCCGCTGATATTTGACCCGTATCTGGGTCTGGGCGTCCGGTATCAGGGCAAGCGCCGCAACCGCATCCCGCGGCGTTCGAACCGTCCTGGCTCCAATTTCCAGGATCAGATCCCCGGTTTCAAAGCCTGCAACATCTGCAGGACCACCCGCCCGGATTGCATCGACCTTCGGCGCGGCCAATGTCTCGAGCTGTCGCCGATCCGCGGCGCCGAGCGCCCAGCCGGGGGCCGGGTAATCAACCTTGCCATTTGCAATCAAAGCATCGGCGACTCGCAGCAGGAGATCCGCCGACACGGCAAAGTTCACACCGATATTGGCATCGGCATCCGAAGCGAAGATTGCCGACACCATTCCAATCAGCCTGCCATTCGCATCCACCAGTGCTCCGCCGGACGACCCCGGGTTTGCGGCTGCATCTGTCTGAACGAAGTCTTCGACCGCATTGAAGCCGGCATTGCTGACACCGGTCGCGGAAACGACGCCGCACGTGACCGAAAGTCCCAGACCGAAGGCATTGCCGATCGCGCAAGCCGGCTGAGCGACCTCCGGAGGCGGCGCCAAGTCAATGGCCGCGAGGCGTTCAGCAACTTCCAAAAGCGCAATGTCGCTGGCTTCGTCATGTGCCAGGATACGCGCAGGCAGGATACGGCCGTCGTGCAAACGAATGTCAATGCGCCGTGCCGGTTCAACCACATGCCATGCCGTTGCAATGACACCTTCACGCAGGATGACGCCGCTTCCCTCAGGCGCGGTGCCAGGCCGGCTTCCCGTACCGCCTTGTTGGTGGCCCGGCCAGACCGGAAGGACCGACACGACGTGCTGCAAGGCGTCCCGGGGTGTCGCGAACGCTGAAGCTGACAGCAGGCAGAAGCCGACGAAGCTAATCTTCAAAACCGAAAGAGTAGACCAGAATGACAATCGTATGTGCTCCAGGCATCTGATTTGCTTAGACTTTCTAGAACCGCCAGCCTCAGGCAGCCCGGTGTCCAGACCCGCGAATGAAGCCAAGAACTAGCTTGGGGCACTTATTTATAACGTCAAATCTCTTTTGTTGCGCGGGGTGGCCTCAACCGTCTTCAGAATTTCCTGCGCGACGATTTGAGCGACAGGTGTGAGTGTCTGCCCGCGGCGCGTCAGGAATGAATACGTCTCAACAGAAAGCGGGAGGTCTGTCTCCAAAATGACAATTGTTCCGGGAGACTCGTCAGGAAGCGCCGCAAAGCTGTCCGCGACGGATCGCGCAACCGGACCGATCGCGTTGGTGCGCTGGATTGTGGCAAGCGTGAAAAGAAAAGACGATGTCGTCAGAATTTTGGAAGGCAGTGACAATCCTTGATCTCTCAGAGCCTTCTCGGCCGTTGTCCGGATTGGCGCGCTCACCGGCGGAAACACCCAGTCGAAATCCAGTAGCGATGCAGCAGGTATTGGAGCGGATTTGCGGATCAGGGGATGATCCAACCGGGCAACCATGCACGCGGGCTCGCGACGCAATGGGCGTTCATCAAAGAGATCCGGGTCCGCCGTCAGCGGAACCCGGCTCAGCGTAAAGTCTAGCCGCCCGTCCTCAAGCATTGGCGCCAGCGTGGTACTTGGCCCGATCTCAACCGAAACGGAAATCTCCGGATAACTCAGACGGATGTGCCGAATGGCAGGCAAAACATATTCTACTGCCGGACCCGTGACCGAGCCGATATTCACGTGCCCTCTTTGACCCGAGATGTGATGTTCAATGTCCAGTGCGGCGTCGGTCAATTCCTGCAGCACCCGCACACAACGCTCGCCAAGCATCCGGCCGACATCGGTCAACTCTATTCCACGTCCGCTGCGGACGTAGATATCGGCGTCTGCGACATGTTCGATTTCCGCCATGAGACGAGACGCCGCCGGCTGCGTGATGCCCAGGGCATTCGCTGCGTCTGTCAATCGGCTTTGTCGGCTGAGTTCCGCAAGCAATCTCAAATGCGAAATCTTCATTCCGCGCCGTAACAGATCGAACGCCAAGTCGCCTCCTCAAAGATTCATACCTTTTTCGGTAAGTATTGATAGCAAAGAATAATTTGACGGTCATGTTTCTTTTCGCATGCTGGACCCCGGCACGCATTGTGCCCACACAATTTACGGTCGGTATTGTGCTGACCAGGGAGGAACACATGAATTTCTTTTCCAAAGCGTTGGTCGCGCTTGCAGCGACAGCGACAGCAACACTGATGTCCGGCGTGTCTTTTGCCGCAGACAAGGGATCCGTCGGCATCGCCATGCCGACCAAGTCCTCTGCCCGCTGGATCTCCGACGGAAACTCCATGGTCGAACAGTTCACAGCCGCCGGCTATTCAACCGACCTGCAATACGCAGAAGACGATATTCCCAATCAGCTGGCACAGATTGAAAACATGATCACCAAGGGCGTGGATGTCCTGGTGATTGCGGCAATTGACGGAACCACGCTTTCCAACGCGCTGGAAAACGCGGCGGCATCCGGGATCAAGGTCATTGCTTACGACCGGTTGATCCGTGACAGCGCCAATGTCGACTACTACGCGACGTTCGACAATTTCAAGGTCGGTGTCCAGCAAGCGACTGCGCTGGTCAATGGCTTGAAAGAACGCTTTGGTGACGGTCCCTACAATGTCGAACTCTTCGGCGGCTCGCCGGACGACAACAACGCCTATTTCTTCTATGATGGCGCGATGTCCGTGCTGCAGCCTCTCATCGATGCAGGCACGGTCAATATTGTATCCGGCCAGATGGGCATGGACACGGTTGGAACGCTTCGCTGGGACGGGGCCGTTGCCCAGGCCCGCATGGATAATCTCCTGTCGGCCCACTACACCGACAAACAGCTCCACGGTGCACTCAGCCCCTATGACGGCCTTTCCATCGGCATCCTGTCGTCACTGAAAGGCGTCGGCTACGGATCCGGCGACCAAAAGATGCCGATCGTTTCCGGACAGGATGCTGAAATCCCGTCTGTGAAGTCCATTCTTGCCGGCGAGCAACATTCGACCGTGTTCAAGGATACACGCGAACTTGCACGTGTGACGGTCGGCATGGTCGAAGCCATCCTCAACGACGGCGAACCTGAAATCAACGACACCAAGACCTACGACAACGGTGTCAAAGTGGTTCCGTCCTATTTGCTGGAACCAGTCGCGGTCGATGCTTCCAACTGGGAAGATGTCCTCATCGGCAGCGGTTACTACACGGCTGATCAAGTCAAGTAAGTCTGGTCCGGCAAAAGACCCGCCCCCAACACTATAGTTGCGGGCGGGTTTTGAAATATGGAGATCGGAGCAGATGGCACTCCTGTCCATGCAAAACATCAGCAAGACCTTTCCGGGCGTCAAAGCGCTTGATCAGGTCAATCTGGATGTTCAGCAGGGTGAAATTCACGCCGTCGTTGGCGAGAACGGCGCGGGCAAATCCACACTCATGAAAATACTGTCCGGCGTTTATCCGCACGGAACCTATGAAGGAAAAATTCAATTCGATGGCGTGCCGGCACAGTTCGCCAGCATTTCAGACAGCGAGCGCCAGGGGATCATCATCATTCACCAGGAACTGGCCCTAGTTCCGCAACTTTCTATCGCAGAGAACATCTTCCTCGGCAACGAGCGCGCCAAAAGCGGTGTGATCGACTGGCGCGAGACCAACCGCCGTACGGAGGAGCTTCTCGCAAAGGTCGGACTGTCCGAAGCACCCTCCACGCTCGTGGACAATATCGGCGTCGGCAAACAACAACTTGTGGAGATTGCCAAAGCCCTCTCCAAACAGGTGAAGCTGCTTATTTTGGATGAGCCGACTGCGGCCTTGCAGGAGAACGACAGCCGGAAACTTCTGGACCTGATGCTCGAGCTCAAGGCACAGGGCGTCACCAGCATCATCATCTCGCACAAACTCAACGAAGTCCGGTATGTCGCCGACACGGTTACCGTCATTCGAGACGGCATGACCGTTTCCCGTCTGGACGCCAAGGCAGGCTTGAGCGAAGACGAGATCGTTCGCGATATGGTGGGCCGGGAAATGACCCACCGTTTCCCGGAGCACCAACGCAGTCCCGGAAAGGTCCTTCTCGACGTCAGAAACTGGAATGTCTGGCATCCGGAGCACACCGAGCGCCAGGTCATCCGAGACGCTTCGTTCGCGGTTCGCGCTGGTGAGGTTGTCGGGATTGCCGGCCTCATGGGATCCGGACGCACGGAACTCGCGATGTCCATATTCGGCAGGTCCTACGGCCGGAACATCTCAGGTTCGGTGAAACTGAATGACAACGAAATCGACGTCAGCACCGTCGACAAAGCCATCAATGCCGGCATCTCCTATGTGACCGAAGACCGCAAAACGCTTGGCCTCGTGCTCGATGAAACCATCCGGTTCAACACCACGCTGGCAAACCTGGAAGACGTGTCGTCAGGGTCGGTCCTGAAACGGAACGAGGAAACCAGGGTCGCCGAAAGGTTCCGCGAGGCCCTGGCAATCCGGACGCCGTCGGTGTTCCAGAAAACCATGAACCTTTCCGGGGGCAATCAGCAAAAGGTCGTTCTGGCGAAATGGCTCTTCACTGAACCCGAAGTCCTGATCCTCGATGAGCCCACAAGAGGCATCGACGTCGGTGCCAAGTACGAGATCTACACCATCATCAATGACCTGGCCCGCCAGGGCAAAGGTGTTGTCATGATCTCATCCGAAATGCCGGAACTGCTCGGAATGTGCGACCGGATTTACGTCATGAACGAAGGCGCTCTCGTCGGTGAACTGAATGCCGAAGACGCCAGCCAGGAGCGCATCATGTCGCTCATAGTCAACGAATAGAGTTTCAATATGGACTTGGCACAAAGTGATACCAATCCGACTGCACAGGTAAAGACCAAGAGCATCGGTCAATATCTGTCGTCGCACTTGAGGCAGTACGGCCTCCTGTTCGCGCTCATAGCGGTGATGGCGTTTTTTCAGATCGTAACGGACGGAACGCTGCTGCGCGCCGTCAACGTCACCAATCTGCTCCTGCAAAACTCCTACATCATCATCATGGCCCTTGGCATGCTGATCGTGATCGTTTCCGGGAACATTGATCTATCGGTCGGCTCGGTCATGGGCTTCATCGGCGCCCTGGCCGCGGTCATGATCGTCAACATGGATCAGTCGGTTCCGCTCACCATTGTCTCGTGTCTCGTTGTCGGCGGTCTGATCGGAGCAGCACAAGGCTATTGGGTCGCCTACTGGAAAATCCCATCCTTCATCGTCACGCTGGCCGGAATGCTGGTCTTCAGGGGCCTGTCGCTCTGGCTGCTGGAAGGGCAGTCCGTCGGGCCCTTCCCGAAAGAATTCCAGATCCTCGCAACTGGTTTTGTGCCGGACATCTTTCCCGTAAGCTGGGGCGACTCCCTGGCCAATATGCTTGAGATCCGGCGCGTGAAGCACGTCAACATGCTGGCACTGTTCACCGGAGTTGCGGCAGCGGCAACAATGGTTTGGATCGGCCTGCGTCAGCGGGCACAAAACCGGCTCTACGGCATCGACGACGAACCGAAAATCTTCTTCATTGCGCGGAATGTCATCGTCGCTGCAGCGCTCATATTCGTCATGTACAAACTGTCCCTGTTCCGCGGACTGCCCAACGTGTTGATCACGATGGGCGTACTGACAATCATCTACGCCTTTATAACCGAAACAACCACGGTCGGCCGGCGCATCTATGCGCTCGGCGGCAACGAAAAGGCTGCCAAACTGTCGGGTATCAAGACTGAGCGGCTGACCTTCCTTGCCTTCACCAACATGGGCGTTCTGGCGGCCGCGGCAGGCCTTGTCTTTGCCGCCCGTCTGAACACGGCGACCCCGAAAGCCGGTTTTGCACTGGAGCTCGACGTCATCGCTGCTGTCTTCATCGGCGGGGCGTCCATGTCCGGCGGTGTCGGCACCATCATCGGCGCTGTCGTCGGTGCATTCCTGATGGGCGTTTTGAACAACGGGATGTCAATCATGGGGATCGGCATCGATTACCAGCAGATGATCAAGGGGCTCGTCCTGCTCGCCGCCGTCATTTTCGACGTCTACAACAAGAACAAGCAGGGATAGTCAGATGTTGCTCTCTCAGATTCTGGATCCGGAAGGAAACCGCGCCGTGGTCGCACGCAACGGCAGCGAAGCGGGTGTCCTCAAAGGGGTCTCATCGACCTATCAACTCGTCATGGATGCCATCGCGAGCGGTCAAAGCCTTGCTGAACGTATCCGCAATCACGAACTGGGGCCTGCTGTCGACCTTGAGAAGCTGGCCGACGAAGGTCGCCTGCTCCTGCCGATCCAACACCCTGACCCGGCGCACATGCATTTGACGGGAACAGGACTGACCCATCTCGGGTCGGCGGCAACGCGGGACGCCATGCACGCAAAGACAGAGACCGACGAGACCAAACTCACCGATTCCATGAAGATGTTCCGCATGGGCCTGGAGAACGGCAAGCCTGCCAATGGCCACCCCGGTGTGCAGCCCGAGTGGTTCTACAAGGGCAACGGAACCACCGCGGTCGCACCCGGCGGCGATCTGGTCAGCCCGGGCTTTTGCGACGATGGCGGCGAGGAGCCCGAGGTCGCCGGTATCTATGTCATCGGACCGGACGGAACGCCGCACCGTGTCGGGTTTGCGCTTGCGAACGAGTTTTCCGATCACGTCATGGAGCGGCAAAACTATCTCTACCTGGCCCATTCGAAGCTGCGCCCGGCGTCCTTCGGGCCGGAACTGCGCGTCGGAGACCTGCCGGACCACGTCGCCGGGACCAGCCGAATTATCCGTGACGGTGACGTTTTGTGGGAAAAGCCCTTCCTGTCAGGTGAAAGCAACATGTCTCACAATCTGGCCAATCTGGAGCATCATCACTTCAAGTACGGCCTCTTCTGCCAACCGGGCGATGTGCATGTGCATATGTTCGGAACGGCGACGCTTTCCTTTGCCGATGGCATTTCCTGCAAGCATGGGGACGTGGTTGAAATCGCCGCAACCAGTTTCGGTGTTCCGTTGAAAAATCGCCTGACCTTTGAGGCAAAGGACGCCAGCATGACGTCGGTCCGGGTCTTGTAGCACGATGGCCTTCAGACCCGCAGAATGGCCCCGGAAACTGAGATCGGCGGAGTGGTTCGGCGGCGACAGCCGGGACAACATCTACCATCGCAGCTGGATGAAGAACCAGGGTTTGCCGGACGATCTGTTCGACGGGCGCCCGGTCATCGGCATCTGCAATACATGGTCACAGCTTACACCCTGCAATGCCCATCTGCGGGACCTCGCCGAACGCGTCAAACACGGCATATACGAAGCTGGCGGGTTTCCGGTCGAGTTTCCGGTCTTTTCGACGGGCGAGAGCACATTGCGGCCGACAGCGATGATGTTCCGCAACCTTGCCAGCATGGATGTCGAGGAAGCCATTCGCGGAACACCACTGGACGGCGTCGTTTTGCTGGTTGGGTGTGACAAGACGACCCCGTCGCTGCTGATGGGAGCTGCATCCGTCGATTTGCCGGCGATCGTAGTCTCTGGCGGACCCATGCTGAACGGCTGGTTTCACGGCGAACGTGTCGGTTCGGGTACGCATCTTTGGAAGTTTTCCGAAGCGGTCAAAGCCGGCAAAATGACCCGCGAAGAGTTTCTGGAAGCCGAGGTTTCCATGAGCCGGTCACCCGGCAGCTGCAACACCATGGGCACGGCGTCCACAATGGCCTCGATGGCGGAAGCTCTCGGGATGGCGCTTTCCGGAAATGCCGCCATTCCCGCAGTGGACAGCCGGCGGCGGGTTATGGCGCATCTGTCGGGCCGGCGTATCGTCCAGATGGTGAAGGACGATCTGAAACCGTCGGATATCCTGACCCGGGAAGCCTTTGAGAACGCGATCCGAACCAATGGTGCGATTGGCGGATCGACCAACGCCGTCATTCATCTGCTTGCAATTGCCGGCCGCGCCGATATCGATCTCACGCTTGATGACTGGGACCGGCTTGGCCGCGACATCCCGACGATCGTCAATCTGATGCCGTCCGGGAAATACCTGATGGAGGAGTTTTTCTACGCAGGCGGCCTCCCCGTCGTGATCAGGCACCTCGGCGAAGCCGGTTTGTTAAACAAGGAGGCCATCACGGTCTCTGGCGAGACAGTCTGGGATCAGGTGAAGACTGTCACGAACTGGAACGACGACGTTATCCTGCCCGTTGACAGAGCACTGACCGATCAGGGCGGCATAGCCGTTCTCAAGGGTAACCTGTCTCCGAACGGTGCCGTCCTGAAGCCCTCAGCTGCGTCTCCGCATCTGTTGAAACACCGCGGCCGCGCGGTCGTCTTTGAAGACATTGACGACTACAAGCTCAGGATCAACGATGAAGATCTCGACATTGACGAGACCTGCATCATGGTGCTCAAGAATTGCGGACCCAAAGGATATCCCGGGCTCTCGGAAGTCGGCAATATGGGCTTGCCCCCGAAAGTCCTGCGCAAGGGCATCACCGACATGATCCGTATTTCCGACGCGAGAATGTCGGGCACGGCGTATGGGACGGTTATTCTACACACGGCACCTGAAGCTGCGGCGGGCGGACCCCTGGCAGTCGTTCGTACAGGTGACCTGATTGAACTGGATGTTCCAAATCGCAGTCTTCACCTGGAGATTTCCGACGAGGAGCTGCAACAACGGCTGAAGGCCTGGGTGCCTCGTCACACTGTGCCGGAAAGCGGCTACGCCCGCCTCTTTCACGATCACGTTCAGGGTGCGGACACAGGGGCTGATTTCGACTTTCTCATTGGCTGCCGCGGGTCGGCGGTACCGAAGGATTCACACTGATGGCTGAAAAACTGGCGCTGGTCGGCATTGGCAAGATTGCCCGCGACCAGCACATTCCGGCAATATCCGGAAATCCCGACTGGTCACTGGAGGCGACTGTCAGCAGGCATGCATCGGTCGACGGGATTGCCGCCTATCAAACGCTTGGTTCACTTTTGGCAGAGCGTCCGGACATTTCGACGATCTCGCTCGCAATTCCGCCCCAGCCCCGATTTGACTATGCGAAAGCAGCCCTTGCGGCCGGTAAACATGTCATGCTCGAAAAACCGCCCGGTCAAAGCCTGGCGGAGTGTTTTGCCCTCGAAACGCTCGCGAGAAACATGGGCGTCTCGATCTTTGCAACGTGGCATTCCCGGTTCGCGGATTGTGTGCCCGACCTCAAGAGCTGGCTGGCGCCTCGCGACCTCAAACGACTTCGCATTGTCTGGAAAGAGGACGTTCGGCATTGGCATCCCGGTCAGGAATGGATCTGGGAACCGGGCGGCATGGGTGTTTTCGATCCCGGGATCAATGCCCTGTCGATCATGACCGAGATCCTGCCTCACGGCGTCCACGTCAGCGAGGCGACGCTCGAATATCCGGAAAACCGGGCAACCCCGATCGCCGCAGAACTCAGATTCGCCGACCCGACCGGAGCCGATGTGTCGGCCGTCTTCGATTGGCGGCAGGAAGGTCTGCAGACTTGGGATATTGAAATCGAAACCGCAGACGGAAACGCCCGCTTGTCGCTGGGAGGAGAAAAGCTCGAGATCAACGGCGAGCTGATCAAAGAAGGCTCCAACAACGAATATCCAAACCTTTATGCAAAGATGTTCGATCTGGTTCGCAACCGGGACCGTGATATGGATTTATCACCCTTCATCCATGTCTGTGACGCTCTTTCTCTCGGCCGCAGACTTATCACCGCCCCGTTCCACTATTAGGGTCTTTGCCGGGCGAACGGCTTTCCGGTGTTTGGGGGCAAACCTTCTAATTCACCGGTGTTTCGCCAGCGAGCTTTCCCAACACCACCGCGCTCAAGAGGCCGTTTCCGGAGAGATATCCGCTGTCCCTGCTGCCGGAAACACCACAGGCAGCGCCCCCGCAGGCAAAAAGATTGGGAAACATCGTGCCGTCGGTCCGATAGACCCGCGCAGCTTCTCCCGTTCGGAGCCCGCCCTGGGTGTGAAAGAGGGCCCCGGTGACACGGACACCGAAAAAGGGTGCGTGAAGACCAGGGCCGTTGAAGATACGGCCGAACGCGTCAGCACCATCCGTTGGAATGGCCTGCATGGTCTCCAGAAAAGGGGCCGCGGGAAGTCCGAATTCTGCCGCAAGACCGTCAAGCGTTTCTGAAGTCTTGATGGCTCCGGCAGCTTCTGCCTGCTTGAAATCTTCAAATTGCCGGGCAATGCCGGCAATCCGGCCGTCGAAGATCGCATAGGCTTCTGAATTTGGCTGGGCGAGCACCGCGCGCGCTGCTTCCGAATAGCCCTTGGTCTCGTTCCAGAAACGCTGCCCCTCACAATTGACCTGGACACCGCCCTCCATGATCACCGCCCAAGTGATCAGAATGCCATGGGGATGGGCGACATTGCCGTGCCCCTGATAAGCGTTCAGTTGGCGCAGATCTGCGCCAATTTCCCGACCCCAGAGCAGCGCCTCGCCTCGGTTGCCGTCATGACCGAACCAGAGACCGTTTTCAATCTCGGGCATGAGCTGATGCACCAGGTCGCGATTACCGCCAAAGCCGTTGCAGGCCAGAACAAGCTTGTCGCAACCGATCGTCTCAACGCCGCCGTCAGGACGCGTGACCGCAACACCCGATATCCGACCGTTTTCCAGATATAGGCGATGGGCGCGGCGTTCACAGACGATATCAATCCCGGCGGCCTCGCAGGTTGCCCGCAACCTGTCGATCAGTTCCGCGCCCGAGCGTGTCGGCAGACCATGCATGCGCCTTTGGCTGTGGCCCGGATAATCAAAATTGGTGACCACGGAAAACGGCAGCCCAAATGCATCTGTCAGCCAGTCGATCACCGGACCGGAGGCTTGCGCCAGGCGGTCGACCAGCGCTTGTTCATTCTCACCGTCAGCCTTTGCCTGGATGTCGTCCGCAAACTGTGCCGCAGTATCTTCGATACCGGCAGCCGCCTGGGCCATTGTTCCGGCGGCCGGGATCAGTCCGGCGGAAAGGGCCGTTGAGCCTTGCGGCACCGGATCGGCCTCTATCACCAGCACCGATTGTCGGGCCTCCTGGGCTGCGAGCGCGGCCACAAGTCCGCCTGCACCGGCCCCGATGATCAGGGTTTCGCACGTCAGATCGACGGATTCAGGAGCCTCGGTGACGTCAGGTTTCATTGCGGTCATAGGCAACGCCCTTGGCGAGCATTTCCGCCGTGCCGATCACACCGTTCAGACCGCCGAAATCAAACATTCTGTCTGCAAAGGGCCGGTTGCTGCCATGCTGGTGGAGGCTCTGGTAATAGTCCTGCGCAGTGCGCGCGAGCGCGCGGACTATGCCGCCCGGGAAAATGACGATGGAGTAGCCCTGCTCTTCCAGATCCTCAGCACCGGTTATTGGCGTCGCGCCACCTTCGACCATATTGGCCAGGAGCGGAATGCGGCCCTCAAAACGACGGGCAATATCTGACAACTGTTCCCGGGATTGCGGCGCTTCGATAAAGAGCACGTCGGCGCCTGCCTCCAGATAGGTTTCGGCACGGTCAAGCGCCGCCTGATAGTCTTCGACCGCAATGGCATCCGTACGCGCGATGATCAGGGTTTCGGCAGAGCTGCGCGCATCGGCCATTGCGCGGACCTTGCCAGCCATTTCCTCCACCGGGATCAGCGACTTGTCCGAAAGGTGACCGCACCGCTTGGGATAGGTCTGGTCCTCCACCTGAAGTGCTGACGCCCCGGCCCGCTCATATTGGCGCATCGTGCGCTGTGCATTGAGCGCGTTGCCGAAGCCTGTGTCCGCGTCGATGATGACCGGCAACTCAGTGCGGTCGGCAATCAGCGACATGGTGTCGGCCATCTCCGTCACAGCCGTCAGGCCGATATCGGGCCGCCCAAGGCGGGTATAAGCAACCGCAGCTCCACTCAGATAAAGAGCTTCAAACCCTGCCGCGGTCGCCAACGACGCGGTCAGACCGTCATAGACGCCTGGTGCGATCAGGATGTTTTTTTCTTGAAGGCGTTGTTTCAGGCTCATGATTTTGCCTCCAGCCAGGTCAGCACGTCCTGGCAGCTCATTTCGTGGGTCACGGTTGCCAGCGACAGAAGTGTTGCCTCATGGACGTCTGCTTTGAAGGCGGCGCTGCCATCGGTCAGCAGGACCGTTTCAATGTTGCGCAAATGCGCGTCCCGCAATGTGGAGGCCACACCGCCATTGGTCACGATGCCGCCGACGATCAGATTGTCGATGCCGACTGCGCGCATGATGTATTCAAGCCGTGTCTGGTAAAAAGCCGAGTACGCCACCTTTTCGACCACGAAATCAGCCGGATAGAGCGCGTCGACCAGCGTGTTGCCGAAGCTGCCCGGCGCGAAGTCTCCCTTGCCCAGAAAAGGGCGCAGCTTTTTGAGATGCGGCGCGATCAACGGCTCACCCCTGGCATCGGGAACAAGCGTGAACTGCGCCGAAATGTAATAGCCGCCGTGCTCGCGCAAGGCTGCGACCAGCGGCACAATGCGCTCAGGCAGAACGGCAATGCTGTCAGCGGTCTGTCCGGCGCGGCCGTAAGCCCCTTCCGGATGGATGAAGTCGTTTTGCAGATCGATCGTCAGGAGTGCTGTCCTGGACAGGTCCCAAGTGTTCGGCTCGCTCATGACTGCTCCTTGGAAGGTTCGATGATCGTGTTGCCAAAGGTGTCGACACGCGCCTGCAGGTCCGGTTCGACAAGCACCGTCGTGTCCGGTTGTTCCAGGATGGCGGGTCCTTGAATGACGGCTCCCACGGGAAGCGCCAGACGGTCGTAGATTGCAGTCTCGTACCAGTCTGCACCAAAATGAACATTGCGGGTTGTTCTGGGCACCGGCGCGCCCTCGCCCGTTGGCGCCAGGGCCCGCAAATCGAATTTTGGCCGGAGCCCGGTTACCGCGCTGCGCAGGTTCAAGATGCGCCGCACGCCGTTTTCCAGCAGCCTGCCGAAGGTCGTTTCATAAGCCGCATCGAACGCGGCTTCGATCTCCGCTTTTGTGGGGGGCAGGACGCTGTTCTGCTCGGTGCGGACGCTCAGCGGCACGGAAACCGTGTGCGTCTGACCGACATAAGCCATGTCCAGTTCAAAGCTCAGCACCCGGCTCTCAAAGCGTGTTCGAGCCGCATCGAGCATTGCAAGACCCTGATTCACATGGGCCTGCATGAAAGCGGCCAGCGCGGTCACATCCAGTTGGCCCACCAGCGAATTGATCGTCTGGACAAAGTCCTGGCGCATATCGGCAATGACGCAGCCCATCGCAGAGGTGACGCCGGGATAGCGCGGGACGATAGCCCGGGCGATACCGACATCCTTCAGCATCGCGCCGGCGTGAAGGGCGCCGCCGCCGCCAAAGGGCATGAAGGCAAAACGTTTCGGGTCAAAACCCCGTTCGATACTTACCAGGCGGATCGCCCCGGCCATCCGGGAATTGGCCACCCGCAGGATGGCCTCTGCGGCCTGAACAGTGTCCAGAGAGAGCGAGCGCCCGACATGCAGATCGATGGCCTCGGAAGCAGCCGCCACATCGAGCCTTTCAAGCTTTCCGCCAATCGGGTTGTCCGGATCGATACGGCCAAGGACGACATTGGCATCCGTCACGGTCGGGCGGGTGTTCCCCAATCCGTAGGCAACGGGTCCAGGATTCGATCCGGCGCTCTCCGGGCCGATGTTCAGCAACCCGCCCTTGTCGACCCAGGCAATGGACCCGCCGCCCGCGCCAATCGTCGTGATTTCGATCATGGGCGTGCGCACCACCATGCCGAAATCGATTGCCGTTTGAGGAGAGAGCATCGAGTGGCCGTCCGAGATCAGAGAGACATCGAAGCTCGTGCCGCCCATGTCCCCGGTGATCACGTTGTCGAACCCCGCTGAGGAGGCAATGTAACCGGCAGCGATCACCCCAGCCGCAGGCCCTGATAGCGCCGTCCTCACGGGCAAACGGCAAGCGGTATCAACCGCCATGACGCCGCCATTGGACTGCACGATCATGAATTCACCGTCGAAACCGCCCGATGTCAGGGCGCGCTCAAGCCGGTCCAGGTACCCGGAGACTTCCGGCTGCAGATAGGCGTTGAGCGCAGTCGTTGAAAACCGTTCGAATTCCCGGATTTCCGGCAGGATTTCAGACGACGCGGACACATGGGGGCTTTGCCAGATCTCGCGGACGGCCGCGACGGCCGCTGCCTCGTTTTCCGGATTGGCATAGGCATTGGCAAAGAGGATTGCGACCGCGTCGCAGCCCTGCGCCTGAAGCAGTCTCGCCGCCGCGCGTACTGCCTCGAGATCGACCGGTGTCCGGATCGTGCCATCAGCAAGCGTGCGCTCCGGCACTTCCAGCCGGTTCCGACGATCGACAACCGGTTCAAAATCGCCTCGAAGGCCCCAGGTTCTTGGCCGGTCCCGGCGACGCATTTCGAGAACGTCGCGCAGGCCCTCGGTGCAGATGACACCTGTTGTCGCGCCCTTGCGCTCCAAAAGCGCATTGGTGCCCGCGGTCGTGCCATGAACCACAACGGATATCTCCGAAAGGTCGGTGACCCGCTGCGAAATCCCGTCGAGAAATCCGCCCGACTGGTCCGGGCGCGTGGTCGGTACCTTTGCGACGGACGCCGTGCCGTCCGTCTCGTTCAGAACGAATATGTCGGTAAACGTGCCGCCGACATCGACGCCAATCATGCGCGTGCTCATGGAGACACCTCCCGCCACGCCGGGCCATAGAGCTGGTCGGCTGCCTCCGCATCAACGAGCCCGCGGGCCACATCGCGCGCGACTTCGACGGCGGATCGGTCTTGTGCCTTGCCATAGCCGCCACCACCGGGGGTCTCCAAACGCACCGCCTGGCCCTGCTGCAGTTTGATGCCGCGCATCTTCGAAGCGAGTGGCGGTGTCTTCCATCCGTCGTCCTGTTCGAAGGAGAACCGGTTGAGTGCGCCGTCCTGGCCGTCTGCGATGCCCTTTGGCGCAAAGCGTCCGCGTTCGCCGAACAAGAAGGCCTCCGCCCCGTTTTCTTCCAGAACCTCGATCTCGTAGACAGCGCCCATGCCGCCGCGATGCTTGCCGGCCCCGGCGCTGTCCGGGCGCAGCGCCCACGTGCGGAACATCACCGGATAGGCGGCTTCCAGAATCTCCATCGGCGGGATCGTCGCCGTTGAGATGGGCGCGTTGCCGTGATTGAGGCCATCGCCTTCAGGAGAGCCACCGTGCCCACCACCGTAGAAACTGAACATGACCCAGGGCCTGCCGTCGCTGCGCTTGCCCGCGATCGAGAGCGCATTGATGGTTCCATAGGCATTGGCGACAACGCGCTCCGGGGCTGCCTTTGCAAAGGCTGAGAAGATGACGTCGATCATGCGCAGGATGGTTTCCGTGTACCCGCCCGTCGGGCTTGGAAACTCTGCCGCCAGGAGGGAGCCTTCCGGAACTTCAACGGCAATCGGACGCATCACACCGGCATTGGCCGGCAGATCGGGGAAGATGTGCTTGATCGCGACATAGGCCGTTGCGACCGTGGTCGGCAGCGCAATGTTCACCGGACCGGCGCATTGCGGGGCTGATCCGGCAAAATTGAGGGTCATGCTGTCGCCCTTGATCTCCAGCGCGACCCGGATGGCGAGCGGTTCGTCGGTGATGCCGTCATTGTCGAGATAGTCTTCCGCCTCCCAGCGCCCGTCCGGCAAATCGCCGAGCTCGGCTCTCATCAACGCTTCGGCACGGTGTCCAAGCGCATCAAGCGCCGAGCGCACCGTCACCGTGCCGTATTCGTCCAGGAGTTCATCCATGCGCCTGATACCGAGATCAAGCGCACCGAGCTGGCCATTCAGATCGCCCCGTGCGGATTGGGGCAGACGCGTATTGCGCAAGAGAATGTCAATGATGTCCTGGTTGATCACGCCTGCGCGCGCCAGCCTGACCGGCGGCAGCACGAATGCTTCCTGAAAGACTTCCGTCGCTGCCGGATTGTAGTTGCCCGGCACCGCTCCACCGACGTCATGCCAATGGCCGACCGAGGCGAGATAACAAAAAAGCTCACCGTCCCGGAAATAGGGCCGGACGAGGCGCATGTCGGAAAGATGCGTGCCACCGATATGGGCGTCATTGAAAATGAAGATGTCACCGTCGGCCAGATCCCCGTCTGCGGCAGCCTTTTCTATCACCGCCTTGACCGCGAATGACATCACACCGACGAAAATCGGCAGACCCGACTTGCCCTGGACCAGAGTGTCGCCACTGCCGGCGTGGTAAAGCCCATGGCTGGCATCATGTGCTTCGGCGATGATCGGATTGAATGCTGCCCGAAACAACGTGGCGTCCATTTCGTCCGCAATCTGTTCCATGCGGCCGGATAGGACCGACAGGGTAATGGGATCAATCTCGCTCATGCAGTTGCCTTCACCTCCGCAAGATCGTTCCAGACGTCCTGGCGCGTGATCCTACCGTTTTCGATTTCAAACCTGTCGACAAAACGAATGCCGTCAAAACCGGTGCCATCGGGCCACTCGCCAGAAAGTGTGCCGCGGCAATAGACGATGGCCGCCGGGCCGGGGTCCTGCATGACGTCGACCCCCTGATACGCCTTTTTGACAAAGCGGTAGCGGGGCTCGGCCCAGGCGATCAGTTCTTCCAGCTTGTGCATTGGGGAGGTGCCCGGAAACTGCATGACAAACCCTTCGCCCAAGAGCGCACGTGCTCCCTCGAGATCCCGCCTTTCCATGGCGCCCAGAAAGTCCTTCACGATCCTGACTGGATCCTTTTGGGCAGGAGCACCCGAACGCTGAATTCCACCGCGTGAGTAATTGGCAGGTTCCATTTCGTGGATCATAACCGTGATGGCTTCGGGCGCAGCAGGCACCACGAGGCGGACGGCATCCGTCAGGCCCTGATGCAGCCGGCGCTTGTCTTCGGCCCCATATCCCTGCAGCAGATGCAGTTCAACGATTGGCATACTGCTCTCCCAAATTTGTATCTTTTATAATACAGATTCATATATGTTGTTAATACAGAAAAAGACAAATTTATCGGACAGAAGCTTGATCTTTTTGAAGCCGGCGATAACATTAAGTGCGGATTAGGGAGGAATTTCCGGCGTGAACAAGCCCGAAAAATCGCTGCTTCCGGAAGGTGCAAAGGCGCGGCAGGTCTATCTTTCCCTGCGCGACCAGATCGCTGACGGCCGCCTGGAAGACGGTGACGGCCTCCCGCCTGAGCAGAAGTTGGCCGAGATCTTCCGCGTCTCCCGTGTCACCATTCGCCGGGCGCTCGACGCACTTGCCGCAGCCGGTCTTGTCGTGCGCCGTGCGGGCAGCGGCACAACGGTCCGGACATCGGGCACGGTCGGGCAACCGATGGCGATGAACCTGGCCACATTGATGCCGCAACTGGTCGAGATGGGACAGACAACAACAGCCCGTCTGTTGTCCTTCTCCTATGGCGCAGCACCGGAATTCGTGGCCAGCGCCTTGCGCCTGGAGCCAAAGGAACAGGTTCAGATCGCGACCCGGGTCCGCAGCGCCGACGGAACGCCATTCTCGCACCTGACAACCTATGTTCCCGCCGGCATTGCCGAGAACTATACGGAAAACGATCTGGCAACCACGCCTCTCTTCAAGCTTCTGGAACTCAGCGGCGTGCAGATCAAGGATGCGCATCAGTCCGTTTCCGCAACCCTTGCCGGACCCGATGTCGCCGAAGCGCTTGGCATTGCCGTCGGCTCGGCCTTGCTGTCGCTGCGCCGCGTGGTGCGCGACGTCAATGACAACGGCGTGGAATACCTCTCCGCGCTCTACCGACCGGATATGTTCCGTCTTGAAATGCCGCTGACGCGTGTCGGTGACGATAGCGCGCGCCATTGGCAACCGGCCATCGGCAAACCACCCGGTGAACCGGCATGACGGCGCCGCGCACGCTCCTCGACAAGCTCTGGTCCGCCCACGAGATCGGCAGACGCGACGACGGCACCTCTCTTTTGTGGGTTGACCGGCATCTAGTGCATGAAGGGTCGCACCATGCTTTCAGCAAGCTGGCAGCCCGGGGCGTTCCGGTAGCCGAACCCGGCCTGACCTTTGCCGTCGTCGACCACTATGCCCCGACACGCGGACGGGACCGGATTGCCGATCCGCAAATCAAATACATGGTCGAGACGCTGCGCAAGAATGCCCACAAGCACAGTTTGCGCCTGTTCGATCTAAAGGACCCAGGACAAGGCATTGTTCACGTGATCGGTCCCGAGCAGGGGCTCACTTTGCCCGGCCTCCTCGTGAACTGCGGCGACAGCCACACCTCGACCCATGGTGCATTCGGCGCACTCGCCTTCGGTATTGGCGCAACCGAGGTCGCGCACGTTCTCGCGACCCAGACGATCTGGCAAAAAAAACCTGCGGCGATGCGCATTCGTATCGATGGGCAGCTTGGTCCGGGCGTGACCGCCAAGGACATCGCCCTTAACTGGATTGCAAGGCTTGGCGCCGATGGCGCTCAGGGACACGCTCTGGAATATGCCGGAAGCACCGTCCGCGCGCTTTCCATGGAAGGGCGCATGACCTTGTGCAACCTGTCGATCGAAGGTGGCGCGCGGTTCGGCCTGGTTGCGCCGGACGAAACAACCTTCGCGTATGTGGAAGGGCGTCCTTACGCACCAGCGGGTCCAGATTGGAAGGCCGCTCTGAACCACTGGGCGGAGTTGACCACCGACGAAACGGCAACGTTTGACAAGGACGTTCTCCTGAATGCCGAGGACATCGCACCAACCGTGACCTGGGGTACAAGCCCGGAACAGGCGATCCCGGTTACCGCCGCAATTCCCGATCCAAACCAACTGGCGAACGGCAAAGCACAGGGCGCCCGTGATGCGCTCGACTACATGAGGCTCTCCGCCGGTCGTCCGATTGAAGGTACGCCCGTCGATCAGGTTTTTATCGGATCGTGCACAAACGGGCGGATCGAAGATCTGCGCCATGCGGCGGCAGTTCTTTCAGGCCGGAAAGCCAAAGTATCCGGACTGGTGTCACCCGGCTCGGCACTCGTCAAAGCGCAGGCGGAAGAGGAAGGGCTCGACAGGATTTTTGTCGATGCCGGTCTGGAATGGGCCGCGGCCGGTTGCTCCATGTGCGTCGGCATGAATGGCGATCTTGTTGCACCCGGCAAACGCTGCGCATCCTCCACCAACCGCAACTTCCGCGGCCGCCAGGGGCCCGGTGCGCTTACGCACCTGATGTCGCCGGCAATGGTCGCAGCGGCGGCGGTCACAGGCACGATCACCGATGTTCGCCCTCTGTTGGAAGGGCGCACGGCATGAGCGGCTGGAGCCAACATCAGGGTCATGCCATTGCGCTGCCGATCCACAATGTCGATACGGATCAGTTGATCCCCTCGCGGTTCATGTCGACGCCGAGAAGCGAAGGCTATGGCCGGTTTCTGCTGCACGATCTGCGCCGGGATGCGGATGGCGACACGCATCCCGATTTTCCGCTGAACCGCCATGCCCATGCCAGCGTTCTGGTAACGGGACGCAATTTCGGCAGCGGCTCCTCGCGTGAAGCAGCTGTCTATGCCCTGGTCGACGCCGGTGTCAGGGCCGTTTTCGCACCGAGTTTCGGCGATATTTTCGCCGGCAATGCCATCAATAACGGCCTCTTGCCTGCGCGGATCAGCGAGGAGGACATGAGCCTGCTGTTTCAGGCCCTCGCAGGCGCCGCCCTGGCCGCGGAGGTCTGCCTGGAGAACAGCCACATTCAGATCGGTGACCTGCGGATCGGTTTTGATCTCGATCCGGGCTGGCGCACCAAGCTGATCAATGGCTGGGACGACATCGACCTGACCCTGGCGCACAGGGCAGACATCGAGCGGCACAAAGAAGATCTAATACGACGCGCGCCGTGGGTGCGGCCCGCGCTTATCACGAAGAGCTCTTGATCCAACAGGAGCAGCAAGCCTCAGGACGGATCCTGAAAACCAGAGGGAAGCGGCAAAAGCCGCCCGCAAAGTGGAGAGAGACTATGAAGAGGTTAATACTGGCCGGCCTGCTAGCCGGATCGACACTGTTCGGCGCATCGGCCCAGGCGGAAGATACTTTGACCGCTGTCCACGCCTTTCCTGAAACCCTTATCTACACCAAGAGCTTTCTGTCCTTTGTCGACAAGGTGAATGAAGCCGGCAAAGGCGTGGTGCAGATCGATGTGCGCGGCGGTCCTGAAGCGATCGGCATGTTCCAGCAGCCGGATGCGGTTCGTGATGGCATTGTCGACATGGTCTATACGCCTGGCTCCTTCTACGGTGGCGCCCTGCCGGAAAAGGACGCCATGGTCGCGTCCAACCTGACGGCGGTGGAGACCCGTGAGAACGGCGGCATTGAGCTGATCGACCAGATCCACCAGGAAAAGATGGGGCTGAAATATCTCGGCTGGTTCGACAGCGGCGTCTGCTACAATCTCTGGACACGCAACGAGCCAACCTTTGACGAGAACGGCAATCTGGAAGTCGAAGGACTGAAGCTGCGCGGCAACAATGTCTACAACGCCTTCTTCACCAACTATCTTGGTGCTCAGGTGATCGACTTGCCGACTGGCGAGGTCTATTCGGCGCTGCAGCGCGGCGTTGTGGATGCCACCGGCTGGACGCAGATCGGGCTCATTGATCTGAAATGGAACGAATTCCTGAATTACCGGATCGAGCCGTGCTTCTTCTCCACCGATCTCGGTGTGATCGTCAATCTCGAGAAGTGGAACTCCCTGTCCGACGAATCCAAGAAGATCATTCAGGACGTTGCCATCCAGCATGAAAAAGACAGCGTCGCGGCGCTGCGCGCCAAGCGGGATGAAGATTTCGCGGCGCTGGACGCCGCGGGCATGACCGTCGTCTCTCTGGAAGGCGAAGCCAAGGCGAACTACCTCGCCGCAGCACGTGAAAAAACCTGGGAGCGGATGAAAGGCCTGATGGCGGAGCAACCGGGCGGCACCGACAACTACGACAAGCTGATCGAACTCTTTTACGATCTGAACGCCGCAAACTAACAAGACTGTCAGGCCCGCCCTCAGGCGGGCCTGATCTTGCCGATCCGAGGCGTGTGCATGACGGTTGTTTCCAGGTTCTACAAGTTTCTGATCGACGCCATGGCGGTGGTGGCCGGGGCCACGCTGGTTTGGCTGATGGTCTCTGTCGTGACCTCGGTCCTGATGCGCAATCTGGGCCTGCAGCCATTTGCCTGGCTCTTTACATCATCCGAATACGGGCTTTTGTACATGACCATGCTTGGCGCGCCCTGGCTGGTCCGCGAAAAGGGGCATGTTCATATCGAGCTCGTGACGTCTGCCCTTCCCGAAGGCCCGCGACGCATTGTTAGCCGCCTGGTGGCGCTTGCGTGCGTGCTTGTCTGCGTCATTCTTGCCTGGCAGGGCCTGGAACTCTTCCTGAAGAACATAGAGCGCGGCGATTATGACACGCGCGCCTACTACTACCCCCGCTGGCTTCTGACGATCACCTTTCCGCTGTGCTTCGGCCTGATGGCGGCGGAATTCATGCGCTTTGTCGTCGGCTCGGACCTGATGCATACCGGTGAAGCGGGGATACACGAATAATGGAGTGGTACGAAGCTCTTGCCCTGCTCCTGGGGGTGATCGTGTTCCTCATGGCGATGGGCATGCCGGTTGCGCTTGCGTTTCTGGCCGCCAACATTGTCGGCGCCTGGGTTTTCATGGGCGGCGAGCGCGGCATCGGCCAGCTTTTGAACAACGGCCTGGGGTCGCTCACCAAATTCGCCCTTGTACCGATCCCGCTGTTTCTACTGATGGGTGAGATATTCTTTCACACCGGTCTTGGCGGGCGCATGTTCAACGCGATCGACAAGCTGCTTGGACGGCTCTCCGGACGCTTGAGCTATGTAACGGTTCTCGGTGGCACCGCCTTTTCAACCCTCTCGGGCTCTTCCATGGGTTCCACCGCGCTGCTCGGCTCGCTGATGGTCCCGGAAATGAACCAGCGCGGCTACAAGTCTCACATGAGCATCGGCCCTATCCTGGGAACCGGCGGGCTTGCCATCATCATTCCGCCGTCGGCGCTGGCGGTGCTTCTGGCGACCCTGGCACAGATCGATGTCGGCGCTCTCCTGATTGCCGGCGTCATTCCGGGCCTGATCCTCGCCGGTTTCTACATCGGCACCATCTGGCTGCAGACCAGGCTCGATCCGAGCGCCGCCCCTGCCTATGACGTGGAACCGATCTCCTTTCTGGGCAAGATTTCCCTGCTGCTGCGGGAAGTCGTTCCCATGGTCGGCGTGATGGTCGTGATCATCATCCTGATGATCAACGGCTTTGTCACCCCGTCCGAAGCGGCCGCCTTCGGGGCACTGGGTGTCCTGATCCTGGCAGCCGTCTTCCGATGTCTGACCTGGGAAGCGATCCGCAAATCCGTCACCGGTGCGCTCAAGGTCACGCTGATGGCTTATCTGATCGTTTTCGGATCGGCGACCTTCAGCCAGCTTCTGGCCTTTTCCGGCGCCTCAAGAGGCCTCGTCAATTGGGCCATCTCCTTCGAACTCGCACCGGTTGCGATGCTGTTGGTCATGTTCGCGGTGCTGCTGCTGCTTGGCATGTTCATGGAGCAAATCTCCATGATGCTGCTAACGGTGCCGATTTTCTTTCCGCTGGCCTTGAGCCTTGGCTATGACCCGGTCTGGTTCGGCCTGATCATGCTGCTGGCCCTGGAAATCAGCTTCACCACGCCACCGTTCGGGCTGTTGCTCTTCGTCATGAAGGGGGTCGCGCCACCCGGCACGACCATGCGCACAATCTACACCTCGGCCTTCCCGTTCATCGGCTGTTCGCTCCTGCTGGTCGCCCTGCTGGTGCTGTTTCCGGAAATCGCACTCTGGTTGCCCGGCCTTTAGGAGCCAAAACGACGCAAGTGAGTGCACGAGCCTTGTCCAACAAAACCCTCGTCGTTTTGGCGGGGATGTGTCTGGTTGAAGCATCAGGATTACGCTGACGCCGTCTAGGCAGCTCGAGGCAGCGTGTTCGTTCAATAAGTCGCCCGGCCACCCGAAAGATCGAACACCGCACCCGTTGTAAAACTGTTTTCAGGACTGCAAAGCCAGGCGATCATGTGCGCGGCCTCGGACACTTCGAGAAAGCGGTTTCTCGGGATCTTTGACAGCATGTAGTCGATGTGCTCCTGGCTCATCTGATCGAAAATGCGTGTGCGAGCGGCCGCCGGTGTCACCGCGTTGATTGCAATGTCGTAGCCCGCGCACTCCTTGCCGGCACTTTTCGCCAGCGCCATGACCGCCGCCTTTGAGGCGCTGTACGCAGCGGCATTCGGGTTGCCCTCCTTGCCGGCGACGGAGGCTATCAGAACAACACGGCCATAATTGTCTTTCTTCATGTCCGGCAAAACAGCCTTCAGAACATGAAACGACCCGTTTGCGTTTACGTCCATGATGCGCGCCCAGTCGGCTACCGGATAGTCTTCGACAGGTGCGTTCGGCCCGGCAATTCCGGCTGAATTGACAAGAATGGAAGCACTGCCCACGAGCGACTTCGTTCGCTCATTTGCCTCCGCAACTGCGCTCCAGTCCGCAAGATCGACCTTGATGGCTGTTGCATCGAGTTCGGCTGCCGCGCTTTCAAGCGCCTGTTCGTCCATGTCCCAAAGCACAAGACGCGCTCCGTCGGTCTTCAATCTCTTCGCGCAGGCCAAACCAATGCCCTGCGCACCTCCGGTAACGATCGCGATCCTGCTCATGCACCACCTCCTAGCCCAACGCCGACATGACCGATGCGACCGACGTAACGTGTGCCACGTTCTGCATGGCATAGTTGATCGACGCGCGGTGCCAATCGGTGTTCATAGTAGAGCAGGCGTCCTCCGGCACAACAACGCGGAAGCCCTTGTCGGCCGCTGTGCGCGCCGTGTGTTCCACGCTCATATTCGTCCAGGACCCGGTGTTGATGATCGTATCAACGCCTGCATGGCGCAGATAGCTTTCAAGTCGCGATGTCTCCCAGCCGCTCATGGACATTTTCTCGCAGACGAGGTCTCCCGGTTTCGGTTCCAGTCCGGGAACGGGCGCGACGCCCCATGTTCCCCTCACCAGGGCGTTCTCCCCCTTGAGTCCTTGAAACAGCGGGGCGTGCTGTGCAAGGAGCGGATGACCGGGCTCGCAGACCATCCAGATATGGATGACAGGAATTCCGTGGCGGCGGGCCGCGTCCGCAAGGGCAATGGCATTGGCGACCACATTCTGTTCGCGCGCATGCTGCGGCGAACCGGTTCCCTCGAACGCACCGCCGTCGATCATGACGTCGTTTTGAAGATCCTGGATCAGAAGCGCGGTTTTCTTCGGATCAAGCGCCGGACATGCGGATAGCTGCAACCCTTTGGAAGACACAGCTGCGGCACCTGCGGTCGCAGGCGCTTCGGCCATTCCGGATTGACTTGCCGGTGTCGCCGACATGAAGGGCTCCAGACGCGGCCGGACTTTCGTCTTTACGGAGTAGACGGATGTGCAGGCGCACATGAACAGGGTCTGCCAGTCCTCGCCGCCCCAATGCAGATTGGCGACCATTTCCGGGACTTCGATCTTGCCGATCAACAGGCCTTCGAACGAATAGACCCAGACACCGCCAGGTGCTGTTACCCAGACATTGCCATTGGCATCGGCCTTCATGCCGTCCGGAACACCCGCCTTGACTGCGTCCTTGATGCCGGACGCAAAGATTCGTCCGTTTCTGAGCCTGCCGTCCTCGCCAACGTCGAACATGCGGATATTGGCCTGCTCGGTATCGTTCACCCACATCCAGCGTTCACAGGGCGAAAAGCAAAGCCCGTTCGGCTGGGTGAACATGTAGCGGTCGGACACAAGGACCGCCTCGTCACCCGGCCGGTGACCGGGAGGCAGCATGTAGACCCCCTGAAAGCCCTGCTGAAGCGCACGGGGAACGCCAAAATGTTCCATGCGGCCATAGGTCGGATCGGTGAAAAAGATCGCACCATCCGACCTCACGACAATGTCGTTCGGAGAATTCAGTTCCCTGCCTTCGAAATGAGACGCAAGCAGTTCCCGGGTGCCGTCAGGCCGGAACCGCGCGACAGAGCTCGTGGCATGCTCACAGACGAGGAGGTTCAGCTCCGCGTCATAGGTCATGCCGTTGCCCTTGTTCGACGGGCGCAGATATTCGCTCACACCCTCCTGCCGGGTCCACTTGCGCCGGACATCGCCAGGCATGTCGGAGAACAGGAGATGATGCTCCACCGGATGCCAGATGGGCCCCTCGGTGAAAACGAAACCGGTGCCGATCCGTTCAACAGCGGCGTGTTGGTCCATCAGGTCCAAGAATTTCGGGTCGACAACGGTATGTCCCACAGATCCCTCCCAGTCTTTCCTAGCTAGAGAAGCAAAGGCTTCCGGAGCTGGCGCACGTCACATCGGGAACCATTGCCGCTCGGGCACGGTTTCGGTCATCGGGCCCGGGACGGTCATCGACAGGCGTCCGACAACCTGCTGGTTCTGGATCTTTGCCGGGCGGTCATGCACCGGCAGCAGGAAGGTGTAGTTGTTGAGGAGCTTCTTGATCGCGCCCTTCTCCTCACGCTTCGAACCGGCATGATTGCCGGTCACCCGAGGCTCCATCCAGTTGTTGGTGTGGACGTGATTGACGATTTGATCGTTGAAATCGTAGATGACGTCACCGCAGATACAGGCCAGCCCTTCCGCGGTTTCGACGATAACGTTCATCGAGCCTTCGGTATGCGCACCGGCAGCCTCGCACCAGACGCCCGGAATGATCTCCTCCGCACCGGTGATTTCCAGATCAAGGAAGCGCATGGCCTCCGGTTCATAGATCCGTTCGACCAGATGCAGGATGTCCGGCTTCGGGTATTGCGGATACATGATGCCGGAGACCGAGAATTCCATTTCCTTGCGGTTCAGCACCACCGTCGTGTTCATCGGAAACTTGTCGTCCTTGCCGGCATGATCGATGTGAAGATGCGTATGCAGGATGTACCGGATATCGCCGAGTTTCAGACCATGTTTTGCAAGCTGGTTCTCGATCATGTTGTCATGGAACTGCAGGCCACGCATGCCGAGGCTTTCCATGATCGCGTTGTCGCGATAGCCGGTGTCGACCAGAACCGGATGCGTGCCGCCAAGGATCAGGAAGCCATAGACCGGAACCCGCCGGATGCGTCCGCATTCGTGGCCGAGCACGAGAAAGGATGTCTCGAGCTCGATGTCTCCGTAGTCCAGAACATGGATGGTAAGGGCCATTTGTGTTTCTCCCGTAGATGAAAGGCTGGCAGGCTGACCGGCGGCTAGAGCCGGTAGATCCGTTCAGCCGTGTCGTGAAAAATCGCTTGCTGTTTGATTTTCGACAGTCCCTTTGCGCCTTGGCGAAAGGCGGCGAAAAGGTCCGCGTAGGTGGTCCAGAGTTTCTCGATTGGAAAGTTCGAGCCGAACATGCAGCGCTCGGCTCCGAAGAGATCCATGCTCTGCTTGATCATGAAGGCGATGAACTCCGGATCGTTCCGGTGAATGAACGTGCCGAAGGCCGACAATTTGGTGAAGACATTCGGGCAAGTGGCAAGCCTGCGCATGCCCTTGCGCCAGACCTTGACACCTTCGGGCGACGTATCTTCCAGCATTCCCGCATGCATGAGAATGAACGGGACATCCGGACAACTCTCGGCAAGACCGGCGGCGTCCTCCATCTGCGATGCAAAGACCTGCAGATCAAAGGACCAGCCATAGTCGGCGAGGCGGGCGATGTTTTTCCGTACGAGCGGATCTGCCGGCAGACCCGGATGCGGGGCAAAGCGATACAGCGGGTTTTCATGCCAGTGCAGCTGCTGGCGGATCCCGCGCATCAGCGGGTATTTCTTCAGCCTGTCCAGCTGCGGACGGACATCGTCTACCGTAAAGTCGGCGAACCCGACGATCCCGTGCGGCCACCCGGCCTCATCGGCGACGGACTGAACCCAGGCGACTTCATCCTCGAACCAGTTCGGCGCCCAGTTCGCCTGGACATAGACCGACTTCTGGATCCCGGTTCCTTTCAGATCGGCCAGGAATTCGTCAATCAGGTAGTCCCGCTTGATGGCGGCATAAGGACCAAAGATGCGCGGTTGTTCAGGGCCGAGCAGCCAGGGCAGGTCCTTTTGAAGCCAGATATGATGATGGGCGTCGATCATGCGGGCCTCGCAAGGGACAGAACGTGGGTGCACATGGCGTCGATCCGGTCGCCGGGCACAAGCGCGTCGAGATAGGGAAGACACGCCGACAGGGCTTCTGTGCGAGGTTCGTAGAGTGGATCGGCGGCAAGCGGCGACAGCCAGTCGAGCCGCCAGGACACGCGGGACAACCGGCGAACGGCTGAAATCAAAGCGTCGGGCGATCCACGCTCAAGGCCATCGGACAAAACAAGCGCCGCAGCCCCGCGCGCGTAGGCCGCAAAGCGCGGCACGGCCAGAAAGGCTGCGAGTGCCTCACCGATGCGCGTGCCGCCGTCGAAATCGGCGACCGCCGCCCCGACACCATCCAGAGCCCGGTCAGCGTCCTTGATCCTGAGAGGCGCGGTGATACGCGTCAGCCGTGTTCCAAGGCTGAAGACTTCGACACTGTCCGCCGACTGAACCAGCGCGTGGGCAAAGCGAAGCGCCGCGTCGCTCTGATCCTTCATCGACCCGGACACATCGATCAGCAGCAGAATACGGCGCTGCTTTGTCTTGCGCCTTGTTCTTGGAAGATCAAAGACCTCACCGTCGCGCCGGAGAGCCTGCCGCAAGGCGCGGCGCAGATCGATCCGCGTTCCCCGGTTGTCGAGGAACCGCCTGTAAGACTGTCTGCGCGGCAGTTCCTTCTGCGCGCGCCGTGCCAGATCCCTGAGGGCATCAGGGTCCGCAATTGCCGCAAACTGCCGGCGGCCCAGAAGCTCCGCCGAGGTCGCAAGTTCACCCGGCTCTTCTTCGCCCTCATCCTGATCGATCTCGATCGTTTCGGAGGATGGTTCGAATGCCTCGACACCCTCGTCTCCGTCTTCATCCTCGATCGGCGCGGCCAGCGACTGCCCAAGAAAATAGGCTTGGAACAGCGCCTCGAACTCCGCATGGCGCTCACGCGGGATCGCCAGTGTGGCAAGGGCGGCGCGCCGGATATCGGCCATGCCGCGCGGCCCCAGAAGGCTGATCGATTGCAGGAAGTCGATCGTCTGGTCAGGTGCAACAGCAAACCCGTGCGCCCTGAGAATCGCAGGGAACTCGACAAAGGCTCGGCTGACGCGCGGAAGGGTCATGCGGCCTCCTGCGGCATGAAGCTGTCGAGCCGTCCTTCGAGGAAGGTCAGGTCATCGTGATCCTTGAGCGCGACGCCGATGGCGCGGCGGAAAGCTTCGGGCCAAGCTGCGCCCTGATTGTGCAGCAGCGTTGCCGCTTCCGCCCATTCCACCGTCTCGGCAACGCCGGGCGGTTTGGCGAGCGGCTCCGTCCGGAGTTTCGCGACCGCACCGGCGACCGCGTTTGCCGTTTCTTCGGCGACAGAGCTTGCCCGCGCCATGACAATCCGGGCCTCAAGGTGAATATCCGGGTAGTCGATCCAGTGATAGACACACCGGCGCCGCAGCGCTTCATGCAGATCGCGCGTGCGGTTGGAGGTCAGCACGACAACCGGCGGACGCGCGGCGCGCACCGTTCCGGTTTCCGGAATGGAAATGGCAAAGTCGGACAGGAACTCCAGCAGGAAGGCTTCGAATTCCTGATCCGAACGGTCGATCTCGTCGATCAGGAGCACACAGTCGTCGGGCGACCGCAACGCCTCCAGCATCGGCCGCTGAAGCAGAAACTGGTCTTCGTAGATGTTGACGTAGTCGTCCCCAGCCTGCCGGATCGCAAGCATCTGCCGGGTGTAGTTCCACTCATAAAGTGCGGACGCAGCATCGATCCCTTCGAAGCACTGCAGGCGGACAACGCGCCTGCCGAGAACCGAGGAGATGGCTTTTGCCGCTTCCGTCTTACCAACGCCCGGCGCGCCTTCCAGTAGAAGTGGTTTGCCCAGCGCCAGGGCGAGGTAGGCGGCCGTCGACAGATCGTCTCCCGCGATATATTGCGCAGCATTGAGAGCGTCCCGCAGGCGATCCGGGCTATCGATCCCGACAATGGACGGCTTGACCGGCATGGCTCAGCGCGCTCCCTGCGGCCGAGCACCGCCATTGGCGAGAATGCCCCGCAAGACCTTTTCGGGCGTAATGGGCAGCGTGTCGCAACGGACGCCGACGGCGTTGTAGACGGCATTGGCGATCGCCGGAAGGACGGGATTAGCGCACATCTCGCCCGGACCCTTGCCCCCGAAGGGCGCGTCCTCGGCGGGTCTTTCCAGCACCGCGATGTTGTGGTTCACCACCTCGCCCGGTCCGGGCATCAGGTAGGTGTTGAAGTCCACCGGACCATGGCTCCGGTCCGGGTAATAAGGTTCGGTTGTTTCATAAAGAGCGTGCGAGACACCCATCCAGGCACCGCCGATCAGCTGCTGCTCGACAAGACGCGGGTTCAAGGCCCGCCCCACCTCGTAGGCAGAGTTGATCTCCGTGACCGAGACCTCGCCAGTTTCATCGTCCACTTCCAGATCCACGACCAGGGCCGCGTGCGCGAAACAGGAGACAGGTGTCATTTCGCCGGTATCCGGATCGACATCGGACGGCGGGATGAGAAAGATGCCGCGCCCGGACAGGGTCCGGCCCTGCTTGAACTGCGCGGCGATGGCGGTATCGGCAACGGTGATCGTCCGGCCAGGCGCGCCCTTGACCTGAATGTTACCCTGCCCGTCCGTTTCCAGATCCGTCGCATTGACTTCCAGCTCTTCGGCCGCGGCCTCCAGCAGCGCCTTGCGCGCCTCGGTTGCCGCCCGGATCACGGCATTTCCGACCCGGTGGGTACCGCGCGAGGCAAAGGACCCCATGCAGTGAGGCCCGGTGTCGCTGTCGGCGGTGTCGACATAGACATCCGACACGGGAACACCGAGCGTTTCCGCCGCGATCTGGCGCGTGACCGATTTCATGCCCTGCCCGAGATCGATCGAGGACAACGACACCATGAACTTGCCGTCGGGAGTGGAGTGGACGAGTGCCTGGCTCGGATCGCCGCCGAGATTCATGCCGATCGGGTAGTTGATGCAGGCAAAGCCGCGCCCCTTGTGAATGGCCATGGTCAGCGCCTCCTTGATCCGGACAGAAAACGGGAGACACCGGGCCGCTTGACCCCGCGCGAGAACGGCTGCTCGGGCTTGTAGGGCGCCGGAGCCGGATCAGGGGTGGCTTGCGGAGGCTGGGGTGCCGCTGGTTGCTGCGGTGGTGCGGGTTGCGGAGCCGGTGCGTTTTGTTGCGGCGGTACGGGCGCCGCAGACGGTGCCGCCGACGGCGGAACGGGGCTTGAAGGCGTTGCGCCGGGCTGCGACGGCGCTACCGGTGCGTGCCGGAAGCCCATGCGCGCCGGGTCGGTGATCATGTCCTCGTCTTGAGGGGCCGCTGCAACGATGGGGATGCCCTGCGTCCCGGCCGCGACGCGGCCCCTGGACGCCGCGCCCATACCGGGCTCCGTCGGAATGTCGGTGCGTCTGCGCTCGCCGATCCGGCCTACACTGTCGGTGATGCTCTCGGGGATGTCTGCCCGCGAGCCACCGCCTCCGGTGAGGCTGGACTGGCGCGCCGCATCCGCACTGATCGCCCATCCGGATTTCTGGCTGGCCACCTGGCAGCATTCGATCAGCGCCGTGTTCTTGGCCAGGCGGCGATGCGGCTTCATATCGCCGTCCCGGTAGGCGTTCAGGATCCTGAGCTCAATCGGGTTCAGGCCGACCGTCTCGGCGACCTTGTCCATGTGACATTCGATGGCGAAATCGACGCCGGTGATGCCAAAACCGCGCATGGCGGTCGCCGGTGTCCGGTTGGTGAAAACGCAATAGACATTCGAGGCGACGTTCGGGATCGAATAGGGTCCTGGAATGTGACCTGTACACTTGATGATGGCGTAGGAGGACAGCCGGGTGTAGGCACCCGCGTCGAAGAAACCTGTAAATGTCCGGGCCAGGATCCGGCCATCACGGGCAACACCGTCCTTGATGCGCCAGCGCTCTGCGCCGCGCGGCGCGCCGACCTGCATTTCCTCTGCGCGATCCCACATGAACTTGACCGGCCGCCCTGTCAGAACCGCGCCCAGGACAGACAGCGGTTCGACAATACTGTCGACCTTGCCGCCAAAGCCTCCACCAACCGTTCCGCCGACAAAATGCAGGCGGGAGGACGCCATATTCAGAAGCTTGGCGGTCGTACCCAGTGAAAAGAACAGCGCCTGTGTCGAGGTGTAACAGACGAAGCGGTCGTTTGTTTCCGGGGCAGCGATCGCACCGCAGGTCTCGATCGGCGCTTGCTCGATCGGCGACATCTGGTATTCGCCTTCAACAATGTGGTCGGCTTCGGAGAAGCCTTTCTCGACGTCCCCGAAGCGCAGCTTCTGGTGGTCGTAAAGGTCGTGATAGTCGAAGGTGTTGTTGGGATAGATCTCGTTGACAACCGGCGCGTCCGGCTTCAACGACGCTTCCGGGTCGAGAACGTGCGGCAACACCTCGTAGTCCACTCTGACGGCAGCGCAGGCGTCTCTTGCCTGCCCCTCGGTTTCGGCAATGATCGCAGCCACGGGCTCGCCGACATAGGCAACCTTTGTATCCTGGATCAGTTTCTCCTCGTCCTTGCCGAAATTGATCAGCGAGAGGAGCGTGTTGAGGTTATTCGGCACGTCGCGCGCCAGCACGACACGCACCACGCCGGGCATGCGTTCCGCCTGGCTGGTATCGATGGATCGGATGCGGGCATGGTGATGCGGCGAGCGCACGCAGCGCATGTGAAGCAAACCGTCGAACAGGTGGTCGTCGTAGTAAGGCGAGCGACCGGTCACGTGCCCCAGGATGTCCTGGCGGCGCGTCGGTTTGCCGATTTCCTGCAGGTTGTCGTCACGCTCATCCGCGAAGAGATCTTTTCTGAATTCAACCGATGACATCAGCCGGTCCTCCGTGTCGGCTGACCGCTTGCGGCCAGGATGGCATCAATGATCGGCTCATAGCCCGTGCACCGACAGATGTTCCCGGAGATCGCCTCGACGATTTCCGCGCGGCTCGGGCGCGGTGTCCGGTCAAGCAGCGCCTTCGCGGCCATGAGCATGCCGGGCGTGCAGTAGCCGCACTGTGCTGCGAAATTCTCCATGAAGGCTTCCTGGAGCGCGTGCAGATCCGGGCCGTTGGCAAGGCCGTTGGTGGTCTCCACGTGCTGACCTTCAACGGTTTCGGCAAGGGTCAGGCAGCTCAGACGCGGTTCTCCATCAATGATCACCGTGCAGCTGCCGCAGGTTCCCTGACCACAGCCGTATTTGGGTGACAGGTCGCCAACACCGCGGCGTAACAGGTCGAGAAGGTTCTGCCCCTCGTCGGAGAAAACGGCGACAGGCGAGCCGTTTAATTGAAACTGGACCGGTTTCTTTGTCATGGTCGGCTCCCCCCGCCCAGCAAAAGTCTTTTCAGATGGACCGGGGCGACTTGGCTGCGGTACCAGCCGGACGCCAGTCCGTCATCGGGCGGGCTAAGGCCTTGCGTAGCAGCGGATAGGGCACCGGCGATCCCGTTTTCGTCGAGCGTTGCCCCCTCAAGCGCCGCTTCCGCGGCCCTTGCCCTGACGGGTGTCGGCGCCATGGCTCCGAATGCGATGCGCGCGCCGGAAATGCGTCCCGCTGACCGTGGAAGCCACGCGGCAAGGCTCATCACCGATACGCCCTTGGGCTTCACCCGGCTGACCTTTCGAAACCTGAAATCATCGCCTGCGGGTCGGACAATTGAAACCGATTCCACGAGACGTCTCTCGCTGTCGCGCGCCGCCAGCAGGCTCTCCAGATCTGTTTCGCTGCCGTCGGACATGCGCAGCCTGGCGTCAAGCGCAAGGAGTGCGACCGCGAAGTCGCCGTAGGGGTGCGGCGCGAAGATGTTTCCTCCGACCGTCGCCATATTCCGGATCGCCGGACCGCCGACCTGGCGCGCAACCGGATGCAGGAAGGACACTTCGGAAGATCGAAGGACGTCGCCCATGGTGGCGGCGGCCCCGATATTGATGCGCGTTCCGTCGGCCCTGATGTCACGCAAAGCTGTGGCGCTGCGCAGTCGAACGATTTGCGGAACCGTCAGTTCGCCGTAGTTGACGCTGCGCATCACGAGCGTACCGCCACCCAGAAAGACAGCTTCGCCGGCGCTGCTCGCCGCTGCTTCCTGGAGCGTATCGACCGTCGTTACCGTCACCATGCGTTACGCCTCCACCCCGATATGTTCCGCCACTGCCTTGAAGCCGGCGACGTAGATGTCATTGCCGACCAGGTCTGCCAGTTCCCTGTCCCGCCCCTTCGGCGTATCGAACCGGCTTTCCCATTCCCACATTGTCCAGTCCTCGTCCGTCACCGGAAACAGGCGCACATGCGCCACGTAGTTGAAGAGCGGGATCGGCGTATCCAGCAGGCAGTAGGAGAAGCTTTGCTCCAAATCGGACATGGTCAGCAGTTGTTCACGCAGTTCCGATCCGTCCTGCAGCCTGAACCGGCGCACCGCCCCGACCCTGTCGGAGCTTTCGCCCCGCTCCATCTGGCTGGTGGCAACGGCCGGGTGCCAACGGTCGTGGCCATTGAAGTCACGCAGGACGTCCCAGACCGCCTCTACCGGTGCCTTTAAAACCGTGCTGCGAACAACCTTGACCACGACCGCTTCGCCTTCGATTACTTGAACTTCATGTCGCTCGGGTCGAACGTGGTGACCTGCGCGTACATCAGGCCGTCCCGCGTTACGTAGGCATCGGCGCCCTTGTAAGGCTCGGCGAGGAAATCAGCTTCCACGCGCCAGGACACATTGACCGTGTCGCCGATCGTCTTGACCTTCTCCGCGATGAAAGTGGCGCCCTTGAAGCCGCCTTCTTCGCGCGGTTTGCAGAAGCCCGCGAAGACATCACCAATGTTTTTCCGACCTTCGATCCAGACCCCGTTCGGCAAGATGAACAAAACTTCTTCGGGGTATTGCGCCATCAGCCGGTTCCAGTCACAGGCATTCAGCGCCTCGATGTGCTCAAAGGTGACAAGCTCGGCATTCGGCTGCACGACGAGCGGCGGCAAGTCCTGAGCCGTTGCGGCCGTTGCCAGAAAACCAAAGCCTATTGCGCCTAAAACAGTCCGGTATGTCATTGTCCATCCTCCATTTTTGACAACGAAACCTTGCACTTAGCCCCCGAAGTGCCTCTTCAGGGCATCAAAGCCCCCCTGAAAGACATTCGTCCCGATCCCGCTGACGAGATCGTCCTCGTTTTCCGGATCGCATTCGAATTCCGCCGACCACTCGATAAAGGTGCGGTCCCCCTCCGTCACAGGTGTGAGGCGAAGCGTGGCGATGTAGTCGCTGAGCGGCATCGGCCCTTCGAGCATCGAGTAGCTGTAGAAGAGGTCGTAGTCGGACAGGCCCAACAGCTGCTCACGGATGTTGTCTCCGTTCTGCAGATTGAAATTGCGGATACAGCCGACCTTGTCCGCGGGTAGCGCGTCCTCGATGCGGCTCTCCCTTATCCTCGGGTGCCACTTGGGCAGGCCGTTAAAGTCCCGGATCCGTTCCCAGACCTTTGCCGCCGGCGCGTTGATTACGGAGGACGTATAGACCCGGGCCATTATTTGCTCTCCTTCGAGGAGCCGGAGCCTTTGGGCTTGTCATCCGCCTTGAGACGCTTCATTTCGTTGGCGGCGCGGGTCATGTCGTTGGCAGTGCGCATGACGTCGGACTTGGCAAGGTTTGAGCCGTCGATGCCAATATCGCTCAACAGACTGTCGACCATCGGGGCCTGGACCCGGTAACGCAGCGCCGAGTTGATGACCTCGTCGGTCGGGCTGCCGCCGCCTCCGCCACCACCGCCGCCTGCGACGCCGCCATTGCCGTCTGCCAAGCCGAGACCACCAGAACCGTTGCCGCCAAGCTGCATGATCTTGATGTCGTTGATCTTCTCAAGCGGCTTGACCGATGCAGCGACAATGCCTTCCACGTGTTCGAGCATCTTGCGCTTGAACAGGGAATGACGGGCGCCATCCGTGAGCACGTTTTCTGCTTCGTTGATGAGTTTCTGCGCTTCGGCTTCCACGGCCCTGCGGATGCGTTCGGCTTCTGCCGCGATGCGTTTTTCTTCTGCTTCCTTTTCGGCCAGAACAACATCGACAGACTTGCGGCGGGTGGCGACTTCCGTCTCCTGCGCCGTCTTGACCTTTTCCGCTGCCTCGGTGGCGCGCGCGCGGGCGGCTTCTGCTTCGACTGCGGCGGCGCTTTCATCCAGCGACTTCTTGTAGAGCTCGATGGCCTTGTCCATCTGCGCGCTCTCGACCGATTTCTCGCGTTCGATTTCCAGGCGCCTGCGTTCCGTCTGATGGCCTATGCGGGCATCGTCCAGGCCGCGTTCGGAGGCGATCTGCGCGCGTTCGATCTCTTCCTGGCTGACGATCTCGGCTTCGCGCAAAGCCTGGACGCGGGCGATCTCGAGTTGCTCCAGCACCTTCTTGCGTTCCAGCTTCTTCGCGTCGAGCTCCTGTTCCGCCAGGATCTTTTCCGCGTCGATGGATTTTGCCTTGGCAACCCTGGCAGCTTCCACGGCCTGGTCTGCCGCCACCTGGGCTTCGTCGATGGCCTTGTTGCGGGCAATTTCCAGCGACCTGATCTTCTCGTCCCGGGCGATCTTCTCCGCGGTGGTTTTCTGTTCCTGCGCAATGCGCGCCTGCTCGACGCTGCGTCTTGACGCAACCTCGGCCGTTTCGATCGCCTCGGTCTTTTCGATCTCGCGTGTGCGGATGTCTGCGTCCTTCGCAATCTCGGCCGTGCGGACCTTGTTTTCCTGGGCGATGCGCGCAGCCTCGACGAGTTCCTGTGCCGAAATGTTGGCGACGTCGACCGCCCGGTTGCGGGCGATCTCGCGTTCGCGCAGATCCTGCTCGTAGGCGATGCGTTCCGCGGCGACCTTCTTTTCCTTGGCAATGCGCGCGGCTTCCGTTGCCTCCAATTTGGCAATTTCGGCGGCCTCGATGGCCTTGGCGCGGGCGACGTCGCGTTCCCGTGTTGCTTCCTCGCTTTCGATCCGCTGCAGCGTGATCTTGGCTTCCTGGGCGATCCGGGCTGCATCGACAGCTTCGCGTGCCGCGATCTCCGCTTCCTCGACCGCCTTGTTGCGTGCGATCTCCAGCCCGCGTGTTTCCTGTTCGAAGGAGATACGTTCTGCGGCGATCACCTTTTCCTGGGCGATGCGCTTGGCTTCGGTTGCCTCCTTGGCCGCGATATTGGCCGCATCGAGGGCTGCCTGGCGGGCCACGTCACGTTCGTCGGTCGCTTCCTGCGCGGCGATGCGTTCAAACGACAGCTGCTTGTCCTGGGCAATGCGCGCCTTTTCAACTGCTTCGCGCGCAGTAATCTCGGCCTCGTCAATCGCCTTGTTGGAGGCAATTTCCAGGTTCCTGATGCGCTCTTCCTGGGCAATGCGCGTCTTGTTGGTTTCTTCGCGCGCAGCGATCTGGGCAATGTCGATCTGCTGCTGACGCTCAATCTCGAGCGCGCGCGTTGCCTGTTCGGACGCGATGCGCTCCGCCGACAGCGCCTTTTCGCGGGCGATCCTGGCCGCTTCCGTTGCCTTCAGGCTGGCGATCTCCGCCTCTTCGAGGATCTTCTGGCGCTCGATTTCCAACCGGCGGGTTTCGCGATCCGCCTCGATACGCGAGGCATTGACCGTCTGCTCCTGCGCAACACGAAGCTTTTCCGCTGCTTCGCGCGACGCAATCTCGGCCTGCTCAACAGCGAGGTTGCGTGCGATCTCCCGTTCACGGGTCGAGCGTTCGAAAGTGATCCGCGCCTCGGTCACCGCTTCTTCCTGCGCAATCTTGGCCTTTTCGATCAGCTCGCGCGCAGCAATATCGGTTTCCTCGATGGTTTTCCGGCGCTCGATCTCGAGCGCTTCGGTCTCGCGGTCCTTGGCAATGCGCGCCTCGGACAGGGCGCGTTCCTGCGCTATCCGGGCCTTTTCAACCGCTTCCTTGGCAGCGATGTCGGCTGCCTCTGTCATTTGCTGCGTCTTGATCCGCTCTTCGGTCAGGTTCTTTTCCTGCCCGATCCGCGCTTTCTCAACGGCTTCGCGGGTGACAATTTCAGCTTCGTCGATGACGCGCTGACGGTCGATTTCCTTTTGGCGAACCTCCTTTTCAGAAGCAATGCGTGCCTCCGAGATCAGCCGCTCGTTTTCAATCCGGGCGGTTTCAATGGCTTCCCGGCTCAAGAGCGAGGCCTGTTCCGCCTCCTTTTCCTGCTCTGCACGTTCGCGGACAAGGTCGGCGTGCTGCTGGGCGCGCCTGAACTCGATCTCACGCTCCTGCTCCAGGCGCGCATTTTCGCTTTCGCGCTCGATGTCCAGAACCTGCTTTTCTGCTTCCAGGTTGCGCGAACGGATGCGGATCATCGAATCCTGTTCGATATCGTTTCTGAGCTTTCTCCTATCTTCGATCTCACGGATGACCGTGGTCAGACCCTCAGCATCAAACCTGTTTGAGGGATTGAAGTACTCGATCCCGGTCTGGTCGATATCCGTGATCGCGACGCTTTCAAGTTCCAGACCGTTCTTGTCGAGGCCCACCTGCGCAGCCTCAAGCACGCGGTCGACATAGAGATGGCGGCTCTCGTGAAGTTCCTCCATCGTCATTTCCGAGGCGACAGTTCTCAAGGCGGAGACGAACTTGCCTGAAAGAAGGGAGTGGATGCGTTCCGGCTCAAGCGTACGCCGCCCGAGTGTCGATGCCGCCAGACTGACCGCCGTCTTGGTCTGACCTACACGCACGTAGAATTCAGCGTCCACGTCGACCCTGAGACGATCCTTGGTGATGAGCGCGTCTTCCTTTTCGCGGGTCAGCGCCATCTGCAGGGAGTTCATGTTGACGGGTGTGATGTCGTGAATGATCGGCCAGACAAACGCACCGCCGTCGATTACGACCTTCTCTCCCAGGAAACCCGTTCGCACGAAGGCGACTTCCTTGGTCGAGCGCCGGTAAAGCCAGTGCATCACCCAATAGAGGATGAAAACGACGATGACCGCGAGTATGAGCCAAAGCACCAATTGCCCGATGAGCTGACCAGCCATGTTCGATCCTCCCCCCCGGCTCAAGAGCCGCGGATTTCCTTGAATTTTCTGGTTTGTTCGACGAGTGCGACCTCGGTCGGCAGGCGCTCCATCGAGGAGGCGCCGTAAAAGCCGTGACAGTTGCGCGTGTTCTTCAGGACAAATTCGGCATCATCCGGCATCGCCACCGGGCCGCCATGCACCAGAATGACAGCGTCGGGATTGACCGCGAGGGCCGCTGCGGACCACTCGTCGACGATTGCCGGGCAGTCTTCCAGCTTCAAAGAGGTTTCCGCGCCGATGCTGCCGCCGGTGGTCAGGCCGAGATGACACACGATAATGTCGGCACCTGCGCGGGCCATCGCGGTCGCGTCCTCTGACGAAAACACGTAAGGCGTCGTGAGCATGTCCTTCTGGTGCGCCATCGCGATCATGTCGACCTCCAGCTGATAGGACATGCCGGTCTCTTCCAGATTTGCGCGGAAGTTGCCGTCAATCAGTCCGACGGTCGGAAAGTTCTGAACACCGGAAAACCCTGCGGATTTGACCTCGTCGAGGAACTTGTCCATCAAGCGGAACGGGTCCGAAGCACAAACACCTGCGAGGACCGGCGTGTTTTTAACAACCGGCAGAACTTCGCCGGCCATTTCCATGACCACGCTGTTGGCATCGCCATAGGGCATCAGGCCCGCGAGACTGCCACGCCCCGCCATCCGGTAACGGCCAGAGTTGTAAATGACGATCAGGTCGATGCCGCCGGCTTCCTCTCCCTTGGCGGAAAGACCCGTGCCGGCGCCGCCCCCGATGATCGGCTCGCCGCGGGCAATCATCGCCCGATATTTTTCGACAAGTTGCTTGCGTTCGAACATCGTCAATCTCCTGCTGCACGGCTGCGCCGGCTGGAATGAAAGCCGCGGAAGGTTTCGACGATCAGCTCGGCGAATTCCGGGTCGTTGATATTGTGGGGGACACGGATCAGCCTGCGTTCGCTGGTCTGGCGCACCGTGTCCTCAAGGGATCTGAAAAGCGCTTCGTTGGCGGCCGGGTCATGAAAGGCCATGCCTGGCGCGTCCAGCAGCGAGACGCCGCCCTCGGGCAGGAAGAACCGGACCGGCGAGGTCATCTCGTTCAGGCGGTTACCAATCCAGCGGCCCATTTCGATGTTTTCATCAACAGTGGTCCGCATCAGCGTGATTTGCGGATTGTGCTCATAGAAAAGACGGTCGCGGTAGCGTTCAGGCACCGTTTCGGGAGCGTTGAAGTTGACCATGTCGAGCGCACCGCAAGCGCCGATATAGGGAAGCCCTGCCCGGATCGATGCGCCGAACCTGTCCTCGTTGGCTGCGAAGACGCCTCCGGCGACCATGTCGCAGATCTCGGTGGTCGTAAGATCGACAACCGCGGTGAGCATGCCGCTGTCCAGCAGCTTTTCCATGGATCTACCGCCGACGCCCGTCGCATGGAACACCAGGCAATCGAAGTCGTCTTCAAGCGCAGCCGTTACCTGTTGAACACAAGGCGTCGTCACCCCGAACATGGTGAAGCCAACCGTGGGCTTGGCGTTGCGAACCGGTTTGCGTTTCGAGCGTGACTTCACGGCACCTGCAAGCGCGCCGGCGCCGTTGCCGAGAACCTCGCGCGTGATCGAATTCAGACCCTGAACATCGGCGACCGAATAGAGCATCATGATGTCGGACGGGCCGACATATTGCTCCACGTTTCCGCTGGCGACGGTCGAGACAATCACCTTGGGAATGCCCACCGGAAGTGTCCGCATGGCTGGACTGACCAGCGCCGTTCCACCCGAACCGCCTGCAGAGATGACACCTGCAACATCCGTCTGCGCTCGCATCCAGCGTTCGAAGGCCAGCGTCATTCCGGCGACCGCGGTACCCCGATCTCCGGTAAAGACGCCGTTGGCACCACGCGGATGAAAGGCCGCAACCGCATGTGGCGGCACCTCGGCGCCCGACGGCTTGCCGCTCGTTGACAGGTCGACCAGCCGGACCGTCAGCTCCTCCGCCTTGATGATGTCACGGATGTAGCGCAGCTCCTCGCCCTTCGTATCGAGCGTCCCGGCAACATAAACGGTCGCACCGCCACCGGTTCGCTGCGCGAACAGCGGCGTGACAGTCTTGGCCGCCGATGCCGCGACGGCCGTCGTTGTGCGCGCGGTGTTTTCAATCACGCGGACAGGAACCGGGCGGGACCATCGTGTCGGCGTCTTGGGATTGGAAAGATAGACACGCTGTACATGCGGCGCGCTCGGCGTTTCGTGATCCGTTTCGGGCTCACGCGCCGGTGCTGGTGTTTCGTCATGCGCATGGCGTCCGACACCGAGAAGGGCCTGCTGCAGGTCCCTGTCGGCCGCCAGCTGGTTAGAGGGCAGGATCCTGTTGATCCGGCCGTTGACCATGATCGCGACCTGGTCCGCGACCGCGCAGGCAACGCCGATATTCTGTTCGATTACCAGGACGTCTATGTCGCCTTCCTGGCCTAGGCGCACCAGCATTTCTGCGACCTGATTGACGATGACCGGAGCGAGCCCTTCGGTCGGCTCGTCCATGACGAGGAGCTTCGGATTGAGCAGCAGAGCCCGCCCGATGGCGAGCATCTGCTGTTCGCCGCCCGACAACTGAGCTCCGCCGTTGCTGCGTCGCTCCGCCAGTCTTGGAAAGACGGAATAGACCCGCTCCGGTGTCCAGGCTCCGCCGCGCCGTGAAACCAGCTGCAGGTGTTCATCGACCGTCAGCGATCTCCACAAGCGCCGCCCCTGGGGGACGTAGCCGATCCCGAGACGTGCAATTTCAGCCGGGCCAAGTCCCGCCAGGTTTTGCCCGAAAAGACTGATTGTTCCCGAGGCGACGGGAACAAGGCCCATGACTGCCTTGCACGTTGTCGTCTTGCCCATGCCGTTGCGGCCGACGACCGACAGAACCCCGTGGTCCAGTGTCAGATTGACCCCTTGCAGAGCATGGGACTGGCCGTAGTAAACGTTGAGATCCTTGATCTCGAGCGCTGCGGAGGAGCGGTCAGCCATGGCCCAACCCCTCTTCGCCGCCGAGATAAAGTGCCTGGACCTCTTCGTCCTCTTCAATTTCAGCCGGTTTGCCTTCCTTGAAGATCTGGCCGTTGTGCATCATCGTCACCGACTCGGCGACACGCAGGGCGACGTCCATGTCGTGCTCGATGATGATGTAACCCATGTGGCTCGGCAGTCCGGTGAGGATTTCGATCAGTTCCTGCCGTTCCGTCGGGGAGAGACCGGCTGCCGGTTCGTCGAACAGAATGAACCTCGGCGCACCCGAGAGCGCCATTGCGATTTCCAACTGGCGCTGCTGTCCATAGGACAGATCGGACACCTTTGTGTCCCGAACGTCGTCGAGATGAACCACATGGACCAGATTTTCCGCACTGGCCATCAGGGCATCGTTGCGACGTGGGCGGACAAACGAAAACCGGCCACGGGACACACCGCAACAGGCCAGATAGACATTGTCCAGTACGGACAGGCCGGAAAACAGAAGCGAAATCTGGTAGGTTCTGCGCAATCCACGCCGGATGCGCTCCTGCGCCGGAAACGCGGCCACTTCTTCGCCGAAGAACCTGATCGAACCGGTTGTCGGTGCGAAGTCACCGGTGATGCAGTTGAACAACGTGGTTTTCCCGGCGCCGTTGGATCCAAGGACGGCACGCCGCTCACCCGGTTTGACGATCAGGTCGATATCGCTCAGCGCCGCAAGAGCCCCGAACAACTTGCTGACCCCGCGCAGCTCCAGCGCGTTCGCTGTGCCAGTGACGCTCAATCGGTCGGATACAGAGGTGCCGGCGGCTTCCAGAAGCGTCACAGCCTGTCCTCCCCGCGATCCAGCAGCGGATCACGCTTGCGGTAGTCCTGCCAGCGGTCCCAAAGGCCAAGCAGACCATCGGGCGAGAAGAAGACGATCGCAAGAAACCCGAGGCCGATGAGCAACTGAAAGCGCTCACCGCTCAGACCGACAGACAAAAGAACGTCGATGGCGAAGGTTTTGAGGAGAACGTAGATGAGCGCACCGATGAACGGTCCGATGGGACGGCTCATGCCGCCGATCACCGCGATGACGAGAATATCGATCGCCGGACCGATACCTGCGGTACCCGGCGAGATCTGTGCCGATTGCCAGGTCAGAAGGATGCCCCCGGTCCCGGCGATCAGCGCCGCGAAAGCGTAGGCCGCAATCCTGTGTGCATTCACATTGTAGCCGAGCGCGGCCATGCGGCGCGGGTTGTCACGCACACCCTGTAAAGCAAGTCCGAACGGTGCGCGGGAGATGTACAAAACCGAGAAATAGGCGACCGCGGCCCAAAACAGGGTCAGGTAGTAGAAGGGAACGCTCTGCCGCCAATCAACACCGAATAGGTTGGGGGGCAACACTCCGTTGAACCCGGAGAAGCCGTTGAAAACGGCATAGTTCTGGCGGGTGAAATAAAAGAACGCCGCCGCAACCGCCAGCGTGATCATGATGGTGTAGATGCCCTCGGTTCGCACTGCGAGCGACCCGACGATCGTGCCGAATATCATCGCGACAATGAGGGCGAGCGGTATGGCGATGTACCACGGCCAACCGAGACTGATGTCCGTAATCGCACTGTCGCCGAAGATCGCGACCATGTATCCCGCGAGCCCGGCAACCGACATTTGAACCAGGCTGACCATACCGCCGTAGCCGCCGAGGAACATGAGGCTGAGAGAAATCATGCCAAGGATGAACGACCAGCCGAACACCTGGTAAAGCGTGAAATCACTTGCAAAGGCCGGCATGATCAAAAGGGCGATGCAGACGACCCAGTAACCGGCCGGGATGCGCTCGAACCAATCCCGCTGACGCGCATCACGTTCCTTGCTGGCCGGGGTGCTTTCAACCAGTGCCATGGGTCACGACCTTCCCATTAGGCCCTGCGGGCGGAACGCCAGTACCAGGACCATGATCAGGAACGTGAGAACGACGGCATAGGTCGGGAAATAGACGGATCCGAACTGCTCAGCGAGCCCGATCAGGAGTGCGCCTAACGCAGCACCGGTGATGGATCCCATGCCGCCGACAATGACGACCACGAGGGAGGCCAGAAGAAACCGTATATCTTCGCCGGGAGCGACAGACTGGAATGTGCCCCCGACAACGCCGGCGATGCCCGCGAGCCCCGCCCCGAACGCGAACACGCCGACAAAGACAAGCTGAATGCGTGCGCCCGTCGCGGACAGCATGTCCCGGTCATCGACACCGGCCCGGATCATCATGCCGATCTGCGTGCGGTTCAGGATCAGCCACATGGCAACCCCGATCACGACCGAGGCCAGGAAAATGACGACCCGTACCACGGGATACTTCAGATAAATGAGCTCTCCCGACGAGCGCTTCACGCCCGTCACGAAAAGGGTCTCCATCGGTCCGCTCAGCCAGCTTGGCGGAGAAATGTTGTAGAAATCTCCTCCAAAGCCCCAGAGCATCAGGTCCGCCATGACGATGGAGATGCCTATCGTAACGAGCGTTTGCCTGAGATCCTGACCCTCCATTCTGCGGAAGATGAAGATCTGCATGAAGATGCCGACAATGGCGACCAAGACGAAAGCGACCGGGAAGGCCAGAAGCCAGAAACCGGTGGAGCTGGCAACGAAGTAGCCGATGTAACCACCGAGGAGATACAGTGAACCATGCGCCAGATTGACGTTGCGCATCAGACCGAAAATGAGTGTGAAGCCGCTCGCCACCAGAAAATAGAGTCCGCCAAGCGTGATCCCGTTGAAAACCGCATTCAGGAACACCTTCTTGCGACCGATGACGTCGACCAGTTCCTTCGGCCACTGCGCAAAGATCAGCCAAATGAAAACAGCTACGGCGAGCAGGATAATGACAGTCCAGACCGGATGTCTTGATGCGAAGTCTCTCATCGGAAACTCCTTCCGGCAGCGGTGCAAAGACCGAAATGTTCATGCCGCAACACGCGACGTCCTCCCTAAGCTCTTTCGACGTTGAGGTCGTTGGCTCAGGAAAAGGCTAAGTGCGAAGCCCCGGAATCGACGTACCCGATAGTCTTCTCTGTTGGCCCATCATCGGCATAATTGGGCTGCAGCGAAGACGAAGCGTGTCAGCTAGGTGACATGGGCTACGCGGCGATAGTCGCTCGGCGGAATGCCGACATTCGACGAAAAGAAGCGGGTAAAGCTTGCTTGCGAGGAAAAACCCAGATCGTAGCTGATTTCCGTGACCGACTTGTCGGTGGTCATGAGATCTGAAATCGCCTGCTCCGCTCTAAGAGTGTTCAGATAGAGATTTGGCGTAATTCCCATCTGCTTTTTGAAAAGCTTGAAGAAATGTGGTCGGGACAGGCCAACTTCGCGCGCCAGCCATTCGACTTCGACTTCTTCGGTATAGCTTTCCTGCATCAACCTGAGCGAACGACGTACCCTGTAGTCGGTAAACCGGTGACGGCTGTCGCTTAGGACGGAAGTGCGATCCGCATGACGCCAGGATTGTTCAAAACACTGCAAGGTTGTCCGATACAAATACCCATCGAAAAGATGGTCGTTTCCACCGTCGAGCAACAGGGATGTCAGACGCTTCACCCAATTGGACACGTCCGGTGTCATCGAGATAAAGGACCTGCCGAAATTCAGTGCAAATTCAGCGGATTGGCTGTTTTCCAGGAACCAGATCGGCTTGATGTAGAGCACCAGGCACATGCAGGCCTCGACCGGATTCTTTTCCTTCAAATGAAAACTGTGCTGTTCCCACGGACTGACCGCCACACCTGTGTTCGGGTCGGCGGCGACCCATTTCCCGGAAACACTGACTTTCGCCTCGGCCCCGCCCAGGTAAAAGATCAGGTGCCCCTCCCTGTGGGCATGCGTGATGATAGGCTTATCCAGCTTATAAAGAGCTGCGCGCCCGAACTCACCGTGGTGAACGGATATCGCTTCGCTCATAGTCCCCTCCTCCCGAGGATTATCGCGATCCTTTATTTTTTCGTTTCCTGAATTAAGCCGCTCAAAAACAGAAATTTGCAAGACAAACGGCCTCACAAAGAGACTTAGAGTTACGAAGTCAGACTGAAATTCATGCTGCAGCGCAGTATTCAGGCACGAATGTATCCGGTCTTGACTGTCGTGAAAAATTCAGCGGCATATCGGCCCTGCTCGCGTGGGCCGAAGCTCGACCCTTTCCTGCCGCCGAAGGGGACATGATAGTCAACGCCGGCAGTCGGCAAGTTGACCATAACCATGCCGGCCTTGGAGTTTTTGCGAAAGTGGTTGGCATGTTTGAGGCTGGTGGTGCAGATCCCCGAACACAGGCCAAACTCGGTCTCGTTGGCGACCGAAAGCGCTTCTTCATAGTCTTTCACGCGAATGACTGCGGCAACCGGACCGAACACTTCCTCGGTATTGATGCGCATGTCGTTGGTGGTGTCGGTAAAGAGCGCGGGCTGCAGGTAGTATCCATCCGTATCCCGGCGCAGGCGCTCGCCGCCGCAGCGCAGGTTGCCACCCTGGGCCCGGCCAATCTCGATGTATTTCAGATCGGTTTCAAGCTGATCTGCGCTGGCGACAGGCCCAATGTCTGTTCCCTCGCTCAGCGCGTTGCCGACCGCTAGCGCCTTGCACCGGTCGACCAGTTTCTCAACAAACCGTCCGAAAATGTCCTCCGTGACGATCAGGCGGGACGAGGCCGTGCATCGTTGTCCCGTGGAAAAGTAGGCCCCATCCACGGCAACATCGACGGCCTGATCAAGATCGGCATCGTTCAACACGACAAGCGGGTTCTTGCCTCCCATCTCAAGCTGGACTTTCCGCATCCTTTTCAGACAGGATTCCGCAACCCTGTGCCCTACCGTCTGTGAGCCTGTGAATGTGATGCCGTCAATCTCGGGTGCATCAAGCATGGTCTGGCCGACGACAGAGCCTTTTCCCATTACAAGATTAAAAGCCCCGTTCGGAACACCGGCCCGGTGCAGAATGTCAGCGAGAACCCAGGCGCAACCAGGCACCAGTTCCGCAGGCTTGAACACGACCGTGTTGCCGTAGCAGAGCGCCGGCGCGATCTTCCAGGCAGGTATCGCGATCGGAAAATTCCATGGCGTAATGATCCCGACGACGCCGAGCGGCTCACGCGTTACCTCAACATCGATGCCGGGCCGTACGGACGGCACCAGATCCCCGGTTTGTCGCACGCATTCACCGGCAAAAAACCGGAAGATGTTCGCGGCGCGGTCCGCTTCCAGAAGGCCTTCGCGAAGGGTCTTGCCCTCCTCACGGGACAACAGGGTTCCGATTTCGTGTTTGCGGGCCGTCAGCTCGTCTGCGGTCTTGTTGAGGATATCGAACCTTTGCTGCGGCGAGGTTCCGCTCCATCCGGGCGCTACCGCGGCAGCCGCGTCAATGGCGGCCTGCGTTTCGGGAACTCCAGCATGCGCGTAAAGGTCAATCACGTCCGAAAGATCAGACGGGTTCCGGTTTTCCGCGGCGCTAGCAGTGGCCACCCAGTCCCCGTCAATCAGCAGAGGTTTCATCAGGCCACCCGGGTTCTTTCCAAATGCACCGATTTCATAATCGAGTAGAGGCTGGAGCTTGAGAGTGCGCGCGGGCTGCGAACGGCCGCCAGATCGGATGCTGCCAGATCCGCGGCGGTTCGAAGCTCTTCCTCACCAATGCCCATTTCATTAAGGCTTTCGGGCAAGGGCAGATTGTGCAGAAACTCCGTCACGGATCGCGCGGGGTCAATCTCACCATTCGGGTCGAAGAGATTTTGCAGTGTACTGAACTTCTCGCGCGCCGCACCGGCATTGAACTGCAGGACTGAGGGCAGCAACAACCGGCTCAAGGCACCCGGGTCGAGGCGTCGGTCCACGACGGTCTCAAGCGCGCACCCGATGGCGTGGATGGCGCCAAGGCCCTTTTGCAGCGCAAGTGCACCGTTCAGGCTTGCGGCCATCAGCTCGCGACGGGCCGTTACACTGTCTTTCTCCAGCACCTTGTGCAGATTGGCAATCACCCGACCAAGTCCGTCGAGCGCAATCCCGTCTGCCGGTGGATTGTAACCGGGAGACAGATAGGCCTCGACACAGCGCCCGAGCGCATCAGCCCCGGCGCTGGCACTTTCCACGGGTGTTGCACCCAGCGTCAATGTCGGGTCGCAGATTGTCACCGTCGGAACCAGCTTCTTGCACATCAGGCGTGTCCGCTCACCGTCCTGAAGAACGACCGGCGCATGAGCGCTGACAGCGGACCCGAAACCCTGAATGCCTGGAACGGCGTAAAGATCGGGAAGATTGTTGCCGATCCGACGGGACCCTCCCGTGGCATAGGAAAAGGTTTCCAGAGGCTGCTGGTGAGCGATCGATATTCTTGAGATTTTCGCAAGATCGATCGCAGTGTTGCGTCCGAATGCGATCAGCAGATCACGATCCGTCCGATCATAAATTTCGGCGATGTGGCGCGCGGCGTTCTCGTTCGGGATATCGGGCACGTCGCTGACGGTTTCGACCGAAGTCCGCACCGGCAGCCCCGCAAGAAGCCTCTCGTACAGTTCGCTGCTCAGATGGGATTCGTCAGTGACGATCAGCGGCCGGGTCTTGCGATTGACTTCCACCTCCGACCACAGCGCTTCTTCCAAAACGCCATCGGCAAAATGAACTCGCGTAACGTAGGTAATGAGAGTCATTGCCAGGTCTCGACAAGAGGCTGCAGGATGCGGCGGCCCTGTAGGGAAACCGGGCGGCGTGTGCCGCCCGGCGCTTTGCGGTCAGTAAGACGACTTGCACTCAGGCGTCTCACGGCTTGGGAGGCCGATCTTTGCAAAGACTTCGGGATCGATACCGAGCGTCTGCGGCACGTTTTCCTTGATCGCAACCAGTTTGGTCACGAGCGTGCCATCATCCTGCTCGGCAACCTCGGACACGAAATTCGCGCCGACAGCCTGACGGTTGCCGTCAAGCGTGATCTTGCCGTTCGGGGCATCGAGTTCCAGGTTGGCGAGGCAGCTGCGGAACTTTGCATGACCGTCAGACAGGTCGCCGCCGACCTCATCGAGGCAGGTCATCGCGGCGGTCGTCGCATTGTAGTACCCCGTTGCCAGAAGCGACGGGCTCGGGAAACGCTGATCCGGCGGGAATGCGTCCTGGTAGGCCTTCACGTAGGTTTTCCAGTTTTCGTCATCCCAGGTGTCCGCCTGGGGCCCTGCCGAAGGCGTTCCAATAAGTGCGTTTTTGGCGTCACCTTTGGAGTTCAGGACGGTGCCGTCAACCATGATGGAACCGCCAATCAGATTGGCATCGCCACCGGCCTGCTGATACTGGTTCAGGAAGTTGACGGCATCACCGCCGCCAAGGCCGAGATAGATCGCATCAACGTCGTCCGGAAGCGAGGCGATGATCGAGCCGAAGTCCTTGGTTCCGAGCGGAACCCAGAAACGTTCGGTGATCTCACCACCGGCCTGGCAGTACTCAAGGGCAAAACCGAACACCTGCGTGTAGATGAAGGAATAGTCCTCACCGATCGTCGCAACGGTTTCCCAACCCTTTTCGTTGAAGACGTAGTCTCCAAGACCCGCGGACCATTGCGCACCATCCGTGTTGAAACGGAAGAAATTGTCAGACGGCGTCACGTAGGTCGTTTCCTGCGCGCCGGAGATCCCATTCAGAAAAGTGACCTGTGGCTGTGTCTTGGAATAGTCCCTGATCGCAATACCCTCGGAGCCCGAGAGCGGACCGATCACAAGGTCGACCTTGTCCTGCTCAACCAACTTGCGCGCGCCGCGCACCGCGCTGTCAGGCGATGCATCCGTGGATTGGATGATCAGTTCGATGTCACGGCCGCCGGCCTTCGGGCCCCGCACAGCCATTGCCGTTCTGAGGCCACGGACACCGTCCTCGCCGAGAACCGTGTATGTGCCTTCAAGCGTCGCAAGGACGCCCACTTTCAGGGGACCATCCGCCGCAAATGCTGCGCCGGTCGACAGAAATGCAGCCGCGGAGACAGCGGCCAGGAGATGCTTCTTCATCCGTTCCTCCCAACGAATACTCAGCCGCTTGTGATCGCATGCGAGGCCGGAATTGGTGTCAATTTCGACCGCCAATTGCGTCTACGGCAATGCGCCTAGGATGCGTCAGGGAGAGACTTCCAACTATCTCGGAGAGTGCGGGTGATATAACGCACAGTCTGTTTTTGCGAATGATTGGCGGCACGAAATCCGGTCAGCAGCTGCCTGGGCTGACAAATTCCGGGCCTGACGTTTCAAAGCCAATACGCTCACTGCAAACACCTGTGCCGCACGCGGTTCAGACGACTCGCCGGGATCCTGGCAGCGCAAGAACAGAGATCTGATGTGAGGAATTTCGTGTCCTGGGCCAACCAAAGAGTGGTCCAGGACCAAGGCCTGTGTCAGCGCGACAGCATCCACGGACGCGCGGCGGCAGACTGTTTGGTGCCATCCGGCCGATGGATTGTGTTCCGTCCACCTATTCGCCCTTTGGACATGCCTGGACCATGTGAGGACAGACGTTTGGGGCTGTCTGCGGCACGTTCATTTGTCGCGTGCGCAACACGTCTCTCGCTGGAAAGCCCCGACACGTTTGGCGCTGTAAGCATTGCTCGTGGCGACACGCTGCCACAAACCGGGCAGGCACAAGGGGACGCATAGTCGGCGAGGGGACGCACGGCCTCGAACGGGCCGTGCTCATTGCAGATGTATTCGTAGACCGGCATGGCTGTCTCAAAGATCCGGTGCAACAGGGACATTGACAGATCCGTCGAGATACTTTGTTGGACCGTCTGGACCGGGCATAAGATCCCCTTCAAAGATATCCGTCGGGAGCCACAAGGTTGCACAGGCATTCGGATAGTCGACGATACCGGAGACATGACCCTGGACGGGCGCTGTTCCGAGGATGGCCAGGGCCTGCTCACGCGAATAACCGAACTTGGTCATGTATTCGATCGCGTTCAGGCAGGCTTGACGATAGGCCTCCGTCATATCGATGTAATGCTGCTTGCCTTCGCTATCGACCGAAATGCCTTCGAAGATGATGTAGTCGTCATATTTGGGAGTCGTCACCGACGGCTTGAACATCGGGTTTTTCACGCCGTATTTGGACATCCCGTCCTTGATCAGGCTGACCTTGACGTGGAGCCAACTCGCCATCTCGATCCCGCCGCAGAAGGTGATTTCACCATCTCCTTGTGAGAAGTGCGTGTCGCCCATGGACAGACCGCCACCTTCTACATAGACGGGGAAGTAACAGACCGAGCCTCGGCTCAGATCCTTGATGTCACAGTTGCCGCCGTTTTCGCGCGGGGGCAATGTCCGGGCCGCCTCGGCTGCAGCTTCCTCGCGGGCCGCTCCAACCATCTTGCCCATGTGGGCTGCCTGGGTGTTGGGAAGCTCTGCAAGAGCCGGATTGCGGCCGGGCGCCGTTTCGAACAGTGCCTTTTCCCGTGCGTTCCACATGTTCAGCATTTCCCGGCTCGGCAGGCAGCCGATAAGACCCGGATGGATGAGGCCTGCAAACCGCACCCCTGGCACATGGCGTGACGTTGTGAACATGCCTTTGAAGTCCCAGATCGACTTTTGTGCGTCGGGGAACTGTTCGGTCAGAAAACCACCGCCATTGTTTTTTGAAAAGACACCGTTAAAGCCCCACAGGCTTCTGTTCAGCGGACCGACATCAAGCAACTCGACGACCATGAGATCGCCCGGCTGCGCACCCTTTACCCCTATCGGGCCAGAAAGATAGTGGACCTGCGGAAGTTCAACATCGCGCACGTCTGATGCGTCGTCATTGTTTTTGATCTGGCTGCCAGTCCAGTCATAGGCTTCGACGATGAAGTCGTCACCCGGTTCGACCCATTCCACGATCGGGATGTCCGGGTGCCAGCGATTGTGGATTTTCTCATTGGTGTGAGGGCTCGCCTCCAGATCCACCTTGATCAGCGTTTCAGTCATGTTGGACTCCTTCCTTGGTTAAGCTTGAGCGTTCCCAGTCGTCAGACCGAGAGGAATGCGGCGACCTTTTCCTCGTCGACGCCATCCCGCGGTTCGTCGTGAACCAGGCGTCCGTTTTCCAGAACCAGGACGCGGTCTGCGACATCGAGGGCGAAAGACAGCACCTGCTCGGACACGACGATCGAAAGGTCGCGTTCGTCGCGGATGCGCCGCAGGACACGGGCCATTTCGCGGATGATCGAGGGCTGGATCCCTTCCGTTGGTTCGTCCAGAAGAAGCACTTTCGGATTCGTTGCCAGCGCGCGCGCGATCGCGAGTTGCTGCTGCTGGCCACCGGAGAGGTTGCCGCCACGCCGGCCCTTCATGTCCAGGAGCACAGGAAACAGTTCGTAGATGTCTCCCGGCACTTTGCTGCGGCCAGAGATCGAAAGGCCTGTCTCGATGTTTTCCTGCACGGTCATCGTGGGAAAAATCATTCTTCCCTGCGGCACATAGGCGATGCCGTTCGCAACCCGCTCGTAGCTCTTCATGGCCGTGATATCGATGCCGTCGACCGCCACGGCACCTTCCATGGTCGGGACAATGCCCATCAGGGACTTCATGAGCGTGGTCTTGCCCATGCCGTTGCGTCCCATGATGGCGATGATCTCGCCGGGTGCGACCGTGAAATCGAGCCCGTGCAGAACCTCGCTCTGGCCATAGGCGACGTGATAATGCGCGACATTCAGCATGTTTGCCTCCTAGTGGCCGAGATAGACGTCGATGACCTTGGGATCCGCCTGCACCTTGGCCATCGACCCTTCCGACAGGATCTTGCCCTGGTGCAGCACGGTGACGCGGTGCGCGATGTCCTCGACGAACTTCATGTCGTGCTCCACCACCATCACGGAGCGGCCCTTGGTTATTTCGTTGAGAAGCTTGGCGGTCTGCTTTCTTTCCGAGACGCTCATCCCGGCAACCGGCTCATCCAGCATGAGAAGTTCCGGGTCCTGAATGAGCAGCATTCCGATTTCCAGCCACTGTTTCTGTCCATGGCTGAGGAGCGCTGCCTGCTTGTCCAGAAGCGTATCGAGAAACACCATTTCAGCGATTTCCTTCACACGCGTGGTGACGTCCGTGTCGCGCTGAAACGTCAGCGCGCCCCAAACGCTGCGCCCCCGGGGAAAGGAGAGTTCAAGATTTTCAAAAACGGTCAGATCCTCGTAAATCGAGGGGTTCTGGAACTTCCTGCCGACACCTTCGCGGACGATTTCGTGTTCGCGCATGGCGGTCAGTTCCTTGTTGTGGAACTTGATCGACCCGTCGCTTGCCTTGGTTCTCCCGCAAATGAGGTCGAGCACGGTGGTCTTGCCGGCGCCGTTCGGTCCGATGATCACGTGGATCTCGTTTTCGTCCACGTAAAGATTGAGATCATCGACTGCCTTGAAGCCATCGAACGAGACGGTCAGATTTTCGATGGACAACAGAAAGTCGGTGTTGTTGCTGAGCGTGTTCACGTTGGCCTCCTACTCTGCGGGCTTTGTGGTCGTCTTGGCACCAAACCCGGCTGCGGGAGGTGGTGCATCGGGTCGGCCCGTGCGCGGGCGAACGGAGACGATGCGATCGACCAGTGGCGCGACGTAGCTGCGGTAAAGGCCCGAAAGACCATTGGGAAAGATCAGGACGACAGCGATGAAAAGCGCGCCCAACCCAAAGAGCCAGAGCTCAGGAAACGTTTCGGAAAACGTGGTTTTGGCCCAGTTGACGAGTAACGTTCCGTAGACAGCTCCGAAGATCGACAACCGGCCGCCGACGGCGCAGAAGATCACCATCTCAATCGACGGCACGATGCCGACGAAGGACGGCGACATGAACCCGACCTGGAGGGTGAACATTGCCCCGCCAATTGCCGACAGCACCGCCGCAAAACAGAAAACAAAGATCTTGATGTTGGAGACGTCGTACCCGGAGAACCGGACACGGTCTTCCTGATCGCGAACCGCGACCAGAAGCCGGCCGAGTTTGCTCTTCAGCACGATCTGGCTGAGCAACAACACGCCGATCAGCAAAGCACCGTTCACGTAGTAGAGAATGTATTTGGCCTCATCCGTGCGGATGTCCCAGCCCTTGAGAGTGCGTAGGTCGGTAATGCCGTTGACGCCGCCCGTGTAGCCCTGCTGTCCAATGATCAGGATGGTCAGGATCGCGGCAATGGCCTGTGTGATGATGGCGAAATAGACCCCCCCGACGCGGCGTTTGAACATCGCGGTGCCAATGATGAACGCGAAGATCGCCGGTACGATGATGATTGCCGCGAGCGTGAAGGTCAGGCTGTTGAAAGGCACCCAGAACCAGGGCAGTGCGGTGATCTGGTTCCAGTCCATAAAATCCGGAATGCCGGGTGTCGACTGGATGGCGGTCGCCTCCGGCGTCGAAGCCTCCAGCTTCAGATACATGGCCATGCAATAGCCGCCGAGGCCGAAGAACACACCCTGGCCAAGGCTCAAGATCCCGCACTTGCCCCAGCACAGCACCAAGCCGACCGCAATGAATGCGTATGTCAGGTATTTGCCGAACAGGTTGAGCCGGAAGATGTCCATGGCGAGCGGCATGACGACAAAGAGAAGTGCAGCAATGACCAGGATCCCGATGAGCTCCTGCCGCGACATGAATGACTTGATGCTTGTCATCAGAACCTCCTCAACGGCGGATTTTCAGGGAGAACAGACCTTGAGGGCGGATCATCAGGATGCCGACCACGGTCAGGAGCGTCAGAACCTTGGCCATGGAGCCGGACAGGAAGAACTCCATTGTCGACTGGGCCTGGCTGATGGCGAAGGAGGATGCGATCGTTCCCAGTAGGCTGGCCGCTCCGCCGAACACGACAATCAAGAACGTGTCGACGATATAGAGCTGTCCGGCGGTTGGTCCGGTCGACCCGATCATCGTGAAAGCGCTGCCCGCAATCCCGGCGATGCCGCACCCAAGCGCGAACGTGTTCCGGTCAACCTTCTGGGTATTGATGCCGACGGCGCCGGCCATCACCCTGTTTTGAACGACGGCCCGCGTCTGCATGCCCATCCGGGAACGGAACAGGATGAAATAGACGCCAATTGCGATGACAAAGGTCAGCACCATCACGAAGATGCCGTTGATCGGGATCTCGATGATGTCGGTCAGCGGAACCGATCCGAGTAGCCAGTTCGGCAGCGAAACACCGACTTCGCGCGCCCCGAATATGGACCGATACGCCTGCTGGAGGATCAGGCTGAGGCCCCAGGTGGCCAGCAGCGTATCAAGCGGGCGTTTGTACAAATGCCGGATGAGCGACCACTCGACCAGCGCCCCGAGCGAACCGGCGGCAACAAAGGCGAGGGCCATGGCGAAGAAAAAATAGACCCCGAACAACGAAGGGAAATACGCTTCGACGAAGTTGGAGCACAGGTAGGTAACGTATGCTCCAAGGATCATGAATTCGCCGTGGGCCATGTTAATGACCCCCATCTGGCCGAAAATGATTGCAAGACCCAGGGCCATCAGGACGAAAACGGAAAACAGGATCAGTCCGGCAAAACCCTGCATGGCGAAAATGGATCCGAGTTCCGTCCAGGTGTAGTCGGCGAACATTGCGCGCGTCTCCATGCTTCGGGGCAACAAGGGCGCTTGAAGCCCGGCTTGGGAAAGGTTTGAGAAGTGGTCAGTGACCAGGCGCTGCGCAGGCTGCGTCCACGCAGCGCCATCTTGTTCACCCTTCAACCGAAAAGGCGTTTCCATCCCAGGGGAGAGATCGGGGCCTTTTATTGGTAGCCTTCGGGGAACGGATCCGGTTCCATCAACTCAGCGGTCTCGTAGATCAGCTCGTACTGACCATCCAGCTGGGCACGGCCAATGCGGGTCTTCGACCAAAGATGATGGTTTTCGTGCACCCTGACATACCCTTCCGGCGCGGTTGTCAGCTCGATGCCCGGTGAGGAGAGACGCACCTTGTCAATGTCGAAACTGCCCGCTTTTTCAACGGCGGCCTTCCAGAGCCATGGGCCGAGATAGGCCGCCTGGGTGACATCGCCAATGACGACATCATCACCCCACATCTCTTTGAAGGCTTTCACGAACGCGATGTTGTTTTCGTTGTCGAGCGACTGGAAGTACTTCATCGCGGCATAGGCGCCCTCGATGTTTTCTCCGCCAATGCCGCGGATCTCGTCCTCGGTAACCGAAATTGTCAGGAGGAGCGGATCTTCCTTGGTCATGTCGATGCCGGCTGCCTTGAGCTGCTTGTAAAAGGCAACGTTGGAGCCACCGACGACGATCGCGTAAATCACATCGGGTTTTCTCAGCTTGATCTTGTTGATGACCGAGTTGAATTGGGTGTGGCCGAGCGGATAGTACTCTTCGCCGACAACCTTGTGCCCAAGCTTTTCGATATGCTTGCGCGCGATCTTGTTGGATGTACGCGGCCAGATGTAGTCCGACCCCAGGAGATAGAAACTCTTGGCACCCTTTTCCTGAGACACCCAGTCGATGCCGGCGATAATCTGCTGTGTGGCTTCCTGGCCCGTGTAGATCACGTTGGGCGACTGCTCCAGGCCCTCGTAGAAGGTCGGATAGTAGAGCATGCCGTTATATTGCTCGAAGACCGGTAGAACGGCCTTGCGCGACGCGGATGTCCAGCAGCCAAAGACGGCGGCCACCTTGTCATTCACGAGGAGTTTCTTGGCTTTTTCGGCAAATGTCGGCCAATCGGACGCGCCGTCTTCCTGGATATACTCAATCTTCCGACCCAGCACGCCCCCCATCGCGTTTATCTGTTCGATGGCCAGTTTTTCCGCCTGCACGGAGCCTGTCTCGGAAATCGCCATGGTACCGGTGACCGAATGGAGAATACCGACCTGCACGGTGTCATCGGTGACCGCAAGTCCGGTCGTGTTCACTTCATCCGCCAGGCTCGGCGTTACGGTGCCGGTCGCAGCGAGGATCGCTGTCGCCGCGGTTCCGGCAAGAAGAGACCGGCGGGACATCCGGGTTTGAATAACGTCTTTCACGCGTCGCATACTTGGACCCCTATCTTTTTCGAGGTTGAAGCAGGGCACCACCGGGCGCCTCTGTCTGCCCCTGAGCGTCGACGCTTTTTGTGCACTGCCGCAATGCGTCACATGCCGTGGGTCAATTGACTGATTCCCGGCCATTTGAATTTGTGAAACAGTATTGGATTGCCTGAGTCAGAATAGAGCGTGCAATCCGTGCATTTGTTTTGGGACTTTACTGGAGTGGAAAAATCTAAAGACGTGAAGTCAAAGTAGAAAAAGACGAATGAATGTGAATTACAGAACTTTATTCAATGATACAGGCACAGAAATTGCAAGTAAGGACGACAAAGGAAGCTGATTGTATTTGATTGATCGAATTCTGCATTCAGTTTGGGCGATATCGCCGAGTAGCGCGGTTGCGATGCACAATATCTGAGCTGCCGGCTGAAACAGGTTCGCAAGGCGGGGTATATGGCAGGTTATCAGCGGGTGGTTCGCTCGCGTCGAACTTATAATCAATGGGTCGCAAATCAGACCTTTGAAGACTATGCCCTTCGCTTTACCGCAAAGAGCGCAAGGCGCTGGTCACCCATATGGGTCGCAAACACCGCGCTCGGAGCCATTTCCTTTCTTGCCCTCGAGGCGATTGGCGCAGCAATCACATACAATTACGGTTTTTCCAACGCTGTCCCGGCCATCCTCTTTGTTGGCATGCTTATCTTCGTAACCGGACTGCCCATCTCCTACTATGCCGTGAAATACGGCGTCGACATCGACCTGCTGACCCGAGGCGCAGGATTTGGGTATATCGGCTCGACGGTCACGTCGCTCATCTACGCCAGCTTCACGTTCATTTTCTTTGCGCTTGAAGCGGCCATCATGGCAACAGCGCTCGAGTTGTTCCTGGGGATACCGCTTAATGTCGGCTACCTGATCTGCTCCCTGATTGTCATCCCCATGGTGATATACGGGATCACGCTCATCAGCCGGCTGCAGGTCTATACGCAACCGCTCTGGATCATTCTCCAATTGCTTCCGTTCGCCTTCCTTGCCTGGCAAGGTCTTGCACCTGTTGAAGAGTGGCAAAGCTTTTCCGGGCGGCTGGGAGATGAAGCCGGTCATTTCGACCTATTGCTCTTTGGCGCCGCCAGCGCAGTGCTGTTCTCGCTTATTGCGCAGATTGGCGAGCAGGTGGACTTTCTGCGGTTTTTGCCGCGCCAAAGGCAAGGGCGCCGGCTGAGTTGGTGGTTCGCGCTTCTGGCCGCAGGACCGGGATGGATTGTGATCGGGGTTTTCAAGCTTCTGCTTGGATCGTTTTTGGTTGTCGTCGCACTCCAGAGCGGTCTGGAACCCGACAAGGCCGTTGAGCCGACGCACATGTATCTGGTTGCCTTCAGCAAGGTAACCACACCTGAAGTCGCGATCGCGCTGACGGGCATTTTCGTAATCGTGTGCCAGATCAAGATCAACGTCACCAATTCCTATGCAGGCTCCATCGCCTGGTCAAACTTCTTCTCACGCCTGACCCACAGCCACCCCGGACGCGTCGTCTGGCTGGTATTCAACGTTATCATCGCACTCACGTTGATGGAGTTGGGCGTCTACAAGGCGCTTGAACGGACCCTTGGCCTCTATTCGATTGTTGCGGTCGCCTGGATCGGCGCGTTGTTCGCCGATCTTGTGATCAACAAGCCGTTGGGGCTCAGCCCGCCGTATATCGAATTCAAACGCGCCCATCTTTACGACATCAATCCTGTCGGGCTTGGGTCGATGACGGCTGCCAGCGTCATGGCATTTGTCGCTTATGCCGGATTTTTCGGCCAGACCGCACACGCGCTCGCAAGCTATATCGCCCTGTTCACTGCCATTCTTCTGGCACCATTGATCGCCTACGCCACAAAGGGACGCTTTTATATTGCCCGCGATGCGGTTGAACTGGTTTCGGAAACCGGCGAAAAGAAGCAAAAGATCCAGTGCTGCATTTGCGAACACACGTTTGAGCATGAAGACATGACTCATTGTCCCGTCTATTCCGGGCCGATCTGCTCCCTATGCTGTTCCCTGGACGCGCGGTGTGAAGATGATTGCAAGGAAAATGCCCGATGGGGAGATCAGATTTCCATGCTGCTGCACGCGCTCCTGCCGTCGCAGGCGGCTGTCTGGCTCGGATCGCGTGTGGGGATCTATCTCGGGGTCATGCTGGTCATGACCGCTTCGCTTGGCGGCATCCTCTATCTCGTCTTCGTTGAGGCGTCGACGCAAGGCGCCGACATGGGAACAAACGCTGTCGCCAGAGCCTTGACGCAGGTGTTCTTCATCTTGCTGCTGATCGCAGGCGTGATGGGCTGGTTGTTTGTTCTGGTTCACGAAAGCCGGAAATTTGCCAATGACGAGACCCGGCGACAGACAAGCCTGCTGATGAAGGAGATACGGGCGCACAAGCGCACCGACGCCAAGCTCCAGAAGGCCAAGGAAGTGGCTGAATCCGCCAACAAGGCAAAGAGCCGTTACGTCGTCGGCATCAGTCACGAGTTGCGGTCTCCGCTAAACGCCATAGCGGGATATGCCCAACTGATGCGCAAGGACCCGACAATCCCCGCTCATCGCCGAGACGCTGTCAAGGTAATCCAGCATTCGGCGGATCACCTGGCGGGGTTGATCGAAGGCCTGCTCGACATTTCGAAGATCGAAGCCGGTCACCTGACGATCTACCGTGAACGCTTCAATTTGCACGAGTTTCTCACCCAGATCGTCGACATGTTCCGATTGCAGACCGATGCTAAGGCATTGCAGTTCTCGTTCTTGCCCGCAGAAAACCTCCCCATGTTCGTCTTTGGGGATGAAAAGCGGCTGCGCCAGGTGCTCATCAATCTGCTGTCCAACGCAATCAAGTGGACGGACAGCGGCAGCGTGAGCCTTGCAGTGGATTACCATAGTCAGGTCGCGGAGTTTTCAGTCACCGATACCGGAATAGGGATCGCGGAGGAAAATCTGAGCCGCATCTTCAATCCATTCGAACGCGTGGAGGACGAAGGGCAGGCCGGCGTGCCGGGAACAGGGCTGGGCCTGACGATCACCAAGCTTCTCAGTGAAATTATGGGTGGCGACATCCAGGTGGAAAGTGAACTCGGCAAGGGCAGCAGGTTCAAGGTTCGCATTCTGTTGAGTGCAGCCGAAGCGCCCGCTGAAGTCACGCGCGCCGAAAAACGCGTCAACGGTTACGAAGGGCCGATGCAAACCGTCATGGTCGTTGACGACGATGCCGCGCAACGTGCCCTGATCCAGGACTTTCTGGGACCGCTTGGCTTCAAAGTGCTGGCAGCAAGCAGCGCCCATGAGTGCCTTCAGATGGTGGGGGCCGAAACCCCAAACGCCTTTCTCCTCGACATCAGCATGCCAGGCATGAGTGGCTGGGATTTGGCCAGAAGACTGCGCGAAGAGGGCCACGGTGACGCGGTCATCATCATGGTCTCGGCGAATGCGGACGAGAGCGGACGCGATCCTCTGCACCGGATCTACCATGACGACTACCTGGTGAAGCCGGTGCGGTTGAAGGATCTACAGGACCGGTTGGGTCAGGGCCTGAAAATTGTCTGGCGGAAGGATACGCCGGAAAGCACCCCACAAACCCGGCAGCCGGCCGTCGTCTCGGGACTGACGTTTGGCAAAGGCAGCCTGCCATCCGAAGAAAGCCTGGAGATGTTGAAACAGTTGAGCAGCCTTGGGTATGTGCGCGGGATTCGCGCCAAGCTTGACGACATTGAAGCGCACGAGCCGCACGCGGCAGACTTTGTCGTGCACATGCGCCGGCTGATCCGCGAATTCGACCTCACGCAATACGACAAGATATTGGAAAGGGTTGGACATGATCATGAATGCTCCTAGCCCGAGCGAAACCGTTCTGGTCGTCGACGATGCCCCCGCCAGTCTGGGAATGTTGACCGACGCGCTGGAAGAAGCCGGATATACGGTCCTGGTCGCACAGGATGGGCGCAAGGCACTGGATATCGCCAACAGGATAACCCCGAGCGCGATCTTGATGGACGCCATCATGCCGGAGCTTGACGGTTTTGAAACAAGCAAGAAAATCAAGCAACTGGACGCGCTGCGCGACGTGCCGGTGGTTTTCATGACCGGCCTAAGTCAAACGGAACACATTGTGCGCGGGCTGGAATCGGGCGGTGTCGACTATGTGACCAAGCCGGTCGACCCGGAAGAACTCATCGCAAGGCTCCGCGTTCATATCTCAAATGCGCGCAACTCGCACAGCGCACACGTGGCCCTCGACGCAGCGGGACGGTTTCTCATTTCGGTTGATCTGTCGGGCGCAATCTGCTGGGCCACGCCCCAGGCAATCGCCTTGATCGGAGGAATAGAGGCCGGCGAAGGGGAGTTTGTCGGACAGCTGCCAAAAGACGCCGTTGAATGGCTGCGCAGCTATTTGATGGACACGGGGAGAGCGCCCCCTAAGGACAATGATTTTGTCGCAACACTCACCGGTCTCTCGCTCACTTTCAGCTACGCTGGCCAGATCAGTTCGGGCGAACATCTCTTGCGGGTCGCAGAAACCGCCGACGGCAACCCGTCGGACATCCTTCGCAGATCCTTTGACCTGACTGAACGAGAGTCTGAAGTGCTGACGTGGATCGCCAACGGAAAATCAAACAAGGAAATTGCCGCCATTCTGGACATGAGCCCCAGGACGGTCAACAAGCACCTGGACCGGATCTTCGGAAAGCTCGGCGTCGAGAACCGCACGTCTGCAGCCGTCGTTTCGCTGAAACGGATACTGGAAGGGTGATCCGCTTTCAGGGCCAACGAGACCGTATCCTTCTGTTTTTGCAGCACCCGCGTGTCTGACGCGGGTTTTGAGTTCCCCAAACGCAAAAACCCGGCTTGGTTGCCGGGTTGTTTTGGTTGCGGGAGCAGGATTTGAACCGTTCGGGCTACAATCGATTCACTGGATCGATTGCTTGACGCCCTCACCCTTCAGGTTATGAGCCTGACGAGGAGGTGAGGTCGGAGAAGTGCAAGGACTGGTGGACGTTTAGTCGGGCAAGCGGACTGCCAGTCGACTAAAGAGGCGGGTTTTGAGTTCCCCAAACGCAAAAAACCCGGCTTGGTTGCCGGGTTGTTTTGGTTGCGGGAGCAGGATTTGGTGGGTTTCTGCCCCGTTGCGTCGGACGATGTCCTCCTTCCGGGGACCCCGTCAGGTCAAAATCGACGACCCCTTCCAACAAAAAACCCGGCTTGGTGCCGGGTTGTTTTGGTTGCGGGAGCAGGATTTGAACCTGCGACCTTCAGGTTATGAGCCTGACGAGCTACCGGGCTGCTCCATCCCGCGTTGTTGTTTCCTCTCCGTGGTAACGTGGCCTATCCAGGTCACGTCTTCAGCCCTTCATTTTTGTTTTGTTTGTCCTCGGCGCTTTGCGCCTGCGGGCAAACGGGAGCTGCTCCACGGTGCCGGCACCCTGGTGCTTTTGAGGCTTTTAGGTGCTGGACTGTCCGGGCCTTGCCCGGGAAGCTGTATCATCGTTGAGATAAACTGCGTTTAGCAGGCCTGGCGGCGACCTACTCTCCCACACCTTAAGATGCAGTACCATTGGCGCTGGGGAGTTTCACGGCCGAGTTCGGGATGGGATCGGGTGGGGGCTCCCCGCTGAGGCCACCAGGCCGGCGAAGCGCAGTTTTGTCGTGAACTGGTCTATTTCAGATAAGCATTGAGTAATGAGAGCGATCAAGCCGAACGAGCTATTAGTAAAGCTAAGCTTCATGTGTTGCCACACTTCCACACG
>NZ_JASHKA010000029.1 GCF_030732845.1 Roseibium sp. MMSF_3544
AGTGAATCGATTGTAGCCCGAACGGTTCAAATCCTGCTCCCGCAACCAAAACAACCCGGCAACCAAGCCGGGTTTTTTGCGTTGGGGGGTGTGAGATCTGAAAGTTGTTAGGAATAAATAAGCTCACATGGCAGGTACTTCGTGACAGATTGGTCTGAGCGGTTTTCGCCCGGTCAAGGCCTGTTGCGTCAAACCCCACGGTTGACTGGGAAAAGTAAAAATACGTATCTTTAAATTGGAGTAGTCCAATATATGGTTAAAGGTTGCGACATATTGTCTTGTTGTCCGTCTAAAGTCTGACATTCTCCCCCTCAACGCGCCGGTAGATGACGCAGCCGGGGCGGCTTGGGAGGAGCACATGACACAAACCGTTATCCAGGGCGCCATGATTTGGGACGGTGCTGCGGAAGCAGCCTTTCCAGGAACCGTGGTTGTCGAAGGCAATCGAATTGAAAAGGTGATCGAAGGCACGGATCTGCCATCCGGGCTGTCTGAGAACACGATCGACGGAACCGGCATGAGCCTTATGCCGGGCATGGTCGAAGGCCATTGTCATCCCAGTTTTACCGGCATTTCCGAGCCGCCTGAACTCGGCCAATTGTGTCCGGAAGAGCACATGCTTCTCACGGCGCAAAACCTCAGGCTTTTGCTCAGTCACGGTTTTACGTCGATCTTCGAGGCTGCGTCGGCAAAACCGATGCTCGGTGTGACGGCCCGGAACGCGATCGAGTCCGGTCTGATCGATGGTCCGCGCATGATGGCCGGCAGCCCTGAAGTTACGACGACGGCCGGTCTCGGCGATGAACGCAAGCGGCACATGTATCAGGAAAGCTTCGGGCTCGTTGCCGATGGACCGGATGAGATGCGGCGGGTTGCGCGCGAATGCGTCCGCGACGGTGTCGATGTCATGAAGATCAATATTTCTGGTGACGAGTTCGTCAGCCACGCAAGGGCGGAGATCACGCCGACAGAAGACGAGGAACTTGCGGCATTCGTCAAGGTCGCGCACGCCTTCGACAAGATGGTGGCGGCACATGCCAGATCGTCACAAAGCGTGAAGATGGCTGTTCGGCACGGTGTCGACTGTATCTACCATTGTGACTTTGCCGACGAAGAAGCGCTCGACATGCTCGAAGGCGCAAAGGACCGTATCTTCGTCGGTCCGGCCTTTGGTCTCGTTCACAACAGCACGCGGGAAGGCGATGTTGTCGGTCTGACCAAAGAGGTCGCCGAAAGCATGGGTCTTTTCAGAAAGTTCGAAGCGACCTGTGCGACCTATCACGAGATCCGCAAGCGCGGGGTTCGTGTCGTGGTCGGGGGCGACTACGGATTTTCCGTGACCCCGATGGGACAGAACGCCCGTGATATCGAGCATTTCGTCCGCTACTTCGGCTACTCGCCGGTCGAGGCGCTGCGCTGCGCGACAAAGGTCGGTGCGGAACTGATGGGGCGCAGCGATGAACTGGGTCAGGTTCGTGAGGGATACCTCGCCGATCTGTTGCTGGTTCGCGGGGATGTCGTCAGCGACGTGTCGCTGCTTCAAAAGCAAGACAACCTGGCAATGATCATGAAGGACGGTGTTGCCTGGAAGGATCCCCGTCACGGGAGTTTCCGTGCACAAGGCCTGATCCAGGCCGCGGAATAGACCCTTCAAAATATCTGGTTTCACGAACGCATTAGGGAGGAGAAAAATGCGTATCAGAACTCTTGTGGCTGCGGCCGCAACCCTTTGCCTGTCCGCAGGTGCCGCTGTTGCCGACTATGACGGTGTGCCGAGAACATTCCTTTGGAATCCTGGCTCGGTCGATATCTTCGACGCGGCGGAATTCAAGAAGGAAGGACCCTATGTCATCGGGTTTTCCAACGCATCAATTTCAAATCCATGGCGTGTTGCCATGCTGCACGGGATTGAAGCAGCGGCCGAACGCCACTCGGACAAGATCGAGCGTTTCATTATCACGGACGCCAATGACGATCCGTCCAAACAGGCGGCCGATGTCCAGGATCTGATCGCGCAAGGCGTGGACATTCTCCTGATCAGCCCGGCCACCGCCGAGGCCCTCGATCCGGCTGTCCGCCGCGCAAAGCGGCAGGGTATTCCAGTCGTCCTGGTCGACCGCCAGGTGACGTCCGACGAAAACTACATCACGTTCGTCACCGCCTCGGACCAGGCACTTGGCCGCATCTCGGCGCAGTGGCTTGCTGAAAAACTCGGCGGCAAGGGCAAAGTGGTCATGCTCGGTGGCCTGGCAGGTGCGTCGCCGGCTGAAAACCGGATCAAAGCTGCCCTGGAGGTCTTCAACCAGTTCCCCGAGATTGAGGTCCTGGAAACCCAATACACCTCCTGGTCGCCTGCAAACGGCAAGACGATCATGTCCGCACTCATCCAGAAATACGGTGACGAGATCGCCGGCGTGTGGGCGGACAGCGGACTGCAGGGTTCCGGGTCGATCGAGGCATTCCTGGCAGCCGGATACGAGGCTGGAAAAATCCCGCCGCACACGGGCGGCGACTTCAACGCCATGTATCAGCTTTCGGTTCAAAACGATGTTCCGATGATCGGCATTGATTATCCGCCGGCAATGGGTGCCAAGGGGTTCGAAGTGCTCTTCGACGTTCTTGACGGCAAGGGCATTCCGCGCCGCATCGAAGTCAACCAGCAGGTTGTTGTTTCGGAAGGCCATGAGACGCCGTCGGTCAAGGCCGATGTCTTTACCGCCGACTATGCGCTGATGGACAAGCCCGGCTCCGTGATCATGTCCTCCGGCGTTGGAGACGACTACGACCCGGCAACCTTCTCAGCAGACTATCCAAAATAAAACCAAGTGCCGGGCGGCTTCTGCCGCCCGGTCAAACCGGAACCCGGGAGGAGCCAGCCATGTCTGAGCCGGTATTGGCCGCGCGCGCCCTTTCAAAGTCGTTCGGTCCGAATGAGGTTTTGAAGGGAATTGAATTCGAGGTTCATTCCGGCGCATCCGTCGCGCTCTGCGGAGAGAACGGCGCCGGCAAATCGACCCTGATCAAGCTGCTGACAGGGTTGTATCATCCAACATCAGGGCACGTTGAATTCAACGGCAAGCAGGAGGACTGGTCCAGCCCGCGCGCAAGTCTTGAAGCCGGCATTGCCGTTGTCCACCAGGAGTTTTCGACGATCGGAGCATTGAGTGTCGCGGAGAACATCTTTCTTGATGCCGAACCGCTGACACGCCTCGGTCTCATCGACCGGAAGGCGCTTGTTGCACAGACCGAAGCTCTGCTGGAAAAGCTCGGTATCCATCTGGCGGCGCGATCTCTGGTTGATGATCTGAGCGTTGCCGACAAGCAGATGGTCGAGATTGCCAAGGCTTTGCGCTCCGACGCAAAAGTGCTGATCCTGGACGAGCCGACGGCCGTCCTGTCGCAAAACGAAACCCGTCATCTTTTCAAGATCATCACTGAATTGCGGGCGAGCGGGCTTGGCATTGTCTATGTGTCCCACCGTCTCGACGAGATCTTCGAGATCTGCACCGACATCACCGTCATCAAGGATGGCGTCGTGACCTCTCAGGGGCCGGTGTCCGGGTACACCCACGATTCCGTAATCGCAGCGATGGTGGGCCGCGAGCTTGGAAACCTGTTTCCGGAAAAACCGCTTGATCGGGAACCGGGCGAGCCGATGCTGGAGATCAAGGATCTGGTGGTCGAAGACACTCTGCCCCCTGTCAATTTCGAAGTTCGTGCCGGCGAAATCGTCGGTCTTGCAGGTCTTGTCGGGTCTGGCCGCACGGAACTCGCGCTTGCCATCTACGGCGCGAACACCGCAAGCGGGAAGGTGCTGATCGAAGGTGAGCCCCTGGATTATCGCTCCCCGTCCAACAGCATCGATGCCGGCATTCTCATGCTGACCGAAAGCCGCAAGGATGATGGCCTCTTCCTCAACAGTTCGGTCGCGCGCAACTTTGCAGCCACCACGCCGGGGCACGGCGTCCACCCGGCGCGGGTGCCGATCGGTCACGAAGAGGCGCGCGCCAAGGTCATGAAAGAGCGTTTCGGAGTCGTGGTCGACAATGTCGGACTGCCGATTTCAGCCCTTTCGGGAGGTAATCAGCAGAAGGTGCTGATCGCGCGGCTCCTTGAGAACCGGCCCAAGGTTCTGATCCTCGACGAACCGACGCGAGGGGTTGATGTCGGCGCAAAGTCCGAGATCTACAAGACACTGCGCCATCTGGCGGACGAGGGTATGGCAATTCTCGCAATTTCATCGGAACTTATTGAAATTGTTGGTCTTTGCGATCGAGTCTTCGTCATGCGGGATGGCGAGCTGGCCACAGAACTGACCTCCCAGGACATTACGGAAGAGGCGATCATGAGTGTCGCGGCTGCCGAAACACCGACCCACCACGGAGTAGCTTCCAATGGATGATGTAATCCGGATGACACGGGCACAGCCGGTCCACCTGGTTGTGCTTGCCCTTATCGGCCTCGTCGTTCTGGTCGGAATGTACTCCTCCGACCGGTTCGCCACGCCCCTCAATTTCGCCAACGTCCAGGACCAGATGGTTGCGCTTGCGCTTGTCGCCCTGGCGCAGACGATCGTTATTCTGTCAGGCGGCATCGATCTGTCCTATGCCGGTGCGCTCGGGTTGCTGACGGTGGTTTTTGCCTCGATCGCGGGTGAAGATCCCTCGACATTTGCGGCCGCAGTTGTTGCCGTCCTTGCACTGGGAGCGTTCATCGGCGCAATCAACGGGGGCATCGTGACGTTCGTCGGCATCCATCCGCTGATTGTCACACTCGGCACGTCGACCATCCTTTCCGGGCTTGCCCTTCTGATCACACGCCAGCCGACGGGCTCGGTGCCGTTGTTCTTTGAAGATCTCGTCTATGGCCGCTTCGGGATGGTTCCCTACGGCACGATTTTCACGCTTGTGCTTTACCTGCTAGCAGGTTTCCTGCTCTGGAAGACCCGGTTCGGCCTGAGGGTGTACGCCATTGGCGACAACGAACAGGCGGCGTCGATTTCGGGTGTTCCCGTCAAGTCGACCAAGCTCATCGTTTATGCGCTTTCCGGCTTCCTTGCCGCCATTACCGCAATTTACATCTGCGGCCGGTTCGGTGTCGGTGATCCAAGGGCCGGGGTCGGGTTCGACCTGAAATCGATCACGCCGGTGATCGTCGGCGGCACGCTTCTGGCCGGTGGACGCGGCGGTGTCCTGGGAACCTTGCTGGCAGTGATCGTGCTGGCTCTGCTCGCGAACGTGCTCAACTTCATGAACGTTTCCAGTTTCTACCAGTGGATCGCGGAAGGCCTGATCATCATCGCAGCGGTTTCCATCTTCGTCGGGAGAAAAAGCAAATGACGATGTCGGCGCTTTTCGGGAAAAACAGCGGTACGGTCCGTGCGCAGCAGAACCGTGAACTGCTCATGCTCACCGGGTTTCTCATCGTGATCTGGGCGATAACGACAGCGCTGTCGCCGCGCTTTTTGAGCCCCGCGAACCTGAGCGACATCCTGCTTCAGGCCGCGCCACTCGGATTTGTTGTCATCGGGCAGATGATCGTCATTATCGTCCGGGGGCTGGATCTGTCGGTTGCCTCGATCATGGCAACCGTGGCGGTGCTGTCGATCGGCCTGAACGACAACACGGGTGTGATCTTTGCCGTCGGTATTCTTCTGGGCGCTCTTATCGGTGCGATCAACGGCTACCTCGTGGCTTATCGCGGCGTGACGCCGTTTCTGGCAACGCTCGCCACGATGATCGTTCTACAGGGCGTGCGCTTCGCCTATACAGGCGGGGCGCCCGGCGGCACGCTGCCCGACGCTTTCAGGTGGCTGGCAACCGGCAACATCTATGGCATTCCGGTGGCTCTGATCCTCCTCGGTGTCGTCGCCGTCGCCGCACACTGGCTGCTGGAATACACCGTCTACGGGCGCCGGCTGAAGCTATACGGCGACAATCCGGATGCGGCTTACATGACCGGTGCACCGACCCGTCTGCTCGTGGTCAGTGCCTTCATGATTTCCGGCATTCTGGCCGGTCTGGCGGGTCTTGTGCTGGTGGGATATGTCGGAATTGTCGACAACTGGACGGGACGCGGATATGAACTCGACAGTATCGCGGCGGCCGTTATCGGCGGCGCGGCCCTGTCGGGCGGCAAGGGCAGTGTCCCGGGCGTTCTCCTGGCAACCCTGGTGCTCGTGTCGCTTTTCAACATTGTTGTCATTCTGGGACTTTCGATCGAGTTGCAGCTTGTCATCAAGGGAAGTTTGATCGTGCTTGCAGCGGCGGTTTACATGCGGCGTTCGCGGCGTTGACAAGAAGGCTCTAGACTGTGCCGACAGGCGAAACACCCAGATCCAACCTTGTCCGCATTGCGCGGATCCTGGGGTGTTTCGACCAGGTGAACAGCCCGCGGCCCACCCACGAGATCCTTCAGGATGTCGGCATGAACAGGTCGACCGGGTTCGGGCTTTTGCGGGCAATGACCCTTCGCGGCTGGCTTGAACGGGTGGACCACGGCTTGCTGCGCCTTGGCCCTAAGGCAGCCCAGCTTGCCTTTGTTCCGCTGGAAGCCACGGAAAACGCGGTGTTGCAGACCGCAGCGGCAGTGACGCCGGAGCGTGGTTCGGAAGAAGCGCATCTTGCCGTGACCGAGTGGGATGCGCGCCTGTTCGAAACGGTTTCGACATCGCAGTACAAACGCAATCCGCCATTCCGGATCGGCTTCGCAAACGCGTCGTTGTCCAACGCTTGGCGCAGGGCGATGTTCGACAGCATGCGGTATGCGGAGCGTCTCCATGCGGACCGCATCGATGCTTTTCTGGTCCGTGAAGCCGGTGACGACGCGCACACCCAGATCGACCAGATCGACGAGTTGCTCGATTGTGATCTGGATATTCTTCTCGTCAGCACGACAAATGTTCTGTCGCCGCTGCTCGACCGGAAACTCAAGGATGTTGCCGCGCGCGGTATTCCCATTGTGGCTGTCGACCGGCGCCCGCGCGATCATTCCTCGCTGGTTTCCTTCGTGACAGCATCCGACCGCCGCATCGGGCGCATAAGTGCGCTCTGGCTTGCGGAGCGCCTGAAAGGCGTCGGCCGGATCTGGATGTTGTCGGGCCTTGAAGGCACCAGTCCGGCGATCCGGCGTCAATCGGCGGCGTTCAACGGGTTCTCGGAATTCCCGGGCATTCAGGTCGAGGCGGTGACCTACACGGACTGGACGGAAGCCGGCGGTTGGACTGCGGTGGAACGCCTGATCGACCAGGGGGCGGACGTTCCGGACGGGATCTGGTGCGATAGCGGTCTTCAGGGTGTCGGGTCGCTGAAATACTTTGTCGAAAACGAACTTGCCGTTCCTGTTCATACCGGCGGCGACCTGAACCAGATGTACAAACTTGCTCTCTATTACAAGGTTCCGTTCGTGGCACTGGACTATCCTGCGGCGATGGGCGCGCGGGCCGTTGAAGTCGCGCTCGACGTCCTGTCCGGCAAATCCGTCCCACGGCGCGTGGAGGTGCCCGTTCCCGTCGTGCTGCCACGCGGCATGGAGACAGCAAGCGTGCGTGCAGATGCCTGGGCGGAGCGCCATGTCGGCTGGGATCTGCCGGACACAGCGATCCTGTCGCAGGGTCCAAGTTTGCGCGGAACACGGGTCGAGGCAGACAAGGGAGCAGGAACCCGTCATGGATAAGCACGGCAATTCCTACGACAAGGCGCTGGATGTCTTTGAGAAGCTTCTGGACGAGCCATTGCAGAAGGTGCTTTCGGGGCCTTTGCCGCTGGCGCGTGCCGTCGGACTTGCGACGACGTCAGGATACAGAGCCGCTGCCATTGCGGAAAGCGAAGGTCTCTTGAGCCGTTCCACCGAAGGGGACTATTTGCGTGGCCCGTCCACGCGAACGATCGGACTGTCAGCGCTTGGCTTCGGGGAATTTGCGCTCGTGGCAGAACCGGTTCTCATCCAGTTGCGCCAGGCAACACGTCTAACGGCATTTCTGGCTGTTGCAGGAAATTCGCAGTGCATGATCGGGCCTCATTCGCGGGGCCGCGGTCTTACGTTTGCTGTCCCGCAGGCACAGTATTACCTGCCGTCTTTGCCGGTCTTGGACGATGAGCGGCTGGCTGAAATTTCGCTGTCCAATCGGCATGAAGCTGTCGCAGCGCAACGCGCGGCAATCGCGGCCGTGTCTGAACGAGAAGACCGTCAGTGTATCGTCGGCGTGTTGCTGCCGGGTCTTCACGAAGCAGCCACAGACGATCTGCGCGCGCATCTCCGCAAGGCCTCGGACCTTCTGCGCACACAATCGGAGAAACTCACATGAACGACAGGGACGAAAGGCGCGACTGGGATCTTCAGTTCAAGTTTTCGGATGTCATTGCGGACTTTGCTTTCTGGTCCGACTGGCGGGACAAGGCCAGCCTGGAGGTTGGCCGGAACGTGCCGTTCGAGCGTGTTCCTTATGGCGATCATGACCGGCAATGGGTGGAAATCGCCGACTGCGGCGGCTCCGGAGGGCAGCTCGTTCCGGTCTTTCTTCACGGAGGCTATTGGCGGGCACTGACGGCTGAAGGACACCGTTGCTGCATGACGGGGTTGTCGGCGTTTGGGCCCAAATGCGGCAATGTGGAATACCGTCTGATGCCGGATTTCCGGTTGGCTGACCTTGTGTCGGATGCAACCGCTGCTGTGACGGCGCTTGCCGGGATCTTTCCGGAAAGTTCGAAGTTATTGCTCGTGGGACACTCCGCCGGCGCGCATCTCGCGGTCAGCGCGGCCCTGAATCCCGGCCTTGCCGGTCGCATTGCCGGCGTTGTCGCCATGAGCGGCGTTTATGATCTTGCGCCTGTTGCAAGATCCTTCCTGCAGGACGAAATCGGCTTGACCGAAGAAGAAATCAGCACGCACAGCCTGATTGGAAAGCAGCCAGGCACGCCGCTCATTTGCGTGGTCGGAGGACGCGAAACAGACGAGTTTCAAAGTCAGTCCCGCAAGATGGCCGAGAGTGTCGGAGCAGCGCATCTGCGTGTGCGCGGTGCACATCACATGAATATCCTGAGCGATCTGAATTCCGCAAAGAGCCCCTTGATCGAAGCCTTGGGTCTCTGGTTAAACAACGCGGGCCTACCTGAGGAAGTGGATACGATAGCAAAATGACCAACGCGTTGAACCTGCCAGATACCGGTACGTTTGTTTTCAGGGTCTGGCGTCCGGAGCTTTCCGGTCCCTCCGTTTGTGCTCTTAGAGACGGTACGCTCCTTGATGTCACCTGCGCCACGGTTCCCACAGTCCGTGATCTTCTTGAACTGGACGACCCTGTTGGCTGGGTTGCGAATGCGGACGGCGTTGCGGTCGGGTCACTTGACGAGATCGCGGAAAATTCGCGGGAGGATTTCGATCCCGCAAAACCACGTCTGCTCGCCCCGCTCGATCTGCAGGCCGTCAAGGCCTGCGGCGTCACCTTTGCGTTTTCAATGCTGGAGCGGGTGATTGAGGAAAAGGCGAAGGGAGACCCGAGCAAGGCCGAAAAGATCCGGGAACGCTGCAATGCGATCCTTGGTGACAGTTTGCGCTCCGTCATTCCCGGCTCGGAAAAAGCCGCAGAGCTGAAAACGGCGCTGATCGCAGAAGATGTCTGGTCGCAGTATCTGGAGGTCGGAATCGGCCCGGACGCTGAAGTTTTCACGAAGTCGCAGCCGATGTCCGCAGTCGGGTTCGGAGCGGCCGTCGGTCTGCATCCGGTATCTAACTGGAACAATCCCGAGCCGGAGGTCGTTCTTGCCGTCGACAGCGCCGGCAAGGTCAAAGGAGCAACGCTCGGCAACGACGTCAATCTGCGCGATGTCGAAGGCCGGTCTGCTCTGCTTCTCGGCAAGGCGAAGGACAACAACGCCTCCGCCTCGATCGGCCCGGCAGTGAGGCTGTTCGATAGCGCATTTACGATCGATGACGTGCGAAAACTGGAACTCGACCTGAAAGTGACCGGCACCGATGGGTTTGAGCTCTCCGGGCATTCGACAATGACGCAAATCAGCCGGGATCCGCTGGACCTCGTCGGGCAGGCGCGTGGCAGGCACCACCAGTATCCGGACGGTTTCTTCCTGTATCTCGGCACTTTGTTCGCACCGACAAAAGATCGCGATGCTCCTGGAGAAGGCTTCACCCATAAGCTTGGCGACGTTGTCGAAATATCCTGTGCGCAGCTCGGGACACTCAAAAACACGGTCCGGCTCTCTACCGAATGCCCGGAATGGACTTTCGGAACCGGCGCACTCATGCGAAACCTGTCGAAACGCAATCTTATCTAATCTTGAAGGACATACGGGATGCTAACGGGCAAAAGCCTCGTCAACGGAGAATGGATTTCCGGCAACACGACGTTCGAGTCGCAACCAGCCGAAGGGTCACCACACTCCTTTTCTGAAATGATGGCAGCTGATGTGGATCGGGCCTGCCGCGCGTCAGATGATGCGTTTGAAGCCTTCAGCACCACGAGCGATGAAGAGCGCGCAGCGCTGCTCAACAAAATCGCCGATGAGATTGAAGCGCGGGGCGATGAGCTGACCGAAGTCGGATGCCAGGAAACCGCACTTCCGGCCATGCGCCTCAATGGTGAGCGCGGTCGGACAACGGGGCAACTCCGCCTCTTCGCCGAAACGATCCTGAAAGGGGATTATCTCGACCGTCGTCATGATGAAGCCTTGCCGGACCGTCAGCCCCTGCCGCGGCCGGAGCTTTACCTGGTGCAGCGTCCGATCGGTCCGGTCGCCGTGTTCGGCGCTTCCAACTTCCCGCTTGCCTTTTCAACGGCCGGCGGTGATACCGCATCCGCGCTCGCCGCCGGATGTCCGGTCGTCGTCAAGGGGCATCCTGCCCATCCCGGAACCGGTGAGATTGTCGCCCAGGCGATCGACGCTGCGGTCAAGGCGCTAGGACTTCCTGCGGGGACATTCGGGTTTCTGCAGGGCACGACACTCGAATTGGGACAGTCGCTGGTTCAGCACCCGCTGATCAAGGCCGTTGGATTTACCGGGTCGCTGCGCGGGGGACGGGCGCTCTTCGACTTGTGCGCCTCACGGCCGGAACCGATCCCCTTCTTCGGCGAACTCGGCAGCGTCAATCCGGTCTTTCTGTTGCCGGCCGCAATGGAACAGCGTGCCGAGGCCATCGGCGAAGGCTGGGCCGGATCGCTGACCATGGGTGTCGGCCAGTTCTGCACCAATCCGGGCGTCGTCATCGTCCATGCCGGGGAACAGGCGGACACTTTTGCCGGCAGTGCCGTCAAGGCGCTTCAGTCCGTGGGTGCGCAAACCATGCTGACTGACGGGATCGCAAATGCCTGCCGCGCCGGACAGGGCCGTATTGGCGCCGTTGAGGGTGTCGAGACGCTGTTGAGTTCGGTCAGCGACAACCGCGGCGCAACGCCTGCCGTTTATCGGGCCAATGCGCAGACATTCGTCGGCAACCGCGATTTGCAGGAAGAGGTTTTCGGCCCTGCTGGCGTCATCGTAACCGTCTCCGACGATGCGGAAATGCGGTCGGTCGCGCGCAGTTTCGAGGGACAGTTGACCGCGACGCTTCAAATGGAAGAAAGCGACGCAGCGCTCGCGAAGTCGCTCATGCCGATCCTCGAGCGCCGCGCGGGCCGAATTCTCGCCAACGGGTTCCCGACCGGTGTCGAGGTTGCCGACGCCATGGTTCATGGCGGCCCATATCCGGCCTCCACAAACTTCGGGGCTACGTCGGTCGGCACCATGGCCATCCGGCGCTGGCTGCGCCCGGTCAGCTACCAGAACCTGCCCGCAGACCTTCTGCCGGACAGCCTCAAGGCCTGAGTTGTCGCGCCACCGCTTTATTTGAAGCGGTGGCGCTTTATCAGACTAGCCGCGCCCGACAAATGGCATCTTCGTTGCCATCACCGTCAGGGTCAGAACGTTGGCATCTAGCGGCAGACCGGCCATGTAGACGACCGCTTCGGCGACATGCGCCGGATTGATCGTCGGCTCGGGGGCCAGTTCACCGTTTGCCTGGGGAACACCGGCGCTCATTTTGGCAGTCATGTCACTTGCCGCGTTGCCGATATCGATCTGGCCGCAGGCAATGTCGAACGGCCGTCCGTCAAGTGCGGTCGATTTGGTCAGGCCTGTGATCGCGTGCTTGGTTGCCGTATAGGGGGCCGAGTTCGGCCTCGGCGTTGACGCTGAAATCGAGCCGTTGTTGATGATCCGCCCGCCATTCGGGCTCTGTGCTTTCATCAGGCGAACAGCTTGTTGCGTGCAGAAAAAGGCGCCTGAAAGATTGGTCGCAACAACCCGGTTCCATTCCTCCGGACTGATGTCTTCCATCGGAACCGGGGAATTGCCGATGCCGGCATTGTTTACCAGGAGATCGAGGCGGCCGAAGTCCTGCTGCAACTGAGAAAAAAGGGATTGCACCGAGCTGGCGTCCCCGACATCGCAGGTCAGGAAGTCGACCTTGTTTCCGGTTTCCGAGGCGAGGTCATTGGCTGTCGCGGCCAGAACGTCTTCACGCCGCCCGGTGATGAGGACATGCCAGCCGGCGGCGCTGAGGCCTTTGGCAATCGCCTTGCCGACGCCGGAGCCGCCACCGGTTACAAGCGCGATGCCTCGGTTAGTTGTTTCACTCATGCGGATGCCCCTTCCAATTCGTCTTCGATGTGAATTCTGATGATGTCCTCGAAGCTCCTTTCAGCCTCGAATCCCAGCTCGCTTGCTCGTCTTGCGTCAAAGTCTCTTGGCCAACCCGCCACGATCTTACGAATGTCCGGATCGGGTTCCCGCCGGATCAGCGCGACGGTCTTTTCTCCGGCGATCCTGCGCAGAGCCTCGATCTGTTCGGCGACCAGCGCTGACAATCCAGGCATGGTCAGCGCGCGGCGTGCCCCCAGGACTGATGTGTCCATGCGGGCCGCATGGGCGAAAAAACCGACCGTTGCGCGAGGGCTGGCGAACCAGTGACGCACATTATCTTCGACGGGCAGTATTGCTTCTTCGCCGTTCAGCGGCTCGCGCATGATGTTGGAGAAGAAGCCTGAAGCTGCCTTGTTGGGCCTGCCGGGCCGGATACAAACTGTCGGCAGGCGCAGACCGATGCCGTCGAAGATGCCTTTCCGGGTGTAGTCGGACAGCAGCAGTTCACAGATTGCTTTCTGGGTGCCGTAGCTCGTCAGGGGTGTCGTGAAAAACTCATCGCCAATCTTCTCGGGAAACGGTCGACCGAAAACGGCAATCGACGAAGCAAAGATCAGGCGTGGACAGTAGGGCTCCCGGATCCCCTCTCGCCTGATTGCGTCGAACAGCGAGCGGCCACCGTCGAGATTAATCGCGTAACCTTTGTCGAAATCTGTCTCCGCTTCGCCGGACACGATTGCAGCGAGATGAAACACCAGGTCCGGTCTGCCAGATATTATCCGGTCCGCTTCACCCTCTGCCGCGAGATCAAGTGTCAGGGCTGTCGCCATGTTCTGAAGAGAAGGCGGCACTGGCGGCTCGACAACATCGACAAGCGTGAGCTTTTCGACCTCTGTTCCGAAGAGCGCGGGCTCTGCTGCAAGCCTTGCAACAAGCTTCCGGCCGACCATTCCGCCCGCTCCGGTGACAAGCACATGCATGAGTTTCGCTCTCCCAGGGCGCTGCAACTTCACAAACACTCGCGGCATTTTTCGCCGGTTCCACAACGGCAATTTGCCGATTGCTGGAAACTTAGCAAGGGGGGCGGAGCATTCGCAAATCCGGTAAGGTCAAGATTCTTCTTTGAAACGTTCGACGACGCTGACGTAAGCATCCGAACGCAACTTCCAATGCAATTAAAGCGAGTGTATTGGCAAATTTCAGAGAACTTTCCTTACAGATGTTGACGCAAGGGAATTCTTCTACTTACTATGATTGGCAGCAACTTTTCAATTCTTATGCATTGTTAGTCGCCGAGATTCGGCGAACGGGTAAGCTTTGTCTTTTCAGAAGCTTATCTTTGTTTTGTAAAATTAGATTGGTGTCCAGTCATGATCAATGAGGCACTCGAATTTGTCCGGCGGGAAGTGCGTGATCATCTCAATGTGAGTGATACGGAGGCACAACTTGAGAGTGCCAGGGTGCTCACGGAGGAAGGCTCCGAAGGGCTGACAATCACCCTGATCAATGTCGAAGAAGAGGCCGCACTTCGCAACACACCGAACATGTTTGTGGTCGATGGGCAGCCCGTCCAGCGGCAACCATCGGTCTACATGAACCTCTATTTGCTGTTCGCTTTTGATTTTCAGAACTACGGCACAAGCCTGTTCAACCTTTCGCAAACGATTGCCCTGTTCCAGGACCAGCGCATTTTCACACCGGCGGACAGCCGGGCCGACAATCCGTTCCCCGAGCGCGCTGTCCAGCTGGCGTTCGATCACCACAACATGAGCTTCGAGGCGCTCAACAATCTCTGGTCCATCATGGGCGGCATGATTTTTCCCTGCGTGATCTACAAGGTCAGGCTGGTCGAGATCCGCCGCGAGGTTGAAGACGAGACACTGCGCGAAATCGAAACCATCGAAATGAATATGAGCGGCACATGAGCTTCGTACGCCAATATCGCCGCTTTCTGCAGGTCAGTTTTGAAGACGATGGCGGGCAGCCCGTCGATGCATTTGATGTGCGCCCAACCGCGTACACGCGCAAGGTTCTGGCCAACCACGCCCTGATCTTCAGATCGGGCGTTGCGGGGTTCTCAATCTACAGCCGGCGCAATCCGGATGAAGCTGATCCTCTGATCGGCCCGATCAGCTCCCGGACGCGAATGAGTTTCGGTGTGCGCCTGACCGATCCCCAGTTCTACAACCGCTTTCATCCGGACCTTTTGCCGGCCGGCCGGCAGATTCTGCTGGATAACCTCGACGCATCCGGAACAATTCAAACATCAGGTGCGCTCAGCAATGGTGTCACGGTGGAGCAGGACGAACTCGTTCAGACCGGACCCGCAAGCAGCTTTCCAGTCACAATCGATTTGACGGGTGGTGCACCCGACCGTCTGCATGCGCGGGACCGCTTCGACAACAGCGAGCTGTTCGAGCTGAGCTTCACCGCGCCTCCCGGTCCGGTCCTGAGACTGAACGCGGACCTCAGTTCGCTGGAGCATCCTGCCGTGCGCATGACAACACCCGTCGCGGGTGCTCTTGATCAGCTTGTCTACGCAGATGACGAAATCAGCAACGGTGGTGCGGAGATGATCCTCGACCTGTGGTGGGAGCAGCGGCAGGACGCCGTTCCCGTTCCGGACGGCGCTCAGTTCACTGCATCCTTTCGACCCAGAGCAAGCCCCTGAAACGAAGCCCCGAAACCAAGACTCCGATCCTAAGCCCCCGATCCTAAGCCCCTGAGAGGAACCCGCCATGACCAATCTAATGCTCTCGACGCCCGGCGTGGCCATACAGGAACTGCCGTTCAACACGCCGACGATCGCAGGTGTCGCAACGGCGGTGCCTGCCTTCATCGGCCCGGTTACTGAACCTCTGGCGCCGGACGGGGCGACAAATCTGGTCGACGAAACCTGGCGCATTGGCTCACTGCAGGAATTTGAAGACCTCTTTGGGGTGCCGGTTGCCAACGGATTTACAATTCGCGCTGACAAAACCGTCGATACGAACGGCGCATTGCAAAGTATCGACGTCAGCTACGAGGCGACGCCCACGCGCGTCCCAACCGGGGCACTGCTGCTCTATCATGCCATGCAACTCTATTTCGACAATGGCGGCGGGCCTTGCTATGTCCGGCCCATTGATGACAACGGCGGGTTTCAGGCCAACTACGTCAGCGCCATCACGGCGCTGGAAGAGACCGACGAAGTCACTCTGATCGTCGTCCTGAACACGATTGGCGCAGACGCTATTAACTACGGGTCGCTGGTCACTGCCGCAATGCAATCTTGCAACAGGATGACGGACCGCTTCACGGTTGCGGACGTCTTCGATGCGCGCCCGGGCGGCGTTGTCAACAAAACAACCCCGGGGACTTCCCTGGGCGAACTTGTAACGGAGCACTTCAGGGACAATGTGACCGCCGTCTCCGAAGACGTCCTGAAATACGGGGCGGCCTACCTGCCGTTCCTCAACACAAACATGCCTGTCCTGTTCAACCCGGACACGGTCGAGATCACTGCCAACTCTCAACTTATCACCATCGATGCAGAGGGAAATCAGACCGGCCCATCGGCAGACCTCTTTAGCAACGGTAACCCGAACCTGGCGCTTTCGGACGATTTTTTTCAAGGGCTCATCGACCTGGACGACGCGAACAACAACCTGCCGGGTGAAAAGCCGATTGTCGAAGCTGTCTTGAACCTGTTGAACAGCACGACACTGATCATGCCGCCATCGCCCGCGATGGCCGGGATCTATGCGCGAGTCGACCGGCAGCGTGGTGTGCATGTGGCTCCAGCGAATGTCGGGATCATGAATGCGGTCGGCCCCTCCTTTGCGATCACCGACGAAGAGCAGGGTATCCTGAACGTCGACCCGACCGCCGGCAAGTCCGTCAATGCGATCCGGTTTTTCACCGGCCGGGGCACGCTCGTCTGGGGTGCCCGTACGCTTGCCGGCAACAGCGGCGATTGGAAATTCGTCAACCGGCGGCGGACGGCGATCTATCTTGAGGAAAGCATAGGTGATGCCCTTGAGGCCTTCGTGTTTCAGCCGAACGTGGCCAAGACCTGGGTGCGTGTGAAACGCATGATCGAGGGGTTCCTGCTCAACGAATGGCGTGCGGGGACACTGGCGGGACCGACCGCAGCCGATGCATTCGAGGTTTCCATCGGGCTCGGCGCGACCATGAGCCAGCAGGACATCGTCGACGGCATCATGCGGATCCTTGTGCGCGCGGCGCTGCCCGGCCCGGCGGAAAAGATCATCCTCCAATTCACGCAAAAAGCCCAGGCTGCCTGAGGCGCCGCATCCGAAAGGATTTGAAAAATGGTCAACTATCCGATCGCAAAATACAATTTCGAGGTCGAGATGGAAGGATTCACTCGAATTGGTTTCACGGAAGTCTCCGGTCTCGACATCGAAACGGAGGTCATTGAATACCGTGAGGGTGCCTTTGTGGAGGCGTCGAAGATTAAGCTCCCGGGCATGAAGAAATACGGCACGGTGACCTGCAAGCGCGGCATGGTGCGCGGCGACAATGAAATCCACGACTGGTTCCAGACGATCCTCGATCCAACCAACCGCCGGGACGTCCAGATATCGCTTTTGGACGAAATGCGCGAACCGGTTTTCGTCTGGGTGATTTCAAACGCCTTCGTAAGCAAGATTGCTTCAACCGATCTCAAGGCCGACGGCAACGAAATCGCTATCGAAGCCATGGAGATCCAGGGCGACTCCATTGCAATCTCTGTACCGTGAGGCGGCTCTATGGCGCTCGCTCACCCCTATAACCTGCCGCTCGTCCATAACTTCCGGGTTGAGTTTGACCTCGCTGGCGCAGGCGATCTCGACGTTAGGTTCCGGGAAGTCTCAGGCTTGTCCATGGAACTCGAACAGGAAACGGTGACCGAGGGCGGCGAGAACCGCTTCGTTCACAAAGTGCCGGTGCGCGCAAGCTATCCGGACCTTGTCTTGAAACGCGGGCTGATTGCCGAAAGCGCGGTCACACAATGGATCCGCGATGCAATTCAGAGCCTGGTCATTCGCCCGATCACGCTGAGCGTCGTGCTGCTCGATCCGAAGCTCGAGCCGTTGCGCACGTTTTCGGTGGTGAATGCCTGGCCGAAGAAATGGACGGTCTCGGATTTCAACGCCGAAACTAGCGAAGTTGCGGTCGAGACACTGGAGCTTGCCTACGCCTATTTCCGGGAGGCCTGAATGGCAGTGCAAATCAATCTGATTGAATTCCGGGGCCGGATCGAAGGCAGTCCCAAAGAAAAGCCGGCTAATGAAATGTCCGAGACTGAGAAAGCCTCGGAACGCGAGCGCGTGATTTCCGCTGCCGTTGCGGAGGCGATAGCCGTTATCAGACGGCGCGAGGAACGTTGAGATGACCCTTTCCGATGGCACATTGGTGAAGATGTCGATCGTTCCGTACGAATCGTCCAAGGCCTTTGCTGACAGCCTTCCGGCGGGACCGACCTTCGAAGCCCAAATCAATCCGGCCGAATACACGGACGCGATCGAATTGGAAATGAACGCCGATGAGACGCCACAGGGCGCGGACGGAAACGAGGCGAAGATCAAGGGGATCAAGCCGAGGACGTTCACCTTCGATCTGCCGCTGGAAGGATCCGGCGCACTCGATGCAGACGGCCGCCATGGCGGGGACCCGAGTTCGTCAGAAACTCTGCTGGAACGCCTTGACGCGTTCCGGGAAACCGTTGGCTTTTCGGGTGAAGTCCATCGGCAACGATTCTTGCACCTCGCCTGGGGCCGCCTGTCGGTGACCTGCGCTTTGGAGACCTATTCGGTCAATTTCAAACTGTTCGATTCCCAGGGCAATCCACTGCGCGCTGTTCTGAGCGCGACATTCAAGGAACACAAGGATCCGGAAGTTCAGGAGAAGGAAAAAAACCTCGCCAGTCCGGACATCACGCATGGCCGTCTCATTCATGACGGCGACACGCTCGTGAACCTGACTTACGGCATATATCGGGACCCGGGTCTTTACATCGCCGTTGCCGAAGCGAACGGCCTCGATTCTGTCCGACAGCTTGAAACCGGATCGGAACTGATCCTGCCGCCGGTGAGGTGAACGATGCCGCTTGAGCCGACGAGAAGCGCAGCATTGACGACGGTCACGATCCGCTCGAACGGATCGGACATTCCGGGCACGTTTGCGCTGCTCTCGCTGGAGATCTCGCAGGTTTGCGGATCCATACCCTACGCGCATCTGATCTTTCAGGACGGAGACCCGGCCAAGCAGAGTTTCGATATCGCGGCATCCGACGAATTCTCCCCTGGAGCGGAGATCGAGATCGATCTCGGTTATGACCGGAACGAGGAACTGGTCTTCAAGGGGATCGCAACGCGTTTGCGCATCGAGGCACCTCTGCATGGTTCGTCGCGGCTGCATGTCGAGGTCAAGCACGCAGCGTTCCGCATGCACCATGCCCGGCACTCTCGGATATGGGTCGATGTGACGGATGCCGATGCGCTTGGCGACTTGGCCTCCGGATACGGCATCGGCTTTGATGGCGATTCAGATGCCGAGCGCCCTCAGCTTGTGCAACATCAGGCAACAGACTGGGACTTCTCGGTCCTGCGCGGCGAGCGGATCGGGCAGCTTCTGGTCGGCGAGCCTGATGGACTGCGCCTGTTCACCCCTGATCCGGCTGCTGATCCAGCTGCAACACTGGAATATGGGCGGACCGTCTTCAGCCTGGATGTGGAACTGAATGCGGAGGCGCAGGCTGCCGAGATTTCAGTCGGCGCGTGGAGCCCGGCCGATGCCGCCATCGAAACAGCGGAAAGTTCTTCAAGTGACGTTCCAGGTCCCGGAAACCTTGATGGTGATGCCCTTGCCGAAGCTGCCGGTGTGAAACCGAAGCCAAGGCAGTCGGGGGCGCGGGACCAGGCAGAGCTGGACGACTGGGCGCGCGCGGCAATGTTGCGGCGGCGCTTGTCGGCCGTCACCGGGATGGCGGAAGTTCAAGGCTCAACTGCGCTCAAGGTTGGTGACACCGTGGAGCTGAAAGGGTTGGGGCCCCGCTTCGACGGAAAGGCCTTCGTCTCCGGTCTGCGCCACTCGATCGCGCGCGGCGACTGGCGGTGTTTTGTGCAGATCGGACTTGACCCGGCCTTTCACGATGAACGTCACGATATTTGTGCGCCACCGGCTGCAGGCCTGATCCCGTCCATATCCGGATTGCAGATCGGTATCGTCGACGAAGTGCATAGCGATCCCGCGGGAGAAGACCGCGTCGCTGTTCGCCTGGTCAGCGAGACGGAGACTTCCGAGCCAATCTGGGCACGTCCGATGAGCGTCGGCGGGGGGGAAGAGCGGGGTCTGGTCATGCTCCCGGATCCCGGCAGCGAATGCCTGCTCGGGTTTCTGGATTCCGATCCCCGCGATCCGGTGCTGATCGGCGGATTGCACAGTTCGGCAGCAACCTCGCCGTTACCGGGTGCGGAGGGCAATGACCTCAAGGGACTCGTTTCGCGTGCCGGCACGCGCATCGTGTTTGATGACAGCGGCCCGTCGTTGGTGATCGAAACAGACGACAAGCGCTCGATATCGCTTTCGGATGACGACGGCTCAATCATCATCTCGGACCGGACAGGCAACAAGATCGAACTCGACGACGCCGGCATCACGCTATCCAGCAATTCCGACATCACGCTGGACGCCAAGGGCGACATCAAGATCGACGGAACCAATGTCAACGCCGCGGCAAAACTCGGCACGGAGTTGAAAGGCAACACCTCGGCCCGGCTGCAAAGTTCGGGACAGACCATCGTGCGCGGCGCGACGGTCGACATCAACTAGCTATTGGGAGTGAAATCATGCCACCGGCTGCCCGGATCAGCGACTTCCATTCCTGCCCGATGCAGACGCCTGCCGTCGTGCCGGTTCCCCATGTTGGCGGACCGATCACCGGGCCGGGTGTGCCGCTGGTGCGGATTGGCGGGCTTCCGGCGGCTGTCCAGGGAGACATTGCGACCTGTGTCGGTCCACCCGATACCATTCTCAAGGGATCGACAACTGTCCGGATTGGTGGCCGCCCCGCTGCGCGTCAGGGTGACCCGACAGCGCATGGCGGTCTGATTGCTGCGGGCCTTCCAACGGTCAGGATCGGAGGGTGAGCGATGGCTGTCGAGGACCGTTTCATCGGGACCGGCTGGAGTTTCCCGCCAACATTTGAAAACGGCGCGGTGCAAATGACCGATGGCGTGCAGAACATCCGCGAAAGCCTGCGGATCATTCTGACCACGACGCTCGGTGAACGGGTCATGCGTCCGGACTTCGGTTGCCGGATCAAAGAAGAGATTTTTGGCCCGATGAACTCCACTCGCCTGACGATGATCGAAACGGTGATCCGCCGCGCGATTTTGCTGCACGAACCGCGGGTCGAAGCGAAGCGCGTCGCCGTCGAGGCGCGCCAGGCGGAAGGCATCCTGGAGATATCATTGGACTACGAGATCCGGGGTGCGAAGTCGCGCTTCAGTCTTGTTTTACCTTATGAGCTGGAGGCTGCGCTATGAGCACGTGCGACCGCCGTGGCCCGCTTTCACGAACCGGCACCGCCCAGCCGGATCGGGACATCGCCGAGCGTCGGGCCGATCACTTCCAGCTCGATGAGCGGGATGCCGCGGACCTGATCCAGTTCGGGCGCAAGTTTGCCCGGCATATGAAGTTCTACGCAAAGGATGGCGCTCAGGCTGGCGACTGGTCGGGCTTTTTCGACAGTGACATTTCGGCTGTGCTGGCATCGATTGCCCGACTGCCGGTCGATCCGTTCCGCCGCGCGCTCAGCGACGCGCAAGGTTTTCTGGAAGACGACCCGTCCAGACCGGTCGCGCAGCTTCGTGCGCATTTCGGGCTGGTCTTTCATCTGCCGGTCGCGCTCTTGCAGGAACTGACGCTTCGCCTGTCTCCGCTCGGTTCCGAACACCCGTTCCGCCGCCAGATAGTTCGCCTGATAGAGCAAAGCATCGCGCCCCGCCTGGCGGATCTCGCCAGGTATCATCAGGGGGGCGTCGACGAAGGCGTGGTCCTTGCAAGTGCGCTCAGCAAGTCCAATCTCAATACCTCCGACAATCCCGGCGCCGGGCCACAGATCGCCGACGACGTGCGCGACATCATCTTTAACGGGGAGGCGTTTGAGGTCACCTCGCTTCCGGTCCATGTCGTCAGCGGTTTTGCGCCGACGGGTTGGACCGACTTTTACGATGCGCAAAGTCCTGACCCCTCGCCCTATCTCGACGGCGCCGACACCTATGCGCAGATCTATGATGCGCTGAACTACAATCTTCTCGTCTCAAGCATGGAGCGTATCTTTCAGGCGCTTGCGCGCGCCCGCAAGGAAGCCGAGGCACAGCTAAAGGAAAGCCTTGAAGCCTTCGCCGGACACACGCCGCATTACGGTCTGTGGCTGGCTTTTCTGTCGCTTTACGACCAGGCAAGGCTGGAGCTCAACGACTTCACCGGCCGGCACATGGACTTTTACTATCAGGAAGTCCTGCGCCTTGCCCGCAAGGCACCCCAGCCGGATCACGTGCACCTGCTTGTGAAGCTCGCACGGGGAACCGAGGCTCATCTGCTGCCTGCCGGCACACCGGTCCGGGCCGGCAAGGACGGTCGTGGCAAGGAAGTTGTCTATACACTCAACGAGGATTTCGTCGCCAACCGGGCGCTGGTCGCGGACCTGAAGTCGGTTCGCGTTGAAACCAAAACGTCGGGCGGCAAGGAAAGTGTCACCGTTCTCGCGTCTCCCGTTACTGCATCGGCCGACGGGTTGGGGGCGGAACTTGCCGAAGACGCCCCTCACTTTGCACCTTTCGGACCCGAGCCGGCTCCCTTTGCCCGCATCGGGTTTGCCGTCGCCGACCGCCAGCTTTTCCTGCGCGAGGGAAGCCGCACGGCGACCATCAGGTTCAAGACGTCTCTCTCGGGTTCGGTTGCCTCCTTGAAGGGCTTCAAGGCGCGCCTGACGACGGAAGATGGCTGGCTGGAGCTTTCAAACGCCGCTCATCTCAAGGTGTCGATCACCAAGGGCCAGGCCATCTTCAAACTGACACTTGGCGGTGCGCATCCAGCGATCGTTCCGCACGATCCGGAGGTGCACGAGGCCTCTTATCCTGTTGGACTTCCGGTCGTTGAACTTCTGCTCGACTGGGAGGGAGACCAAAAGGCGGCTTCCAGAGCGATGGCGGTGTTTCGGAGTGCCAGCCGCAACAGTGTGGAAGTCCAGACCAAAGCCACAGGATTGCGGCAGATGAGCGTGCGGACCGACGATGGGGTCGCCGACCCCTCCGCCGTCTTCACGCCGTTCGGTGCCCAGCCCCGCAAGGATGCCAATTGGATTATCGGGTCCAGCGAGGTCTTCAGCCGCCAGCTGAAAGATCTGACGCTCAACGTGAAGTGGGCGGAACCATATGTAAAAGGGCAGTTCTTCGACAACCAGGAGGCCGGTGCCTATCAGGTCACCTTTGACTATCTGGGCGGGGGCAAATGGAAGAGCGGCGACACGAAGGCGGCTTTCCTGGATCTTGGCGGCACGGGGACCAGACCGATCGCGGCCATTGAGCCGGGGGAAGCGGCCATGGATGCCGCGCTTTTACTTGAAGATCCGCTTTTTGATGCCACGCAGCGCTCAGGCTTCATGCGCATGACACTCAACCGGGACTTCGGTCACGACCGGTACCTCGACGCCAAGACGCTCGCGTTGATCGACCTCGCCAGCGGCGGCGGGACCAAGGCGGAACCTGTAAACACCAACCCGCAGGAAACCTTCGGCATCGAGATTTTGCCCGGCTTCACGCCCGGGTTCCAGGCGCTCACGCCATCATCCGGAATTCCGGATCCGCCATATACGCCTGAAGTCGCCGAGATTTCGCTTGATTACGAGGCGAAGAACGTTGTCGCCGAAGCGGTCTGGCGGCTGCATCCGTTTGGTATTGAACCGGCCAAGGGAAAGGGCGCCATCCTGCCTGACCTGCCGTTCGAAGGGGCTCTCTTCATCGGTGTTGAAGCTCTCGACCCGCCGGAAACGCTTTCTCTCCTCATACAGGTCGCAGACGGAACAGGTAACCCGCTGCTTGAACTGCCGGAACTTGAACATGCCTGGCTAAGTGAAGAGGGCTGGAAAAGCTTCAAGGCGCAAGAGGTTATCGACCGAACCGGCGATCTAGCCGGGTCCGGGCTGATGTCTTTTGCGGTCCCGCTTGCGGCAGCGACGTCGGCACCGCACATGCCGACCGGTCTGCACTGGTTCAGGATCGCAGCGCCTGCCAACGCCGACGCAGTCAACCGGGTGCATCTCGTTGCCGCGCAGGGGCTTCAAGCGACATTTGCCGATCAGGACAACGATCCTGCTTTTCTTGAAAACCCCTTACCACCCGGGACAATCAGCAAACTTTTGCGACCGGACCCGGCCGTCAAGGGGTTCGATCAACCCTTTGCCAGTTTTGGTGGCCGGGGTCTCGAAGGTCCCGACGCGTTCCGTCGGCGCGTCTCCGAACGGCTCCGCCACAAGGACCGGGCCGTTACCATGTGGGACTATGAACATCTGGCGCTCGAGGCGCTGCCCCGCGTCTACCGGGCCAAGTGCCTCAATCACACGGAGCTGAAACGTCAGTCCGGCAAAGTCGTCGGCGACAACGAGATCGCACCAGGGGCAGTCACCTTTGTCGCGGTCCCCTACACGTTCGGCACGGATTTGCGCGATCCGCTGCGTCCCTATTCCGATCAGGCCACCCTGCGCGACCTTCATTCGCACCTCTCAAGCCGCTGTTCGCCGTTCGTCAGGCTCGAAACGGCAAATCCGAAATTCGAGGAAATCCACGTCACACTGAATGTCGCGTTCCGGGACGGTATCGCGGACACGGACTTTTACCGCAAGGAAATTGAGACTGCCCTGATCGGACACCTGACACCGTGGACGGAGCGGGGAGCGCGCGGTGTCGAATTCGGTGGGCGGGTCTACAAGTCGACGGTCATCGATTTTGTTGAGGAATTGCCCTTCGTCGACTACCTGGAAGACGTGAAGCTGTTTCACCGGCCTGATCCGGAGGGGCCGGTGCCGCAAATCGACCTTGAAATCATCCAGGCCACGACGGCCCGCTCGGTTCTTGTCTCGGCGCGAACCCATACGATCGGACTGGTGTGATGGCTGACGATCTCTTCATTCTGCAGGGTTTCAAGCCGACCGGCGCACAGGACTACGATGCACTCCGCCGCCTCGGGATCGAGCGCATTACAGCGCTGTGCGGCGAGATCTGGAGCAACCACAACAGTCCGGACCCGGGCATCACCATGCTCGAGGCGATGGCCTATGCGATCACCGATCTCAGCTACCGCACGGCCTTCCCCATGTCCGATCTGGTGACCAAACCGGGCGGATCAATTGGACCCGCATCAGAGACAGGCCTGTTCCCGGCACACGAAATCCTGACAACGTCTCCCGTCACGATCAACGACCACCGACGCCTCCTGATCCGGATCGAAGGTGTTCGCAATGTCTGGCTGGATCCGATGACCAATCCGGATCAGCCCGACAGTTATCGTCTCTCCGAGACACCGGTTTTTGCCGACTGCCTCGCCGATGCCTTGTCGCACGATCCGCTCAATGTGGACGGGAAAGACAACCACCCCGTCAAATTGAGCGGGCTTTACCGGGTGCTGGTCGAGCTTCCGGTGGATGATGTGCTCGGGTCGCTGAATGAAGCTGCACTCGAGATCACCCTGCGCTCCGGTCCTCTCAAGGGCGTGGTCATTGCGCTGAACCTTCCGGACGACACGACGCTGCCCTTCGAACACGACGTTCTGCCCGATCCGTTCGATCCGGACCAGGTGACTGCCAGCAATGTCACGGATGCGGGCAACGGGATCGAGTTCGGCGCTGATCTTGACGTCGATCAGGGCGGCAACACGATCGCGTCTCTCACCGGCCTGGAGATCACGGTTCTGGAGGATCGGCCCCGACCAACGGCAGATCCTGTTGTTGTGACAGCCGGTGATCTTCAGGACGCCCTGGAAGAAGCGGGCCCGGACGGGCCGGCCGGCTTGTTCCTGCGCAAGCGCGAGGCGCGCCGCCGTGCCCTGACTGCGGTCCGCCGGGTCCTTCACGCCCACCGACCGCTCTGCGAGGATTATCTTTCAATTGAAAGTGTCGCCCCATATCGGGTCGGTTTGTGCGCCGACGTCGATGTGACGCCTGACGCCGATCTGGAGGAAGTCGAGGCGCGGATCCTTCATGCGGTCGAACTCTATCTAAATCCACCGCCGGTCTTCCGGACACTTGATGCGCTTCTGGCTGACGGTGTTCCCGCGGACGAAATCTTCAACGGACCCTATATCGATTTCGACTTTGAGGTCGAAGGCCGACCGATTTTTACAAAACCCGGCTTCATTTCGGATGAGGATCTGGCCGCGTGTGAATTGCGGCGCAGGGTTCACGTCTCCGACCTGATCAACATCATCGTGGACCTGGAGGGCGTCGTCGCGGTCAGGGACCTCACGTTGCGCGCTTACGATCTGCAAGGCGTTCCGATTGGCGATACGGAACACTGGACGCTCGAGGTGCCAGCGGGCCATCAGCCGGTACTGTTCTTTTCCGGGACCAAGCTGACGCTCTACAAGAACGAACTGCCCTACCGCGCCCAGCCTACGGAACTTGAACGCACCCTGGAGCATTTGCGCGCGCTGTCACAGGCAGAGCTTTATGTGCCACCCGACCAGGTCCTGCCACCTGTCAGAGGACGCTGGCGCAATCTCGATCAGATCCCGACGCTTCAAAACGATCTGCCGAGAAACTACAACACGGACCGATTCGGGCTGCCACCTGACGCCTCGGTCGAACGGGTTGCGCAGGCCAGACAGCTAAAAGCCTATCTGACGTTCTTTGACCAGGTTCTCGCCGATTATCTCGGGCAATTGGCGGCAGCCAGACGCATCCTTTCGCCCGACAAGTCGCTCGAGCAAACATGGTTCCCGCCATACCTTTCCTTCCTTCCGGGTCTGAGGTCTGATTTCGAAAGTGAGTTTTTCACCGATCCGACTGCCCTGGCCAACGACATTTTCCGGGTAAGGCTCAACGAGACGGAAGAAGCATTTCTGGATCGCAGGGCTCGGGCGCTCAATCACCTGATCGCCCGTTTCGCCGAGCGGTTCGCGGACTACGCGCTGATTTCGTTCCAGCTCTCCGGCGATCGGTTGATGACGGCGCGGGAACTGCTCGACGAGCGCTGCGATTTCCTTGCCGACTATCCCCTCGTCAGTCGGGAGCGGAGCAAGGGCTTCAACCAGATGCCCGAAGACCCAACCGAGATCTGGGACAGCGAAAACATCTCCGGCCTGGAAAGGCGGGCTGCACGCCTGCTGGGGATCTCCGACTTCAGCCGCCATGACCTTCACTGCGGTCAGGTATTCGATGTCCTGTTTTCAGCCGAAGATGACGGCGGCAGCTTTCGGGTCACGATCGCGACCGAGGATGACGAGGTTCTGTTCTCGTCTGAAGAAACCTTTGCGTCCGTTGGTGCTGCACTTGATGCGGCGCGGCCGCTCGAATTTCTGATGGCCGACGAAACCACCTATGTGATCGACGACAGTGCGGGCGAGGGTGCTGTCGTTCTGCGTCTGGAAGGTGGTGGAGCGGTGCTGACCCAGCAGGGAACTTTCCCGGATCCGCACGAGGCCTCCGATGCGGCCCGGCGTTTGCTGTTTCACCACAACCAGGTTCTTCAGCAGGATCTTTGCGACAGCGAAGGCATGCATCTGATCGAGCACATTCTGCTGCGCCCGCGCGCTCCTGGCGATGCCCTGATGAACGTCTGCCTGAGCGAAGAGTGCGATTTCTGCGGAGAGGAAGACCCATACTCCTTCCGGATTTCGGTGGTGCTGCCCTACTGGCCCGAACGGTTTCGAGACCTCCATTTCCGGCGCTTTGCCGAACGGGTTATCCGCGAGGAATGCCCGGCCCATATCCATCCGCGGATCTGCTGGGTCGACAATCAGGATATGGCTGCGCTCGATGGCGCGCATCGTGCGTGGCGTGAGGCGCTGGCCGAATGGCCCCGCGACGAGGCCGCGCTCGCCGGTGCGGCGGCGGAACTGATCAACGTTCTCGACAATCTGCGCACCATCTATCCGCCGGCCACATTGCACGACTGCGACGATGGTGGCGACGAAAACATCGTCCGGCTGGACGAGACCAATCTCGGATATTTCTGAGGGAGAGACAGAATGAACGACCATGCCTTTGCACATTTCGTTTCCGGCCAGGTTCTGGGCGCCCGGGCGCTCAACGATCTTGTCTCCTACCTTGAAGGCCAGGACCGGTTGAGCCGTCGGACCCTTTCAGGGATCGGAGTGGTCTGCGGTTTCGACGTCGACGCAGAAGGGCCTCTGGTCCACATCTCGAAGGGTGTCGCGGTGACTTCGGAAGGGTATCTGATTGCCGATGAAGCACAGAGCTACGACCGGTTCCGGCCTTACGAATTGCCGGTTTCCGATGCGGAGGAGGTCACACAAGACCAGCTTGAAGAAGAACGCTATCCGTTCTTCTTCGACGGCAATGACGAGCAGATCCCACTCTTCGAACTCATCGATACCGATTTCGAACCCGCTCCCGGCGAAGACGATCCCCAAGCGTTGACGGCTGCCTTCCTGGCAGACAAGACCGTGATGCTTTTTCTGGAGACCCGTCTGGAATCGCTCAAGAGTTGCGACGTCAACGACTGCTCCGACAAAGGCGCCGAGTGGCGCTTCACGGTGCGTCGGTTGTTGCTCACGCGCGACCAGGCCGACGCGATCCTTTCCCAGGAAGAAGAGATTGCCGAAAGACCCGTCGACCGCGCATCTCATCCGATGAACGAACTCGTTCATCTGCGCCTTGAAAAGCTCAAGATCGCGGCGACCGGTACGGACAATTTTGCCGCTCTCATCCTGCGCATCGTCGGCATTGCGCTGAAGCTTAGCCAGCACCTGCCGTCCGCGCTGCGCGACGCCTATGACGCGTACGGCTATCTCGTCGCGGATATGTACGACGAGAACGAGGAAGTTTTTCCAAGCACCTATTTTTCGAATGTCTGGGGCCAGCTCGCTCTAAACATTTTCATGGTGCAATACATGTACGACTATATGCGTGATGTCGTCATGGCCTACAATGAATTCGTCGAGGCGGCGGCGAGGTTCGAACAGGAATGTCTGCCGAACCCGGGCCGGTTTCCGCGACATGTTTTTCTCGGCGACGCCACGGACAAGCCGGACGCCTTCACAACAGATTTTCCAACAGCACAGGACGTGATTGCCTGGAACCCTCACACCGCCAGCACCGGCGCGGGCCTCAGACCCAGGGTTGCTGCGCGCCGGACACATTTCATTGCCTCACCCGCCCACACGCACGGTCCTCGTCTGGAGGAAGTGCGGTCCTTGTTCCAGCGGATGCATCTCCTGGCTCTTACCTACCGTACGACATCGCGCGTGCAGGCTCCGATCCGCTTGACCCCCAGCAAGACCTGGGATGCTCCACTCAGTGCACGGGCCATTCCGTTTTACTATGCGTTTCAGCCCGGATCGGACCTTCATACGAACTGGAGCTACGCAAAGACGCGGACGCGCCTTCTGAACACGGTTTATTCCTACCAGTTCAGTGCGCCGACGGATTCCCATCCGCTCCATTTCCGCCTGGACGATCAGGATTTCATTCGCGTGGAAGGCATCGTCGGCAAACCGCTCGGCTCGGCCATGGCACAGCTTGCCGGGTGGAAGCAGCAGCTTGGCCTGTCCTTTTCGATTGAACCTGTCTTCATGCCACTGACCCTTGGAACGGATGACGCAGCAGGCAACCAGCTTGACGAGGTTGCACGTCAGCAGATGCTGCAGGCCGCACGCCAGTTGTTCCTCTGCCGGATGAGCGATATCGACATCATCTTCATGCTCGTTATCCGGGCGATCTTTGCCTTCATTGTCCTGTTGCTTCAGCGTCTCTGGCAGCAGCCGGTCACACCAGGGGCCGTCATGAGGCGGGGCGACGATTTCACCGGGCGGGACTTCACGGATGGCGTTGCTGCTGGCGGTGGTCTGTTCGAGGTCGCCACGGCGTCGCGCTTTGCACTTGATCTCGACCCGAAGGAAACGGAAGCGCTCCGAGCACGTTCGGATGTCTTGCGCTCCGAAATCATCTCGCGTCCCTTTAGTGTTGACGAGGTGCTGACACGTGTCGCCGGCAAGGAACAGGCCGGAACGACCGGAGCGCTCTTCAGACAGGTGGGCGACCCCGGCGGGGGCGGCAATCTCTTTGACAGGACCCGCCGGGCGGTTGTCGCCCAAGGCGGCGACGATGTCGATGTCCTGGCTGCCTATGCGCCAATCAGCCTGGCGTCGCAGGGTGTCGGACTGATGAACATGCTGTCCGTCGACAGTCTTGCGGAGTTCCAGGTCGAGGAGTTCGGACGCCTTTATCGCGGCTTTTCGCAGGCCTATGTCAACTACGCGCAGACGTTCCGGGCAGCGCCGCTCGAAGACCCGGAAGCGCGTCAGAATCAGGCGCGTGTGGTTGCTTCTGCAGGGCTTGTCGCCTCGCAGAGCAGCGCCTTTTCTGCGGTCAATATCAATTCGGAACTGACCGCTGCGCTGCAGCGCCTGCTGTCTGAGCTGACACTCTCCGGCTATGCACGGCGGCACCCCGGTTTGGAACACCATGCGGGCGTGAATGTCGGCGGCACACTGGTTCTTGCCTATTGCTCCATCGATGCGCTTCTTGCTCAGGCGCGTCCGATCGACCGGGTCACGATCGACCCGATCAGGCGGCTGGACGAAGACAGGAACACTGACGACAATGCGATCGACGGAGCCTTGTCGGCGGTGGGGTCGGCGCATGCCTTCGCCACCCGGGATCCGCTCGACCGGTTTGTCGTGCTTGCAGACTTCTGCCTGCCTTACCATTGCTGCGACACGGACTGTTCGGACCTTTATCTTCGCCGCCGCTTTTCCGCCAATCCGTTCGACCCGAACGGCAACCCGGGGCCGATGGGCCTTCCGCCCTTTGACGACGACGAGCCAGGCCGCGGTGGACCAGACGACATTGTTTCGCTGATCGATCAGCCAATCGTCAACGACCTCAGGTCGCCGGGCGGCATCATCTGGAACCCGGGAGACTTTGTTGTGCCCGACACGGACCGCGATGATGATGGTGTGCGGGACGAACCGCCGCCCGATCGTGCGCGCGCCATTTTGCGAGGCGTCGTGATACAGGACGGCGATCGCAATCCGGACCCGGTTCCCGAAACCGAAGTCATTCTCTCGGAAGCAGGCGCACCGACCCGCCGCGTTCCGACCGAGGACGGCAAGTTCGAAATCCCGGTCCGCGCGGGCATGCTGGCAGTCGGAGCCGCTTCGCCGGATCTTCAGGGCGTCATGACCACGCTGCATCTCGATCCGGGCGAGGAGCATGAGCTCACGCTCCTGGTCACGAAACGAAGGGGGTGACGGATGTCCGGTGAGACACACCGGATAGGCCGCGCCTGTTTCCGCATTTCAGGACCGGACCAGGCGGGGCTCTTGCAGTGGCGCACGCGGCTTGAGGCCGCGGGCACGGGAGAGCTTGAAGAAGCGCTCGACGCTGCTTTGAGCGGGTTCCTGCCAGAAGACGAGTTGCTGGTGATCGACCGTCTCGAAGTGGACCTCGGCGTGTTTGCGGCAGACGACTTCGATCTGTCGCATCTGATTTCAGCAACACGAGAAGCGCTCCGCCGTGCCGCCATTCAGGCGGTTCGCCGCACGGATCTGCCGGCGCCACCCAAATCTGAAATCCATGCGGGCGCGATCGGTGCGCGGCAGGCCTACCGGATCATGTTGTCGCGATCCGCAGCCGAAGTCCTGATGACTTATCTTGCGACCGGCAGACTTAGCCCGGCGGCGACCTTCCCGGACGTCGCCGCACTCTATGCAGCCATCGATATCACGCAGGGGACCGTCGAGGCTTTCAAACAGCTTTTTCAGTCGGCGAGCACATCCCTGCGCCGGGCTGTCCTGCTCCGCTTTGTAGCAACGGCGCCGAGGGAGATGGCCAGCGCCCTGTTGAGCGAGGCTTTGCCAAGCGTGCGAGACTTGCCGGAATTCGGGTTCTTTTCCAGCTCCGAGCCCGCGTTGCCGGGAACGGGTGAACAGTCCGGCTTGCTTACGCGCGTTGTCGCGGAGCTCGAGTTGGAACTTGACGCCAGGCATCCCGTGCAAAGTGAACCGGGCGCGCAAAACGAGGAACCGGCAGATACTGTGGACCCGCACTCTGCACCGGGCGGCCTTCCTTGCAAAAACGCCGGTCTGGTGTTGCTGCATCCGTTCTTGCGCCCCTACTTTGAGGGGATTGGTCTGATGCGTAACCGCCTGTTTGTTGCGCCGGAGGCGCGGGCTACCGCAGCCCGGCTCCTGCATGTCATCGCCACCGGAAAGACCGGCCACGAGGAGCCGGACCTCGTCATACCGCGCCTTCTGTGCGCGGTTCCAGATGATCAGCCCGTGCTGCCTCTTTCGGAGCTCGATCCTGAACAGATTGCAGAAGGTGAGCGCATGCTGTCGGCTGCGATCGACGCGTGGGATGGCATCGGTCACGCCACACCTGACGGCATTCGCGAAACGTTCCTGCAGCGGAACGGAGTGCTGACGGGGGCTGCTGATGCCCTGACGATCACTGTTGAGCGCAGGGGGGTCGACATTCTTCTCGATCGACTTCCCTGGGCCCTCAGCCTGATCAGTTTGCCCTGGTTGCCTGCACCCTTGAAGGTGGCGTGGATATGAAGACTGCAGCCCGGATGCCAGCAAAGACCGAAACCGGTCGCGCCTCCGGACGGCAGGGGCCGTTTTTCAGCGGGCCCGCGATCCAGACCAAACTGAATGTTTCGCGCCCGGGCGACCGCCACGAGCGTGAAGCAGACAGTGCCGCCGATGCAGTCGTTCACAACAGAGGTCCCATGAGCGGAGGTGGACCCGTTGCCGCGCATTTGACGCCGGTGTCGCGCCGTTCTGCAGATAATGACGCCGCCCGCTCAGTGCATGAACGCGCCAGCGATCCGCAATATGAGGAACACGAACCGGTTCTGCGGCCCGACTGTCCAACCGTCGAGGACGAGCCGGTGCAGATGGCTGAGGAAGGAGAGCTGCAGAAAGCACCGGAAGAGGAAGTCCAGACGTCAGAAGAAGAGGAGGCCCAGACAGAGCCTGAAGAGACGCAGCTCGCCGAGGAAGAAGAAGCCCAGACCGCCCCCGAGAAGGCCCAGCTCGCCGAGGAAGAAGAGGCTCAGGCCGAACCTGAAGAGGCACAGCTCTCAGGGGAGGAAGAGGTTCAGGCCTCGATGGACGAAGAAGCTCAAAGGGCGACCGAAGAAGACGCGCAGCGCAGCGAGGAGGAAGAAGAAGTGCAGATGCGCGGTGAGGCGCCTCCGCCTTCCGCGCGGGCGGTTAGAATGGGGATCGTCGAACGCCAGTTGCGGGCAGCAAGAGGACGGGGCAATCCGCTGTCAGAACCCGTCAGGCGGAAGATGGAAGCTGCGATCGGCGCGGACTTGTCTGGCGTTAGAATTCACACCGATACGCCTGCGGCCCTGATGACAAAGATGCTGAACGCAAAGGCTTTTGCCTCGGGCAAGGATATCTTCTTCTCGCCCCACCGGTTTGCACCCGGCACCAAGCGCGGCGACCATCTGATTGCTCACGAGTTGGCGCACACGCTGCAGCAGGGCGCCGTTGACCTGAGCGACAACGCACCCACGGCCCGCATGCCGGAAGGCGACAAGGTGGCGTCGCGGCCTGAGAGCTTGAAGGCGATCGGGTATGCGCGCGAACATATCGGCAAGATCAATTCCAAGACGACGGATGCCGAAGGCAACCGCTACGGCTGGCAGCGCCTGCTTCAGATCTTCCGCGGTGCCTTCGACGGCGACGTGATCGATCCGACAGTGATCAAAAAACCGATCATGAAGGACCCTTACGGATTGCCGCATTGGTGCGGTATCTTTGCATGGTCCAATCTGCGCAAGGCAGGACTGCCGCTCCCACCCTGGAATCTGGGCGTAAGCATCGTTCCGCATGTCGGTGTGCGTCAGCCCAACGAACTGCCACAAAAGGGTGACATCGCCTATCGCAAGACCTGGCCGGGCGTCAAACCCCATACCCATCACCAGGCGCTTGTGACAGGTGTCGAAAGTGTCGAGACGGCCGCCGGCAAGCCGTTCGATTCCATCATGATCCGGACGGTCGACGGCAACACAGCCGGAAACGACAACCTTGGTGGCCAGGTCGAGGAAAAATGGCTTCCGGCCCGGCTCTGGGACCATTTCTTCGATCCGGTTGCAAAGCTGTCGTTGCCTGAAGTTCCCCTGATCGTCACTGACCGGGCATCGGAAGATATTGGCGGTTATGGTGAGGGCGCAGAGCAGGACCAGGACGCGCCGGAGGAGACCGCAACGGGTGTGGAGGCAGCTCCGGAAGTTGTAGAAGAAGAGCCGACGCCTGTTCCCGGTGATGTTCTGCAGCCGCCGGAAGAAGAAGTCGGTGTCGACCTGCCGCCGGAACCGGATGCCTCCGTGGAACCGCCCGCAAAGGTCGAGGCGCTCGCGCTCGAGGGACCGTCTGACAAGGCGATGACGTCCTTTCTTGATTCATCGCCAAGCAGCATGGCGGTCACTGCACCGGTCGTCGGAGGCAAGCTGGATGCAAAGGCCAATGCGGAAAAGTCCAAAGCCGCCGACGAGGCACCGGTCTTGGAAGCGAAAACCGGTGGCGAGATCAATCCGGACATTACTGCCGCGGGCGACATCCCGACCCCTGCGGACACGACGCTGGGAGCTGACGGCAAGGGACCCGAAACGGGTGACCTGGCAGCGGACCCCTATCAGGAGAAGGGCAAGGCGCCGACGACCCGGACGATGCGGTACAAGGTCAAGAAACAGTCTGAAGGTGGTTTCCTGAGCTGGTTGAAGAACCAGTTCACCAATCTGATGGCCAGTATCCGAACGACAGACGACAGCGTGAACACCCATGCCGGAGCGCGCAAGCGCGTTGCGCTGACTGGCAAGGCGGATGTCGGCCAGATGGGACGTCAACGTGCCGAGGGCACCGAAAAACTGCGCGGCGAGCGTGACAAGCAGACCGCCGAATTCCGCAATCACCCCGGTCAGTCGAATATTCAGCCACGCAAGGTGGATGAGAAGAAGACCGCACCCGTCTCCAAGGAGCCGGCAGAGCCGATCGCCGAACTGCCGCCCGATGAAGGCGCTGCGGACTATGCATCGGCCGAGTTGCCGCAGCAGGTGCGCGATGCAGCCGACGCCAAGATCGCGCCTGATCTCCACGCCAACGTCGCAGCTGCGCGTTCCGAAACGGTGGCTGCTGCCGCCAAGCGCGATGCGGACCAGGATGCGAGAATCACCGAAGCGGAAAGCCGTGCCGAGAAAGCCAATATCGATGCGGACGACAAACAGCGCCAGGCCGTCGTCGCCGGGCGCGGAGATGTTGCCAGACGACAGGGTGAGGCGATTGGCCAGGCATACGACGGGGTTGCAAAATTCGCCGGCGACGCAGGCAAGCGCGAGACCGACGATGCCAAGAAAATCCGCGACAATGTGAAAACGGAAGAGGGCAAGGCCGACAAGGAACTTGAAAAAGGCGAGGAGAAGGCCCGCCAGCACAAGAAGGATGAAGAGGCCAAGGCGGCTGACAAGAAAAAGGAACTGAAGGACAAGAAGGAAAAACAGGGCCTGCTCGACCGCGCCGTCAGTTTCGTCAAGGACGCCATCAACAAGATCACCGAGGCGATCGACCTTATCTTCGAGGGGCTGCGCAAGCTGGTCAAAGCCGCCATCGATGCGGCCAAGGACCTCGCCATCGGGCTGATCAATGCAGCGCGCGCAGCGGCAATTCTGGCGCTTGAAGGCTACCGGACATTTGCCAAGGGTCTGATCGACGTAACCGTTGGGACCTTCTTTCCGGATGTCGCCAAGAAGATGAACGAGGGCATCGACGCGGTTGTCGACACGGCGGTCGATGGTGTCAACGCGGCTGCCGACGGGGCAATCGCCGGAGTGGAGGCCGCGGCCGACTGGCTTGGCAAGAAGCTCAACCAGATCCTCGACAAGTTCAAGGCCGGTCTCAAGGGCGCAATCCGCATGGCCGGTGCGCTTATGACTGGCGACTTCGCCGGTGCCGCGCGGATTGCCGTGGAAACAGCCTGCGAGATCGCAGGCATCGACCCGCAGCCGGTCTTCGATTTCTTTGACCGGGCCAAGTCGCAGCTCATGGCGATCCTGAAGGCGCCGGGCAAATTCATCAACAATGTCATGACAGCCGTTGGCATGGGCGTGCGCGGCTTCGCAGAACGGTTCGGCCAGCACTTCAAGACCGGGGCGATTCAATGGCTGACCGGTGCATTGTCAACGGTGCCCATAACCCTGCCTGCCAAGTGGGACATCAAGGGTATTTTCAGCCTTGTCGCGCAAATCCTCGGACTGACCTACGAGAACATCAAGGCACGGATCATCAAGAAATTCCCGAATGCCGCCAAGATCTTCAATCTTGTCGAAGATGGCTTCGCACTGATCAAGAAGCTGGTCGACAAGGATTTCAGCGGCCTGTGGGAAGAGATCAAGGCGAAGCTCGCCAGTCTCAAGCAGACGGTGATCGACGGCATCAAGAACTGGGCGATCGTCAACGTCATCAAGGAGGGCATCATCTGGCTTCTGAGCCTTCTGAATCCGGCGTCGGCCCTTGTGAAGGCACTGAAACTGCTGGCGGATCTCGTCTTCTGGCTGATCGATAATTTCACGCGCATCAAGGACTTTGTGATGAGCGTCTATACGGCCGTCGCCAACATCGCCGCCGGTGTCCTCGGGCCCGCGGCGAAGGCTGTGGAAGATGCAATGGCGCGCTCGCTGCCGGTTGTGATTTCGTTTGTGGCTTCCGCGATTGGGCTCGGCAACATCGGCGAAGCTGTGCAGGGCGTCATCCAAAAGATCACCGCTCCGATCAACAAGATGATCGATGCGCTGATCGACAAGGTCGTGGCATTCGCCAAGAAGATCTGGGGCAAAACCAAGGCGGGCGCGAAAAAGGTCAAGGACGCGGTTCTCAATTGGTGGAAGGCAAAGCGGGAGTTCAAGTCAAAGGACGGCGGCCAGCACAAGCTCTACTACAAGGGCACGGGCAATAATGCAGACCTTTGGATCGAGTCGACCCCAACTCCGATCCAGACTTTCTTGAACAAGAAGATAGCCGAGACCAGCGATGCCACCCAAAAGGGTATCTTCAAGACAGCACTAAAGCAGTACAAGACTGTTCTGACGCACGAAGCGGCGCTGCAGAAACTCGTTTCGAAAAACGCTCCGAAATCGCAGATCACTGCCGAAGAGGTCAAGTTCCGCGCCGCGCTCGACAAGGTGACGGCGACCATGCGTACCGCCGACATGGGATCGGCGGACGACATCCAGACGCAGGTGAAGTTCACGGACGGGTCGTCGAAATCGGCCTATGCCATTCCGCTGACGCGGCTGGAGGGCAACACAAAAGGGTCGGCGCCAAAATCATCGGCCCAAAGTCCGGAGTGGTCGCATGCCGTAAAGCTGGATACGGACCCGAACAACAAACGCAAGCACGTGTGGGTACGTGGCCACCTGCTTAACGACAACCTTCATGGGCCAGGTGAAAACCGCAACCTTGTTCCGATTACCAAGACCATGAACTCCAAAATGGCAACGGGCGTCGAGGCGGGAGCGAAATCGCAGATGGCAAAAAGCGAAGAGTCCATGTTCTACAAGGCAGATGCGACATTCTGGTCCGGGGCTGCTCCGGTCAACAGATTCCCCAAGTCCATTAGCGTCAAATGGGGCCTGTCGGAAAAGAACGGGAACAGCTTCCGGCAGAAGAAAACGCTTGGACAGGATACGATCACGATGTCTGAAAAGCCGCCGCTGACAGCGACGGCGCAGGTCCCCAGTATTAAGCAGGGCGGCACCAGTCAGCTCGTCGGTGCCATTACGCCCCATGGAGTTGTGACCACTTATTTCGTCTCGACGCATCTTGCCGGGAATACGTTTGCGTCAAGGGCCAGCATGCGCTCGAAACTCTACACCAAGGAAAAAGCCAGTCTGATTGCGCAGGGCGGCCAAGACCACGCAGACAAGCGTCTGAACTACGTGACTGCCACCTATAATGCGTTGGCAGCGGGAGATATCCGGCTATGAACCGTCCGACAAAGCATCCGGCTGATCTGGCTGCCGACAACACGGCCAATCTCGAAGTCGCCATGGATCTGCTCGCAAAACTGGTCCACGCCCGGATTGGTGGCAAGGATTTGGCACCAGGCGGTGAGATCTCGATTGATTTCTTCGATGACGGGTCGGAACTGGGAAATCTTATCCGGGACCGGCAGCCGAGTTTTTCCGAATACGTAACCTTGCTGCTTGCACTCGCCCCGCACGCAAAGCCGGCACTCCTGGATCGGGAAATCCGCGATGCGCTGAACAAACAGGGCGATTTTCCGGAAATCGGTGGCAGCCGCCATGCTGACTCCCGGACGTTTATCCCAACCGGCCAAACGGCTGCCTATCTTCTGGCCGACGATGACATCCAGGGCCGCTTCGAAGTTCAGCGGCTTTTTCGTCCCGAACACTGGTTTGCGGAGACCGGACTGTTGCGCCTGGAGCCACCGGAAGAGGGCGCGCCCGCGCTGGCGGGGCGTATCGTCATGTCACGAGATTGGGCGGACCGGCTCACGGTAGGGTCCATGGAGGCCCCACCCTTCTCGGCGGCTTTCCCCGCACGGCGGATCGAAACCAAACGCTCCTGGGAGGACCTGGTTCTGCCCGCGCCGACGCGGGAACAGCTGGACGAGCTTCTGCGCTGGGCGCAGTTCGAAAAGTCGCTGTTGACGGATTTCGGGTTTGGCGCCCGCTTGAGGCCCGGGTACCGGGCGCTTTTTCACGGGGCGTCAGGCACCGGAAAGACTTTTGCAGCAACGCTGCTGGGCAGATCGACGGGGCGGGAGGTCTATCGCGTGGATCTGTCCACCATCGTTTCCAAATATGTCGGCGAAACGGAAAAGAACCTCTCGGCTCTGTTCCAGTCGGCGCACCGCCGCGCCTGGATTTTGTTCTTCGATGAAGCAGATGCCCTTTTCGGCAAGCGGACAGCCGTCAAGGACAGTCATGACCGCTACGCCAACCAGGAGGTCTCCTATCTCCTGCAGCGTGTCGAAGACTTTGACGGGATCTGCATTCTCGCCTCGAACCTGCGCGCCAATATCGACGAGGCATTCTTGCGCCGCTTCAACGCCATCATTCGTTTTCCCGAACCCGGACCGGACGAGCGGCAGGCGATCTGGGACAGCGCCTTGCCGGATTGTGGATCACCGGAAGAGCGTGTCTCGCTGATCGAGGCGATCAACGGATATGAGTTGACCGGAGGCGGGATCGTCAATGTCTCGCAATTTGCAGCCATCGAAGCGGCCGCGCGCGGTGACAGGACAATACGGCTTGACGACGTGGAACTCGGCATTCGCCGCGAGGTCGAAAAGGAAGGCCGCGTCTTCAAGCCTCTGCCTGCAAAAAACTAATGACGGAGCGGAGTTTGAAATGAACTCCGCGCGTCAGGTGGCTGCCAGTGCCTTCTACTGCGAGCTCAGGCTGGCGAGATAGGTTAGGATGAAATCCTGGACCGTCCGGTCCTCGATACCGACATGGCGCATTTTCGTGCCCGGCAGAAAGCCCGTGTTGTCCTCCATCCAGGCGCGCAGGGCGGCCGGCGTCCAGACGATGCCGGACGTGGCTAGCGCTTCGGAATACTCGTAGTCGGGGAATGTCCCGGCGCCCCTGCCGATGATGTTTTCAAGCGGGGGGCCATAGCTCGGATCGTCGGATCCGGGCGCGTGGCAGCGCCTGCACTCGACGCGGTAGAGCATTTCGCCTGCCGTTACCTTGGCTTGTTCAAAGACTTCGGCTGCCTGCGCGGATTGCGTGAATGTCAAAGCCGCCACTGCCAATGATATGTTCCGGACCGACATTGGGTTCTCCTCTCCTGATTGACCTTGAGTCAATGCCAGTCGGCGCCCTGCAACGTTGATCTGTATCAACGGATTTCTTGGCCTTTGGTACAGGCGCAGATGCGACAGCCGTAGGTGAACTGCACTAAAGGACAGTTGCGCCCGCCGACGCGTGCAGAAAAACTGACCGGCATGGAGGAGCTTCAAGGAAGGGCGCGGGACTTTGTCGGCGTGCTGGCGCGGCTTTTGGCTTGCGCTGCGGCTGTGCTGGCGCTTGCCGTCACACCTGCTGCTTCTCTGGAACTTGATCGCGAAGAAGCCGCCTTGTTCATTCAGCCGCCGTATCAGTTGGGCGAGCTGCTGGAGGGCGGTATCTATGAACTGATCAACCTGGACAGCCGCGTTGCGGGTTACGCCTTTGAAACCGAACCCCTTGCACCCCTGCCTGGGTTTTCCGGTGCCCCGATCAACCTCTTCGTCATTTTGACCCTCGAGGGCCAACTGATCGATGTCGAGCTGGTCACTCACAACGAACCGATTTTCGTCTCCGGTTTGGGCGAAGCGCCGTTTCAGGAATTCATTGCCCAGTACAAGGGTCACTCGATCACCGATTCCCTGGTTATCGGTGTTCCCTATGGCGATGGCGGCAGCGGCTCCTCGCTTGTTTATCTGGACGGTGTGACCAAGGCCACGGCGAGCGTCAGGATTGCCCACGAAACGCTGTTGGCGGCAGCATTCAAGGTGGCCCGGGAAAAGATGCAGGAGATCGGCGGCAGGGCAGCCGCCGAACCAAACCTCGAATACCGGGAAGAGCTGACCTGGGACAGGATCGTCAAGGAAGGCATTGTCGGCCGGCGTCTTGTCACCAATCGGGAAGTGGATGAAGCCTTTGCCGATTCGATCTGGGCGGACGACGATCCGATTGCCAAGGATGAACCGGACGAAGCCTATCTTGATCTCTGGGTGGTCGATGTCGGACCACCGTCGATTGCCGAGGCGATCCTTGAACCGGACAGCTTGCGCCAGCTGCGCAACTTCCAGGAACTTTCTCCGGAGGACGAGCCGATCCTGGTCATCGATGCAGGGCGGCATGGCCTTGTGACGGAGGAGTTTGTGCGTAACACGAGCCCTGACCTCATCACGGCAAGCCAGGACGGTTTGCCGATCTCCTTGCGTGACGCCGATCTTGATATCGAGTTGCGGGACGGAATTCCGGGCGAGGTTGCGATGGTTCTCAGAACGGATCGCAGGCTGGGCTTCGATCCGACCAGCGACTGGTCCCTGTCGGTTCGAGCCGTCCGCGAACACGGATCATTCCGGCCTGAAGTCGGGACGGTGGATTTTACGATTACGCACAAGACCGATGAGCGCTTCTTCATCCGGGACGAACCGCCCGCGCCGGTGCCTGTCTGGCGGCAGGCAATAGATGCGCGATCAGGGGATCTGGTGGTTCTGGCCGGTGGGCTGGCGATGCTTTTGCCCTTGCTGTTGCTCGGTCAGTCAAGGCTTGCGGGAACCTCGCACTATGTCGCGATCCGGCTCGCAATCCTTGCTGGTGTGATCGGTTTTGTCGGCTGGTGGGGCCAGGGGCAGCTCTCCATCGTGACTGTGCTCGGTGTTTTGAGGGGCGCATTTGAAGGCCAGAGCCTCGCCTTCCTGCTCTACGATCCGTTTTCCCTTTTGATCTGGGCGGTTGTCATCGTGACTTTCATTGTCTGGGGCAGAGGGTTCTTCTGCGGCTGGATGTGCCCGTTCGGAGCGATGCAGGAGTTCATGCACTATCTCGGGCGTCTCATGCGCCTGCCACAGATCCGCGTTCCTGATCATGTCGACCGATGGCTGGTGAAATTGAAATACGTCATCCTTGCCGGTCTCGTTGCGCTGGCGTTTACGGCACCTTCCTATCTGGACGCTGCCGTTGAGGTCGAACCCTTCAAGACCGCGATCACAACCTACTTTGTGCGCGAATGGTATTTCGTCCTTTACTGCGTGGGATTGCTGCTCTTGAGCATGATGCTGTTCAAGGGTTTCTGCCGCTACATCTGCCCTCTTGGTGCTGTCATGGCGATCGGTGGTTTCTTGCGGATCCGCGACTGGATTCCGCGCCGCGATGTCTGCGGCAGTCCGTGCCAGCTCTGCCGGGTAAGGTGCAATTACAATGCGATCAAACCCTCGGGCGGCATCCGCTACGACGAGTGCTTCCAGTGCCTCGATTGCGTGACCATTCACGACGATGACGCGAAATGTGTTCCGCTGGTTCTTGCCAAACGAGGGAGGCAGTTGTGAAGCCAAGCCGCCGCCGTTTTCTGACGATCATGGCAGGATGCGTCCTGTCCGCGACGGCGGCGCGGGCGGGTGGATCAGAACCCGTCAGGTGGCGCGGCCGTGCGCTGGGTGCCGAGGCAGATATCCAGCTCTTCGGTACTGACAGGGCAAAGGCGGCACAGGCATTGGCGGCTGCGCGGGACACGATCCTGCGAATGGAGAGCCTGTTTTCGCTCTATAAGGCGAACTCGGCACTCAATCGGCTGAATGACAGCGGCTTCTTGTCGATGGCACCGGAATTCGCGCGCCTGATGCGGCGCGTCGACAGGATCAACCGGCAGACAGACGGCTTGTTCGACCCGAGCATTCAGCCACTGATGGTGGCTGAGGCAGAGGCCGGAAAAGGGATGAGCGCGGAAGACCGACGTTCACTCGCGGCACGGATCGGGTGGGACAAGGTGCAGCTTCAGCCTGCGCATATTTCATTCTCCCGGCCAGGTATGGCGATGACGCTGAATGGGATTGCGCAGGGTTTTGCGACCGACCGTGTCAGCGAGGTGCTGCGCACCCACGGATTTGACTCCAATCTGGTTCATATCGGCGAATTCCGCGCCGGTACACGCAACGCCCGGATCGGCGTCGCCAATGCGAGCGGTGCCGTCGTTGAAGCGGTCGATCTCAAAGAGGCGGCGCTTGCAACCTCGGCGCCTTTCGGAACGCGCTTTTTAAACGGACAAGGACACATCGTTCGCCCGGACCTGACACAGGCGGCGCTGCGGTGGCAATCCGTGACGGTCAAGGCGGACACGGCAACTGCGGCAGACGGGCTTTCGACCGCGCTGGCGCTGACAAACACACCGGCGCTTGCAGAGCGGATTGTTGCCGAGGGAGTAGCACAGGCCATCTGGCTTGAGGAGCAGGACGGTACGCTTGTTCGGATCTAGAAAACGGCGGAATACTGCCAGTTACCAATCCGGCTTTGTATAAGTCAGGCCGTGGTCCTCAAAGATCTTTGCCATGCGGCCATCGTCGATGGCAAAGCGGATCGCGTCGTCGACCGCATAGGAAAGTGGCCGCCAGTTGTGCCGCACGGCAACACCAAGCGTCCAGGCGGATTTGGCAAGACCCGGAAAAGGCGGCATGTGGACGGCAATGTCATCGTTCAGGCCATGTTCGATCTGAGAGAGAGGCGCCATCACCGCCATCACCTCGCCGTTTGCCAATGCGGTCATGGCGTCGGTTGCCGTCGGATAACGGCTCATGTTGGCGATCAACTGCCCGCGCGCAAAGTTGGACAGGTAGAAATCGGAGAGCGTGTCGTTTTCGACGCCGACCGTATCGACGCGGAAATAGGCCGGTACGGGCGGATCTTCCGGATAAGCATCCTTGCGATAGGCGATTGCAAGCTGCTCGTTGTAGTACTGGCCGTTAAGCACAACCATTTCGTTCCGGCAGCCGAGTTCCCGGTCATAGGGGACATGCAGCATCACGTTTGCGATTTGCCCGCCAATGAGTTTGCCGCGCCACACGTTGTTGCGCAGATCGCCATCGACATTCTCGTCCGCGGCCGTCGCAATGAACCTTGCTTCGACCCCGAGATCCTGTGCGATTAGCCGCCCAATTTCTATGTCGACACCTTTCAGGACCCCCTTGTCCTCGTAGGAAAAGGGAGGAAAGTCTTCATAGACCGCAATCTTGATAAACCCACGGTCCTGAATGTCGTCGAGGCTCTGGCCGACGATGTCGCGGCCCACATTTTGGGGCTTACGCTCGGCCTCATCACCGAAACGGACATTTTCACAGTTTTGCGCAAACGCCGCCGTTCCGGTCATGCAAAGCATGGCCAGCACGGCGGAAACTGCCTTGAGCGCAGGTTTGAACATTATTCGGCGGCCGATAGTCCGATCGTCAGGATCTCAACGGTTTTCTTGAGACTGTCATCGGAGCCATCCAACTGTATGACAGCGCGCGAGGCAACCGACTCCGCCTTCGGAGCACCTGAGCCGGTCTCCAGTGAGTTGGCAATTTCTTCCATCTCTGCGCGCAGCGGTGCGATGGTACCTTCTACTTCTGCAGCTGGTGTCGCTTTGTCCGCCAATGCCTTGATTTCATCCCGAATGGCCTTCAGCCGATCCGAATGAGGATCGAGCGCGCCTTCATCCGGACGGGTTTCAACGTAGGTGCGGATGGCCCAGGCAGCTTCTTGCCCGAGAAGTTCGCCAAAAGCCGGCATCTTGGTAATGCCGTTCTGGGTATAGCCGTTCTGATAGCGTTCCAGATACCATTCGTCGCCGAAGTCGTCAGCTTCCAGGTAACGAAGGTCCGGTGCGAGACCACCGGAAATGACTTCCAGGCCATGGCAGCGAGCGCAATTCTGGTTGTAGCCTGATGCACCGATGCTGATGGCAAGCGCCCAAAACTCGTTGTCCGGATCCCGCCAGGGGTTCTCCGCGAGCCACTCTTCGCCGAGGTCAGGAAGACCGGCCGTGTCGACGGCCTGAGGTGCCACATCGCCATGTGCTTCAACCCGGCCCATCGGATCGATGGATGTCAGGGAAAGCGCGGTCCCAGCCGCAAAGATGCCCAGCATACATTTGCGTAAATTCATGAGTTCTCTCCTCCCGAGATCGTCGAACTTAGATACGCACAGCTCTGGCAGGGGCGCTATTGTACCAAGGGACAAGTCTCGTTTTCCAGCCGATGTGGTTACAATCAGCCTAACCTAGAAAATATTGCTGCACTGCGCGTATTCGGGTCATGGGAGAGGGTTGTATGATTGCCAGATTGATCGCGAATTACTTAGTGCTTGTATGGCTTTATTGCGGTGCAGCGTATGGTGAGGTGGCGGTTGCAATCGGTTATCTTGAGCAAATTGAACCACAACCTCCGGTGCTCTCCAACCTCGACCCGATCCCCGAAAACGAGGGTCTTGCAGGCGCTGAACTTGGCCTAAAGGACAATGCGACGACCGGTCGTTTTCTGAAGCAGACCTACTCTCTGGAAACACGGATTGTCGACGAGGGCGGCGATTTTGAAAGTGCCGCGCGCGAGCTGCTGTCGCTGACACCATTCATCATCGTAAAGGCTCCGCAGGAAAAGTTGCTCGCGCTTGCGGACCTGCCCGAGGCGGAAGGTGCAATCCTCTTCAATGCCAGTGCACCGGATGTCGATTTGAGGGGCAATGCGTGCCGGAGGAATATCCTTCACACCTTGCCGTCAAGGGCGATGCTGACGGATGCGCTTGCCCAGTTCGGTGTGCGCAAGAAGTGGACGGACTGGGTGGTCATTTCCGGACCCAATCCGAAAGACAAGGCCTATGCTGACGCGCTGCAAAAGTCGGCGCAAAAGTTCGGCGTGCGCATCCGCGAGGTCAAGGAGTGGGATGTCGATGCGGACATGCGCCGCAATGCGTTCCAGGAACTGCCGCTCTTCACGCAGGATTTTCCCGAACATGATCTTCTGATTGTCGCGGACGAAACGGATGATTTCGGCCGATACGTGCCGTTCAGCACATGGGAACCGCGTCCTGTGGCAGGGACGGAAGGACTGGTGGCGACGGCCTGGGACAGGACAGTGGAGCAATGGGGCGCCGCGCAGCTTCAGAACCGGTTCGAAGAGGAAGCGGACCGGCCGATGAGGCCTGTCGACTATGCGAGCTGGGTTGCCATGCGCGCGCTGGGGGAAGCCGTGACGCGAACCAATCAGGCGGAGCCAGGTGTCATCCGCGAGTACCTTCTTTCCGACAAGTTCGAACTTGCCGGTTTCAAGGGCAGGCCGCTCACGTTCCGGACCTGGAACGGCCAGATGCGCCAGCCGATTCCGCTGGTGCATCCCCGGGCAGTGGCGACCCAGGCGCCGCTCGAAGGATTTCTTCATCAACGAACCGAGCTTGATACGCTCGGAATAGACGAGGCGGAAAGCGCCTGCACCGCATTTGGGGAGTGAAACATGCGCATTCTTTGGCAGATCGCCGGACTTGCGATGGGAATGGGACTTTCCGTTGCCGTCGCAGATGAAATCTGGGTGTCCAACGAAAAGGACGACACGATCAGCGTGATCGATATCGAGACGCTCGAGGTCGTGCGGACAATCGAGGTTGGTGAGCGCCCGCGGGGCATCACCTTCGCCATCGATCATTCGGTGCTTTACCTGTGCGCCTCCGACAGCGACACCGTGCAGGTGATCGATCCGGAAACCGGCAAGGTCCTGCATGAACTGCCCTCCGGCGAAGATCCCGAGCAATTCGTCCTCCATCCGGACAACAGGCATCTTTATATCGCCAACGAGGACGACGCGATCACAACCGTGGTCGATACCGAAACCCGCAAGGTCATTGCGCAGATCGATGTCGGCATCGAACCGGAAGGCATGGCGGTGTCACCGGATGGGGACATTGCGATCACCACGTCCGAAACCACCAACATGGCGCACTGGATCGACACAAAAACCCAGGAGCTTTTTGCCAACACGATTGTCGACCAGCGCCCGCGCCACGCCGAATTCACGCATGACGGCACGGAGCTTTGGGTGAGTTCGGAGATCGGCGGCACGATCACAGTGTTCGACCGCGCAAGCCAGGAAGAAAAGGCCAAGATCAATTTCGAGATCCAGGGCATTCATCCGGATCGCGTTCAGCCGGTGGGTTTCGAAATGACCAAGGACGGCAAGCACGTCTTTGTCGCTCTTGGACCGTCCAACCACGTCGCTGTTGTCGATCCGAAAACCTACGAGGTGACGGATTACATCCTCGTTGGACGGCGCGTCTGGCACATGTCGTTCAACGGTGACGAGAGCCTTCTGTTCACCACCAACGGCGTTTCCGGCGATGTCACCGTGATCGACGTGGAAAAACTGGAACCCATCAAAAGCATCAAGGTCGGGCGCTTCCCCTGGGGCGCGGCATACCGGCCGACAAACTGAGTTCAATCGGGAGGAAACACATGAGAGTCTTGCTCGCCTTTATGACGACCTTCGCCATTTTGACAGCGCCTGTCCTGGCCGACAGCGACGATGACGACGATGATGCACCAGCCTTTGGCAACGCCGGGATTCTATCCAGCAAAAACCGCGAGGACCTGTCACCGCTGACGCTCTCCGCAGGCATGCCGCTCAACGAAAGCGGCAAACTGGAACTGAAATCCGGAACCTACTATGAGATCGAAATCGAGGCTGACGGCAGCCAGGAACTCGCGCTCAACGGTGCCGGTTTCTTCCGGGCGATCTGGATCGACGAGATCGTAATTGAAGGTATCGAGATTCGCCCGCTCGGGGTCGACAGCCTTGAGTTCGACGAGGCCGGCACGGCAGAGATCAGCTTCCTGGCGATCAAACCTGGAACCTATGATTTCGGCGTCCCGGGAAGCGACCTTCAGAAGGTGGAGATAACCATCAAGTGACAACCCGCCTGAGCGTCCAGGGCATTACCCATCGCTATGGCAAGAAAACGGCTCTGAACGACATCAGCTTTTCGCTGCAAAAAGGAACATTTTGCGCTCTTCTCGGCCCGAACGGTGCCGGGAAGAGCACTTTGTTTTCCATTCTGACGCGCCTGTTTGTGCCGGACACCGGCGAAATCGAAGTCGACGGGCATTCGCTGTCGCGAAAGCCGGGTGAGGCGCTGGCGCGGATCGGTGTGGTCTTTCAGCAGCCAACGCTCGATCTTGACCTGACCGTCGTGCGCAACCTGAAGTATTTCGCTGCCCTTCACGGGCTTGCCGGCAAAGAGGCCGACAGGAGGATCGCTGCGTCGCTGGATCGCGTTCAGATGGCGGAACGCGCGGGCGAGAAAGTCAGGGCACTTAACGGCGGGCACAGGCGGCGCATGGAGATTGCGCGGGCGCTGATCCATGGTCCGGCGGTCTTGCTGCTGGACGAGCCGACTGTCGGTCTAGACGCAGCGACGAGACGCTCGATCACCGATCATGTGCACGATCTTGCGAACGAGCAGGATCTGACGGTGCTCTGGGCAACGCATCTGGTCGACGAAGTGCGCGACAACGATCATCTCGTCGTGCTCCATCGGGGCGAGATTTGTGCAGAAGGGAGCGCGGCGGGAATTGCCGGGCAGTCTTCCCTGCATGAGAGCTTTCTGGAACTGACCGGAGGCAGCCAATGAAAGCAGCACTTGTCTGTCTGGTTGCCATTGTTCACCGCGAAGCGCTGCGGTTCGTATCGCAGCGCGGCCGGTTTCTCGCTGCCATCGTACGACCTCTGGTCTGGCTGATTGTGTTCGCGGCGGGGTTCAGGGCAGCGCTTGGCCTTTCCATTCAACCGCCGTATCAGACCTACATCACCTACGAGATCTATATCGTTCCCGGTCTTTGCGGCATGATCCAGCTGTTTTCGGGCATGCAGTCCTCGCTCAGTCTCGTCTATGACCGTGAGATGGGATCGATGCGCCTATTGTTGACCAGCCCTATCCCGCGCTGGTGGCTGCTGTTTTGCAAGCTCTTCGCCAGCACGACCATTTCGATCTTTCAGGTCTATACCTTTCTGGCGATCGCCGCCGTCACTGGGATCACCTTCTCACCGGCGGGCTATCTGGCCATTCTGCCGGCGCTTATCCTGAACGGGTTGATGTTGGGTGCGCTGGGGCTCTTGCTGTCGAGTACGATCAACCAGCTGGAAAATTTCGCGGGCGTGATGAACTTCGTCATCTTTCCGATGTTCTTCTTGTCCACCGCGCTTTACCCGCTGTGGAAGATGGCGGAGGCCTCGACCATCCTGCGAGATATCTGCGCCTTCAACCCGTTTTCGCACGGTGTCGAACTCATTCGCTTTGCGCTCTACGGCCAGGTCGACTGGATGGCCCTTTTGTGGGTCCTGCTGGCCTTTGCAATCTTTCTCTTTGGCAGTCTTTGGGGGTATGATCCGTCCCGCGGCATTGTCAGGCGGAAAGCCTGAACGACCATCGGGACGGTTTTTTCAAACAGGAGGCCCGGGCATGAAAACTTTAGTTGCTTCGATATTGCTGGTGGCAGGAACGTTCGGTCAGGCTGCCCTGGCTGAAGAAGCCGACGACGGCGGTACGCTCAATCCGGACGAGATGAGCCTGAGCAAATCGCTCTCCCGCGCTTTGGAGGGCGACGTCGACATGGTCGTTTGCGCTCAAGGGTACCTGTTGACCAAGAAGGGCGACCACGAGGCCGCCCGGCGGATCTTCCAGACCTGCGCGGACAAGGGCTGGACGGGCACCATGACCTGGATGGCCTACATGAACCAGAACGGTCTTGGGGAGAACGAAGATCCGGCAGCAGCAGCGAACTGGGACAAAAAGGCGGCTGACGCAGGCGATCCGGTTGGGCAGTTCAATCACGGACTGAATCTGCTTCGCGGCTATGGCGTCGACCAGGATATAGACCTCGGCAAAAGCTATATCGACCGGTCCGCCGAACAGGGATTTGAAACGGCCAAGGAGCTGCAAAACGAGGGCTACGACTGGAAGTCCGTGACGCCGGATGCGGACGAATGGAAGTTCCAGCGGATCTACTAGGGGCCGTACCTCATAGCCGTTAGGTTTCAGTTCAAGTCGATTACTGCTTTGCAGTTGCGCCTTGGGCCTTGACCTCGGCCTGACCCAGGGTGCGCTCACCCAGTCGATACTTTGTGAGCGCGCGCTCCAGCGCAGCAGCAATCCAGCCCTTTGGAACAATGTGGCCGCGCTCGTGCAGGCAAAGCATCACCTCCCGGCCGCTTTGGCAGGTCGACCAGACGAGGCAGTCGTGCCCGTTCAAGGTTTCCTTGCCGTCCGGTTCCGCCGCGCAAAGATTGGTACGCCGCCACAGGTCGACCGCCACATTCGGGTTGCCGTCCGCGGCGAGGGGCAAGTCCATGACATTGTCCTTGAAGCCATGCACATACATCACGTTCATCGGCCCGGTCGGACAAGTAATGCTTTCCTGGCGGTAGAGCGTTCCTGCCGCCGGCAAGATGCCCGCGATCAGGTCGCCAGCGTCACAGGCCGTGCGCCAGGCCATCGCCGAGCCGTAGGAAAAACCCGTTGCATAGATGCGGCTCCTGTCGATCGGATAGTGCTGCGCCACATCCTCGATGACGGCGCGAACGAACGGGACATCGCGATTGTCGCGGTTCCAGAAATCCCAGGTCCTGTTGAGTCCTTCAGGAGCCACCAGCAAGGCTCCGTTCTCATTGATTGCAGTCAGGACCTTCGGGTTTTTCAGCGGGTGCTTGGAATCGCGTTTCCAGCCATGGAAATGGATCAGAACCGGCAGCGGCTTTACACCGTCCCAGCCTTCGGGCGGCTTGGCGCGGTAAGGTCTTTCAGCTGCGCTGCAGGCAGTCTCGAGGCCACAGGGATGGACCGGCTGGTTTTCGGCGCTTGCCGTGCCGATGCCGCCAAACAGGAACATCAGGGTTGCCGCCGCCAGAACTGATTTTTGCAAGGATCGCATCTCCGGATTGCTCGAGGCACAAACACTATGGTTTGCCTTCGGGCGCGCCAACTCAAAACGCCGTTAGCGTTTGTTGAAGGCGTGTTCAGCTGGAGACTTCAGTCGGCGTCAGCATCGCTGGCTGGCCTTCAAGCCGAAACACCTTGGTGGCGAGCGCGCCTGCCTCGGTTTCCGAATGCGTCACAAGGAGCGTTGCGATCTGCGTGTCTTTCAAAAGCTCCACCGTCAGATCGATCATGTTGCGGGCGAGGTCCTTGTCCAGCGAGGCAAAGGGCTCGTCCATAACCAGAAAGTCCGGTTTCGCCGCAAAGGCCCGCGCAAGGGAAAGGCGCCGTCTTTGACCGAGGGAAAGCTGGTCGGGAAAGTGGTTCTGCTTTCCGGTCAGGCCGACCCGCTCAAGAGCGTCTTTCACGTCTTCCACCGGGACATTGGTAATCAGCTGGATGTTGTCCGCCGCGCTTCGCCAGGGCAGAAGGGTCGGTTCCTGGAATACCATCGCGATGCGTCCTGGCCGAACGACCTTGCCTTGAAAGTCATCCTCGAGACCTGCGGCGATCCGGAGCAGTGTTGTTTTGCCGATACCGGACGGGCCAAGCACGGCCATGCATTCTCCCGCAGCGATTTCCAGACGGACGTTTCCAAGAACGTCGTGCTCGCCGAAGGATTTTTCGCGGATGTCGATCTCGATCATGCCTGCCGCCACCGGCTCGCGCGGCGCTCCCAGGGCTGAAGGATTGCAAACTCGATCGTCAGCATCACGGCAATGAACGACAAGGCATAGGTCAGCACCATGGCAACGTCGAAGAGCTGGAAATAAAGATGGATCTGAAAGCCGACACCGTTTGACCGTCCGAGAAATTCGACGACAAGAACGATCTTCCAGATCAGGGCCGTTCCGGTGCGCGCGCTCGCGGCGAAATAGGGCGCCAGTTGCGGCGCGATGATGTGCCGAAGGCGCGTGATGCGGGGTACCCGGAAGATGCGGGACATGTCGTCGAGGGCTGGGTCGAACGTGCGTGCGCCTTCCCGAATGAGCACCGTCACCATCGGGATCTTGTTGATGGCAACGGCCGTGATCGCCGCGACTTCGGTCAGGCCGATCCAGAGGTAACACAACACGATGGTGACGAGCGCGGGCAGGTTCAGGAAAAACAGGAGCCAGGGATCGAGCCAGGTGTCGACGGCCTTGCGTCTTCCCATGACAAGACCAGCCACAGTTCCGATAGCCATCGCCAGAATGAAGGCGGCGACAACGCGCCCCAGAGTGACGCCGAGGTTATAGAGCAAGGGGCCGTTGAAGAGCTCCCTTGCCGTGAGCCTCGCGATTTCCAATGGTGAGGGCAGGATCTCCGGATCTGCTAAGGCAACAGCAAAGGCCCACCATCCGACCACCAGCAGGCCGAGGGAAATCAGCCGGACCCTGATGGAGCCGGCTGTCCGGGGATCAGCCTTCCGGAATGACAAACACACCCTCCGGCAAGGTTGTTGCGGACCCGACGAGTTTCTCGCCACCGAGCCGTGCCATGACCTCGAGCATGCGTTCGGCTTCTTCCTCGTTCACCGGGCCTGGGGCGGGAATTCCCGCAACGAAACCGGCTTTCAGCGCTTCAAAATCCGCGTCGCTTTTTGCGCGCATCAGCGGCCTGATCCGGTCGAAGGCTTCCGGGTCGTTCGCCAGGATATCTTTTGCGCCTCTTGAGGCTGCCATGAAACCGCGGACCAGATCGGGCTGCTCCTTCAGCATCTCGCCATGAAAGACGTACCCGAGCAGGGGAGTCTCCGGATTTAAGCCGAGAGCCTTGGCGGCGTCTGAAACGGAGATCAGTTCCCGCATGCCCTTTGCCTTCATTTTTGCACCGAAATGCCAGAAGTTTATTGCGCCTGCGGTCTCGCCGGAGAGTGCATTTTTGAAAATCAGCGGTGGTGCGCCGAAGACCTGCTCGGTTTCGGCGGCAAGGTCGATGCCGTATTCCTGCTCCGCAAAGGCCCTCAGGATCAGCCAGCTCTTGTCAACCGGACCGCCGGCGATGCCAATCTTCTGACCGGCGAGATCCTCAAGGGTCTGGGCCTCGCTGTCCTTGGGCACCATCAGACCGCCAACGGATTTGGAATAGGGCACGAAGACATAGTCGTGTCCGTCCGCACGCTGGCGCGCGACCCACAGCCAGTCGGCAACGACGATATCGGCTTCGCCACCTTGAAACGCGATACGGGTAGCCGGATTTCCGGCAAGGCCAGCAACCTCAAGTTTAAATCCGTTCTGGGTGTCGAGACCGTTGTGCTTGATCGTATCAAGCTCCCAGTTCACCGTCCCAACCTTCAGTACAGCTGCCTTGAGGACAGGTTTCTCGCCCGCGTGAACCTGGCCGCTCAGGGCAAGGCACGCAAGTCCGGCAGCGAACAGTTTGGCAAGCCGATGCATGATTTCCTCCCGATGATATTTACCTTCAGCTTAGCAGGCACACGCGGTCAATGAATTGGACTTTCGGTCGGAACTGGCACCCAATTTGACCGGAAATGCCAGCCAGTCATCTATTGTCAAATCTCCTTAGATCCGGAAATCGGAGCCTTCGCGCTCGGTTTTCCGCATTTGTTGCAGTGCACCTACGCAGAATCCCTGAATTCTGCGGTTCAGAAGGTGCACTATGGTGCAATTCTCGGGCGCCAACCTTTCCACTAGACTGAAAATGAGGGAGGTGGCGGCTACGTGTGTTTGTCCGCATTCAGGACGCGTCGCCCGGTCCGAACTGAACCTGGGAGGAGACAGGATGAGGAAGTTATTCGCAATGGCAGCGGTCAGTGCACTCGCTATGACCGGGGCACACGCCGATGTGACGGAAGAGGATCTGGCGAACGATCAGGCGACCACCAGCAGCGTTCTGACCAACGGCATGGGCCGGGACCAGCAGCGCTATTCGCCGCTCAAGATCATCAACAAGGACAACGTCAAGAACGTGGTGCCGGCCTGGGCATTTTCACTGGGCGGTGAAAAGCAGCGCGGCCAGGAAACGCAACCACTGATTTATGACGGCGTGATGTATATTACGGGGTCCTACTCGCGGCTCTACGCCATCGACGTCAAGACCGGCGAAGAGATCTGGCAATATGACGCCCGCCTTCCCGAGGGCATTTTGCCGTGCTGCGACGTCGTCAACCGCGGTGCAGCTATTTTCGGCGACAAGATCTATTTCGGGACGCTGGATGCGCGGATCGTGGCGCTTGATCTGAAGACCGGCGATGTGGTCTGGCGCAAGAAAATCGCCGATTACAAGGCCGGTTATTCCTATACGGCCGCTCCGGTCATCGTGAACGGTCTTGTCATCACGGGTAACTCGGGCGGTGAATTCGGCATTGTCGGCGAAGTGCAGGCCCGTGACGCGGAAACCGGTGAGCTGGTCTGGACGCGGCCGGTGATCGAAGGCCACATGGGAACCTTCAAGGGTGAAGACAGCACCATGACCGGCACGCTGAACGCGACCTGGCCGGGCGATCTCTGGAAAACCGGTGGTGGCGCGACCTGGCTTGGCGGGACGTATGATCAGGACACGAACACGCTCGTGTTCGGCGCAGGCAATCCGGCACCATGGAACAGCTGGCTGCGTGGTGCAGGCAACCCGAGCGGTACGGAAGGCGACAACCTCTATGCAGCCTCGCGGATCGGGATCAACCCGGAAAACGGCGACATCAAGTGGCACTACCAGACGACCCCGCGCGAAGGCTGGGATTTTGACGGTGTGAACGAAGTGATCCCGTTTGTAGATGCCGAGGGCAACCAGCGCTACGCGACCGCTGACCGGAACGGATATTTCTATATCCTCAACCGGGAAGACGGGGCGTTCGTCAACGCGTGGCCGTTTGTGAAGCAGATCAGCTGGGCGGACGGTATCGGTGAGGACGGCCGTCCGAACTTCGTCGAAGCCAACCGCCCGGGCGATCCGAGCAAGGCAGCCGACGGCAAGAAGGGCGAGGTCGTCTTCGCGGTTCCCTCGTTCCTGGGCGGCAAGAACTGGATGCCGATGGCTCACAATCCGGATACCGGCCTCTTCTATGTGCCGTCGAACGAGTGGGGCATGGACATCTGGAACGAGCCGATCACTTACAAGAAAGGCGCGGCCTATCTTGGATCCGGGTTCACCATCAAGCCGATCTTCGAAGACTATATCGGGTCTCTGAAGGCAATCGATCCGAACAGCGGTGAGATCAAGTGGGAACACAAAAACAACGCACCCCTGTGGGGCGGCGTGATGACCACTGCCGGTGGCCTTGTCTTCACCGGAATGCCGGAAGGCCAGTTCAAGGCCTTTGATGCGGATACCGGCGAGGAGCTCTGGTCCTTCCAGACCGGTTCCGGTATCGTTGGCCAGCCAATTACGTGGGACATGGATGGCGAGCAATACATCGCCATTGCCTCCGGATGGGGCGGTGCGGTTCCGCTGTGGGGCGGCGAAGTCGCCAAGAAGGTGAATTACCTCAACCAGGGCGGTTCGATCTGGGTGTTCAAACTGCCGAAACAGTTGGCATCTTCGAACTAAATCGCAACAGCTCAAGGCTTCCGGCGGTGTTCCGCCGGAAGCCTTCGCGTAAACCCGGCTGTTTGCGTGCAAGAACTGCTCGACACAATTGTTCCGGACCGGGAGGAGAGGGTCATGTCAATTGAAAGCGACAGCGTCACCAAGTTCCTGATCATTGATGATCATCCCCTGTTCCGGGAAGCGCTTCACAGTGCTGTGGAACTCGCCTACCCGAATTCAGATACGCTTGATGCGGCTTCGCTCGATGATGCCTGTGAGTTGCTGGACGACGATGCAGGCTTCGACCTTGCGCTTCTGGATCTGTCCATTCCGGGTGTGAAGGGCATGGACGGACTTCTGCATCTGAGAACACATTATCCCCGCCTGCCGGTGGTCGTTGTCTCCGGAGCGGAAGACCCGCCGATCATCGCCCAGGTCATGGCCTACGGCGCAGCCGGTTTCATCCCGAAATCTTCGAAGAAAACCACCCTGGCGAACGCCATCCAGCAGGTGATGAATGGCGCTACTTACCTGCCGGACGACTACAATGATGCGGACGACGAACCGCTTGACGATCAGACGCGCAAGATGATCGAACGGTTGTCCAGCCTGACGCCACAGCAGATCCGCGTCCTTCAGATGATTTGCAACGGCTTGCTGAACAAACAGATTGCCTATGAGCTCCAGGTCGGCGAAACCACCGTGAAGGCTCATGTCTCGGAAATTCTTCGCAAATTATGTGTTTCGAGCCGGACCCAGGCCGTGATCGAGGTCAAGAAACTCGAAGCGCTCGGCACCGCTGATCCCTTCGACACAAGTGCCACATCAAATCAGGACACCAGGTCCCTCCGGCATCACAGCTAGAGTTTGTGTGTTACCGACTTCGCCGTTCAGGTCGCTTGGCTGCGCGATCAGGTCCCCGGCACGGTTACTTGCTGGAATTGATCAGGTGTGTTGCCAGCGCGCGAAGTTGAGCGGGCTTCACAGGTTTCGGCAGGTGTTCGACACCGAGATGCCTGGCGCGCTCGGTAACACTCTGCGACGCGTCCGCGGTTGCCAGGATAGCCGGAACACGCACTGGCAGCAGGTCGAAAAGGCGCTCCAGCGTGTCGGTACCCAAATGTCCGAAGTCCAGATGGTGATCTGCAATAATCAAATCGGGCAACCAGGTCGTTCCCTCGAGCGCATCAATGGCCTGGGGCGTCGAGCGGGCGATCCTGTACTGACAACCCCAGTTTGCCAGAAGCCCTTCCATGGCCTCAAGAACGGCCGGATCGTTCTCAATAACCAGTATCTTCTTGCCGGCTAGATTCGCGTTTGTGGGCAGTGTGGCCGGAGCAACCGGTGCGGCATTCACCACCGAAGGCGGAGCCTCCGCGCGCTTTGCCCGAATGCGGAAGATACTCCCCTTGCCCGGTGTTGAACGCACCGAGACATCGTGCTTGAGCGCTGTCACCAGCCGGCGGACAATGGCAAGTCCCAGTCCCAGACCGGTCCCGTGTTCTGCATCTCCATGCGTCAGCGGCCCGCGGTGAAACTCCTCGAAGATTTTCTCCTGCTGGTCTTCCGGAATTCCGGCGCCCGTATCGATCACCTCAATGGAGATGTCGTCCCCATGCCTGCGGGTTCCGATCAGGACACCACCGCGTTCCGTGTAGCGGATGGCGTTGGTGATCAGGTTCTGGAGCGCGCGCCGGAGCATCAGGCGGTCCGTGTAGACGCAGTCATTGGTTACGGCAACACGCAGGCGCAGCCCTTTTTTCTCCGCGATCGGGCGCAGATCAGACAACAGGCTGGCGAGTATCGGCGGGATCGGCACCGATGCGAAACGTGGTGTGGTGACACCGGCGTCCAGTCGGGAAATGTCGAGGAGCGTTCGCAGCAGTTCGTTCATCGTATCGAGCGAGCGTTCGACCTGGCTGACCATGGAGCGGGCCTGTTCCGACACCTGCAGGTCATAGAGCGAGGAAATCGTCAATTGCGCGGCGTTCAGCGGCTGCAGAATGTCGTGGCTGGCCGCGGCCAGGAACTGTGTCTTCGACCGGTTTGCGCGCTCGGATATGTCCTTCTGCTCGGCCAGTTCGATATTGGTTTCCTCGAGCCGTCGCAGCGCGGATGTCAGCTCGTCGGTCCGCCGCCTGACCTGGCCTTCCAGCGAGATCGCCGTCTGAAAAAGCGAGAACGCGTTTCGTTGCTGGTCCATGGCCTGTTCAACCCGGTCGACAAGCGCAGAATTGATCTTTTGCAGGCGGATCACGTCATCAATATCGGACAGGCTCATACCGCGTCTCCCGCGTTTCCGGACAACCGCGCAAAGGCAATTCCGGTAAAGGTCTGGTTGAGATGCATCGACAAGTACTGTTCGCCGTAGGTGTTGAACCCGACGACATTGTATTTCTGATAAATTTTCTGGATCCGCTGCGTTGCCTGGCGGTTTTGCGCATCAATGCGCCTCAGGACGCAATCGAATCCGAGAACGAAATCGACATCGCCGATTTCGCTGACCACATTTTCAAATGCCTCGTTCGTGGACCGGGTCATGCCGGTCGGCTCTGCAACCGTCAGGACGATGCCATCGTCGATCGCGCAAAAAAACGACAGGGAACCGTCCGGGTTCACCTTCTGGACAGACCGGCAGTAATATTCGCCGCCGACACGCACGACCAGCGGATGGGAGGCAAAGCTCATCGGCGACAACGCGCCCGGGTCTATCCCGACGGCGCGCGCATATTCCGTCGCGGCCTCCGCCGCATTGAACTCGTAAATGATGCGCCGCTCCGGATCGGACCTAGTCACGACCAGCTTGCGCTCCGTTGGCACAAAATTGTCAGTCTTGAAGATCTTGAACGGCACCTTGCTGCGGAAAAACAGGACAATCGCACAATCGTCTCCGACCTCGCCATTCAGGATCAGCGAGGTTCTGGTGAAGCGCATGCTGTCTCCGGCGGAGCCTCCCAAAAGGGGAATGTCCTCTAACGCCCAGTGCAGCGCGGCGGTGACCATTTCCTCGACGACAGACATGCCGTCGATGAGGCAAAGGGCAAAGATGTCGCCGGTTTCCTGAGTGTTGCCGTTTGTACCGCTTACGGATTCGAAGGTCTGCCGCGCTTCCTTGACCTGGGCGACGATACGGTCGAAGCCAGTTGAGCGGATCCCCTCGATCCGCACGGCGGTGGCAACAAAGTGGTCTTTCGGGAACAACACGGCCATGCACTGGCCGGTGTCTTCTTGCTGGCCGCCGATCTCGCCGGCTGTCGAGCAGGCTGCATATGGCAGCCCGGACGCGTGTTCCGCCATCCGGGTTTTGACCAGTTGGGGCGGGAAACGATCTTGGGAAAAAAACAACAAGCCAAGCGCAAACTGCCCGGACCGGGCAGCTTTCCCGAGTTCAGCCCAGAAAGACTGTTCTTCCGGCTGGCTGGTCGTCAGAACAGCCACGCCGCACTCATGCCGCGTCCCGAAGCTTGGGTTCAATCTCTCCTCCCGGGGTCCGGCTTCCCTTGTCGTCGGGATGTCCGTCTCCGTGTTCAATTTGTAGCTTTAGAACGCGAGCCTTGTAAAGCTGAGCACAACCCGACCTAAAGTACAGTGTACAGCCGTCCGCTGCTGTTCTTTTCTAGTGTTCCTGATTTTTGAAGATATTCAGGTGGGAGGAGCACTATGGATATTTCGGGCAACCAGCTGATACCGGCGGGCCGCGAAGAGGTGTGGCGTGCGCTGAACGATCCGGAAGTCCTGAAGGCCTGTATCCCGGGTTGCGACAGTCTTGAAAAGACATCGGACACGGAAATGAATGCCCAGGTCACGACCAAGATCGGACCGGTCAAGGCAAAGTTCAAGGGCGCTGTGACGCTTGAGAATATCAATCCTCCGGAAAGCTACACGATCACCGGCGAAGGCAAGGGTGGTGTTGCCGGGTTTGCAAAAGGCGGCGCCGACGTCAAGCTGAGCGAGGCGGACGGCGGTACCATGCTTGAGTATTCCGCGAAGGCTCAGGTCGGCGGCAAGCTGGCACAGCTCGGCAGCCGGTTGATCGACTCGACAGCCCGCAAAATGGCCGAGGACTTTTTCACCAAATTTTCAGAAACCGTTGCCGGACCACCCGCGACGGAGGCCGAGAGCAAGCCCGAGGCGGCACCTGCAGCAGTCGCGGCACTTGACTCGGGTGCGGATGCTGGAGCTGCAAGCCAGCCCGCGCGCCCGGTGGAGACGGCCGTATCGGCCGAAACTGAAACTCCGAGCGCAGCCGACGACACAAAGGTCTTCGGTGGCCCAATGGTCTGGGGACTTCTGGCTCTTGGTGTACTGGTCGTCGTCCTGGCGCTTCTTATTTAACGACGGAAGGGACTAGGTGCCGGACAGGCCGGCAGGATGAATTCAATCAGACACCGGTGACAGACCGGGTTGGCAGGATCCAGGGCCCTGTTCGCAGGGCCCGGAAACTTCGATAGGGAGAGGAATTTATGTCGAAGGTATCGATGGTTTTGAACGGGAAGTCTGTTTCGGCGGATGTTGAGGACCGTACG